>NZ_NWUT01000005.1:0-2500 GCF_023337635.1 Parasaccharibacter sp. TMW2.1882 | reverse complement strand
AATGGGTCAGCGAGTTTCTGTCCGTAGCAAGCTTAAGCCGATAGGTGTAGGCGTAGCGAAAGCGAGTCTGAATAGGGCGACTGAGTTACTGGTAGAAGACCCGAAACCGAGTGATCTAGCCATGGCCAGGCTGAAGGTGCGGTAACACGCACTGGAGGGCCGAACCCACGCCTGTTGAAAAAGTCGGGGATGAGCTGTGGCTAGGGGTGAAAGGCCAATCAAACTCGGAGATAGCTGGTTCTCCGCGAAATCTATTGAGGTAGATCGTCGTGTATTGCCCTCGGGGGTAGAGCACTGGATGGGCTAGGGGGGCCCAAAGCCTTACCACACCTAACCAAACTCCGAATACCGAGGAGTATGAGCACGGCAGACAGACAGTGGGTGCTAAGGTCCATTGTCGAGAGGGAAACAGCCCAGACCACCAGCTAAGGCCCCTAAATCGTGGCTAAGTGGGAAAGGATGTGGGGATTCCAAAACAACCAGGAGGTTGGCTTAGAAGCAGCCATCCTTTAAAGAAAGCGTAATAGCTCACTGGTCTAATAGAAACCCTGCGCCGAAAATGTAACGGGGCTCAAGCCACGTGCCGAAGCTGTGGGTGCATAGTTTACTATGCGCGGTAGCGGAGCGTTCTGTAAGCCTGCGAAGGAGACGGGGTGACCCTCTCTGGAGGTATCAGAAGTGCGAATGCTGACATGAGTAGCGACAAACAGTGCGAGAAACACTGTCGCCGAAAGTCCAAGGGTTCCTGCGCAAGGTTAATCCACGCAGGGTGAGCCGGCCCCTAAGGCGAGGGCGAAAGCCGTAGTCGATGGGAATCAGGTTAATAGTCCTGAGCCTGCCAGAAGTGACGAACGAGATATGTTGTCAGCTCTTATCGGATTGAGCTGGCTTTTGGACCGTTCCAGGAAATAGCTCTGGCATATAGACCGTACCCGAAACCGACACAGGTGGACTGGTAGAGTATACCAAGGCGCTTGAGAGAACGATGCTGAAGGAACTAGGCAAATTGCTCGTGTAACTTCGGAAGAAACGAGACCCGTTGGTGGGCAACCATCGGCGGGTGGCACAGACCAGGGGGTAGCGACTGTTTAGTAAAAACACAGGACTCTGCGAAATCGAAAGATGACGTATAGGGTCTGACGCCTGCCCGGTGCCGGAAGGTTAAGAGGAGATGTGCAAGCGTCGAATCGAAGCCCCGGTAAACGGCGGCCGTAACTATAACGGTCCTAAGGTAGCGAAATTCCTTGTCGGGTAAGTTCCGACCTGCACGAATGGCGTAACGACTTCCCCGCTGTCTCCAGCATCGGCTCAGCGAAATTGAACTCCCCGTGAAGATGCGGGGTACCCGCGGTCAGACGGAAAGACCCTATGAACCTTTACTGCAGCTTTACAGTGGTATCAGGAAAGTTTTGTGTAGGATAGGTGGGAGGCTTTGAAACCCGGGCGCCAGCTCAGGTGGAGCCATCCTTGAAATACCACCCTGAACTTTTCTGATATCTAACCGAGACCAGTCAGCCTGGTCCGGGACCCTGTATGGTGGGCAGTTTGACTGGGGCGGTCGCCTCCCAAAGAATAACGGAGGCGCGCGATGGTGGGCTCAGGCCGGTCGGAAACCGGCTGTCGAGTGCAATGGCATAAGCCCGCCTGACTGCGAGAGTGACAGCTCGAGCAGAGACGAAAGTCGGCCATAGTGATCCGGTGGTCCCGCGTGGATGGGCCATCGCTCAACGGATAAAAGGTACTCTAGGGATAACAGGCTGATCTCCCCCAAGAGTCCACATCGACGGGGAGGTTTGGCACCTCGATGTCGGCTCATCACATCCTGGGGCTGGAGCAGGTCCCAAGGGTTCGGCTGTTCGCCGATTAAAGTGGTACGTGAGCTGGGTTTAGAACGTCGTGAGACAGTTCGGTCCCTATCTGCCGTGGGTGTAAGAGACTTGAGAGGATTTGTCCCTAGTACGAGAGGACCGGGATGAACGAACCTCTGGTGCACCGGTTGTCGCGCCAGCGGCACAGCCGGGTAGCTAAGTTCGGAATGGATAACCGCTGAAAGCATCTAAGCGGGAAACCAGCCTCAAAACTAGGTCTCACAGGGCCGTCCAAGACCAGGACGTCGATAGGTCAGGTGTGAAAGCATGGCAACATGTGTAGCTGACTGATCCTAATCGCCCATATCTCTCACACATCAAAACACATGCACAGTAGTCAGTCACACTCCAGAAAACACCAACCAAAACACCCCCAAACACCCACATGGGTGAGCGGGAAGACCTGGTGGCCATGGCGGAGGATCCATACCCGATCCCATCCCGAACTCGGCCGTTAAAGCCTCCAGCGCCTATGATACTGCTCCTTAAGGAGCGGAAAAGTCGGTCGCCGCCAGGTCCCCTCGCTCACCCACCCCCATAAAAACCACCCACCAACGCGGGGTGGAGCAGCCCGGTAGCTCGTCAGGCTCATAACCTGAAGGTCGTAGGTTCAAATCCTACCCCCGCATCCA
>NZ_NWUT01000004.1:0-79819 GCF_023337635.1 Parasaccharibacter sp. TMW2.1882 | reverse complement strand
TCGCCGCCAGGTCCCCTCGCTCACCCACCCCCATAAAAACCACCCACCAACGCGGGGTGGAGCAGCCCGGTAGCTCGTCAGGCTCATAACCTGAAGGTCGTAGGTTCAAATCCTACCCCCGCATCCATACCCACAAAATCAGAAATAAGTTGATACGGAACCATCGGCATACTGCTTGTCAATAGCAGAGCTATATTGTGGGGAAGCGTGCCTGCAGAGCATGCTGTAGACAATGTAAATATAAAATTAAAAACGGTAGTGTTTGTTTTGTGTGTCACTTGTTTTGATTTGACATTAGAAATACACAAATCATATAGTTAAATAAATTAGATGAAATCATGCTTCTTTTAGAAGAAGTATAACATTTACTGATGTAATGATTTGTTATTCATTGCATTTTCTCTAAAATAGGAGATTGCATAGGCATGCGTGGTGTTGTTGTCAAACTTCCGGATAGTGAACCCGGTATTATTGTTGCAGATGGTACGCAATATAACTTTCAAATTGCAGGCTCATGGCAGGGAAGTGTGGCCCCTTCAGTCAATCAGACAGTGGAATTTACGGAAGGGACAGGGGGAGTTGCAACAGATATCACTACCATATCGCGAGAAACCTTGGCTCAAGAACGGTTGCACACTCTTGGGAAGGGGCTCATGGACAAGGGAGAAGGGTTTTCGGATAATCTGAAACCATATGTGAAGCTGCAAATAGAACTTATGACGCTTCCATCTCTTGTAGTAACTGCAGCTATGGAAATTTCTTACTTCTTTTTTTCAGCTTTTTATTTCAATCAAAAGATCCCTTTTGTGAATACTGGATTTTCTGTGACTATTGATCAGCTTCTGGGAGCTGATATAGGCATGAATGGCATAGGATATTCCTTCACATTTCTTCGTGTTGTTGGTCTGTTGGTCATGTTCGTACCTTGGGTCACGCCGTGGTTGTCGTTTCCCAGAAAAAACTTTTTAAATCTCTTACCGTTGCTTGTGGTCTCGTGCCTGCCCTTCCTCATGTATATGAAAGCAAAGTCATTTTTTGAGGATCTGCAGAGCTCTACAAATGGGCTCATGAATGGTTTGGGTGGATTGTTCGGGCAATTTTCTGCCCAGCAAGCGCTCTCAATGCCTGACCCGGGAGTGTTGGCCAGGAAGGTGATATCCCAGATTACGTTTGGATTTGGGTTCTGGGTTACCTTACTGGCAGCAGTGGCGCTTGTCATTACGACATTCAAGAAGAGACCTTCATGATGTCAGCGTGGCTATTGCTACACTACAATGAAGCAATCTCTTAAGACAGAAGGGCAGGGCGCTGGGTCAGCGCCCTGTTCCAACTAATCAGACCAGCGTAACGACCGTCTTGATATTTCCCTTCGTAGCATTGGCGTAGGGGCAGACGAACTCCGTCTTCTTCACCAGCTCAGCGGCTTTCGTCCGGTCCATACCCGGCAGGGACACTTCAATGGCAACTTCCAGCCCGAAACCGCCGTCAGAGCGGGGACCGATGCCGACTGTAGCCTGAACATGCGTGTCCGCAGGAATTTCGATCTTCTCTTCACCAGCAACAAATTTCATGGCACCGAGGAAACAGGCGGAATAACCAGCAGCAAAAAGCTGCTCCGGGTTATTGCCCTTGCCATTGCCACCCATTTCTTTGGGAACACCAAGGTCAACACGGAAGCTGCCGTCTGTGGTCTCTGCAAACCCATCCCGGCCACCGGTTGCGCGTGCCGTGGTTTTGTAAACAACGTTGATGGACATGAACCTACTCCCGCCCCCCCCATGCGAAGGGCCTGTTATGGTGGTTGGTCCCAGCCGGTCCCGTGGGATACCGACTGGAAACCTCTGCCTGTAGAGATGGGCTCTGCGTCGTTATAGACAATGGGGCTGCCCCATAAAAAAATCAGGGCAGCCCCAACTCTTGTTCAAGATGTATAACCGTCAGTGGTGCTGTGGCGCATCTGTAAGGTTGGGTGTGCTGACAGGGAGGTCAGCCAGAATGGCAATGTCATGGCCACAGCTCAGGACAGCAGCCTTCTCCGCTGGTGTCAGCTGTGCCAGAGCGTCTTCCAGAGTCGCACTTTCCTGAAGCTTCAGGGAGCCAGTCAGCAGCGGCACGGAGATGGGGTCTCTTGGCTTCCGAGGGGGAGGCAGTGTCCGCAGGTGGGCATGCCTCAGGGCTGAACTGCTGCGAAGAGCGTGAAAAGCCTCCACAATTACAGGATGTGGGTGATTCCGTTCTTCATGTGCTTTCTGGATGATCGGCGGTGGCGCCGTTTCTTCAGGAATGAGAAGAAGACCAGCTTTACGCATTGCCTGACCAATCCGGCTGCTGCTGGTGAAGCCGACAAGAGGAATGGCCAGCAGCAGGCCGATCAGGACAGGCAGCATCCAGAGGAACAGGGAAAGGGACACGGACCACGCCGCAGCGCTCAGGATGAGGCCGAACAGGCTGTAGAACCAGTATTTTCGCACCGTATCAGCCCAGGGCAGGCTGCCATCGTCACGGTTCTGGGCCTTCCAGCCGGAATCACGGCCCAGCAGGATGGACAGGATGGCCGAGGTCTGGATCAGCATGGCAATCGGGGCAATGAGTGCCCCAATGAGCGTTTCCAGAAGAATGGACCAGCCAAGCCGTACCACACCACCTGCCTGTTCCCGCTCTTTGGGGTCAAGACAGATGGCAAGAAAAGCCAGAGCCTTGGGGGCCAGAAGGACGATCATGGTCTGGATGAAGACCAGCCGGGCCAGAATGGGATCCACGTGCGGCCAATGTGGGTAAAGGCTGCGCTGTGTGCTGAAATATTCTGGATGATAGAAATGTGCCTGCAAGGCAATGAGAATGCCAAAGAGCAGGAACAGCAGCCAGAGTGGTGACATGATGTAAGAACCGATGCCCACCAGCATGTGGGACCGGCTGACCCAGTGCATCCCCCTAGTGAAGAGGATACGGGCGTGCTGAAGGTTCCCCTGGCACCAGCGGCGATCCCGTACGGCAATGTCCGTCAGGGAAGGAGGGCTTTCCTCATAGGAACCACTCAGACCCGGAACCATGTGGATGGCCCAGCCGCCACGGCGCATCAGGGCTGCTTCGATGAAGTCATGGCTCAGAATATGCCCGCCAAAAGGTGGCTTGCCGGGAAGGTGTGGCAGACCGGCCTGCTCGGCAAAGGCCTGCGTACGGATGATGGCATTATGGCCCCAGTAATTACCTTCCGAGCCATGCCACCAGGCAATCCCCTGTGCAATCAGTGGCCCATAAACACGTCCGGCAAACTGCTGCATCCGGGCAAAGAGTGTCTGTCCCCCCACGATGACAGGCAGGCTTTGAATGAGACCAACCTGCTCATGCTGTTCCATGGCGGCTGCCATGCGAACAATCAGTCCACCATCCATCAGGCTGTCTGCATCCAGGGTGAGCATGGCCGGGTAGGCCCCGCCAAAACGGGTGACCCATTCGCCGATATTCCCTGCTTTGCGGTCCGTGTTCTTGAAACGGCGGCGGTAGAACAGGTGCTTGCGGGCGTAATCCTGTTTGTGGAGGTCCAGAATGGCCTGCTCTTCCTGCACCCAGATGTCTGGATCAGTCGTGTCGGAAAGGATGAAGATGTCGAAATGGTCGCCCCGTCCCGTCTCCTGAAGGCTCTTGAGCATGGCCCGGAGATTGGTCATCACCCTCTGGGGCGGCTCATTGTAGGTGGGGAGCAGGATGGCGGTCTTGCCGGACAGTTGCGGCAGTGGGCCGGTGCGGCGGATGCCAAGCCCCAGCCCGCCATGACGCAGCATGGCCCAGAAGCCCCCGAGTGCCGAGGCGCAGGACAGGGAGATCCAGAAGCTGAGGATACTGAACAGCCCCAGCATGATGATCCCTAGCGTGCTTGTCCCCAGGGAGTTGAAGACGGCGTTGATCTTGACCACGCTGTAGCCGGTCAGGAGGAAAGCGGCCCCAAACACGGCCAGGCGCCGCAGCCAGAGCAGCGTCGGGGTCGTAGGGAGCCGCCAGAAGGCCCGGCCATGGCGGTCCGGTGCCTTGTGGAGGTCCTGCACGGGCATGGGCAGGGGAGATTCGGGAGGAAGAAAAGCAGTCTGCTGCGTGTGTTGCATCTCTCTCATGGGGTCCAGCGGTACAGCCATGTCTCGGAAACAGGCCCCTGCATGTTGGCCAGCTGGACCTGAAGCTCGCAGAGTTTCGTCTCCCCAGGGGTCAGCTGGAAGAAGGCCCGGATGCCATTGATGTCCGGATTTGGCATGAGTGTGATGGCTCCGATGCTGCCTGTCGATGTCTGGGCGACAAGGTGATAGGAAGCCGGATCGGAAAGTGTACGGAACGGCTCACCATCAAAATCCAGCACGAACTGGACCCTGTCGGGGTGATCCGTCACGGCACCGACACGGGTATCATGGATGCGGGCCAGATGGGTCGGCCATGGCGTGTCCCAGCCCCAGTACATGCGGTACGTGAAGTTGTAGCTCTGCCCGGCCTTCATGGGGGACTGGGGGCGCCAGAAGGATACGATGTTGTCGTTGACTTCACTGGGAGTAGGAATCTCCACCAGATTGACACTGCCCCTGCCCCAGTTGCCGACAGGCTCCACCCATAAGGAGGGGCGCTTTTCGTAATGCAGGGCGAGGTCTTCATAATCATGGAAGGACCGTTTGCGCTGCATCAGCCCATAGCCATAGGGCCCGGCATCACTGAAGGATGAGAGCTGGAGGTCGGTCGGGTTGGTCAGCGGGCGGTAGATGTTCTGGCCAGCGCCCGTCCATATCTGGAGGGCTTCACTGTCATGGGCGGCAGGTCGCCAGTCATTCACATGCACCCGGTCATTGGCATCGAAATAATACATGCCTGTCAGTGGGGCGATGCCGCCTGCCGAGATGTCCACACGGGGGAAGAAGGTGGACTGGACATCAAAAAGGGTCGTCTCCCCGGGACGGATGGTAAAGCGGAACGCACCGGTCAGGGAGGGGCTGTCCATCAGGGCATGCAGGACGAGGGACTGGCTGCCCGTAGCAGGCTTCTCAAGCCAGAAGGCCCGGAAAACGGGGAATTCCTCACCAGTTGGTGTGCCGGTATCCTTGGCAAAGCCCCGGGCAGACAGGCCGTAATTCTGCCCTTTTGCCACGGCACGGAAATAGGAAGCCCCGAGGAAAACCGCACATTCCTCCATGACATCAGGCCGGTTGAGGGCATAGCGGATGCGCAGGCCGGAGAAACCCTCCCCGGCGCTGATGTTCAGAGAGGAATCCCGGCTGCTGAATGTGTCAGCTGTGCAGGTGATGGGGTGGGCGGCGCCATTTTCGACCTCAAAAACATCAACCTGTTGTTTGTACAGATAGCCACGGGGAAAGAACTGGACATCGAAGGCCAGATGGTCCTGTCCCCAGAGGGTTTTTTCAGGATTGAACTGGATGGACGAAAACTGGTCGAACGTCATGTGGGCCAGAGAGTCAGGCAGGTCCTTCGGTGGTGCATGGTAGCTTCTGCCGGCCAGAGCCTGGGCCAGAGAGCGCACGGTACCGTCATCAAAATGGGTCGGAGCGACGTCGACTGTCTGTGCCCGCAGGCTGCGTCCCCCTGCAAGAGCCAGTCCTGCTCCGAGGCTCATACCTGCTTTTACAAGTTCACGACGATGCAGTTTCATGATGTACTTTCAAAACCCCGCCTGTCCATACAGTCTTGTTCCCTGTCTAACCCGGGATCAAAGGGTGAGGGAATGGTAATTTCAGGGCAGATTACATTAAAAAAATGTAGTCTCAATGCTGATTAAAGGGGACTGTTCAGGTTCCATATTTCCTCCCAGGACGGAAACTGGCCCGTTATCCTGTTGATATCATGGGGCTCTGGTGTACCGGGAATTGCGGGAAGGTGATGGAGAGACCGGGTCCGTCCCAGCCGTTCCAGCGTCTGGCTGTTCTGGGGAGAGGCTGGCCCATTGGTGATGAAGCCGAGGACAGGAATATCACGTCGATACAGGGCTTCCAGGCTGAGCAGCGTGTGGTTGAGCGTCCCCAGCCCGCTGCGTGTGACCAGAATGACGGGCAGGCCCAGTCGGGCGATGAGGTCGATCATCAGCATGGTATCTGTCAGGGGGACCATGAGGCCACCAGCTCCTTCCACGATCAGCGGAGCCTGCGGGACAGCGGGCAGGGTGAGCTGGTCAGGGTCCAGCGTCACACCTTCCAGCAGGCCGGCCGCAGCCGGTGCCAGGGGGGCCTGAAAGGCATGGGCCGGGGGCAGGAAATGCCTGTCCGGCAGGCCGGTCAGACGCTGGACGGTGGGTGTATCCCCTTCTTCTTCAGCCAGACCGGTCTGGAACGGCTTCCAGTATGTGCCCTGCCACGCTTTCGTCAGGATGGCACTGGTGAGAGTCTTGCCAACGCCGGTATCCGTCCCGGTGACGAAAACGCCTTGCGGAGCCGCCTGTGGCAGAGGAGAGGGGGAGGAGAGGAGCATGGTGGTCAGTGTCCTTTCTGGAAGGCGCCGAAGGCGGCCTGATAGGTCACATGGTCGAAATGGCTGTCAAAATGGCGCATGGCCCTGCGCAGGCCTAGGGTCGGCTGATGCCCGTTTTTCGGCAGGGACGCCCCGATCATGCGCAGCCCCTTCAGGAAGTGCCGGGCCGAGGGGCTGGGGTCATGGAGCGGGCAGGCGTCCCATTGGCCATGCCCTCCCGGTGGCCAGTCCTGCTGAAGCTGCGTGAGGGTGGGATAGTCCGGCACGCCACAGGGAATGGCGGCGGCTTCACAGCTTTCCTGCCATTCATGCAGGCTGCCCGCCAGCAGGGTGCTGACCATCAGTCGGCCGCCGGGCCGCAGGAGAGCCACAAGGTCACGGAAGGCTCCGGCCCGGTCCTCGAACCATTGCAGGCAGAGGCTGGAGGTGATGAGGTCGAACCCTCCACCTGTTTCATCCTGTGGCTGGGGATGTTCCCCATCCATGACATAAAGATGCACGGTTGCGGGCAGAGGAGCCAGAGTCCGGCGGACCCTGTCCAGCATGGCAGGGGCCAGGTCGGTCAGGTGAAGTTCCGCCTGCGGGAAAGCGGTCACCAGCTCACGGCTCAGCAGGCCGGTTCCGCAGCCGAATTCCAGAATCCGGCGGGGCGGGTGCAGGAGATGGCTCTGGCGGATGCGCCCGGTCAGCATCCGGGCGCATTGTTTCTGGATGAAGGCCGCCTGTTCATAATCGTGGGCGGCATCAAAGCGGGCGGCAATGTCGGTCTTGCGGTGGGATGTCATGCCGGAGGGGTGTCCCTGATGATGCGCCTGAGAAGGATGGCGCAGTCCTGCGGGTGCGTGAGGGGCAGAAGATGCCCGCCGGGCAGGCTGATGCCATTGGCTGCGGGACCCAGCCCGTTTCTGGCAGGAGAGAGCGGGTCATCCGGGCTGTGCAGGCTGTGGAGACGCCCTTCCCAGCGGGGCAGGAGGGGGCGGTGGTCCATCCCGGCCAGTGCGGCAAGACCGGTTTTCAGGGCTTCATGGTCCAGCGTGGTGGGGAGAACGGGGTCGGTCTCTCCGCACATCTGGCGGAACTGGTGCAGGACATCCCGTGGCTGACGGTCCAGCTGCCGGATCATGCGGTGAAGGATGCGTTCCGGCACACCGTCCGGGAAATCCCCGTCTCTGGTGAAGCGGGCAAAGCCGTTGATGCTGATGAGGCCAAGGCAGTGCGGTGCTTCCAGGGCCAGCAGGGAACAGGCCCCGGCGGAATGGCCCACGGCCCAGAAGGGAGTTTCCGGCAGGTCTGGCCGTGTCGCCGCTCCGAAATAGCCCGCATCAGCACAGACATGCCGGAATTCCGGCAGATGCTGCCGCAGTGGTGTCCAGAAGCTGGCATCATAGCCCCAGCCATGCAGGAAAAGGAGCGTCATCATCGGGGCGTCACACTCCGCAGGCTGTCCAGCAGGGCGTCGCCGAGCTGGTCTATGGTGGTGGCGGAAAGGCGGCTTTCCAGAGCGATCCGCAGGCGGGCCGTGCCGGGCGGGACGGTGGGCGGACGAATGGCAATGCTGAGGAATCCTTTTTCCTCCAGAGAGCGGGCGACATGCAGGGCCGTTTCACTGTCTCCGATCATGACCGGAATGATCTGTGTGCTGGAGGGGCCTGTCTTCCACCCTGCATCATTCAGTCGCTGGCGCAGACGGCTGGCCTGATGCTGGAGATGCAGGCGTTCAGCCTCCAGTGAAGGGACGATCTCAAGGGCGGCATCCAGTGCCCCGAGGCAGGCAGGGGGCAGGGCCGTGCTGTAAATGAAGCCGGAGGCCTGATTGACCAGATAGTCGCAGAGGGCCCGACTTCCCGTCACGAAGGCTCCCATTCCACCCAGGGCCTTGCTGGCCGTGCTCATGGTGATGTCCGCCAGCCCGCTGGACAGGCCGCACCCACCCGGCCCCAGAACGGCGGTGGCATGGGCTTCATCAACGTAAAGGAAGGCCCCGTGACGGTCTGCCAGTGCCCGCAGGGCGGGGATGTCGGCCCGGTCTCCATCCATGGAGAAGACAGTCTCGGTGATGACGAATTTCAGGCCCTTCTGGTCGGCATGGCGGTCCAGCAGGGTTTCCAGATGGGCAAGATCGTTATGATGGAAGCGCACCTGCCGCAGCCCGGCCGCCAGACAGCCATGATGCAGGCTGGCATGGTTCAGGCGGTCCATGAAGAGGATGGCCGGATGGCCCGTCTGCTGGCGGGACAGGTGGTTGAGGGCGGGGAGCAGGGACGCATTGGCCTGCCATCCGCTGGCGAACAGCAGGGCCGCCTCGCTTTTCTTGAAGCGGGCCAGTTTTTCTTCCAGCTGCGTGTGCAGGGGCAGGGTACCGCTGACAAGGCGGGAGGCCCGTGCGCCCGTGCCGTACCGTTCCGCCCAGTCCGCCGCCCTCTGGCGCAGCAGGGGATGGTCCGCAAGGCCGAGATAGTCGTTGGAGGTGACATCAACCAGCTTCCGGCCCTGACGGAGCAGAGAGCCGCCCTGCCGTTCCACGGGGACAAGATGGCGGCGGGTATGCTGGCGGTCCCGCTCATGCAGGGCTGCCTGAAGGGCGGACTGGAGGGTGTTCATCCCAGATGGTCCTTCAGGACATGATGGATGCTGCCGGTCAGTCTGCTCAGCTCATCGGGCGTGATGGTGAAGGCGGGCGTGAGATAGACGATGCGCCGGAAGGGACGGACCCAGACGCCCTTTTCGATGAAGGCCCGCTTGAGGGCCTCCGGGTCATCCAGCGTTTCCAGCTCCACGACACCGATGGCACCCAGAACACGGACATCCCTGACGCCGGGCAGGGAGCGGCAGGGTTCCAGCTCTGCTGCCATCTGGGCACTGATGGAGCGGACCTGTTCCAGCCGTGGCTCCTGATCGAACAGGTCCAGCGAGGCATTGGCCACGGCACAGGCCAGTGGATTGGCCATGAAGGTCGGGCCATGCATGAGGGCATGGAGCGGATCATCCGAGAGGAAGGCCTCGAACACGTGTTTCCGGGCAATGGTGGCGGCGAGGGGCATGGTGCCGCCTGTCAGGGCCTTGGACAGGGTGATGATGTCCGGCGTGATCCCGGCCTGTTCGCAGGCGAAAAATGTCCCCGTCCGGCCGAACCCGGTGAAGATTTCATCAATGATGAGCAGGATGCCGTGGTCATCGCAGAGACGGCGGAGATGACGGAGGGTTTCCGGCCCGTGGAAGAGCATCCCGCCTGCCCCCTGCACGAGGGGTTCGGTGATGATGGCGGCGATCTCGTGGCTCCGCTCGGAGAGAAGGGTTTCCAGTGCCGCCAGCGTCCCGGGCGTGGTGGGGAGGTCGGCAATGATCTGCGGTGTCAGGGCCTCTCCGAACAGGCGGTGCATCCCTTCTTCCGGGTCGCAGACGGCCATCATGGCCAGCGTGTCCCCATGATACCCGCCCCGGAAGGAGAGGAGCCTGTGCCGCCCTTCCCGCCCCTGGTTGAGCTGGTACTGGATGGCCATCTTGGCTGCCACCTCCATCGCCACGGACCCTGAATCGGTGAAGAAGACCCGCTCCAGATCGCCGGGCAGCCGGTCTGACAGACGCCGGGCCAGTGTCATGGCGGGCTGGTGGACCATCCCGCCGAACATGACATGCGGCATCGTTTCTGCCTGCCGGACGAGGGCCTGCCGGATATGGGGATGGTTGTAGCCGTGGCAGGCCGTCCACCATGAGGCGATGCCATCAACAAGCGTCCGTCCATCCGCAAGGGTGATGGTGCTGCCGGAGGTGGCGGCAGCCTCCACCGGCATGGGGGCGGTCTGCATCTGGCTGTAGGGCAGCCAGAGATGGGGGAGGGTGCTGGCAGTGGTCATGGGGCTGGGTCCGTCTGACAGTCAGGGAAACATGAACTGGTTCACTATCGGACCGGTGATGTCCCGTAAAGGTGGAAGAATTTTGCACGAATCCGGCTTGACGATGGGGTTCCTGTTTCTGGAAAAAGGGATGGTTGGCCTTCCCGGGTGGTGCTGCCTGGAGGGATGTTCCTGTAATGGAAGGCTTTTTTCATGGCCCTGTCTGTATTCTGTGGTGGGCTGTTCTGGAGAGTGGAGAGACCATGTTGAAAACCCGTGGCCTGATGGCTGTCATGATCGTACCTTTTCTGGCTCTGGGTGCCTGTGTGACGCCGGGACAGGAGTCACGGCCGGATGTCTATGACCAGTCCCAGGTCAATACCGTGCAGCGGGGCCGTGCCGTGCAGATCATTTCCGTGTCTGCTGCCCGTGTGAACGTGGACAATTCCCGTAACCGCGATACGGCGAAGATTGTCGGTGGCATTCTGGGGGCAGCTCTTGGCAGTGGTCTGGCCGTTGGTGCTGGTCATGCTGGCTGGGGCGGTGGTCTGGCTGCTGGTGCCGGTGGTGCCCTGGGGGGATCCCTTGTGGGTGGGCAGGCTGTGGGTGGTCATACGCTTGTTGATGGTGTGACGATTGCTTACCAGGACCGGGCTGGCGGGGATGTCCTGCTCTCCACACAGGTGGGCCGGACTTGCGAATACCGGCCCGGTACGGCACTGCTGGTGTCAACGGGTGAGAATGGGACCCGTGTCCAGCCCAATGCGGCCTGCCCGAAGCGTTGAGGCAGAGTCTTTCCCGGAGGAGGATGGAATGATGCGTTCAGGTGGATGGAATCGTATGTTGCTGGCTCTGGTTCTGGCAGCTCCCTGGGAGATGGGGGGTGCCGCCCTTGCACAGGCGACAGACCCTGCCCAGCTCGAGACACTTGGGCGCATCCAGGACAGTCAGGACCAGCGCCGTCTGGCGTTGGAGGCCGCCCAGCAGCAGGCTGCCCGGGCGGCGCAGCAGAGGCAGGAAAGGTTGCGGCGGCAGGCAGCGGACAGTGCCGCCCGCATTGCGGCTGCCCGCAATTCCCGCAGTGATGCGGAATGGCAGGATGACCGGCGTTACAAGGAGGCCAGCCGTGAGCTTGAGCTGAAGGAAGAGCAGCTCAAGCTGAAGATGCTGGAGACCAGGGCCAGCCGGGAGGATGACGTCATCAAGGCCGATCTCGCCCGGAAACAGGCCGAGACGGACCGTGTGATCCAGACCTCGCAGGGCGATGCCAAACTGAAGGCGGATGTGGGCACGGCCGCCCGGATGGCGCAGCGGCATTGGTGGGAAAGCAACTGACAGGCTGGTGACCAGCAGGGTCCTATGGTCTATAAGGCCGGACGACTGAAATGGCTCGGGACGGAAAAAAGACCATGGCAAAAGGTGGTGTGGCGGTGCGACTGTTGGGGGGGCTCTGGGGCTGTGTGCTTCTGTCGGGGGTGTCCGCCTATGCGGCGTCCAGCCTGCCCAACGGGGCCAGCTCCCTGCGGGAGCGTTATCAGGACTGGGATGTGGCCTGCCTGGCACCTGATGATGGGGCAGGGGGGGATGGTCATGTTCAGTGCGCCATGCAGCAGCAGGCGCTGGAGCCCCGGTCCCACAGGCGGGTCATGAGCATCCGTCTTGAGACTGACGGAACGCAGGTGCGTGGTGTGGCTACGGTGCCCTTCGGGCTGGACCTGGTTCGTGGCCTGACACTGACCAACGCCTCCCAGCCTGTAGGGGATGTCTATTCCTTTTCCACCTGCCTGCCGGCAGGGTGCCTTGTTCCCCTGAGCTTTGATGACCAGCAATGGGCCAGCCTGCTGAAAGAGCCGAAGGCCGTTTTCACGGCCATGACGTTTTCCGGCAAGCCGATGAAGCTCTTTTTCTCGACGAAAGGGCTGGATCAGGCCCTTCAGCGTGTCCGCAGCCTGACGCAGTGAAAAGAGCTTTCCCCGCCTGACAGTGGCGGGGAGTGTCATGTCCCGCAGAATGTGTGGTGGACTTCCTCCTCTGGCCGGGGGGCAGCATCCAGCCCGTCATCGGCCTCGGCAAAAGGGGTCTTCAGGGCTTCATGAAGTTTGTGGAACAGCCGGTAATCGCCCGTCATGGCCTGTGACAGTGCCGCTTCAACCTGATGGTTGCGGGGGATGATGCGGGGGTTCGTGCCCTGCATGGTTTTCTGGCGGAGTTCTGGCGGGCGCGTTTCCAGCGTCAGGCGATGAAGGATTTCTGTCCGGCACAGGTCGAAATGGCCCCTGTTGCCGGGGAACAGGTCCCGCAGGGCTGAATAATCCCCGTCGATGGCGACTTCCGGGGAGCCCATCATGCGGAAGGTGTTCGTAAAATCGGCCTGCCCGGTATGCATGGTTTCCAGAACATGCTCCAGCAGGCGGATGTCATGGTCATCCCGTGTTTCCAGTCCCAGCTTGCGCCGGAAACCTGCCAGCCAGTGATGGTGGAACAGCCCGTCATAATCATGCAGGGCTTCCTGCGCCTGGTCGATGGCCCTGTCCTCATCGTCATCAAAGAGTGGAAACAGGCATTCTGCCAGACGGCTGAGATTCCACAGGGCTAGGGCGGGCTGCCGGCCATAGGCATAGCGGCCATCCCTGTCGATGAAGCTGAAGCGTTTCATGGGATCGAACCGGTCCATGAAGGCGCAGGGGCCATAATCCAGCGTTTCCCCGGAGAGGGCGCAGTTGTCAGTGTTCATGACACCGTGGATGAAGCCGGCCTCCATCCATCGTGCCACAAGCTGGGCCTGCTGTTTTATGGCGGTTTTCAGCAGCGCCAGATAACGGCCCGGCCCTTCCGCAGCGAGGTCGGGGAACAGGCGCTGGATGGTGAAATCCGCCAGCTGGCGGACATGCTCCAGCCTGCCATGCGCCGCAGCATATTGAAAACTGCCGACCCGGACATGGCTGCGGGCCACCCGTACGATCTGGGCACCGGGCACGGGGCCCTCGCTCCGGTCTACCATGTCACCGGTCGTCAATACGGCCAGTGCTCTTGTGGTAGGAATCCCGAGAGCATGCATGGCTTCACTCACCAGATATTCCCGCAAGGCGGGCCCCAGCGTGTTCTGGCCATCACCGCTGCGGGAGAAGGGCGTCGGGCCTGTTCCTTTTATCTGGAGCTCCACCAGACAGCCATCTTCCATCTGGCAGTCGGCAATGAGGGCGGCCCGGCCATCACCCAGAGAGGGAACGAACTGGCCGAACTGGTGTCCGGCATAGGCCATCGCCACAGGCCCTAGTGACGTGTCATCCCGGCCTGGCAGCAGCCCGCGGGAGAGAAAGGCCAGCCCTTCGGCAGAGTGCAGCCAGTCCACATCAAGGCCGAGCTGTTGTGCCAGGTCCGTATTCAGGGCAACGAGGCGGGGGGCTGTGGCAACAGGCAGGGTGAGGGGGCGGTAAAAGAAATCCGGCAGGGATGCCGCCTGGTGCGGAGGTGTCAGCATGGAGGGGCCTTCTGCTGTTGGGCAAGAGGGAGGCCATGGTGGCCCCGTTCAGTGCCTTCCAGATGGGGAGCTGGCTGGGAGAATGGAAGGGGAGAGAGGGAGGCACCACAAGATGAGCAAAAAGTAACAGCAAATCATATTGTGCCCTTGCTTGTGGCCTGTAACTGCCTATAGATTTCCGTCTGGCATGATGTGAGTGGGGTATCAGGCAGCAGAACGCCTGATGCGGGTGAAGAGACAAGGTAAGGATATTCTGTGGAGAACCAGCCTCCAACTGGCGAACAGTCTTCCGGGCAGGAAGCTGGAGGCCACAAGTCCAATACCCATGGGCCAGACCATGGCAATGCCAGGCCACAGCGTGTGAGCCCGGTCTATATTCGTCTGCGGGCCGTCATGGCAGCGGCGCGGTATCATGGTATCGAGCTGGATATACACGACTTTGCCGCAGAGCCTGGGGAGTCGTCTCCGTCGCCTGCAACCCTTGTCCGTTGGCTCAGGGATTTTGGGGCCGTGGCCAAGGGGATGCGCCTGCGGTGGCGGTATCTCGTAAAGCTGGGCTTCACGCCGCCTGTCGTGCTTCTGTTCAGGGATGGGTCTGCTGGCCTGCTGGTCCGTACGGACCCTGAGAAGGGTATTGTCTGGCTGCGGGACCCCCTCAAGGGCGAGGGAGAGCCACCTGTTCCGATTGATGAGCTGAGGCTGATGCAGCTCTGGACGGGTGATGTCGTCCTCATCAAGAAACGCAGCGATGAATCCGAGGCGGACGCCAATTTCGACTTCTACTGGTTCGCCAAAATGGTCATGCGGGAGAAGAAGGGCCTGCGGGACATCGTCTTCTCCTCCATGGTGCTGAGCGTTCTGGGACTGTTCCCGGCCATGATTGTCATGCAGGTGGTGGACCGGGTCATCAACTATCACTCCATGGCGACCCTGGTCTCCCTGACGGGTTTTGTCGTCATTCTAAGCCTGTACGAAGTGCTGCTGACTTACGCCCGGCAGGAATTGACACTGGTGGTCAGTACCCGGCTGGATGCCCGTATCTCCCTCCATGCCTTCAACCGCCTTCTTGCCCTGCCGCTGGAGTTCTATGAGCGCCAGCAGGCTGGTGAGGTGCTGGGGCGCTTCAACTCCATCTTCAAGGTACGTGACTTCATGACCGGGCAGGTGCTGAACACCATGCTCGACATGTTCATGCTGATGGTTGTCATGCCGGTGCTGTTCTACATGAGCTCCACCCTGGCCTGGCTGACACTCGTTGCCGCCGGGGCCATCGGTCTGATCGTGGTCATCATGCTGCCTGTGGTCAGCCGCGTGGCGGGCAAGATGGTCCGGGCGGAGATGCAGCGGGGAGCCACACTGTATGAGACCGTGGCCGGTATCCGTACCGTCAAGACCCTGGCGCTGGAAAATACCCGGCGGGCAGCGTGGGACAATCGCACGGCCGTTGTCATCCACTGGCGTCTGGCGTCCCAGCGTCTGGCCAACTGGGTCAGCACGATGGTGCAGCCGCTCAACATGTTCATCAACCGGGGGATCATCCTGGTTGGTGCCTATCTGGTGCTGACGGACGCCAACACCATGCAGGGCGGTGCGCTCATGGCCTTCATGATGCTGGGTGGCCGTGTGGCTTCGCCGCTGGTCGGTCTGGCCAAGATCATGGAGTCCCTCAATGAAGTGACCGTGTCTCTGGGGGAAGCTGGCGAGGTGCTCAATCAGCCAACGGAAACCTACGCCCTGACCCACGGCATGCGTCCGCCCATCAAGGGAGCGCTGAGCTTCAGCAACATCAATTTCACCTATCCCGGAGCTTCGACCAGGGCCTTGTCGAACGTGACGTTCGAGGTTCCTGCCGGGACCATGCTCGGCCTTGTCGGGCGTTCCGGGTCTGGTAAATCAACCATCACCCGTCTTCTTCAGGGGGTCAGCCGGGAATATCAGGGTTACCTGCGTCTTGATGGTGTCGACCTGCGTGAGATCAACCTCCATTACCTGCGGCGGTCTTTTGGTGTGGTCCTTCAGGACAACTTCCTCTTCCGGGGCACCATTCATGACAACATCACCGCCGGGCGCCCGGGTCTGACACTGGATGATGTGATCCGGGCGGCCCGTCTGGCTGGTGCGGAGGAATTCATCGAGCGTATGCCCGCTGGGTATGAGACGTGGATCGAGGAAGGATCGACCAACATTTCCGGTGGCCAGCGGCAGCGTCTGGCCATTGCCCGTGCCGTGATCTCCGACCCCAAACTCATGATTCTTGATGAGGCAACATCTGCGCTGGACCCGGAATCCGAGGCCCTCGTCAATGCCAACCTGAAGAATCTGGCCAAGGGGCGGACCATGGTGATCGTGTCGCACCGTCTGTCCTCGCTGGTGGATTGTGACCAGATTGCCGTGATGGATCAGGGGCGGGCCATTGATATTGCTCCGCATGAGGTCCTGCTGGAACGCTGCGACGTGTACCGTACCTTGTGGCTCCAGCAGAACCGGCATCTTTCGCAGGGTGCACAGGCAGGTGATGGTCCGTCTTCAGGAGGGCAGGAATGATGAGCGAGAGCAGGCATACCGGGTCTGGCCCCGCACAGGAGACAGAGCAGCAGGCTGCCCCCAACATGGATGAGGACAACCACAAGGGGCCACGCAAGGCGGATGATCCGTTTGCCCCGGAGGACATGCCCATAGCCCTGCTGGAGTTCCATTCTCCTACGCTGGGGATGGTCAATCTGCCCATGACGGCCTCGGCACGCTACATCACGTGGCTTGTGGGGTCGCTGGTGCTGGCCAGCGTGGCGGCCATGGCGCTGTTCCCGCTCAACAAGGTCGTGACTGTCACGGGGCGGATCATCTCGACCGCTCCCATCGTGGTGGTACAGCCTGTGGCCCAGGGGCGTGTCAGATCGATCAATGCCCGGGTTGGCGAATATGTCCATAAAGGTCAGGTTCTGGCCCGTCTGGATCCGACACTGAGCAATGTGGACATGGAGAATCTCTCCGCCCAGATGCAGTCCCTTCAGGCGGAAGTGTCCCGGCTCAAGGCGCAGGCCTCCGATGGGGACTATCAGGCAGACATGAACGTGCCAGCCTCCATCCAGCAGGCGCAGGTCTTCATGCAGATGAAGGTGGATTATCAGTCCCACGTTGCGGATTTTGACCGTCGCATCGCCGGAATGCAGAACGACCTTCAGGCGGCCAGGGCCAGTGCGGCCATGTATGCCAGCAAGCTGAAGGTCACGCAGGCCGTGCTGGACATGCGGGAACGGGAGCAGAAAGAAGCCGTGGGGTCCCGTCTTTCCACCCTCGGGGCACAGGACGCCGTGATGGATACGGAGCGGGCGCTGATCTCTGCCCAGCAAACGGCTGGTGCTACGGAAAACCGTCTGAGCGCCCTCAGGGCCTTGCGGGAAAGCTATATCCAGTCATGGAAGACGAAGATCTATGAAATGCTTGTGGTTGGCGAGCGGCGGCTGGATCAGCTGAGGAGTGACTACCGCAAAGGGCGTGTCCAGCAGAAGGAAATCGATCTGCGGGCCCCACAGGATGGTGTCGTGCTGACCATAGCCCCCATTTCTGTCGGAGCGACGGTGGAACCCACCCTGCGGGTGATGACGCTGGAGCCGACCGACAGCGGGCTGGAGGTGGAGGCTCTCATGAGCCCGCAGGACAGCGCCTACGTACGGCAGGGCCATCATGCCATCATCAAGTTTGCCAGCTTCCCTTATGTCCAGTATGGCGGGGCGAAGGGTACGGTCAGCATCATCAGTGCCGATACGTTCCTGCCACCTGAAATGGTCGAGGGGAACATCAGGGCCGGGATTGATCCTTCTGCCATGATGAAACAGGGTGATTCTGTCATTTTCTATCGTGTCCGGCTAAGAATTGACAAATATACCCTTCATGGTCAGCCTTCTTTCTTCCATCCCAGTGCGGGTATGCCAGTGACGGCCGATATTGATGTCGGCAAGCGGACGATCCTGAAATATCTGTTCAGTCGCGTTGTACCCGCAGCAACAGAGGGTATGAGAGAGCCCTCTTAAAGGCGGAGGTTGGCTCATGGCCATGGCACGCAGGCTTGCCATTTTTGACACCAAAGCTCGCAGGCTTGCCCGGGCAACCCGGTTGCTGGAAGAGGGGAAAACGCCACAGGCTTTTTCCCTCTTCGCAAAACTTGCAAATGCGGGCGTTCCAGAGGCGGCATACAGGGTTGGGCAGTGTTATCTGTCCGGTCAGGGGACGCCTTCTTCGTTGGAGGAAGGTGCCCGCTGGACGTTTGTTGCGGCGGAGGCTGGTCTTGGCGAGGCCAGTTTTACGCTGGCCACGCTGTTCGCCATGGGTGTGCCGGACGGATTTGACCCGGCCAGGACCGTTCCCGCAGGCAGTGGCCTCTATGAGCGTTTTGATACGGATGCCATGGATGCCCACAAGCCGGATTTTGCCCGGGCCCGCATATGGGCGGAAAAAAGTGCCGCCGCCGGGCATGTCGAGGCCCAGGCCCTTTTGGGGCATATTTTCAATCATGGTCCTGATGACCTGCAGGACAGGCAGGCTGCACGTCACTGGTATGGCGAAGCTGTGCGGGGCGGGTCATTGCAGGGGGCGCTCGGGTTGGGACTCATCCTGTTGGATGAGGCTGAGGATGACAGTCAGCGGGCGCAGGCTGTGGAGCTTCTCCAGCAGGCCGCAGAGGGTGGCATCGGTCTGGCCAATGCTGCCATGGGGTGGATTTACGAGCATGGTGCCAGTGGTCAGGCCCGTGATGCCGGGAAGTCTGCCAGTCATTATCTGAAAGCCGCCGAGCAGAACATTCCGTCTGCCCAGGCCCGGTACGGGCTGATGCTCCTGAAAGGCGTTGGGGTAGAGGTCAATGTCATCCAGGGGGAAAGCTGGCTGCGCCGGGCAGCCTATGGCGGGGATGCCGAGGCAGCGGCCCTGCTGGGAGACCTGTACATCCGGGGGGAAGAACTGCTCCGGCGCCCGATGGAGGCCGCCCGCTGGTATCAGCTTGCTGCTGAACAGCATCATACCCCTGCGGCCCGTGTGCTGGCCGTGCTGTATCTGACAGGAACCGGCGTCCCACGGGATGAGAGAAAAGCGGCCCAGTGGTTCAACCATGCTGCTATGCTGGGGGACCATATGGCCGATGCAGACCTTGGCAATCTGGTGCTGGCCGGTGTGACCCGCCCGGAAGATGAACAGCGCAGCCTCCAGCAGCGTCTCAGGCAGCAGGCGGAAGGTGGAAATCTGCTTGGTGCCTTCAATCTGGGCGTCTGTCTTGCGCAGGGTGTAGGGGGCACGGCAGATGAGACGGAGGCCTTCTACTGGCTGGGTCTGGCACGGGAAGGTGTCGTCAACGCACAGTACTGGTATGGCCGTATGCTGTTTGAAGGGCGTGGCGTGGCACAGAACAGGGAAGATGGTTTTCTCTGGATGGACAAGGCCGCCCGCCAGGGTATGCCGGAAGCCTGTGTCAGTGTGGCGCAGCTGCTCGTGACAGGGCAGGTGGGCGGAAGCCGGGACCATGCAAGGGCGCTGGAGCTGTACCAGAAAGCCGCTGAGGCCGGGTTGCCAGAGGCCTATTTCTCCCTTGGTGCCATGCATGGGGGTGGTCACGATGTGCCGGTCGATCTGGAGCGGGCCCGTGAATGTTTCGAGGAGGCCGCACAACGGGGGCATGGTCTGGCCCAGATGATGCTGGGGCGTTACCTGCTTCGGGGGCTGGGTGGGCCTGAGAATGGCGAGCAGGCCCGGTATTGGCTGGGGCAGGCTGCACGGCAGGGAATTGAACAGGCACAGACCCTGCTGGACAGTCTGGCAGACCCTTCTGCTGAGGCCTCGCAGGACCCCGCCTTGATGGACATGGCGGCAGTGGAGACCGGGATCAGCCGGTGAAGATGCAGGCCAGCTTCATCCCGGGTTATGGTCGTCTTCTCCGGGTACAGGATGAGGCCCGTTGGACAGCCCGGCATATGCAGGCCATCCAGACTGCGTTTGATGAAGGCCGGGCCTGCCTGACCCAGGGCAGGCGGGAGGATGGTCTCTTCTGGCTGAAGCGGGCCGAAGCGCTGTCCGGGCGGGATGACAATATCAGCTTTACCTGTGCCATGGCTCTGCTGGAGAGTGGTGCCATTCCGCAGGCCCTGCCGCGGCTGGAACGTCTGTGGGCCCGGTATGGGCTGCGGGAAGCCGGGCTGGCTCTGGCAGGAGGGTATCTGCGATGCGGGGCCACCGGGCCAGCGGCCCGTATCATGGGGCAGGTCCTGTCCCGGAACAGTCTGACGGTGGAGCATCATGCCCTGGCGGACAGCCTGTCTTTTCCTCTCGGGGTGCCGGGCTGGGCCGTGCTGTCCAATGCGGGGGCTCTGCGGCTGCGTGCAGTTGGCCCGGTGGACCTTGTGCTGGATGGCCGACGTTTGGGAACAGTGACAGCCGGTGTGCATGATCTGGCCCGGCTGGTGCCGGAGGAGGCCGGACCATGGTGGCGGGGTCAGCAGCTTGTCGTGTTGTGTCATGACCGGCCGGTATTGGGGAGCCCGATCGACATACAGGCCCTGATACGTTGCCAGTCGCTGGTCATGGCGGAGGCGGAGGGTGTCCGGGGCTGGTTGTGGTATCCTGGTGAGCCGGACTTTCTGCCATGGTTGTGGGTGGAGGGGCATGAGGATCCGCTACGGGTGGACCGTCCTGCGGAAGCCTTCAGCAGTACGGCCCTGCTGCAACGGCCCCGGGGTTTTTACCTGCCTTATGCGGACTGGCCCCGCCTGCTGCACCGCCCGACCGGTTTTCAGGATCAGTATGACCGTCTGCTGAAGGGCGCTCCGCTTGATCCCGCTCTGGTACAGCTGATGCGTACGCCAGAAGAGGGGGGAAACAGGAGGAAGGGCTGGACGAAATCGGGGTGCCGCATGGTCCGGAAGCACGGCGGGGCCGACAGGCGGAAAGACGCTGTGGGGACAGGCTGTGCCATCATTGTGCCGGTCTATCGGGGGGAGGCCGAGGTGCGGGCCTGTCTGGCCTCCGTTCTGGCCACCATGCCGGACTCCTGTCGCCTCATCATCGTGGATGATGCGTCCCCGGATGCCGGGATTCGGGATCATCTGGACAGGCTGGCGGCGGCGGGCCGTATCACCCTGCACCGGCAGATGACGAACCAGGGGTTTGTCAGCAGCATCAATGCTGGAATGGCCCTTGTGCCAGCCGGGTGGGATGTCATTCTGCTCAACAGTGATACGCTCGTTTCTGGCAATTGGGTGGAGCGCCTGTGCCATTGGTTGCGTCTTGAGCGGGCAGGGACGGTCACGCCTTTCTCCAATGCGGGGGGGCTGACATCCTATCCGTCGCATGAGCGTGACAACCCGGCGCCTGATCCCGCAGCCTTGGCCGCCATGGACAGGCTTTTGCAGGAACAGGCGGAAAGTGTCCGGCCGGTGGTGGAGCTGCCGACGGCCAACGGGTTCTGCATGGGGATTGCAGCAGCCTGTCTGGCCGAGGTGGGGCAACTGAGAGGGGCTTATTTTGCCCAGGGTTATGCTGAGGAGAATGATTTCTGCCTTCGGGCTAGCGAGGCTGGCTTCCGCCATCTGGCCGCTGTGGATGTCTATGTCCTGCACCATGGGCATGGGTCTTTCGGGCAGGAGGCAGTGCCTCTCCTGCGTCGCAATCTGGACATACTGAATCGCCTGTATCCCGGCTATGATGCGGCCATACAGCGGTGGAAGAAGGTGAATCCGTTGCGGGATTACCGCCGGCTGCTGGACGGGCGGCGGCTGCGCCAGCATAGGGAGCGTTTTGTCGGAGCGGTGGCCCTGTTCCAGCATCGTGGGGGCGGAGGGGTGGCCCGTGCTGTGAGAGAGCAGGCGGCCCTGCTGGGGCAGGCGGGGCTTCTGCCCATCATTCTGGAGCCCACGGAAACAGGCTGCCGGGTGGTCAGCCCCGTGGAAGGGCTGGAGGCCCCCAATCTGGTGTTCACCCTGCCAGCAGAACAGCCTGTGCTGCTGGCTTTTCTGCGCCAGCTCGGCGTCCGTCTTGTTGTGTGGCACCATATGCTGGGCCATGAGCCGGGCCTGCGTGACCTGCCGCAGCAGTTGGGTGTGCCGTATGATGTCCATGTGCATGACCATGTCTGGTTCTGTCCCCGCATCGCACTGCTGGACAGGCATGGCCGCTATTGTGGGGAACCCTCCATGGCGGGCTGCATGGAATGTCTGGGGCGGGGCAGCGTGCTGGCGGATGATGGGCTGACACTGCCTGCTTTTCTGGCCCGCTCGGACAGGGAGCTGCGTCAGGCCCGCAGGATCGTGGCCCCGTCCATGGATGCGGCCTCTCGGTTGAGGCGGCACATGCCCGGCCTTGGGGATATCAGCATCGAGCCGCTGGAAGATGACTGGCAGATCAGGGCATCAGGCCCCCTGTTGCGCAGTGAGCGCCTCCCAACGCCGGAGCGGCCTCTGAAAATACTGGTTCTGGGGGGAATCAGCCGCTGGAAAGGTCATGATGTGCTTCTGGCGCTGGGGCAGCACATCCAGAGGGAAGGGCTTCCTCTGCAACTCATAGTTGTTGGAAGTACGCATGATGACACGGCCAGCCTTGCGGCGGGCATCAGGGTGACTGGCTCTTATGAGGACAGGGATGTTCTGCCCCTGATAGAGGATGTGAAGGCGGATGTTGGTTTCGTGACATCCATTGCCCCCGAGACATGGTGCTATGCGCTGGGCTGGTTGTGGAAGGCCCGGCTGCCGGTCGTGGGCTTTGATATCGGTGCTTCTGCGGAACGTCTCAGGCAGGCGGGGCCAGCCTGGGGACAGGTTCTGCCGCTGGGGCTTCCGGTGGAACGGCTGGCTGGTGTTTTCCTGCGGGAAAAATGTCGCCAGGAGTGAACCGTGCCCATATATGACGATGACATTTTGCAGAATATTATCAAATCAGTTATGATTACAGGGACATTTTAAGATGTTCTGTGCAATGTGGGCGCCTCGCGCTTGACGCATGGAAGATGATCATCGGAGATAGCATGCCAGAGACGGACACAGAACAGCCTCGTCATCGTGTTGTGGACCTGAAGGCGGGAGCCCACGTGATGACGCTGGACGCCGGCGTTTTTTGTGTGTTTCACGCCCCGGGCCAGGTGGAAGCTGGGCCGAGCGGACTGCCGGGTGTGCGGATATCCCGGGCACCGGGTGTGCCGGAGGATGCCGTCGAGGTTGTCACGTTTGCTGCCGATGGCTGGATGGGAGCTGCCAACAGCGCTGCACTGGTAAGGGTGAGGCGTGGTCCTGCCGGTGTGATGGTGACGACCTATCAGGATGGTCAGGCAGGAAGTGAAACGCCCCGCCTTCAGGTGATCAGCCTTATCAGTGGGGTACCGGCGGACCCGGCTGCGGGCGCCATGGCGGAAGGGAACCGGGTTGGTGGCAGCAAGGCTTCCGTCTCTGGTGCTGTTGGTGGAGCAACCCGGGATGTTGTGGCCCATATCCAGCGTCGTGGTGATGTGGGCGGTGCTCTTGGTGAATGGATCGGACAGGTCGACAGCAAACGCTGGATCGAGGGTTTCGCCGTTCGTCCCGAGGGGCCTGTCCGGGCCAAGGATATTGAATATCAGGCCGTTCTGGGGCGTGGTTGGTTGTCTCCCTGGTCCGAGGGAGGGCAGTTCTGTGGTTCACGGGGGATGTCCCTGCCGATTCTGGGGCTGCGGGTCCGCCTGAAGGGTGAGGCTGCCCATAAATGGACGGTCAGGCTGGCGGCCAGCTTTACGGATGGTACGAAGGTGGGGCCCATCGAGGGGGGAGAGGAGGCTCTTCAGGCTGAGAGTCTGGCCCCGCTGGAAGGGTTCCAGCTTGAGTTTGTCCCGGTGAAGGGGCAGGGGAAAAACCAGGCTGCGGCGGCTTCTGGCAAGCGCAAATAAGGCCGTAGAAGGGGGTTGCAGGCAACGGCCCTGACAGGGCGTCAGGGGCATGATCAGGCCGGGGGAAGTGGTGCGTTTTCTTTTTGTTCATCAGAGCTTCCCAGCGCAATATGCCCATATGGTGGCTCATCTGGCCCGCAGGCCGGAGCATGACGTTGTGTTCATCACGGCGGGCAAGGGGCCGGATATTCCCGGTGTCCGCCGGGTGCTCTATCGTCCGCCGGAGGTGAGGCAGGATGGGGCGCATCCGTTCGTCCGGGAGATGGACCACGCCATCCATCGGTCTGAGGCCATTGCGACAGTGGCCCGGTCGTTGCGGGATCTTGGGTTCCGGCCAGATATTATCATTGGGCATCATGGCTGGGGGGAGCTGCTGAATATCGATTCAGTCTTTCCCGGTGTGCCTGTGCTGGGTTATTTCGAGTTCTATTATGGTCTGGAAGACCGGGACATAGGGTTTGACCCGGAGTTCCCCATGCCGCAGGAAGCGGGCCTTCTGATCCGCTGCAAGAATGCCATCAATCTTCAGGCACTGGCCGGGCCGGGGGAGGGGCAGACACCGACCCGTTTCCAGCTGGGAACGTATCCGGCCTGGGCGCAGGAGAAAATCACCCTGCTGGATGAGGGGGTTGACCTCACCCAGTATCGGCCTGACCCTTCATTGCGGCAGAAGCCATTCCGGCTGGGAAGCATCAGCGTTGCCCCTTATGAGACGCTGGTGACCTATGCTGCCAGGAATCTGGAACCATACCGGGGGTTCCACAGCTTCATGCGCTCTCTTCCCGCCCTGATGAAGGCTCGGCCGGACTGCCGGGTCATTCTGATGGGGCAGGAGGATGTCAGCTATGGTCTTCCCCCGGCGGGTGGCGGCACCTGGCGGCAGACCATGCTGAGGGAGCTTGAGGGCAAACTTGATCTTTCCCGCATCCATTTTGTCGGCTGGCTGGAGAGGGAGCAGATGGTCCGGGTTCTGCAGCGTTCGGATGCCCATATCTATCTGACCTACCCTTTTGTCCTGTCATGGTCGCTCAGGGAGGCCATGGCCGTGGGCTGTCCGCTTGTGGCCAGTGATACGGCCCCGGTGCGGGAATATCTGACGCACGGGGAGACGGCTCTTCTGGTTCCCTTCCTGCAACCGGATGCCATCGGTGATGCTGTCCTGCACCTTCTGGAAAACAGGACACTTGCCGAGACGCTGGCTCATAATGTACGGCGCCATGCAGAAAATGTGCTGGATGTAAGGCAGTATCTTGCCCAGTATGAGGCCTTGATAGGCAGAATGACAGGTCGTGAGGGAATATGAACATGCCGGAGATGGACAGGGCTGCCTTTCAGGCATTGGTGGCTGGCTGGATTGTCAAGAAATCCCCGTCTTCTGCGCCGCAGCGGCTGACGGAAGAGGACTTTGCCCAGCTGGAAGATGCTGCCTGGCGGAGCTGGTGGGCCGGGCAGGCTGGGGCTGAGGAGAATCCGGCAGAGAAAGCCATGCTGAAGAGCGTGACCGAGGGCTGGATCGTGCAGCGGGAGCGGGGGGGCATACCGGGGCCTCTGGGGGAAGAGGATTTCAGGGCGATCATGAATAGCCTGAAGCCTGAGAGAGTTCCGCCTGCCGTGCCTGAACCTGTTGTGGAGGCCGAGCCGGAGGCCGTGTCCGAACCGGACCAGCCTGTTCTTCAGCCTTTGCCTGCAGATGCCAACATCAAGGACTGGCGTGCTGATTACATGCCGGATGATCTGGGGGCCGGGAACGATGTCCTGCCGGATGGTCGTGCTGTCAGGGATGTCTTGAAGGAAGATCCTTTCTATTTCGCACGGCTTCATCTGGCTCTGTCCCTCTGAGGGCAGATACGGTGCGGAGATCGGGAAAGGGTGGCTGTGGCCACCCTTTTTTCATGCCTGAAAGGGATGCGGGTGTCGGGCAAAGAAAAAGGCATGCCCCTGTGGGAGACATGCCTTTTCCCGGTCAGCACGAAGCCCGAAGGCCCCGGTGTGGCCCAAACCCTTAGCGGGGGCCTGCTTCAGCCTGGAGGTGAGCCTCGAGGAACCAGAGGTTCTTGTCCAGCCCGCGGGAGATCTCGGTGAAGATGTCGGATGTATCTTCATCGCCAGCTTCGGCCGTCACCTTGATGGCTTCACGGACCTTGTTGGCCACGACGCCATAACGCTCTGCCAGAGCCTTTACGTGGTCATGCACGGTGTAGATGTCCGTGGGGTACGGAGCGCAGTTGGTGTTCTTCTGCACTGTCTGCACGGTACCGAGAGCCACGCCACCCAGCTGGACGGCACGCTCTGCGGCGGTATCGACAAAGCCATCCAGCCCGCTGCGGAAGCCGTCCAGCATCTCGTGTACGCCGATGAAGTTGACACCCTTGAGGTTCCAGTGGGCCTGCTTGGTCACCAGTGCCAAGTCGATCAGGTCAGCCAGACGAGCATTCAGTGTCTCGATGGAAACAGCCTTCGTGTTGTCCGGTGTGTTGTTGCTGGTGTGATAATGATTGATCTTGCTCATCATAGTGCTCCTTCGTGTTCTCCCGTCCTTCACTGGAGGGGAGAAAACTTTTTCAGAAACCGGGAGGGACTCCTCCGGGCCTCGTTACCCTCAGGACCATAAATCCTCTGGGTTGCGGAGGTCAAAGAAGGTCCTCAGGTCCTGCCGGAAATAATGTGGGTATGCCGGATCATTTTTAAAGAGCGGATTGTCTTTCCATCGTTCCAGCATGATCTGTTTTTCGTTGAAAAAACGGGCCTCATGTTCCGGGCGGTCGTCACTCCCCCGGGAGAAGCTCTCATGATGGACGGCTTCCGCCTCGGCGCAGAAGAGGATGCGGTACCCGTTGTCGCGGATTTTCAGGCAGAGATCGACATCATTGTAGGCAACGGTCAGGCCGACTTCATCAAATCCCCCCATGGCATCAAAGAGCGGGTGGGAGACCAGCATGGCAGCCCCGGTGATGGCCGTCACCTCGTGGCTGATACACAGGCGCCCGATGTAGCCGAAAGCTTTCGCCGGCTGGAGACGATGGACATGGACCCCGATGATGTCTGGCCCGACAGCCACACCAGCATGCTGGATGGTGCCATTGGGGTAGAGGAGCCGGGCCCCGACGGCGCCAACATCCGGTGCGGCCTGTGTTTCCTGCACCATCCGTTTGAGGAAATCCGGCTGGGTGACGATGACGTCATTATTGAGGAAAAGCAGCAGGTCGCTGTTGCTGTGTCTGGCTGCCAGATTGTTGAGCCGGGCGTAGTTGAACGCTTCTTCTACATGCAGGATGCTGATCCGGTCATGGTTCCGTATTCCGTCCAGCCATGCCAGCGTTTCCCTGTTTGTAGAGAAATTGTTCACAAGGATGATGTCGAAGGCACTGTAGGTCTGGGTGTCCAGGAGGGATTCAACACAGCGCCGTGTCATGTCCAGCTGGTCCCGGAAGGGGATGATGATGCTGACGGCAGGCTGCTTCCGGAACGGCCAGCGAATGGAATAGAGGCTGAGATGCTCCACGGAAGAAACGGTCGCCTTGATGCCACGGCGTTTCAGATGTTCGGTGATACAGGCTTCACCGGCCCGGATGGCATTGCCCTTGTTGCTGACACTGCTGGACGTGGAGTTGGGGCTCTTGCGCCAGTGGTACAGAATTTCCGGTACGTGGTGGATGGCCTCGCGCGGGATGATCTCCACGGCACGGAGGAGGAAATCATGGTCCTGTGCCCCGTCATGGCGGCTGTCCAGTGGGCCGGTCTGGCGGACAGTGTCTGCCTCCATGAAGGTGAGATGGCAGATATAGTTGCAACCCAGAAGGTAGCGGTAGTCATAGTCGGGTTTCAGGTTTGGTTCGAGGAAGTGCCCTCCAGCATCCACCTTGTCCTCGTCGCAGTAGAGCAGCCTGGCGCCGGTCTCCAGCGCAGCCCGGACCATGTTCTCCAGGGCGACATCCACCAGCAGGTCATCATGGTCGAAGAAGGCAATGTAGGCGCCCTTTGCGTGGCTGATGGCCTTGTTGGTTGCCCCGGCAATGCCCCGGTTCACTTTCAGTGAGAATGTGCGGATTCTTCTGTCTTTCCGGGCATATTCCCTGAGGAGCGCTCTGGTCCGTTCACACTGGCTACCATCATCGACAAGGATGAGCTCCCAGTTTTCATAGGTCTGGTCCAGGACGGATTCGACAGCAGCGCGGAACTCCGCCTCATCTGGCCGCCATGTCGGGCAGAGGACGGAGACGAGAGGTGTTTCCTTCAGCGGACGGGCCTTGCGCAGCAGGGCTGTCTGTTCCCGCAGGAGGGGGTAATAGCTTTTTGCCCAGCGGTCATAATGCTGGAGGCTGAGCGGCTTGCGGGGAATCAGCGAGCGTGTGGTGTTGCGCAGGGCTGTCAGCTGCTGGTGCAGGGCGGCGATGCTGTTTTCAATCTGTACGAGTTTTGCCGTCAGCTGGTCATCGGCCAGGGCCGTGACCAGCGGGCTGCCGACAAGCGGGATTTCGTCAGGCAGGCTGGTAATGGTGATCTCGTGGGGAAGGCCATCATGATAGCGCTGGGGGATGGGCAGCTCGAATCCGCAGTTGGGGGCGCTTTTCAGGAACTCGACAACATCGCCCCGGTAGCAGTCGGCCCGGACAGTCCCGACCGGCACACCATCCACCCTGACAGACACGACAACATGGCCGGACCAGTCAGCCCCCGGATGATTGCGGGAAACGACCCAGCCCCGCAGCAGCCCTTCGAACATGCCATCAACGCAGCTCTGATATTCGGTCTGGGGCGGGCGTGAGAAGGTGAGGGTCTCATGCGCCCTGTCGGGCTGGTCCTCATCGGGGAAGAGAAGGGCGGTGCGGTCATCAAAGCGGATGGAGATGCCGTGCTGTGCGCCATCACAGGCTTCCGGGGGGAGCCTGAAGCGGAAGCCCAGCTTGTTGCTGGGAATACGCAGGATCTGGCGGACATCCTCCCGTTTGAGGTCGCAGAGAACCTGCATGACTTCCTGGCCATCCACCAGGACATGCAGCAGGACAACACGGGACGGCTCGTGCAGGTTGACAGCCCAGCCTGCAATGATGCCGTTCTGGCTGTCCACCGTATCAACAAAACCCTGGAACTGATGTGCAGGCATTGTCCTCTCCTGAAATCAAGGTCTGGTGAAAGAGGTCTGTTTCATAATTGTGAAATATTTCCGTGCCAGACACATGGCATTTTTCATTCCGAAATGAGGAATACAGAAAAAAGCGGGTTCTTCCACCATCAAAGTGGGACAATCGCTTTTTCTGACGGTTGTTCTTTGCGGGCAGGGACGGTAATGCACGAAGGCGAGGCATCCTTCATCATGAGGGCAGGCCTCTGAAGGTGAAACGGTCAAGGCTTCGGATACATGCGCATGACGCCCGTATTGCGTTCATCACACCGTAGAGCGGGGTTCGACGCCGTTTTCCATGGGTTGCTCCTGCTCTGCTCACTGCTGGTGCTGGCCATGCTTGGCGGGCTGATCCTGCTGATGGCCACAGGCGGCTGGCAGGCTTTCACAAGGTTTGGCCTTTCCTTTTTCACGACAGTCTCGTGGAATCCCGTCAAGGATACATACGGGGTTCTGGCCCCTCTACTGGGGACACTCGTCAGCACGCTCATTGCCATGCTGATTGCCGTCCCCATGGCGTTTGGTACGGCCTTCTGGCTGACCTACATCGCCTCGGGGCGGTTTGCCTCCATCGTCGGGACGACCATCCAGCTTCTGGCGGCCGTGCCCTCCATCATTTTCGGCATGTGGGGGTTCCAGACCATCGTCCCGTTCATTGCCCGTGATGTACAGCCTTTCCTGAACCATCATTTCCGGCATGTGCCTGTTCTGGGGTCCGTGCTCTCCGGTCCTCCGGTTGGTACGGGGCTTGTGACGGCCGGTATCATATTGGCGGTGATGATCGCTCCATTCATCACGGCGGTGATGGTGGATGTGTTCGGGGCGGTTCCCCCCATGCTGCGGGAAAGTGCCTACGGGCTGGGGGCAACACGCTGGGAGATGATGCGCAAGATTGTCGTGCCCTGGTCCCGCAATGGCATGATCGGGGCGATTGTGCTGGGCATGGGGCGTGCACTGGGTGAGACCATGGCCGTGACTTTCATCATCGGTAACGTGACGACCGTGGGCTGGTCCCTGTTTGCGCCACGCAGCACCGTGGCCTCGCTGATTGCCCTCCAGTTCCCGGAAAGCCCGGAAGGCTCCCTGCGTCTCTCGTCTCTCATGGCGCTGGGCTTCATCCTCATGCTCCTTTCCTGTGTCAGCTTGGCGCTGGCACGTTGTCTCAGAGGGAAACGTCAATGACGGAACCTGTGATCTCTCCGGCATCTTCCAGCGAGGCCGACAGGGCCGGTTCTGAGTCGGGGCGATGGCGTCCGGGGCGCAAGGCCCTGCGGCGGCAGATGCTGGATTATGTGGCGACAGGCGTCAGTATTGTGGCGGGGAGTGTCCTGCTTCTGGTTCTGGTCTCCATCCTCTGGACGCTGTTGAGCCGTGGGCTGGTAGGTCTCTCATGGGCAACACTGGCGCACAGGATGGGGCCTCCCGGTTCTGGTGGCGGGTTGGCCAATGCCATCGTGGGCAGCCTTTTGCAGACGGGTCTTGCCCTGTTGATGGCGGCCCCGGTCGGGCTGATGTGCGGCATCTATCTCTCCGAATATGGGCGCAAGGGCAATCATTTCGCCAGTGCCGTGCGGTTTGTGGCGGACATGCTGATGTCGGCCCCGTCCATTCTGATCGGCCTGTTCATCTATCAGCTGCTTGTCGTGCCATTCGGTCACTTTTCCGGGTTCTCAGGTGCTGTGGCGCTGGCCGTGCTGGCCCTGCCCCTCATCGTGCGGACAACGGAGGACATGCTCCGCCTGGTACCAACGGCCATGCGGGAGGCGGGAGCGGCCCTGGGAGCGGCCCGCTGGCGGGTCATCCTGTCCCTTTGCCTGCGTTCGGCCCGCAAGGGCGTGACGACCGGCATTCTGCTGGCCCTGGCCCGCATGGGGGGAGAGACGGCTCCGCTGCTGTTCACATCGCTGGGCAATCAGACCATGTCCACCGACATGACCCGGCCCATGGCCAGCCTGCCCATCGCCATCTACCAGTATGCCGGTGCCTCTTATGAGGACTGGGTGCAGCTGGCCTGGACGGGTGCCCTGCTGGTGACGTTCGGCGTACTGCTCATCAACATCACCGTGCGGCTTTCATCCCGTCACTGAAATCAAGGGAAGAGAATTTCATGCCTTCTGCCTCGATGTCATCTGCCAGCCTGTCGGGCAGGGAACCTGTACAGGATGTCGCCCTTTCAGTACGGGACCTGAACTTCCATTACGGGACGCACCATGCCCTGCATGGCATTTCGCTGGATTTCCCGGCCCGCTGCGTGACGGCCATGATCGGTCCCAGCGGGTGCGGCAAGTCCACCCTGCTGCGTGTCTTCAACAAGATTTACGCCCTTTACCCCGGCCAGCGGGCCACGGGTGAGGTGATGTTCGATGGACGCAACATCCTTGATGATTCCATCAATCTGGACATGCTGCGCTCCCGCATCGGGATGGTGTTCCAGAAGCCGACGCCGTTTCCCATGTCCATTTATGACAACATCGCTTTTGGCGTGCGCCTGCATGAGAAGCTGAACCGTACGGAGATGGACGAGCGGGTGCAGGACGTGCTGACCCGTGTCGCCCTCTGGAACGAGGTGCGGGACCGGCTGAATGCCCCGGCGACCGGGCTTTCCGGCGGACAGCAGCAGCGTCTCTGCATTGCCCGCAGTATTGCGACCAGGCCGGAGGTTCTTCTGCTGGATGAGCCGACCTCCGCTCTGGACCCGATCTCCACCGCCCGGATTGAAGAGTTGCTGGATGAGCTGAAAGAAGAGTTCACCATTGCGATCGTGACGCATAACATGCAGCAGGCTGCACGTTGTGCCGACCGTGTCGCTTTCTTCTATCTCGGCAGGCTGGTGGAGGTGGATACGGCAGACCGTATCTTCACCAACCCTCGTGAGAAGCAGACACAGGACTACATTACCGGCCGGTTCGGATAAGCGGGAAGGGGAGAGAGATCATGCCACACGAGCGTTCTCATATCGTCTCGAGTTTTGAGCAGGAGCTGGAACAGCTCCGGGCCATGATGGTGAAGATTGGCCGTATCGTGGAGGAGCAGGTGGGGCTTGCCCTTCGTGCCATTTCCGACCATGACGAGTCCGCCGCTGAAGAGGCCACGAGGCTGGACCCGGAGGTGGACGAGCTGGAGCGGGAGGTCGAGAGTCTGGTCATCCGTCTGCTGGCCCTGCGCAGCCCGATGGGGGCGGACCTGCGGGAGATCGTTGCGGCCTTGAAGATTACGGGGGACCTGGAGCGTATCGGCGATTATGCTGCCTCCATTGCCCGCAAGGCCATCAAGGCGGCGTCCGGTGACGGGCAGATTTCCCTGTCCGGCCTGCGGAGTATGGGGCGGCTGGTGAAAGAGAATCTGGGCCGGACGGTGGATGCCGTCATTGCGCACGATGCCAACCAGGCGATGGAGGTCTGGCACGCCGACCGGGGCGTGGACGAACATTACGTGACCGTGTTTCGTGAGCTGGTCACTTACATGATCGAGGATGCCCGGAACATCCGTGCCTGTACGGAGCTTCTCTTCATTGCCAAGAATCTGGAGCGTATTGGCGATCATGCCACCAATGTGGCCGAGCGGGTCTACTACGCCGTGACGGGTGAGAACCTGCCCACAACCCGCCCTCGCGGAGGAAGCCCAACCCGCTCACTCGGGCAGGGTGAAGACACGGACTGATCTGCTCCTCCTACCGGCTCCCGGGAGGGCCAGCCAGCAGACATGAAAAACCCCCGGCAGGCTCAGGCTCTGCCGGGGGTTTTGTGTGATGGCGGGATGCCGGGTCCCTCAGGACTCGGCCTCGTCATCATTGCGTTTCAGGAGCAGCCAGCCGCCATAGAAGATCAGGGCCAGAACAGGGATGGAACCAACCGTGATGGTGCCGGATGGATAATCAAAAGCCATCATGATCAGGACCATCACCAGGAAGGCCAGTGTCAGCCAGCCTGTATAGGGGGCTCCCGGCATGGCGAAGCCTGTCCTGGCAATGCGCCCCTGTTTTATGGCTCTGTGCAGGCGCAGCTGGCAGAGCAGGATGGTGGCCCATGTCCCCAGAATCCCCAGAGAGGAGATGCTCAGCACGATCTCGAAAATCTGCGTGGGGTACAGATAATTCATCAGTACGCCAATGAGATAGATGAAGAGTGTTGCCCCGATCCCCACATAAGGGACGGCATTGCGGTTCAGCTTGCTCATGGCCTGTGGGGCAGAGCCACCAAGGGCCAGGGCACGCAGGATACGCCCTGTGGAATACAGGCCGGAGTTGAGGCTGGAGAGGGCGGCCGTCAGCACCACGAAATTCATGATGCTGTCAGCAGCAGGCAGGCCCAGTTTGTGGAAGAAGGTGACGAACGGGCTTTCTCCGGCATGGTAGGCCGACCATGGCATGAGGCAGACCAGCAGGGCGACAGACCCGACATAGAAAACCACAATGCGCCAGATCACGCTGTTGACGGCATTGGGGACGACCTTGCGGGGGTTTTCACACTCACCGGCGGCAATGCCGATCAGCTCTGTTGCAGCATAGGCAAAGACGACACCCTGGATCAGCATCAGCGAGGCAACGACTCCGTGCGGGAAGATGCCGCCGGACTCGGTAATGAGATGGAGACCCGGCGTGTATGAGCCGACGTGCGTGCCGCTCAGCAGGACATAACCGCCCACGCTCAGAAAGATGACCAGCGTGAGGACCTTTACCAGTGAGAACCAGAATTCAATCTCACCAAAGTACCGCACGCCTGTGAGGTTCACCGCTCCGACCACAACCAGAGCTCCCAAGGCAATCAGCCACTGGGGAATATGGCCGAACATCGGCCAGTAATGGATGTAAAGCGCAATGGCCGTGATGTCGACGATGCCGGTCATGGCCCAGTTGAGGAAGAAAAACCAGCCAGCCGCATAGGCGGCGCCTTCTCCAAGAAACTCACGGGCATAGGTGACGAAGCTGCCGCTGCTGGGCCGGTACATCACCAGCTCCCCCATGGCCCGCAGGATCATGAAGGCACAGATACCGCAGATGGCATAGGTGATGGCCAGCGACGGCCCAGCAATCTGGAGGCGGGACCCCGCCCCCAGGAACAGACCGGTGCCGATGGCTCCACCGATGGCGATCATCTGCACATGCCGCCGGCTCAGATCTTTCTGGTAACCTTCATCCGTGGCGCTGGCCTGTCTGGGTCTGGTCTGGTCGGAGGGAGATGTAGTCATGCGATGATCCTGCAATGGTCGGTCTAGAAGGCCCATGGCCCGGCAGGGTGATACCTTTTCGCTTCCGTCTGGTCTGCCATGTGTTTTACGAATAGATTCTATAACTAACACTAAAGGCTTTGCCAATGCGCAGCGGAAGGAAAGAAACTTTTAACAACCTATTATTTTGCGGTTACTGGTCTGCCATGCCTGTCATGCTGGCTCTGGTGCGGCATCCATGCAGGAATATGCGGAGTCCTTCTTCCAGATAATGGTGCAGGTTTTCCCTGTCACGTGCCGGCCCGCAATGGGCAAGCCGGGACAGGATGGGGCCGCCGATGGTCAGGCCGAAAAGGTGGTCTGCGGCATCGGCAGCATTGCCAAAATGCAGCAGTCCGGCCTTTTTCTGTACCTCAAGCCAGTTCTGGATGTTTGTCTTGCTGCCGGCGTTATGGAAGAGCTCTGTCATGAGCTGCTGGATGGAGGGGGAACGGTTTGTTTCACCGATGATGGTGCGCATCAGGCCGAGGCGTTTTTCGCAGAGGAGAATTTCCGCCATCTGGAACACCATGGCACGGAGCTGGTCTTCCATCCCGGTTTCCGGGATGGGGGAGGGGGTAAGCGGGACAAAAAGCTCGGAGAGCAGGAGCTGTTCCAGCAGGTTCCGTTTGGAGGGGAAAAAGAGGTAGAGCGTCTTTTTCGACATTCCTGCATGGTGGGCGATATGGTCCATCGTGGTGTGATGGTAGCCCTGCTGTTGCAGCAGCGTGCAGGCGACCCGGAGAATGGTGCTGCGGCGGTCCGTGTCATCATGAGGCTGCATGGCACCACGCTCCTTGCGAGATGGAAGAAGAAGTTTTGCCTTGTGCCCGATTCCGGCATGGGTCTGTCAAGCCCTGCATGAAAAGAGACCGTTTTCATGATCTTTTTGTGAGAAGAGAGCAGGGATGGGATTGACCGGCGGGGAGGAAACTGGATAGTTTCCTCTTCCACTACGTTTTTTTCATGGCGTGATATGGTGCAGGCGGTCTTTTTTGCCTGTAGCCTTGTTGCCCCATGTCCATTCCTCAGAGAGGCCGTCACGTTTATGCTCATGTTCCGCCCGAAACTGGCTGTGCGTCTGTCCCAGACGGTCATTTATGGCAGTACGGCCCTGCTGGGTTTTGGGGTTCTGGCCGGGTGTCAGAAGAAAACGCCCCCAGCACCGCCGCCCCAGTCCGTTGCCGTCATGACACTGCACAGGCAGAGCGTTCCGCTGGAAACATCACTCCCGGGTCGGACGGATGCCTACGAACAGGCACAGATTCGCCCGCAGGTCAGCGGCGTGCTCGTTTCCCGCACCTTTGAGGAGGGCAAGGACGTACAGGCCGGGCAGCCTCTCTATCAGATTTATATTGCACCGTTTCAGGCGGCGTATGACCAGGCCCGCGGGCGGTTGATGGAGGCCCAGGCCAGCGCCATCCGTGCCCATGCCCAGCTGAAGCGTTACAAGGCTCTTGTCGGGCCCAGGGCCATCAGCCGTCAGGAATATGACAATGCGCTGGCTACGGCCCGTCAGGCGGATGCCGAGGTGGTGCAGGCACAGGCCGCCGTCGAAACGGCCCAGGTCAATCTCAACTACACTCATGTGCAGTCACCAATTGATGGACGCATCGGCCGGACGCTTTACACGGCAGGCACACTGGTCACGGCCAATCAGAGTACCCCCATTGCCGTGGTTACACGGCTGGACCCGATCTATGTGGATGTCAATCTGGCGGCAGAAGACATGATCCGCCTGCGGCGTGAGCTGGCATCTGGCCAGCTGGAGCGGAACGGCAGCGAGGCCGCCGTGACGCTGGAACTGCCAGATGGCTCCACCTATGGTCAGACAGGTCAGCTGAAACTTTCTGAAGTGACGGTCGATCCCGGTACGGGGACGCTGGTGATGCGTGCTGTCATGCCCAACCCGGACAAGCTGCTTCTGCCGGGCATGTTCGTCCATGCCCACATCAAGGAGGGCAGCGACCCGAATGCCCTGCTCCTGCCGCAGGTTGGCGTGCAGCGGACGCCCAAGGGTGAGCCTTATGTCATGGTGGTGGATGGGCAGAATCACGTCCATCTGCGCATGGTCGGGCTAGGGCAGACAGTTGGGGCCCGCTGGATGGTTACCAGAGGCTTGAAGGATGGGGAAAGGGTGATCGTTGAGGGCTTGCAGAAAGTTCATCCTGAAGGGGAGGTCAGACCCCATGAGGTCAGTCTGGCTGATCTGGGGATGGAGTAACGGCCCATGTCACTGTCACGTTTCTTTATCGACCGCCCCATCTTTGCCTGGGTGGTCGGGCTGATCATCATGCTTGTGGGTGGTGTGTCCATCACACAGATGCCAATCGCCCAATATCCCACCATTGCTCCGCCGCAGATTGCTGTCAGTGTGGATGATCCCGGTGCCTCGGCCGATACAGTCAACAACACGGTGGTACGGCCCATCCTCCAGCAGATGTCTGGTCTGGACCATCTGGAGTATCTGTCTGCCCAGTCCTATGGCAGCGGCCATATGGAGATCGACCTGACCTTCGAGCAGGGGACGAATCCCGACATCGCCCAAGTGCAGGTGCAGAACAAGCTCCAGCTTGCCCAGCCCCGTCTGCCGCCCGAGGTGGTCAGCCAGGGGCTGAGTGTCACCAAGGCAGCCAAGAACTTCATGCTCGTCATCGGCTTCATCTCCACTGACGGGAGCATGAACGGGAAGGACATTTCGGATTACGTGGCGTCCAACGTGATGGACCCGCTGTCCCGCATTTCCGGTGTGGGGGATCATACGCTTTTCGGGTCCGAATATGCCATGCGCATCTGGATGGACCCGGACAAGCTGTACAAATATGGCCTGACCGTGAGTGACGTGCAGAGTGCCATCCAGAGCCAGAACATCCAGGTGGCATCCGGTGAGCTGGGTGGCCTGCCTGCCCGCAAGGGGATCGGGCTTGATGCCAACATCATCGGCCCTGTCCGCCTGACGGAACCGGAACAGTTCAGCAACATGCTGCTGAAGGTCCAGCAGGATGGCAGCCAGGTCCGCATGAGAGATATCGGGCACGTTGAGCTGGGGGCACAGAGCTACAATTTCACGTCCCGTTACAACAACAAGCCGGCCACGGCCATGGCCCTGAAGCTGGCCCCCGGTGCCAACCAGCTTGTGACGGAAGATGCCGTCCGGGCGAAGATTGCCCAGCTGTCGCAGTTCTTTCCCAAGGGGTTGAAGGTCGTCTACCCGCTGGATACGGCACCGTTCATTACCCACTCCATCGAGGAGGTGATCGAGACACTGCTGGAGGCCATTGCGCTGGTCTTCATCGTGATGCTTGTCTTCCTCCAGAATTTCCGGGCGACCCTGATCCCTACCATCGCTGTTCCGGTGGTGCTGCTGGGAACGTTCGGCATCCTGTCGGTGCTGGGTTATAGCATCAACACGTTGACCATGCTGGCCATGGTGCTGGCTGTGGGGCTGCTGGTGGATGATGCCATCGTGGTGGTGGAAAATGTCGAACGTGTGATGAGCGAAAAGGGCCTTTCCCCACGGGACGCCGCCCGTGAATCCATGGATGAGATTTCTGGAGCGCTGGTGGGTATCGTTCTGGTCCTCAGTGCGGTGTTTCTGCCCATGGCCGCCTTTGGCGGGTCCACCGGGGTGATTTACCGTCAGTTCTCCATCACGGTGGTGGCGGCCATGTGGCTGTCCGTTCTGGTGGCCATGGTCATGACGCCGGCTCTTTGTGCCACCATGCTCAAACCCATGAAACATGAGGTCCATTTCCGTCCGGCAGTCTGGTTCAATGAGCGGTTCGACTGGCTGACGAAACGGTATGTCAGTGGCGTGCGCCGCATGTTGCATTTCCGCACCCCTGCCATGATCGTTTTCCTGGCCCTGACAGGGCTGGTGGGCTTCCTGTTCATGAAGGTGCCAACGGGCTTCCTGCCAGACGAGGATCAGGCCCTCATTTTCGGGCAGGTCAGCATGCCTGCCGGGGCAACCGATGCGCAGATGGGAGCCGTCAACCACCGCATCACCGAATACGTGCTGAAGACCTATGGCCGGGATGTGGAATCCGTCTTCACCATGAATGGCTTCAGCTTCGCCGGGCAGGGGCAGAATGCCGGTGCGTTCTTCATCAGGCTGAAACCGTGGGACAAGCGGCCTGGTTATGCACATTCCAGCATGGCCATTGCCAACAGAATCATGGGGCATTTCTGGGGGGATCCGGCAGCGCAGATTTACGCCCTGAATCCCCCTGCGGTGATGGAACTCGGTAATGCCACCGGGTTCGATCTGGAGCTGGAAGATAACGGCCATATCGGTCATCAGGCCTTCCTTGCCGCCCGGAACAAGCTTTTGGCAGCGGCGTCCAAAAATCCGCTTCTGTCCGCTGTGCGCCCGATGGGGCTGGAAGATGCCCCCCAGTTTGTATTGGACCTCAACCGTGAGAAGGCCAATGCACAGGGCATCAGCAATGCGGAGCTCAACACGACGATCCAGGGGGCCTTCGGCTCGATTTACGTCAACCAGTTCACCCGCAATGACCGTGTAAAGCAGGTCTATATCCAGGGTGAGCCTTTCTCCCGCATGACGCCAGAGGATCTGAACCGCTGGTATGTCCGCAACAATCTGGGGGACATGGTACCCTTCAATGCGTTTGCCACGGGTCACTGGATTCTCGGTGCGCAGAAGGTGGAAAACTATAATGGCCTGAATTCCTATGAGATTCAGGGTGTGCCTGCCGTTGGGGTCAGTTCCGGCCGTGCGGTGGAGGAAATCGAGAAGATCATCAAGACCCTGCCGCCGGGAGTGGGGCATGAATGGACGGGCCTGACCTTTGAGCAGCTGGCGTCCGGCAACGCTACGGGGCCGCTTTATGCGCTGGCGGCCATTGTGATCCTGCTCTGTCTGGCTGCCCTGTATGAGAGCTGGGCCATCCCGTTTGCCGTGCTGCTCGTGCTGCCGCTGGGCGTGCTGGGGGCCATCGGTTCGACACTCTGGCGTGGGCTGAGCAATGACGTCTATTTCCAGGTCGGGCTTCTGACAACCGTGGGGCTGGCCGTGAAGAATGCGATCCTGATCGTGGAATTCGCCAAGGCCTTTTATGAGCAGGGCGACACGCTGGAAGATGCTGTCATGAAGGCCGGGCAGGAGCGTCTGCGTCCCATTCTGATGACCTCCATAGCTTTCGTCTGCGGTGTGTTCCCACTGGCTATTGCCACGGGTGCCGGTGCAGCCTCCCGTGTGGCGATCGGGACCTGTGTGGTAGGCGGTATGCTTACCGCTACCATTCTGGCCATCTATTTCGTGCCGCTGTTCTTTGTGGTTGTGCTGCGTCTCTTCAGGGTCAGGCGGCTTTCGGAACAGCCTCATGCAGGGCAGGAAGGAGATCACGCATGACCATGAAGCAGCACGGCAGGAACAGGGCCGTTCTTGCAGGGATGATGGGGCTGGGCAGCCTGCTGCTGACTTCCTGCAACCTGTCTCCGAAATATCATCGGCCGGATGCGGCCGTCTCGCAGACCTACCCGGCCGATGCAGAGATCAGGCCGGGCCAGCCCGCCCATCAGCAGGTGTCCGATCTTGGTTGGGAAGATTTCTTCACCGATCCACGGCTGAAGGCCCTTATTGGTCTGTCCCTTGCCAACAACCGGGACCTTGCTGCCCAGATGGCCGCCGTGGCGGCCGAACAGGGGCAGTATCAGGTGCAGAATGCCGCCCTGTTCCCGACCATTTCAGTCGGGGGTGGTGCACAGTATGTGGGGCCGTCCGATACGGCCGGGTTCGCCTTCGCACCGGGGTCTGGCACATCGGTGTCCACACTGCGTTTCTATCAGACGTCCATCGGATTTTCGTCCTATGAGATCGACCTCTGGGGACGCATCCGCAACCTGAGCCAGGCCCAGAAGGAACAGACGCTGGGCACGGTCGAGAATCTGCGGAACCTGTGGATCACCACCGTCTCACAGGTGGCAAGCACCTACATCCAGTGGCTGGCGGATCGGCGTCTGCTGGACCTCGCCCACCGTACAGCCCGCACGAGGGCGGATACATGGCGTCTCAACAAGCTGGAATATGATCATGGCGAGCTGGATGCCCTGACCTTGGCCCAGAGTGCGACCGAGCTGGAGCAGGCCCGTTCTGACGAGGAGAAGGAAACAAGGGCTGTGGCGGATGACGAACATGCGTTGCAGCTGCTCGTCGGCACGCCCCTGCCTGCAGACCTGCCGCCGCCCCTCCCGATGGGCCGGCAGACGATGATTTCCGACCTGCCAGCCGGTCTGCCGTCCGACCTGTTGCAGCAGCGGCCCGACATTATGGCGGCCGAGCACAGCCTGCTGGGAGCCCATGCCTCTGTCGGGGCGGCCCGGGCCGCTTTCTATCCCCGTGTGACGCTGACGGCGAGCGAGGGGACCAGTTCTCTCCAGTTCCGCCGCCTGTTCAGCCATCTGGCCGAGACATGGGGCGTCTCCCCCAATATCAGCATCCCGCTGCTGACATGGGGTGTCAATGAAGGGAACCTGCGGACGGCCAAGGCCAAGCTGAAGCAGGGCATTGCCGAATATCAGAAGGCCATCCAGTCGGCCTTCCGGGAAGTGTCCGATGCGTTGACAGCACGGGAGACATACCGTCGGCAGGACAGTCATATGATCGTGCTGGAAACACAGGCCCAGCGGGCTTACGATCTCGCCCGGATGCGCTATCATGCTGGCATCGACAGTTACCTGACCACGCTGGTGCAGGAGCGCCAGCTCTATCAGGCCCAGCAGACCCGCATCATGGTCGAGGCGGCACGGTTTCAGAACATGGTAACGCTGTATCGTGCCCTGGGTGGCGGCTGGAGCCGCAAAAGCCAGGGGACATCAAACACACCACCCGGCCATCTGTAAGGGGTCGGGCCGAGGGGAGACGGCATATGCGTTTTATGAAACAGGCTGGCCTGCTGGCAGGAACTGGCATGATGCTGATGGGCGTGGCCGGACTGGCTCCTGCGCAGGCTGATGAGGCTGATTCGGTTGTCAGAAAGCCGATGCCCGGCTCGTCCCTGCCCAGGGTACATGCCGATTATAGCATGTTTCATTTTGTTCCCCGGGGTGATGAGGTGACCGTGCAGCCCGAGCGGAACCGCCTGCTGTTCCGCAAGAAAAGTGGTCAGCCAGATGGCTATGGCGAACGCCGTGGGGCTGCCATCGTCTATTATGATTCCAGCGGGAAACCCGTCCGCATCCAGCGTCTCACGCCGGAAGAGCTGGATCGGATGAACCAGTAGGAACGGTCCTGCCTGTTTCGGGGGGTCAGCGTTTCCACTTCCAGTAGCCGTAGAGGCCGAGGCCGGTATAGCCGGCATAGAGCAGGGCCGTGATGGTGAGAGAGCGGTTGATGAACAGGCCCGTATAGATCACGTCAATGCCGGACCAGAGCAGCCAGCTCACACGGTGGCGCCGGGCTGTCCAGAGCTGGGCAAGCAGGCTGGCTCCGCTCAGCCCTCCATCCAGAAGAGGAGTTGGGTCGTCACTCCAGCGTTGCAGGGCCAGAATCCAGAGAATGGAGAGAATCAGGAAGAAGCCCGTCTCCAATATGGCCCGGTTGAAGGCGAGAGGGCGGGCGGGCAGGTCATCTGCCGGGCTGGATGGCCTATCGTGGCGGAGGTTCCCTCCGGCCTGTTTTTCTCGTGCCCACAAGGCCCAGCCATAGAGGATGGCGATGCTGAAGACACCTTGCAGCACCGTGTCTGCATAGAGATGGGCCTGGAAGAATACCGTGCCATAGAAGAGCGTTGCCAGCAGGGAGATGGGCCAGCCCATCATGAGGCGTTGTGCTGTCAGCCAGACGCCGGAGGCACTGAGCAGTGCGGCGATCAGTTCCGTCATGGGTCAGTCTCTTTCCAGCATGGCCAGCAGGGCCCGGCCACGCTCCGTCTGGAACCAGCGTGCATGGCCGATGAGGTAGTCCCGCCGGGATATGTCGGCGGCGTTCCTGTTGCCGAGGACATGGCCGTAATAGGCAACCTCTGAAAGGGCAAAGGTGACGTGGCAGAGGGGCAGCCAGCAGGCGGTGAGGCGTTTCTCGGCAGGGCTGCGGGGCCGCTGGACATCATAGGCGTGCAGGAAGGCCCTCAGCTGCTCCTCATGCACGGTCGGGCAGCCATCCGGGGCCAGCCAGCTGATGAAGCTGCGTTCCATGGCCACGGCGAGGTCGAAGCTGGCACTGGTCAGGTCACACATGCCGAAATCGAAGGCACGGGCAGCCACGAGCCCATTACTCTCCCTGTGCCAGAGGAGGTTGGCCCCGTGCCAGTCCCCATGCCCCCAGAGGGGGCGGTCTTCTGGCAGCAGGGGGAGCAGGGCTTCATGGAACGGGACCAGAAGGGGCAGGACATCCCGTTGCAGCGATGAGAGGGGATATGTGTCTGTCAGCCCTTCCTGTCGGGTGATCCACGGGATCAGGCTGTCCGCCAGTCTGTCGCCCAGCAGGGGATGCCGGGCGGAAATGAGGGGTGGGTCATGGCGTGGTGGGGCCTGATGGCCCTCGCTGGCCTGATGCAGCCGTGCCAGAAGTGTTCCGCTGGAAGCCGCCTGTGCCGTGTCGTGATAGGGCCGCCATGAGTCCAGCCCCCGATAGGCGTCCTGCTCCGTGTAAAGGGGGAAGGCTTCGTAGGTATGCTCGGGCGTGGCCAGGGCGGTCCGGCCATCCAGCATGGGCAGTGGGGCGGCGGCTGGCAGGCCCCGCTTTGCCAGATGGCTGGCGAAGCGGTGTTCTTCCGTCAGTGTTTCCACAGAGCGCAGGGCACGTCCATGGCGTTTGAGGAACAGCCGTCCCCCGTCTTCCAGTGCCACGATGGCCGAGGCGGAGAAGGGGCGGCGGCTGTGCCAGAGGAGAGGATTCCGGGCGGGCCGGACACCCCAGCGTGGCAGAAGGGCCGTGACGTCACCGTCTGTCAGGGGAGGCCAGACGCAGCCATTGTAACCGCTTTCCAGACCAAGGGGGCGTGCCGACATGCTCAGAACCCGGCTGTCAGGCTGGCAAGGGCGGCGAAGGGTGCCCCGATGTAATACCCCGGAGCCGAGCCGCTGACCCGCCCGCCATGAAGGCCGGTCGTGTCATGGGCATTCAGGGTGGTGGAGTTGATGCCCGAGAGATAACGCTGGTTGCTGATGTTGCTCAGGTTCAGCCGCAGGGTGGGCTGGTGCAGGAAACCCGCATTGTTGAAGCGGTAACCAAGGGTCAGGTCGGCTGTCATGATGGCAGGGATGCGCTCGTCATTCATGAAGGTGGAATATTGATGGCTCATGTAATGCATGGAGATCATGCTGAAGAAGTGCCCGTCATCATAGCGCAGGCCTGCTCCTGCCTGAAAATGGGGGCTGCGGACGGCTGTTTTGCCCGCTGTGGGCAGGATGTCGCTCCCGGCGGCGATGTTGTTGTCGATGGTGGCATGGAGATACTCGAAGGACGCATAGGGGCTGATATGGTGCCATGGGCGTGTACCGAGCTCCACATCCACACCGCGGGAGGTCTGTTTCCCGGCATTGATGGTCGTGGTGATGTTGGGGTTGCTCGCTTCCCCGGTCTGTACCTGCCGGTTGCGGAAATTATAGTTGAAGAAGGTCAGGCTGGCCGTCAGCCAGTCTCCCGTGCGGCGGTAGCCGAATTCCTCGGAGACGGAATATTCATTCTTCAGGCGGTTGGTCCCGGTGCGGCTGATGGTGCCGTTGGGCACGCCATTGGCATCCACACCGGCATAGCTGTTGTAATAGGTGGAGATGGCCGGTGCCCGGAAGTTGGTGTTCACGTTGAGGAAGAGCTGGTCCTTCCTCGTGACGTTCCAGCGCATTCCGAAACGGGGCAGGGGTTCCTGCCTGTTGCTGGAGATGTTGCGCTGCGGGCCGGGTACGTCGTTGGTTCCCCAGCGGTGCATCATGACCTCCTTGAAGCCGATGTCCATCACCAGCCTGTCCTGCATCAGGGAGATGTGGTCTCCCACATAGAGGGCGTTGGTCTGGGACATGGTGTGGAAGCCCCCGGCCAGATAGGGGTTGCCATCCGGCATGAGGATGCGGCTGCGTTTCCTGTCAGCCCAGATGCTGGCGGCAGAGCCGTCATTTCCGACGGCCGTGAAGGGCTGTGGTTCGTTGTCGTCTGAATAGTCGTACCAGTAGCCCATGACGAAGTCGTTCCATTTGTAACGGGCATGGAGGGCCATGTTCACGCCAGAGCGGTAGCTGCGCTGGGTGTAATCCGCCCGTACGGTCTGGCCGTCCGTCACGGGCAGGGAGGTGACGGGCTGGGTGCCGTAATAGTTCCCCGTGCTGGAGAGTGTAGAGCCGGAGGGGAAGTTGCCATAGGCACGCTGGGCATAGGGCGTGATGTCGAAGGACAGACGCTGGCTGAAATGCAGATGTACCGGCGCACCGACATAAAGCGTTTCCTCCGGGTCGCGGGAGAGGCGCCAGTAACTGGTGCTGTTCTCGCCGGGCTCGAAATGCTGGGTCAGTTTGCCGCTATGGGTGCCGTAGGTTTTCCAGTCCTCAAGGGAGGTGAAGGGATAATAGCTGGTATTGGCCCTGTTCCATGACCCCAGAATGCCCGCCTGATTGCCTTGCCCCCATTCTTTGAGCAGCCGGAAATCAATATGCTGGCGGGTATCATAGCCGCCACTGCGCCAGTTATCCGCATGTGTGTTGGAGTAGGAGACAAAGCCTCTCACGCCGCTATGGCCTATCTCACCCGTTTCCAGCCGGATGAACCCCCGTCTTGTATTGAAGGACCCATAGGAGAAGGAGGCCAGCCCACCGGGCTTCAGGGACGGGTCGAGGAAAGAGAGCTTCATCAGCCCACCGGCGGCGTTGAGAACCGGGCTATCCAGATCGGCTGACCCCTGCTGGAGACCGACCTTGCTGTAATTCTCCGTATCGGCGAACTGGTTGGGGTACCCGCCATAGGAGGCAACATCGTTGAGCGGCATGCCCTCCAGCACGTAGCCCAGGGCATCACCGTTCAGGCCGCGGACGCTGATGTTGGTGTTGGGCGAGATGCCGAAGGGGTCGGATGTCATGACATTGGCACCCGGCAGGACGGACACGAGCTGGAAGGCCGAGGCCGTAGGCGCCTGTATGTCCATGTAGCTCCGGCCCACCTCGCTGATGGATTGCGTGCCATGCTGGGGCTGGATCAGCCCGCCGCCCCGCTGCACGGTTTCCGGGGCCGCCCGGGTAGTGATGTATTCCACCTTTTTGGCCTGTACGGCTTTGGCCGGTCTGGCATGGGAAGGCTGTTGGGCCGGGTGGTGGTGTGCCGCCGACGGATGAGTCGGTTTTCCTGAGTCTGCCAGTGCCAAGCCGGGGCTGCACAGGAGCAGAAAGAGAGGGGCCTTTTTGTGGCTGGAAAAAAATAAGCGCATGGAATCTTCGCCTTCGGAGCACGATGGTGAAGGTTCGCTGTGCAGGCGTCAGTTCAGGGGAGATGACGGGGACATCCCGTTCCGTGCTGTTTTCCTGTCCCTTCGCCGGTACGAACCGGATCAGGTTCAAAGGGTTGGATGGGCCGGACCCATCCTCTCAGCCTTGTATGGTGAAGGCACCCCTCGGAACATTGCCCCCTGTTAGCAGAGAAGGCAGATCGTGTCCATTTTCTGTCATCTCTGTACAGATGAATGGCCATGTACCGGCGCAAAATGGGCTTCTCTTGTAAAAAAGCCTTATTCTGCCAATATCGGATGAAAATATGCATCTTCAGTTTTCAGAGAGAGGTTACATGCCCATCATCGCACCGAGCCTGCTTGCCGCCGATTTCTCCAATCTGCGTCATGAAATGGGCAGTGTGGCGGAGGCACCATGGCTGCATCTTGATGTCATGGATGGGCATTTTGTTCCGAACATTTCCTTTGGTATGCCCGTCATCAAGGCGCTGCGCCCTCACAGCAGGGCGCGCTTTGATGCCCACCTGATGATCGAGCCGGCAGATCCCTATCTGGCTGCCATGGCAGAAGCGGGAGTGGACCACATCACCGTGCATGTGGAGGGGAATGCCCATCTTCACCGTACTCTCCAGAGCATCCATGCGCTGGGTTGCAAGGCAGGTGTGGCCATCTGCCCTGCCACGCCGCCGGAGGCTCTCTCCGAGGTCATGGACATGGTGGACATCATTCTGGTCATGACGGTCAATCCTGGTTTCGGAGGGCAGAAATTCCTGCATGGCCAGTTGGCCAAGATACGGACCCTTGCCGGGATGATCCGGCAGAGCGGCCGTGACATCGTGTTGGGTGTGGATGGTGGTATTGATGAGACCACCACCCCACTGGTGACAGAAGCCGGAGCAACCATGCTGGTGGCTGGTTCAGCCATTTTCGGCAGGGATGACCGGGCGGCAGCGATCCGGGGCCTGCGTGCGGCGGCCAAGCCTGCCACACTGGCCCCATCAGGGGAATGATGGTTGTTTAGGTCCTTCAGGCGGTATTTCCGGTTGCTGCTCGTCTCCCTGCCCCAGCGGCAGCATGAGGGGACAAGCCCTGTCTGTCTCTATCAGGACAGGGAAGAGGGCGATGTGGACCAGGGCGCCCTGCTGACGGGGGGGGTGTTCCGTTTTGCCCAGAAAACCTACAGCTTGCCCCTGCGGGGGGTCTGGCAGAGCAATAGCTGGCCGGAGGATGTCCGGCGCTGGTTCTATGGGTTTGACTGGCTGAAGGACCTGCGGACCTTTGGCACGAATGGAGCCCGGCTTCTGGCGCGCTCCATGGTGGCATCATGGGCAGACCGCCCCCCGGCTGATCCTGTCGCCCGGGAAAGCAGCGTGATGGGGCGGCGGCTGGCCAATTGGCTGGGGCATTATGAGTTCTGCCTTTCCACGGCTACGGAAGGGACGCAGCAGCTGGTGCTGGATGCCGCCGTGAAGGAGGCCCGTCGTCTTTCGGCCATGCTGCCTCTGCCTCCCATGGGGTGGGAAGGGCTGGCTGTTCTGCGGGGCTTGCTGGCCGTCTATATGGCCGTGCCGTATTATGATGGGTTCTTCAAACGGTTTGAGCAGCAGCTGCCGCTGGAGCTGAAGCGCCTGCTGGGTGATGAGGGCATTGTGGCCGAGCGCAGCCCGGAGGCCCAGTATCGTTGCGTGCAGGAGCTGACAGCCATTCAGGGCATGTTCACCACGTTGCAGTGGATGCCGCCGGACTGTGTCCCGGTGATGCTGGGGCGGGCCTGTGCCGTGTTGCGGGCCTTCTGCCATGGGGATGGGGGGCTGGCCCTGTTCAATGGGTCGCAGGAGCGTGGTGCGAAAGCCGTGCAGGCTCTGCTGGAGCAGGCAGAGCGATACAAGGTAGTGGCCTCCAGCCTGAGCCGGGGCGGTTTTGCCCGCCTGACAGCCGGAAGGGCCCTGCTGCTGGTGGATGCCGCCGCACCACCGCCGCAGGGGATGGATGGTATGGCCCATGCCGGTACATTGTCTTTTGAGTTCTCCCACGACCGGCAGCGTCTGTTCGTCAATTGTGGGGCAGCGGAGGGCGGCCCTTGGCGGCGGGCCCTGCGCAGTTCGGCAGCGCATACGATTCTGGTCGTGGATGGTGAATCCTCGTCCGATTTCGGGAATGATGGCCACGTGACCCGCCGTCCCTCACAGGTACGCTGCGAACAGAAACGGCAGGGTCGTGTTCAGGAACTCCATCTGTCGCATAATGGGTACTACCCGTCCTACGGTGTCCTCTGGTCCCGTTCCCTGTTTCTGGAACCATCCGGGGAGGAGCTGCGTGGCAGTGAAACGGTGGAGGGGGAGCGGGATGTGTCTTTCATGCTGCGGTTCCACATCCATCCCGATGTCCGTGTGGAGCGGGAGGATGATGATATCCTGCTTCATGCGCCCTCAGAGCTGTGGCGTTTCCGTCAGACAGGCGGGGTGATCATGCTGGAGGATGATCTTTACATGGGACGGGGCGTGCCGGAACAGACAGCCCAGATTGTCGTCCAGTCCTGCCCTGGCCGTCCCCTGCCGCCTGCTGAGGAAGAGGCAACTGAAGCCGGGGGCAGGGCCGCCAAAGCGTCCAGACGCCAGCAGAAGGTGGACTGGGTGCTGGAGCATGTCCCACTATAAGGGTGTCAGGAAGACGCCTCCTTGCGGATGATGGCCTGTTGATGGGGATCATACGTATGGAGGTGGAGGGTGCCCTTCTGGAGGAGGTGGGCTGCCTGGCCGACCAGTTCGGCGGGGAGCAGGAACCATTCCTTCGGGTAGATCTGTTTTCCCAGTCGGTCCCGGACGTGAAGTATTGCCCGTGAGGGGGCAAAAAAGCGGTGCAGGCAGTCTTCCACCTTGCGATGGGAAAGATTGACCAGCGTATAGGTGGCTACAATCTCCACAGGGGCCATGAGAAAGGTGGGGTCATTGCGGGCATCAGCGACCCGGCGGCGAACGTCACCACTTGTGACGCCGATCTTGTAAAGTTTTCCCCGCAATTTACGGATTGATGGAACTTCGGAGAGGGAGCGGGCAACGTAAATGGTACCGGTGGCGTTGGCCACGGTCTCGCTCCCGGCGAGGGGCCCAAGGCCGATGCGGGAGATGAACCGGGCCGTTTTGTCCTCTGTCAGGGATTTACGGAAGGACGACATGAGCGGGTCGCTTTCCGTCCCATTGGAGAAGATGATGCGCAGGCGATGCTCTCTGTCGCCATGGCGATAGGTCTTTTCGTACTTCTCGGCGACATAGGCGATCAAACCGTTGCGGATGAAGAAATCGCCTTCTGCAGGTTCAAGAATCTGATTCTTTCTCACACGCCTTGCCGTACGGAGGCCGTTGGTTATCTCCTGCTGTACGGTCTCGAACAGGGCCTCATAATCCTGAAAATTGGCGCAGGGCGTGATGGTGGCCTGATGCTCCGGCACGGCCCGTTCTGCGGCGGGGCTGGAGTGGCGGAGGCTGAAGATGCTGGTATCCATCTCCAGATCATCATCATCGAGAATATCTTTCAGTGTGTGGGGGATGTCTGTGAAGGCCTGCTCATCCCGCCAGTCGGGCAGAGGGGGGGATGATGGCAGGTTTGGTCTGGCAAGCAGCCCCAGCCTGTCAGCTTTCTTTATGGCCGGGGAAGGGTTCTGGGCCAGACGATCAAGTGCGGCAGAGAGGCACATTTCTTCGTGATTTTCAGCCGTGTGCCTGGGAAGTCTGCCATTGTTTTCGACAAAACGTTCTGCTTCCTTCAGAAGGTCCAGTCCTGTCCTGCGGTTGGTCTGCCCTGTGCGGGCTGAGGAGGTATCAACCGGAAGCAGGCCGAGTTCATCATCTTCTGTAAAAATATCGTTCAGCGTGAGACGTTTCATCAGGTCAGCCCTGTTGCTGCTGGCGGAGAGTCCTGGCTTTTTCTCTGGCAAGATGAACCAGAGCCATGGCCAGACGCTGCTCCAGCTCATCGGGTGAATGGCTGTCTGGCATACGGCCTTCCTGGTCACGAAAAGCCTTGATGCGGGGCCAGAGGGCAATGGCCTCCTCAGTCGCCATGGGGTAACGCTGGGCGGTGAAGGCGGTCTTGATCTGTGCCAGCAGGGGGGCGTCCATGTCGCGGGAGATGATTTCAAACCGTTCCCGGAAGCAGTTGACGCTGTCGATCAGCTCAATATCGAGTTCTTTTACGTTGATGAGTCGTTGGACGAGGCTGAGCAACGTGTTGGGGGCGCTGGCCGTCTTGTCTTCCTCTGTGGTCTCTGTGGTGGGAGGGGTGCCCGCCCCGGATGAAGACCCGCTCCCGTGGGGTGGTGCTGGGGGTGTATCCGTTTCCTGAAGGGTCTGCCGGGCCAGTGTGGAAAGATTGATGCGGGCGGAAAGCTGCTGCCGGACAGATTCCGTTTCATCCTCTGTCAGATCAGGGTAGCGTTTCTCGATGATGCCGGTCAGCATGGGCTGGTTGAGGACCTCGGGGGCCGTGCCGGGGTTCAGGGCACGGCTGGACATATGTTGATGGGTGGTGGCGACAAGGTCGTTCATGTCCCTTTCGCAGATGTCACGGGCACGCTGGGTCGGCGGTTCATCAAGGTTGTGGATGCCAATGGTGACATGCCCCTGTGCATCCGTGCTGACAGGAGCACGGATATCGCCGTCTTCCCGCCTGTAGAACTTGAAGTTCGGTGCAAGCACCTGTTCCATCAGCAGGGAGCCGGAAATGGCTTTGAGCATGTCATTCACGGCATCCTGCACGATTTGCGTCTCCACCCCCGGCTCGGCAACCAGATTGGTGAAGACAGCCCGTGTTTTGGCGGGGGCGTCCCGTGTGGCCCGGCCGATGATCTGGACGATCTCCGTGAGGGAGGAACGGTAGCCGATGGTCAGGGCATGTTCGCACCAGACCCAGTCGAACCCTTCCTTGGCCATGCCGAGGGCGATGATGATGTCCACCTTGGCCCGGTCGGCTTCGTCATCCCGTTTGCCATCCGGTCCGGTGATGGTTCTGGCAAGGCTGGCCTTGATGAGGTCCCGGTTGGGGCCATCATCCACAAGGTCAGCCAGTTTGATGAGTTGGCCATCAGGCCGGCGGATGATGTCGAAGCCGGTTTCCGGGTCCCGCCTTTCAACCGTGCCGATGAGGTCGATGATCTGCCCGACCTCATCATATTTGTCACCAAAGGCCTCGGATGATCCACGGTGCGGAATATGGATGATGGTCTTGCGTGTGGGGTCCAGAACATCCTTCAGCCCGTTGATGTAGGTCCCTTTATAGAACTCGTAGGAGATGCCCAGCGTCTTGAGGAACTCATAACCCTCCAGCTGCTCATAATAGCTGTAGGTGATGGGGGTGAAGCGGGTCTCATCCTCCGGGCGGAGAACGGGGATGGAATCCCCCCGGAAGTAACTGCCCGTCATCGCCATGAGGTGGCAGCGGTCCCGGTTCAGCAGCTCCCTCAGGATAAAGCCGAGGCGGTTATTGTCATCAGCCGAGACATGATGAAACTCATCCACGGCGATGAAGCAGGAATCAAAACAGGCCACATCATCCTGTGCGGCAATGGCATCATACCCGAAGCGGAAAGTGGCATGGGTGCAGACCAGCACCTGTGCCGTGTCATCCTTCATGAAATCCTGAAAAGCCCGCACCTTGCGGGGGGAGCTTTCGTCACTGTCGAGGCAGAGATTCCAGCGGTCTTCCACCACCCAGTCACATTCAAAACCGGGGAGGGATGTGCTGCGGAAGGAGCCGCCGATGGAGGTTTCCGGCACACAGATGATGGTCTTTTTCACATGCTGGTGGCGCATCTTGTCCAATGCCACGAACATGAGGGCACGGCTTTTCCCGGCGGCAGGCGGGGCCTTGAGGAGGATATGCTGGGCCTGCCGGACATTGTAGACACGCTCCTGCATGGGGCGCATCCCCTGTGCGTTGGTACCTGCCTTGCTGTGGCCATAGGTCATGGTGAGCATGTTTGCCATCGGGTCAGCCCTCCTGATTCTTTGTCGTGGAACGTTTTTTGCGGACGGTCTGTTTCTTCCGGCTTTGTGCCACATGGGTAGCATAGCGGCGGAAGAGATGCTCCAGCCGTTGCGTATCGTTGGTGAAGGGCTGGCCCTTGTTGTACAGCCCCTCCAGCAGGGCATCATTGGCCCGATGGGCCTCCCGGAGATCGGCAGGCATTTTGTCCGGGTCGTACAGTTCGGCCAGATTTTTGTCGAAGTAGTACGCCCGTACCCGCATGATCGCCCGCCCGGACTGCTTCAGGGCCTCTTTGTCTGCCTCCGTGAGGGCAGGCACGGGGAAGGTGTGCCAGCCGAGCGTGTTGGAGTAGCGGAAGTCTGTTTTCAGCTTGCCGCAGACTGAAGCTGCCCATGCCAGATGGAGGCGGGAAACCAGCAGGGCAAAGCACCATTCCGGGGCGTCATAGAGGACGAAGTTGAGGTTGGAGGAAATTGTGTCAGATTTGACCCGGATGGCCGGAAGATAGGGACGGCGTTCCGAGCTGACACTGGGGACGAGGTAGGCGTGGTTTTGTGGGGCGTCATGCTCCCTGAATTGCCAAGGCCGGTCCAGCAGTTTCTGGTTGTTGCGGGCGTCTTTCATGGCAAGACGGGCTGCATATGTAGCCTTTATGCGTTCGGCAATTGGTGGAATCTGCCTTGCCTGTTCCAGCTCTGTATCATCAATCCAGAGGCAATAACGTTCAAGGTTGTTGATGGCCTCTTTGGAACCCATGAAATGCCGGATGAAGGGCTCAGCCTGTGGGGCCTGTTGCAGGAGCTGGACTTTTTCGTCTGGTGAGAGGATGAGATGGCCGTTATCGGTGGGTTGATTGCCTCGTAACATTTCAGGCAGATTGAAAAGGCTTTTGCTGGCTTTTTCAATGTACACGTCTGGGGCATCCAGCAGATAGGCATTGATGTTCTGCGCCTGATGCTCTGTCTCTCCGGTGAAGAGCCGTTTTGGTGTTGCGATGGTTTTGGGGTCCGGGCGGTTGCGCAGCCCGACAATGATGCAGATGACAGCAGCATTATGGCTGGCATTGTTGCGCCATTTGAAGGAGGTATGGGCGAAGCTGATCTCCAAAGCTTCCCCCAACAGGTCGGGCCAGAGGGCATTGACGGCCTGCCCCTGGCAGAGCGAGTTGGTGGAGACCAGAGCCGCTTCCGCCTGACGTCCCTGAATATAGTGGGCGGTTTTGAAGAACCACGCCGCCACATAATCCAGCCCCTTATAGTTTTTCACGGAGCCGGAGAAGGTGATGGCCATATCCTTTTTCTGTTCTACCTTCTGGTATGTTGAACCCAGAAAAGGCGGATTGCCGATGATGTACACCAGCTCACCATCCTCCGGTGGCGGGCAGACCATATCCCAGTCGAGCCGCAGCGCATTGCCGCAGACAATATGGGCGGCCTCCCGCAGCGGCAGGGGGGCGATGGCCCGGCCAAAACGCTCTGCAAAGAGAGCATTGGCCTGATATTCCGCAATGAACAGTGCCAGCTTGGCCGTTTCTGCAGCAAAATCGGCACATTCTATGCCGTGAAAATTGGCAATCGGGATGGCAGAAAACAGCTCCATCGTGTCATTGCCGTTCAGCGCCGCCAGCCGTTGCAGGATGGTCATTTCCAGTTCCCGCAGCTGGCGATAGGCAACGACAAGAAAGTTCCCGGAGCCGCAGGCAGGGTCAAAAACATGGATATGCCCGAGCTTGTGCAGGAGCTTCTGTAGGGCAGCGGGTTTGTCCCAGTCCTTCTGGATATCGCTGCGTAGACCATCCAGAAAAAGGGGGTCGATGACTTTGCGGATATTGGGGACGGATGTGTAATGCATCCCCAGTTCGGCCCGGATGCCCGTATCCGCCACGGACTGGATCATGGAGCCGAAAATGTCGGGGTTGATGTCCTTCCAGTCCAGCGCACAGGCATCCTTCAGGTAGCGGAAGGCCGTGACATCAAAGGTCGGTATGGCGATGTCACCAGCAAACAGCCCGCCATTGACGTATTCCAGCGGGGCCGTCCAGTCTGGCTGGTGGCTGCGTTCGTCCTTTGGCAGGTTCATGGCCTCAAACCCTGCCTGAAGGACCGTATGCAGGGCCTCACCTTTTTTCCCGCCATAATCCAGTACGAGGCGGCTGAACTGGTCTTTGGGGAAGATGCCGACATCCTCGGAGAACAGGCAGAAGATCAGCCGCATCATGAACTGGTTCATGATGTGCGTGTGGCTGGGGTCCTTCCATTCCGGGTTATGCCGGATGAGGGCATCATACAGTCTGGCCAGCTTGCCCGTTGCCTGCACGTCAACGGGGTTTTCCTCCACGGCACGGTAACGTTCTTTGCCGGCAGCAGGGAGGAAGAAGCCGAAATGTTTGGCCATTTCATTCAGCGGACAATGGAGGCTCTCCCCGCTGGCAGGATGGAAAGCGGCCAGCATGGTACCGTCCGTCGTGAGGAGGATGGCCGGTTTCGCCTGTTTGTTGCGGGTGGAGGCTTTTAGCTGGTCCAGAACGGCATCAACCGTCGCCTGCTCCGTCTCTCCGGCTGGGGCAAAATGGAACCGGCGGCTCAGCAGAACCCCGCCGGAGAGGTCGGAACGGTTCGTTGCCCCCTTGCGAAGCCTGTCCACGGTTGCTTTTGCGGCATCCGTAGCAAGGGCAAACTCGTAGGGAAATGCGCTGGCATCGTAGGGCTGAGAGGTGAGGTCCGAGAGAGCATCGTAAATTTCAGTCGGATTCACAGCATTAACCCTACATTAAGAATGAGGGATAAGCGGATCACATACCGTCAGTTTTGTCCAGAGGTGTTGCGGCATGTCACGCTGCCAGAGAGGGCGCTGCTTTCCCTCCCTGACGGCGTGGTGTGCGGTTACCCAACCCGGATGAGGATGTGCTTCTTCTTGCCGGAGGACAGTTTCAGCGTGCCGTCCGTCAGGTCGGCGGGGGTGACGGTCTGGTTCTCATCCTTGATGACGACGTCATTCAGCCGGGCACCACCGCCACGGATAAGGCGGCGGGCCTCGCCACCGCTGGCGGCCAGTCCGGCCTCTGCAAAGAGCCTGAAGGCAGGCACACCCTCGGCAAACAGGCTGGCGGGCACGGCAACTTCCGGCAGGGCGGCCTGGACGCTGCCCTGCTCGAACACCTTGCGGGCGGTTTCGGCAGCTTCCTCGGCGGCTTCACGGCCGTGGCAGATGGCCGTGGCCTCGGTGGCCAGAATCTTCTTGGCCTCGTTGATCTCTGCCCCTTCCAGCGCACCGAGGCGTTCACATTCCTCCACGGACAGGTCCGTGAACATCTTCAGGAAGCGGCCCACGTCGGCATCCTCGGTGTTGCGCCAGAACTGCCAGTAATCGAAGACAGGCCGCCGCTCTTTGCGGACCCACACGGCTCCGTTGGCGGACTTGCCCATCTTGGCCCCGGAGGAGGTGGTGACAAGCGGCGTTGTCAGCCCGAACAGGCGTGCCCCATCCGTGCGGCGGGCCAGGTCGATGCCGGAGACGATGTTGCCCCACTGGTCGGACCCGCCCATCTGGAGAATGGCCCCGTGGCGGCGGTACAGCTCCCGGAAGTCGAACGCCTGAAGGATGGAATAGTTGAATTCAAGGAAAGTCAGTCCCTGTTCCCGGTCCAGCCGCTGCTTCACGCTTTCGAAGGAAAGCATCCGGCTGACGGAGAACTGCACCCCGACATCCTGAAGCAGGCTGATGTAGGAGAGCCTGTCCAGCCAGTCCGCATTGTTGACGAGACGGCACGCCCCATCCTCAAAATCCAGAAACTGTCCCAGAGAGGCCCGCAGCCCGGCAAGATTGTGGGTGATGGTCTCGTCCGTCATCAGGGAGCGGGCCTCATCACGGAAGGAGGGATCACCGATCTTTGCCGTGCCGCCGCCAATCAGGGCGATGGGGTTGTGCCCGTGCTTCTGGAGCAGCCGCAGCATCATGATCGACATGGCATTGCCCACATGCAGGGAGTCTGCCGTGGGGTCAAAACCGATATAGGCCGTAACGGGACCTGCCAGCATCAGCTCGTCCAGCGCCTCGAAATCGGTGCACTGGAAGATCATCCCACGGGCCTGGGCTTCCCGCAGGAATGGGCTTTTAAGTGATGTATCGGTCATGAAGGGCATCTTTCCTGATGGCTGTCCTGTCGGGGCGGAGCGGGCTTAGCCCACGGCCTCTGCCGCAGGCTGGATCATGGCGTCTTCAGGGGCGAAGAGATTCCGCTGGCGGGTCGTCACGTGGTCCTCCAGCGCATCGGCAATCAGTTCTGCCTGCTGGGAGAAGATATGATCGGCCTCGGGGAAAACACGGTAATCCACCGTGACATTCTTCTGCGTGTTCAGCTTGTCCACCAGCTTGCGGATGACAGGCTCGGGGGCCATGCTGTCCTTTCCACCGGCGATCATCAGGCCGCTGCACGGGCAGGGAGCGAGGAAGTTGAAATCGTAATCGTCAGCCGGAGGAGCGACGCTGATCCAGCCACGGATTTCTGGCCGACGCATGAGCAGCTGCATCCCCACGAAGGCACCGAAGGAATAACCGGCGATCCACAGCTCCGAGGAGTTGGGGTTGATCATCTGCATCCAGTCCAGCGCAGCGGCGGCGTCGGAGATTTCCCCGATTCCACCATCATACCGCCCCTGGGAGCGGCCAACCCCACGGGAGTTGTAGCGCAGGACAGAAAAGCCCATGGTCTGGAAACGGCGGTACATGGTGTAGGCGATGCGGTTGTTCATCGTCCCGCCATGCAGCGGATGTGGATGGATGATCAGGGCGAGAGGGGCGTTGGGGTCTTCAGAATGATGGTAATGGCCTTCGAGCCGCCCATCCGGGCCGGCAAACATGACTTCAGGCATGTGTCTCTCATCTCTTTGTCCACCCCGTTGCCTGCTGAAGGCCCAGAGCGGTTATGCGAACCGATAATGCCCGGGTCCCTGTCCGGGCCCGGGCATGATTTTACGCCCCGGGCAGAAGGCACGGCCCCAGTCCGGGAAGAACATACCGGCGTTGTATATCGGTTCCATCCTCGTGATTTCTACCAAAATCGACTCTTCTGCGCTGGTTTTTTCAAAATGGTAAAGAAGATTGTATCTATCATCCTGTTTGGGCAGGGTTTGTCATGGGGCTTGCGGGAAAGGCACTGTCCCGGATGTGCATGAGCGGAGCAGAAGGTTTTTTTCATGGTTCAGGATACAGCTGTGCAGCAGGGCCCTGTCTATCTCGATGCCAATGCAACCGAACCCCTGCGGCCTGCTGCACGGGCTGCCATGCTGGCCGGGCTGGAGCAGACAGGGAATCCGTCTTCTGTCCATGCCGCAGGACGCAGGGCCCGCATCATGCTGGAAGAAGCCCGCCAGACGATGGCCTCCGCTTTTGGCAGGGAGGCTGACTGCTGTGTGTTCACGTCAGGGGGAACGGAGGCGGATACGCTTGCCCTGCATGGCTTTGGTCGGGCGGAAGGCCGTGCCATTCTCATTGGTGCCACCGAGCATGATGCCATCCGCAAAGCTGCCCCGGAGGCGTCCCTCATTCCGGTTGACGGGCAGGGGGTGATCGACTGCATGGCGCTGGAGGAGATGCTGGCAGCCCATACTCCCGGAACAGGTGATCGGCCGGGGCCGCTGGTCTGCATCATGGCGGCGAATAATGAGACGGGGGTATACGCTCCCCTGCGGGATGTAGCCTCTCTCTGTCGCCAGCATGGTGCCTTTCTGCATGTCGATGCCGTACAGGCTGCAGGCCGGATGCAGGAGCGGGACGAGTTCTCACTGGCTCTGAAAGACGGGTCCCTGGCGGGGGCCAGTCTGGCCCTGTCCGCCCACAAGATGGGTGGTCCCAAGGGGGCCGGTGCCCTGCTGCTGCCGGAGGACAGGCCCCTGGCTCCCCTGCTGCCCGGTGGCGGGCAGGAACGGGGACGGCGGGGTGGCACACCGGCCCTTGCATCCCACATGGGTATGGCCGCCGCCCTTGAGGAGAGTCGGAAGCAGGACTGGACCCTCCTGGAGGCGCTGCGGGATGAGCTGGAGGGTGTCATGGTGCAGGCTGGAGCCCTCATCATGGGGCATGGTGTGGCCCGGCTGTCCAATACCATCAGTGCGGTCCTGCCCGGTGTGGCGGCCCAGATGCAGCTCATGGCGCTGGATATCGAGGGATATTGCGTTTCAGCCGGTTCGGCCTGTTCATCCGGCAAGGTGGCCCGATCCCATGTGCTGGAGGCCATGGGGCAGGGGGAGGCAGCCGGGCAGGCCATCCGTGTCTCGCTGCCGTGGAATGCCGAAGCTGGAGCTGTCAGGGCATTTGGGCAGGTTTATGCTCTCATGGCCCAGCGTTTTGCCGGACGTGGCCTTCTGAAACGCAGCTCTCTCCAGGGAGGTGGCCGTGCAACCTGAAGCTGATGTGATCTATCTGGATTACCTTGCTACGACTCCGTGTGATCCAGCCGTGCTGGAGACCATGCTGCCATGGTTCACACAGTATCCCGCCAACGCAGGGAGCCTGCATCTGCCGGGGCAGAAGGCCAATGCGGCCGTGGAGCAGGCCCGGGAGGAGCTTGCCGGGGCTCTCGCCGTCAGCCCGCAGGAGCTGATCTGGACCTCCGGGGCAACGGAGGCCAACAATCTGGCCATCAAGGGAGCCGCCCGTTTCCTGAAGGAACAGGGTGATGGGCGACGGCGCCTTGTCACCGTGGCAACGGAGCATAAATGTGTGCTGGAAGCTGTACGGTCACTGGAGGGCGAGGGGTTTGAGCCTGTCATCCTGCCGGTGGAGCCGGATGGCCGCCTGTCATCGGATCGTCTGGCAGAGGCCCTGAAGACACCCGCGCTGCTGGTCAGCATCATGGCAGCGAACAACGAGACAGGCGTGGTGCAGGACCTTGGGCGCCTCATGCCGCTGGTGAAGCAGGCCGGCGCCCTGCTGCATGTGGACATGGCCCAGATGTTCGGCAAGCTGCCCTGCACGCTGGAGGGTGTCGATCTCGCTTCATTTTCGGCACACAAGATATATGGTCCCAAAGGCGTGGGAGCGCTGTATGTCCGGCGGCGGCCCCGTGTGCGGCTGCTACCTTTGTTTTCAGGCGGCGGGCAGGAGCGCAGCCTGCGTTCTGGCACGTTGCCGGTCCCGCTGATCATCGGCATGGGGAAGGCCGCCCGGCTGGCCGTGGAGAGCGGGAAGGAGGAGGCTGACCGTCTTGCGGGCTTGCGGGAGAGGCTGTGGCAGGGTATGCGGCAGCTGTTCCCGGTGGTGCGTCTCAATGGTGCGCCTGCCCCACGGCTGCCGGGCGTCTTGAATGTGTGCCTGCCCGCCGGGCTGGAGGCCCAGCAGGTCATGGCAGCAGTGCCGGGGGTTGCTTTTTCATCCGGTTCGGCCTGTTCAGCGGCATCTGGGGCACCATCCTATGTCCTCAGGGCAATGGGATTGACAGAGGCGGAGGCACGCAGGAGCTTGCGCCTGTCGGTGGGACGTTTTACCTCGGCAGGTGATGTGGAGTGCGCAGTGGCCCGTTTTGGGCAGGGCCTTGCCGGGAGGTGAGACCGCTGCATGGATACAGGGAGTAGGGACTTATGCCCCGGATGGTTTTTGTTGAGCGTGATGGTAGCCGCCACGAGGTGGAGGCACAGGCAGGTCTCTCCGTGCTGGAGATCGCCCATGAGAATAATATCGACCTTGAAGGGGCCTGCGAAGGCTCGCTCGCCTGTGCGACCTGTCATGTGATCGTGGACCCGGCCTGGGCGGACAAGCTGAAAAGCCCGACTGATGATGAGGAAGACATGCTTGACCTCGCTTTCGGGCTGGAGAAGACATCCCGTCTGGGTTGCCAGATAGTCATGACGGAAGAGCTGGACGGTCTTGTCGTCCATCTTCCCAAGGCTGGCTGAGGTTTCCAGTCATGCGCATCCTTGTGGCCATGTCTGGTGGGGTGGACAGTTCCGTGGTGGCAGCCCTGCTGAAGCGGCAGGGCCATGAGGTCATCGGAGCAACCCTCCAGCTTTACGACCATAGCGGTCCGGCAAAGCCTGGGGCCTGCTGTGCTGGACGGGACATCATGGATGCCCGCATGGTCGCCGAGCGTATCGGCTTTCCCCATTACGTCATCGATGCGGAGAGCCGCTTCCGGGAAAGTGTGATCGAGAGTTTTGCCGATTCCTACGCTCGGGGGGAGACCCCCGTTCCCTGTGTGGCCTGCAATCAGGGGGTTAAATTCACGGACCTCCTGAACATGGCCCGGGACCTCGGCTGTGAGGCCATGGCAACCGGTCATTACGTACGTCGGCTGGAAGGCCCGGAAGGTGTGGAGATGCACCGCCCGGTGGACCGGGACCGGGACCAGAGCTGGTTCCTGTTTGCCACGACCCGTGAGCAGCTGGAGTTCCTGCGCTTCCCGCTGGGCGAGATGCCCGACAAGGCCCATGTGCGTGCTCTGGCGGAGGAGCTGGGGCTGGATGTGGCCACCAAGCGGGACAGCCAGGATATCTGCTTTGTCACGAACGGCTCCTATGCCGGGCTGGTGGAGAAGATGCGGCCGGAGATTGAAGGGCCGGGTGACATTGTGGCTGAAGACGGGACCGTGCTGGGCCGTCATGAGGGCATTGCCCGTTATACGGTTGGCCAGAGCCGTCGTCTGGGGGATATTCATACGGGGACGGGGGAGCGCCAGATGGTCACGGCCATTGATGTGCCCTCCCGCCGCATCATTGTTGGCCCCCGCCGGAAGGTGACCAGTGATGAAGGCCGCCGGACCGTTCGCCTGCGGGATATGAACTGGTTGATTGACGCCCCGGCAGAGGGTGTGCGCTGTGGTGTACAGCTGCGGGCACGGGAAGGGCTGCGGCAGGCCCTGGTGCGGCCCCTGGAGGGGAACCGGGCCGAGGTGCAGCTGGATGAACCCGCCCTGCCAGCCCCTGGTCAGGCCTGCGTGATGTATGAGGGTGACCGTGTTCTGGGGGGTGGTTTCATCCTTGCCTGAGGGGATGAAACACACTGTTTCCCCAAGCCTTCACACAATATTTATCCAGCCCTTCGGGAGGGTTGTTCCGTCTTGCAGGGGCAGTCGATTGAAGCGGAGGGACGGACATTCCTTGCCGTGCTGCCTTTCTGGCATTCGGAAACGTTTCGTAACCCGAATATAATTTGTGCGAATCGCATTTTTGGATATGGACAACACCCCATGTTTCATGGTCTGGCTGGAGATAGAGAAGTTCCTTCTCCTCTAACAACAGGAAGTGGTTGTCACGCGATCAGCTTGAAGGTTTGCTATGGCTTATTTTGCACGTCATTTTGGTTCATTGCCGGAACGTTCTGCTCTGCGGAAGGCCATCGCCGAGAAGATCCGGTATCCAGAGCAGGAGTGTGTGGAAGCGCTTCTTCCCGCCGCTGAACTGAAACCTGACGAGGAGATCGTGGCTGGCAAGGTGGCCCTTGCTCTGGCCCGCAATCTGCGTGATCACCGTCGGCCCGGCCTGGTTGAGACGCTGGTGCAGGAATTCAGCCTTGGTTCCGCCGAAGGTGTGGCACTGATGAGCATGGCCGAGGCCCTGCTGCGTACTCCTGACCACGCAACCCGGGATGCTCTGATCCGGGATCAGGTTGGTGTCGGTGACTGGCTGTCCCATATGGGGCGTGACAGTGGGCTGATCATCAATGCTGCCTCTTGGGGGCTTGATGTCACGAGCCGTCTTGTATCCCCCAAAAAGCGCATGGGGGCAATTCATGACCTGCTGCGCAAACGGGGTGAGCCGGTTGTCCGCAAAGCCGTGCAGTTTGCCATGCAGATGATGGGCCAGCAGTTCGTGCTGGGCCAGACCATCGAGGGGGCGCTGAAGGATTCCCACAAGCGGCAGGCCCAGGGCTTCAACTACTCTTACGACATGCTGGGTGAGGCAGCGCTGGACCATAACGATGCCGAGCGGTATCAGGCCTCCTACCATGCCGCTCTGGAGGCGATCGGCTCCATGGCCAGGGGCAACACGGTTTATGAGCGCCCCGGCCTGTCCATCAAGCTGTCTGCCCTGCATCCTCGCTACGAGCGTGCCAAGCGTGAGCGTGTGATGGGTGAGCTGCTGCCGACGGTCAAGGCACTGGCCGTACGTGCCAAGCATTACAATATCGGCCTGAACATTGACGCTGAAGAAAGCGAACGTCTGGATCTGTCCCTGGATATTCTGGACGCACTCTGCCGTGACCCGGAGCTGGCCGACTGGGATGGCATCGGTTTTGTTGTGCAGGCCTATGGCCGCCGTGCCGCTGCCGTACTGGATTACATCATCGCTCTTGGCCGTGAGACGCACCATCGCATCATGGTCCGCCTCGTCAAGGGGGCCTATTGGGATACCGAGCTGAAAAAGGCCCAGATTGATGGTGTGCCGGATTTCCCGGTTTTCACCCGCAAATGTCATACGGATGTCAGCTATATCGCCTGTGCCCGCAAGCTGCTGGCCGCTGGTGATGCCGTTTTCCCCCAGTTTGCCACGCATAACGCCCGCACGGTGGCGTCCATCTACGCCATGGCTGGCCGGGACTTCCACGAGGGGCAGTACGAGTTCCAGTGCCTGCATGGCATGGGCGAGGCTCTTTATGAAAGCGTCGTAGGGCAGAAACATCTGGGTCGCCCCTGTCGCATTTATGCCCCGGTCGGAACCTATGACACGCTGCTGGCCTATCTGGTCCGCCGCCTGCTGGAGAATGGAGCCAATTCGTCCTTTATCAATCTTCTGGGAGATTCGAAGATTTCCCTGGAGAAGCTGGTGGAGGACCCGGTCAAGACAACCCGGTCCTACACTCCGGTTGGGGCCCCTCATGCTGAGATCAGCAAGCCGCTCGACATGTTTGAGCCTGACCGCCACAATTCGAAGGGCATGGACCTGAATGATGATCTCGTTCTGGCCCGCCTTGGAAAGGGGCTTGAGGGACTGCCGGAGCATTATGAGGCGGCTCCGCTGGTTCCGGGCCTTGGCAAGGCCGAACGCCCTGTCCACCCGGTGACGAACCCGGCGGAGCGGAGTGACCAGGTCGGGACAGTGACATTCGCCGTGCCAGAGGATGTCACTCGTGCTGTGGATGTTGCTGAGGGAGCTTTCGAGGAGTGGGCAGCCCGGTCCCCTGATGACCGTGGCGCCATTCTTGAGCGTGCGGCCGACCTGCTTGAGGAACGCTACATCGCCTATATGGGGCTGGCTGTCCGGGAGGCTGGCAAGTCCTATCCCAATGCCGTAGCTGAGGTACGGGAAGCGATCGACTTTCTCCGGTACTATGGCGGGACGGTCCGGCGTGAGTTCAGCAGCAAGACCCACCTCCCATTGGGGACAGTTGTCTGCATCAGCCCCTGGAACTTCCCGCTGGCCATTTTCCTTGGGCAGGTCTCTGCCGCTCTGGCCGCCGGTAATACCGTTCTGGCCAAACCGGCAGAAGAAACGCCGCTGATCGCCATGGAGGCCGTCAAACTTCTGCATGAGGCTGGCGTGCCGGAAGAGGTCCTGCAACTCCTGCCGGGTGAGGGTGATGTCGGTGCTGCCATGGTGGCGGACAAGCGCATCGCTGGTGTGCTCTTTACCGGTTCCACGGTTGTGGCGCAGATCATTGCCCGCCAGCTGACTGGCCGTCTCGGGCGCAATGGGCAGCCTGTGCCGCTCGTGGCGGAGACGGGTGGCCTGAACGCCATGGTGGTTGATTCTTCGGCCCTGCCGGAACAGGTGGTGAAGGACATCGTTGCCTCCGCTTTCGACAGTGCCGGCCAGCGCTGTTCCGCCCTGCGTGTTCTCTGCGTGCAGGACGATGCAGCCGATCGCATCATTTCCCTCCTGAAGGGCGCCATGGAAGAACTGCGGATCGGCATCCCGGCCAAGCTGGCCACGGATGTCGGGCCGGTCATCAGTGAAGTGGCCCGCAAGGGAATTGTCGATCACATTGAGGCGCTGCGTGGCCGTAACCATCCGGTCTTCCAGGCGCCGGTTGTGAAGGACGAAACGGCTGACGGCACCTTTGTTCCGCCGACACTGATCGAGGTCAATGCGATCGCTGATGTGGGGGGTGAAATCTTTGGCCCGGTGCTGCATGTGCTGCGTTACCAGCGTGAAGAGCTGGAGGCCCTGATCACCCGTAGCAATGCGGGCGGCTATGGGCTGACCTTCGGCGTGCATAGCCGTGTTCCGTCCCGGATCGACTATCTGGTCGAGCGTGTCGAGGCTGGGAACATCTACGTCAACCGCAACATTGTCGGGGCGATTGTCGGTGTCCAGCCGTTTGGTGGTCATGGCCTCTCAGGGACTGGCCCCAAGGCAGGTGGTCCTCTGGCCCTGCGTCGGCAGCTCGCCCATGCGCCCCGTACGCTGCTGGCCAAACCGGACGCCATGCCTGCCATGGCACGGTCCTGGCTGTTGTGGCTGGGAACGGATGACCGTGAGCTGGTCCGTGAGGTGACGCCATGGATGGATCATGGCCTGCTGGATTGCCGTCTGGAGCTTCCTTCTCCTGTAGGTGAGCGGAATACGTACAGGCTTGAGCCCCGTGGCCGTGTGCTGGTTGTGGCAGAGACACCTACCGGCCTGAAGCGCATGATCAGCTATGCGATCAGCTGCGGGAATGAGGTCGTGGCGCTGGCTGCTCCTGCGGTCATTGCCTCTCTGGATACGCTGCCTGATGTTCTGCGGGAGGTGATCAAGCCAGCAGATTCTCTGGGGGATGTGGAAAAATGTTCCGTCATCCTGACGGAGACCATCAATGAAGGGCTGTGGCAGATCGTTGCAGACCATCTGAAGAACCCGGATGCACCTGTTCCGCTGGTCTATTGGGCTGACAGTGTGACGTTGCAGCCGGAAGCCCTGTTGCAGGAGCGGGTGGTCAGCGTCAATACGGCAGCTGCCGGTGGCAATGCCGAGCTGATGACACTGAGCTGACAGGCTGAAAGGGAGCCGGGCTGACAGGGTCAGCCCGGTGTTCCGGGCATGTTGTGTCTGTAAATGAAAGAACGGGTGGAGGAGCCATGCTCTTCCACCCGTTCTTTCATGTTGGGATATGGAGTCTGCCCCGGGGAGAAGAGCCCTTCAGGTCGGGATCTTCGTTTTGGGCAGCGGCAGGCAGCCATCTGGTGTGGTAGCCCGCAGGAAATTGGCCAGCTCCCGGAAGGATGTTGCCCGTGGGTCGGATGGACGCCAGACGAGGCTGATGGTCCGGCGGGCTTCGCTCTCACTCAGCTCCCGGACTGTCACAAGGCCGTCAAATTCCTGCCTGTTGTTCAGGGCCAGACGGGGAATGAGGGAGAAACCTTCTCCGGCGCCGATCATGTGCCAGAGCATTTCCAGACTGGTGGCCAGACGCTGGTCCTGCGAGCGGAAATTGCTGGGGCAGAGGGAGAGGGCCTGGTCCCGCAGGCAATGTCCGTCTTCCAGCAGCAGCAGGTCCGGCCGAGCTAGGTCGGCAATGGAGAGATTCTTCTTGGTGGCCAGCTCATGGTCTTTGGGGAATACCGCCAGGAAAGGTTCCTGAAAGAGCGGTGCATGTTCCAGTGTTTCGGTAGCAGCCGTGGGTGCCATGAAGGCAACATCCAGATCGCCCTGCCGGAGAGCCTGTACCAGATTGGGCGTGGTGTTCTCATTCAGCCTCAGGCCCAGCTGGGGGTACTTCTGGCGCAGGCGGGGCAGAAGGCCGGGGATGTAGTACGGCCCGAGAGTGGGAATGACGCCGATATGCAGGAGGCCGTCCAGCGGTCCTGTATGGGCCCGGGCGACTTCCAGCAGATTGCGGGCTGAGGCCAGCACATCCCGCCCCAGGGCGATGAGGCGCTCACCTTCCGGTGTGGGAGCCACATGCCGACGGGAGCGTTCGAACAGGGTGACATTGAGAAGCTGCTCCAGCTTTCTCACCTGCTCGGACAGCCCCGCCTGACTGACCCCGCAACGCTCAGCTGCACGGGAAAAGTTGCGCAGGTCATCAACTGCGACGACGTACTCGATGTCCCGAAGGGACAGACCGGAAAGAGGAACGTAGGACATAAGGATACCAATAAGCTGAGTTGGAGGCAGGGCCAAGGGAAAAAGACTGGAATCGCATAAGGATTGATAATGATTCTCAATTATACTGATAACAACCCTCAATTAGACGGTTTCAGAGCCGTGGGCTAGAAGGTGAACATGCTTGACATTCCCAAGGTTGGGCTGTCCCTTTGAGGGGACATCCGCAGGCCCTGCGGAAGTCTACAATTCTGAAAGTGAATGAGGAGGTTTCCATGCCTGCTATTGGTTCCGAGATTAAGCCGTTTACCGCCCAGGCTTTCCGTGATGGCAAGTTCCTTCAGGTCTCTGATGCAGACCTGCGTGGCAAGTGGTCCGTCGTGTTCTTCTACCCGGCTGACTTCACCTTTGTCTGCCCGACAGAGCTGGAAGACCTCGCCGAGAACTATGAGACCTTCCAGAAGATGGGTGTCGAGGTCTTCGGTGTCTCCACAGACAAGCACTTCACCCACAAGGCATGGCACGACACGTCCCCGGCCATCGGCAAGGTGCAGTACACCATGATCGGTGACCCGTCTGGCGACATCGCCCGCAACTTCGATGCTCTGCGTGCCGATGGCAGCCACACGGCTGACCGCGCCACGTTCCTGATCGACCCGGAAGGCAAGATCCAGTACATCGAGATCACCTCCGAGGGTGTGGGCCGTAGCGCTGCCGAGCTGCTCGACAAGATCCGTGCTGCCCAGTACATCGCTGCTCACCCGGGTGAAGTCTGCCCGGCCAAGTGGAAAGAGGGTGGCGACACGGCAACCCTGAATCCGTCCCTGGACCTGGTCGGCAAGATCTGATCACGCCCTGAAAACGGGAAGTATGGTGGGGGGCCTCTCCCCACCGTTGAGGGGAGGCGTGCTGCGTTGTGGTGCGCCTCCTTTTTCATGGGGCCGATTCCCCGGTCTGCCAGACCCTGAGCACCAGAGATTCTGGAGAGAGAATTCATGCTGAACGACGAACTCAAAGGCCAGCTGAGAGGGTACCTCCAGCATCTGCGCCACAACATCATTCTTGTTGCCTCCCTTGATGAGGGCGACAAGTCCCGTGAGATGAAAGAATTTCTTAACGAAATTTCCGAACTCTCTGATAAGGTTTCCTATCAGGAAGGTGGCAATGACGTCCGTCGCCCGTCTTTCCTGATCCGTGCCGCAGATTCAGATGTTCAGGTCTGCTTTGCGGGCATCCCGATGGGCCACGAGTTTACGTCTCTGGTACTGGCCCTGCTTCAGGTTGGTGGTCACCCGCCGAAGGTCGAGGCTGAACAGGTTGCGCAGATCAAGGCCCTGAAGGGTGATTTCCATTTCGAGACCTATTTCTCCCTGTCCTGCCACAACTGCCCGGATGTCGTTCAGGCCCTGAACACGCTGAGCGTGCTCAACCCCAACATCCGCCACACGGCCATTGATGGTGCCCTGTTCCAGGATGAGGTGAACGAGCGTGATGTGCGTTCCGTCCCTCAGGTGTTCCTGAACGGTGAGCGTTTCTCCACTGGTCGCATGGAACTGCCGGAGATTCTGGCCAAGATCGATACTGAAGGTGCTGCCAAGGCTTCCGAGAAGCTGAATGACGAGGCTCCGTTCGACACGCTGGTGATCGGGTCTGGTCCGGCTGGCTGTGCCGCCGCCATCTACACGGCCCGCAAGGGTGTCCGCACTGGTCTGCTGGCTGAGCGCTTCGGTGGTCAGGTCATGGATACGGCTGGCATCGAGAACTTCATCTCCGTACCGGAGACCGAAGGTCCGGCCCTTGCCAAGAATCTGGAGCAGCATGTTCGCAGCTATGATGTCCGTGTCATCACGGCACAGCGTGCTGCCAAGCTGATTCCGGCCGAGAAGGAAGGTGGCCTGCACGAGATCGTGCTGGAGAGCGGTGCCCACCTGAAGGCCCGTACCATCATCGTGGCAACAGGTGCCCGCTGGCGTCAGCTGAACGTGCCGGGTGAGGAAGAATACCGCACACGGGGCGTCGCCTACTGCCCGCATTGTGATGGTCCGTTCTTCAAGGGCCGTCCGGTTGCTGTTGCCGGTGGTGGCAACAGTGGCGTGGAAGCCGCCATCGACCTCGCCGGTATCGTGTCCCACGTGACGCTGCTTCAGTATGACCCTGTGCTGACGGCTGATGAGGTCCTTCAGAACAAGGTCCGCAGCCTGCCGAATGTCGATATCGTGGTGAACGCCCGCACGACCGAGATCCGTGGTGATGGCCGCAAGATGACCGGCCTGAGCTGGCAGGATGTCAAGGATGGCAGCGAGCACAGCATCGACGTGGACGGCATCTTCGTCCAGATCGGCCTGCTGCCGAACACGGACTGGCTGAAGGGTGGCATCGAGATGTCCCGCATCGGTGAGATCGGCATTGACGAGCGTTGCCGTACCTCCATCCCCGGCGTGTTTGCTGCCGGTGATGCCACGACGGTGCCGTACAAGCAGATCATCGTGGCGATGGGTGAGGGTGCCAAGGCTGCCCTGTCTGCCTTTGACCACATCATCCGTGTCCCGGCTGCTTCCTGAGGGAACACATGATAGGCCCGGGCTGCTTCTGATGTGGCAGTCTGGGTGACTGGATGAAGAGACCGGCCTGTTTCAGGCCGGTCTTTTTTGTTTATGGGTGAAAAAGGTCCGGCTGGGGCTGGAGGTCCATGAGGCCCAGTGTTGAAAGCTGGCTGTGATGCAGCAGATGGACACCGGTGGCATGGGCCAGCTGCCGGGCCGGGCGGGTATAGCCAGCGTTGGAGACGACAGCTGCATACTGGGCCTGACGGTGCTGCCGGGCTGTGAAAATTTCCTGGACAGCCTTGTTCCCGACCGGCCTGCCATAGAGTTTGCATTGTATGACGAGCCGGACTCCGCTCTGCTCGGCAATGATGTCCATGCCCTGGTCTGCCCCCGGTGGTGTGGTGCGTGCCTGCCATCCGGCCTGACGCAGCAGTCCGGCGCAGAAACGTTCATAATCCAGCGGGTCCATGGTGGCGGTGAACTGCCGTGGTGTGGTGCTGCTCCCGGCGGCGGCTGGGGGAGGAGATGTCCTGTTGCGCTTGAGAAGGATTTTTACCACACGGCTGATGCGTCGGAGGGTCCGCCGCCGCAGGGAGGGCCATATGTCAGCCAGATTTTCCTGCATCAGGCAGGTGAGAAGGATGCTCTGGCAGAAATAGTCCAGCTCCCTGTGCCAGCGTTGTTTGTCCACGACGCCATAATGGTTTTCGGTCAGGCAGGCCTGTTGGCGTTGCGCCAGTGTATGCTGATGCCGGGCAATGAGCTGGCAGAGAAGCTGCCAAGCCTTGCGCCTGCGTCGCACACGATGGCGGTACTGGAGAAACAGGACCAGGAAAAAGCCGAGGAGAAGTGCATCCGCGGGAAGGATGGCAATACCATGCCCGGGCAGGAAGGAGGGTGTTACGCTGCCGTGGTGAAGTGCTGGGGGCAGTGGACCGGAGCGGGGAAAAAAACCACCATCCGGTTGTCCCGCCATGTCCGCCTTCGATCCTGTGTAGGGGAAGCTGGTGCCGACACTCGGAATTGAACCGAGGACCTACTGATTACGAATCAGTTGCTCTACCCCTGAGCTATGTCGGCATCGGGTTGAGCCTATACAGAAAAATGAGGTGACAGGCAACGGTGTATGTAAAATATTTATGGATAACGGCCTGAAAGGGGTTGCAGACCCCTCTCTGGCGGCGCAAGAGGGGTGGATGTTCAGAAAAGATCATTTTCACAAAGGATTGTGGAGCCAGGGCGGAGCCTGTTCCTTCCTGCGGCATGATGTGGACCAGCCCGCACTCAAGGTGGTGGCCGGGGTGGATGAATGTGATGTCTGTGGTCTCTTCCAGCATGTTCCTCACCTGCGGCCAGGACATGTTCTGAGCTGCGCCCGTTGCGGAAATACCATGGCACGACGGCGCAGGACTTCGGAGATTGGCGGCCCGCTGGTCTTCTGCCTTTCAGCTCTGGCGCTGTATATCGTGCTGCTGGTCAGCCCGCTCATGACGCTCAACATCTACGGGCGGGAGAACATGGTCACCCTCATGAGCGGCCCGCTGGAAATGGCCCGGCAGGGTTATGGGAGCATTGCCATACTGGTGGCTCTGGCCAGCGTGCTCATGCCTGGCATCGTGCTCGTCTGCATGACGCTGATTCTTTATGGTGCGTCCCGGGATGAAATGCCCCGTTGGGTCCGTCCCCTGCTGGCCTGGTATGAAAAGCTGCGCCCGTGGTCCATGGTCGAGGTGTACGTCATTGGCCTGCTCGTGGCCTATACCAAGCTGGTTGATCTGGCCCTGGTCATCCTGCAACCGGGCGTGTACCTGCTCGGGGGGCTGATGGTGATGATGGCAGCCATGGATTCGGCCTTTGATGCCGACATGATATGGAGGCACAGGTCCGTCACCAGGCGCCCTGGTCTGGGCATATACATGGCGGAGGGGCGTGCCCTGCCGCCGGAGAAGCACATGCTGTCCTGCCATGCCTGTGGACTGGTTTTTGTCGCCCGTGGCCCGGTGGATGATGAGCGTGACATGGGGGATTGCCCTCGTTGTGGGCAGATACTTCGGCGGCGCAAGCGGAACAGCCTTCAGGCGGCCATGTGTTTTCTGGTGGCGGCTTTCATTTTCTACATTCCGGCCAACATGCTGCCGGTCATGGCCTTCGTGAAGGTTGGGCACGGACACCCCAGCACCATCATTTCTGGAGTGATCCAGCTTTGGGAGGCTGGCCTTTACTTTCTGGCTCTGCTGGTGCTTTTTGCCAGCATCACCGTGCCGGTCCTCAAGGTGTTCCTGCTGGCCCTGATGATCGGCTGTGAATGTCGGGGCAGGGCCTCTCACAAGGCGCTGAAGCGCCTGACAGGCCTTTACAAGGTCGTGGTGTTCATTGGTCGCTGGTCGATGATTGACGTGTTCATGATCTCCATTCTGGCGGCTGTGGTCCGGTTCGGCTTCATGGCGAGCGTGACGGCCGAGCTGGGTGTGGTCTTCTTTGCTCTTGTGGTTGTGTTAACTATTTTTGCCGCAGACCTGTATGATCCCCGGCGTATGTGGGATGCTGCAGGCTATAACCGGCAGGGTCTGGGCCATTCCAGGCAGGGTGGAGAAGAGGATGTGACGGAATTACGGGGTATGGAGCCTGAAAAAGCGTGAGAGATGAGCATCTGAAGCGACATTCCGAAGGTGGACATGGGGCAGAGGCCAATGTCCGGCTGCCACGGTTTTCCGTGCTCTGGATCATTCCCATCCTTGCTCTGCTGATTGCCGGATGGTTGGCCTGGAGGCACTTTGCCACCATGGGGCCGAGCATTGTCGTCTCCTTTGATGCTGCTGATGGCATTGTTCCGGGGCAGACGCAGGTCAAGAACAAGGCGGTGAACCTGGGTGTGGTGCAGGGCGTAGCCCTGAGCCCGGACATGACCCATGCTGATGTGACTATCCAGATGAGTGGCATCGATCCGCGGACGCTCAATGAGCATACCCGGTTCTGGGTTGTCAGCCCGCGCATCAACGGGGCCAGCATCACGGGGCTGGATACGCTTTTTTCTGGTGCCTATATCGCCATGGATCCGGGCAAACCGGAGGGAGGCCATTACCAGACCCACTTTAAGGGGCTGGAAGCGCCTCCCGGTATCCGCTCGGACAAACCGGGCAGCACATATTGGCTGGTTTCGTCCACCCTGGAATCCCTCGGGGCCGGGGCTCCCATTTTCTACCGGGACGTACAGGTGGGGGAAATCCTTGGTTATACCATGCCGCCTGGTGGAGAGGGGCCTCTTTTGATCAAGGCCTTCGTGAAGGCGCCCTATGATCGTTATCTGAGGGCTGACAGCCGGTTCTGGAATGTATCGGGGATGCAGATAGGCTTTGGAGCCGGGGGCATGAATATTCGCCTCCAGTCATTCCAGGCTCTTCTTTCCGGTGGGGTGGCGTTTGGTCGTCCTGACAGTGCACAGACTGAGGATACGCCGCCTGCGGTGGCCAATTCCGTTTTCCATCTCTACAAGACAAAGGAGGATGCGGATAATGCCCGTTATCGTCACAAGGTCCCTGTTCTGACCTATGTCGATACAGCTGTGGCTGGCCTGACGGAAGGCAGCAAGGTGACGATGTTCGGTCTTCAGGTCGGACAGGTGACAGGTGTGCATCTGGAGTTGGGAGGTAATAAACGTGGTCACGCTCCCCGTGTCCGGGTGGAGATGCAGCTTGAACCTGAGCGTGTGATTGCTGACGATGAGCAGGATTCCGCCCGGAAGAGCGATCTGCTGGGCAGTTTTGTGGCTGAAGGGATGCGTGCATCTGTTCAGAATGTCAGTTTCCTGACAGGGGAGGCCATGATTGCCCTGTCTTTCGCGCCTGACAAGACGCATGAAGGGCAGCAGATAACGTTTGAGAATGGTGTAGCCGTGATTCCAAGCCAGCCCGGCGGCATGGACAGCATCCTCCAGTCAGTGTCCACCATCACGGACAAGATTGCGGCCATGCCGCTGACCCAGATCGGTGACCATCTGAATGAGATTCTCGCTCATGGTGATGAACGTCTCAGAAGCCCCGAGGTCACACGGGCCATGGCCGGCCTGAGTGGCTCTCTGGTCTCGCTGAACCATCTGCTGGACCATGCGGATGAGCATCTTCCAGAGCTGATGGTCAATCTGAATGGCACACTGGCGCAGGCCCGTACGATGCTGTCCTCCTATGGGGGCAATCCGGACTTCCGCAGAAATCTTGAAGAGCTGATTGTCCAGCTGACACGGATGTCCCGCTCTTTCCATCTTCTGGCGGACTATCTGGACCATCATCCATCATCTCTCATTACCGGTCGGGGGCCCTGATCCATGAAGCGTTTTTTCCACCCTTCCTTCGTGCGTTCATGTGGGCTGCTGGGAGCTGTCTGCCTGGGAGGTGTTCTGTTGGCCGGGTGCAGCAGTACACCTACGACCTATTATGTTCTGGCACCGCAGACCGGGCCAGTGGCGTCCCCTGTGATACAGGCGGCCCTGCCACAGGCCATTGAGGTGCTTACCCCATCCATCACCTCCCGGCTGGATCGGGATGGTCTTTTGAGGGTGATGCAGGATGCCCAGGATCATATGGTGCCTGCTGCTGCTTGGAGTGAGCCGCTCGGCGAGATGCTTGGTCATGCCCTGGCAGCCAACCTGAGGCAGCGCCTGCCCGGCCATGTGCTGTTTTCCCAGAATGATTCTGTAGCCGTGACGGCTGGAGCCTATCTGGAGCTGAGCCTGTCCCGGTTCGAGCAGGATGTATCTGGTCATGCTGTCATTACTGGTGTGCTGTCTGCCCACAGGGCAGGGGCGCCAGATTCACAGGCTCGTGCAGTGAATGTGCAGTGGGTATCGCCGCAGCCTGTCGGAACGAAGCCAGCCGACATGGTGCGGGTTCTGGCGGAAGGTATGGGAGTACTGTCCGACCAGGCCATCCAGCTTCTGTATTCGCTACCGGCACTGCCGGTCCATGAGGAGGCCTCCAGCCTGTAACGGAACAGGGCTTCTGCCTGATGGGGAAACCCTGTACGGCCTCTGGAAGGCTGTACGGGGTTTTTTCATGCCTTCATGAATGAGAAGGGGAAGCCATAAAAAAACCACCCGCTTCAGACCATGAAGGGGTGGTTTCTTTGGAAAGGAACGAAGGCCCTTCCTTCAGAGTTTTTCGACCTGATTGTAGTCCAGATCCACCGGTGTGGAGCGGCCAAAGATGGAGACGCTGACCTTGAGGCGCTGGTTCTCCGTATCGACTTCTTCGACACTGCCATTGAAGGATGTGAAAGGCCCATCGGAAACCCGCACCTGCTCGCCAATCTCGAAAGACAGGCTGGAGCGGGGACGCTCGACACCTTCCTGAGCCTGCTGGAGAATCCGCTTGGCTTCAGCATTGCTGATGGGCGTTGGCTGGTTGTTGCGTGTACCCAGAAAGCCCGTCACTTTCGGTGTGTCCTTGACGAGATGCCAGGCACGGTCCGTCAGTTCCATTTTGACCAGAACATAACCGGGGAAGAATTTGCGTTCCGTGTTCACCTTGCGGCCACGACGGACCTCGGTCACTTCCTCGGACGGTACCAGAATTTCTTCGAACTGATCGCTCAGCCCCTTCTTTTCGGCCTGTTCACGGATATGATCGGCAATCTTCTTCTCGAAGCCTGAATAGACATGCACAACGTACCAGCGTTTTGCCATGATGCTGCTTTAGCCTCCGATGCCTAAGATTTTGCTGATCCCCAGGCCGATCAGCTGATCGACGACGAAAAAGAAAATACAGGTGGCGACGACCATGGCCAGCACGGCACCTGTTGTAATGATGGTATTGCGACGCGTCGGCCACGTAACACGTCTGGCCTCGGCACACACATCTGAAAAATATCTACGAAGGCTGAATCCTGGGCCTTTCTGGGCCGGAGGCATCTTCGGTGAATTGCCTTTCGGCTTTGTGACCGACACCATTATCCTCAAATCTATCTCGGCCCGAGCCCTGTCACCCGGGTAAGGCAGTCAGGCGGGCAGGGTATGACGTGGCAGGGGTGGAGGGTCTCGAACCCCCAACCTCCGGTTTTGGAGACCGGCGCTCTAGCCAATTGAGCTACACCCCTTCAGGGTCGAATCGACCTGCGACCGTCCGCCCCTCAGGGCTTGACGATGGGCAGGAAAAGATAACGACAGGCCCATAAAGTCAAGCACTATCTCCAAGAAAATGAAAAAACCTTTCACATCTGCAGGGTGGGGTGAATCCCCCCTTGTCTTGCTCTGGGAGAGCGGTTATATCTCCAGCCCGAAACAGAGCGGGCGTAGCATAATGGCTAATGCAGTAGCCTTCCAAGCTTCTGATGAGGGTTCGATTCCCTTCGCCCGCTCCAGTCTCCTGAAAAATTGACACTCTGCGCATGGGCCTCGCCATCTATCCATCTAGTAAATGGATGGAACGGGGGCTGCTTGGTGCTGGAGTCCGCGGGCATTGCATCCCTGCTATGCTGGCCGGTTCCACCGGTGTTGTGGGCCGTGGCCCGGTTGGTCCTCTGGTTGCGCTGGAGGGCCCCGCCGTGTTAGTGGACATGGACGAAACACTGGCCGGGTTCCGGCTCTGGGACGCCGTGCTGTCACGCAGCATGTTCCGGGGCATGCCGGTTGGGTTGTGCCGGGAAACCGGTCGTGAAAGCAGAACCTCATGAAGACGGAATGAACCCGTGACGGTTGCACAGGAAAAGCAGATCAGGGCGCCAGGCGAAGTGGCGCAGCGTTATGCCCGGGCCTTTGAGGACTATCTCTCGGACAGCAAACAGGACAAGGTCACCGTGCTGGAGCAGGTGCGGGCGCTGCGAAAGGCCATCGCCCAGCTGCCGGACCTGCGTACCGCTCTGGCGGATCCCCGGCTCGACATCAGCCAGACGGAAAAACTGGTGAAAGCCCTTGGCTCCGCTCTCGGGCTTGGTGAGGCCCTGCAGCGGTTTGTTGGCTTCATTGCCCATCAGCGCCGTCTGTCTGGCCTGGATGAAATCCTGTCAGCCGTTCTTCTTCTGGACGCCCGCCAGCGTGGCGAGGTGCGTGTGGAAGTGACGACTGCCCGCCCAATGGAAGATGGGCAGCGTGAAAGCCTCCGTGCCAGCCTCCAGCAGGCCGGGTATGCCAATATTGCCATGACTGAACATGTTGATCAAACCCTGCTTGGGGGTATGGTTGTGCGTGTTGGTTCAGTTCTTTTTGATACATCGATCGCCGGGCGTCTGGCCCGTCTGCAGAACGCCATGAAGGGAGCCGCGTGATGGAGATCCGTCCCGCCGAGATTTCAGAAATTCTCAAGCAGCAGATCGCGTCCTTTGATCAGCCTGCCGCTGTTTCAGAGACAGGGACCGTTCTGTCCATTGGGGATGGGATTGCCCGCGTTTATGGTCTGACCAATGTTCAGGCCGGTGAAATGGTCGAGTTTGAGGGGAGTGGCGTGCGTGGCATGGCTCTCAACCTCGAGAGCGACAGCGTTGGTGTCGTCATTTTCGGTGAGGGTGACCTCATCAGCGAAGGTGATACCGTGCTGCGCACCGGCAAGGTTGTGGAAGTTCCCGTCGGCAAGGGGCTTCTGGGGCGTGTCGTGGATGCTCTGGGCAACCCGATTGATGGCCGTGGTCCGCTGGAGAATGTCGAATATCGTCGTGCTGATGTCCGGGCTCCGGGTATCATGCCCCGTCAGTCCGTCAGTGAGCCGATGCAGACCGGCATCAAGGCCATTGATGCCCTCGTGCCGATCGGGCGCGGGCAGCGTGAGCTGGTGATTGGTGACCGTCAGACAGGTAAGACCGCCATCCTGATCGACACCATCGTGGCCCAGAAGGGTGTCAATGCCGAGGGTGACCCGAAGAAGTCCCTGTACTGCATCTATGTTGCTGTCGGGCAGAAGCGGTCCACGGTGGCCAACCTTGTGCGCAAGCTGACAGAAGCTGGTGCGATGGATTACTCCATCGTCGTGGCTGCCACGGCCTCCGATGCTGCCCCGATGCAGTATCTGGCTCCTTATTCTGCTTCTGCCATGGGTGAGTATTTCCGGGATAACGGGATGCACTCCCTGCTCTGTTATGATGACCTCTCCAAGCAGGCTGTGGCCTATCGCCAGATGTCCCTGCTGCTGCGCCGTCCGCCGGGGCGTGAGGCTTTCCCGGGTGACGTGTTCTACCTGCACTCCCGTTTGCTGGAGCGCTCCGCCAAGATGTCCGAAGAGTTCGGTGCCGGGTCCATGACGGCCCTGCCGGTGATCGAGACACAGGCTGGTGACACGTCCGCCTACATTCCGACCAACGTTATTTCCATTACGGATGGTCAGATCTTCCTTGAAACTGACCTGTTCTACAAGGGTATTCGCCCGGCCGTGAACGTGGGTGGGTCCGTGTCCCGCGTGGGGTCGGCTGCGCAGATCAAGGCCATGAAGCAGGTTGCCGGTACCATCAAGCTGGAGCTGGCCCAGTATCGTGAGATGGCTTCCTTTGCCCAGTTTGCCTCTGACCTTGATCCGGCAACACGCCGTCAGCTGGATCGTGGTGCCCGCCTTGTGGAGCTGCTGAAGCAGCCGGAAACCTCCCCGCTGGCTGTTGAGGAGCAGGTGGCTGTTCTGTACGCTGGAACCCGTGGCTATCTGGATTCCGTGGCAGTCAACCAGGTGACGTCCTATGAGGCTGCTCTCCTGGAGGAGCTGCGCAACGGTGGCAAGAGTGTTCTGGCCAGGATCCGTACCGAGCAGAAGCTGACACCGGAGATCGAGGGTGAGCTCAAGTCCCTGCTTGAGGCCTTCAGCAAACGTTTTTCAGCCTGAGGGTTGTAGCTCATGCCTTCATTGAAAGAACTGCGCGGAAGGATTGCGGGGGTCAAATCGACCCGCAAGATCACGAGCGCAATGAAAATGGTCGCTGCCTCAAAGCTGAGGCGCGCCCAGAATCAGGCCGAGGCAGCCCGCCCCTATGCTGATACCATGCGGCGTATGATGAGCGAGCTGGCAGCGGCATCGCAGGGGATGGACCCTTCCACCCTGCCGCCGCTTCTGGCTGGCACGGGACGGGACAATGTGCATCTTCTCATTGTTCTGACGTCCGATCGTGGACTGGCCGGTGGCTTCAATGCCAACATCATCCGTGCTGCCCGTCAGCAGATCGAGGACCTTCTGGCGCAGGGTCGTACCGTGCGTCTGCTGCCCGTTGGCCGCAAGGGCGCTGAGATCTTCAGGCGCTATTATCCGGACATGGTTGTGGATTCGCTCCACAACAAGGCGGGGACCCAGCAGGATGCTTATGCCCTTGCCCAGGATCTGGCGAAACGTGTTGCCGATCTGGTCGAGGGTGGGGAGATTGATGCCTGCACCCTGATGCGCAACCGCTTTGTCAATGCGATGACCCAGACGCCACAGGCCCTTGGTCTTGTTCCTCTGCCTGTTGCGGAGAATGACAATGCCGGGGAGAAGAGGACAGACGGCGCTGTCTACGAGTTTGAGCCTGATGAAGGCCACCTTCTTGCACAGCTTCTGCCACGCAATCTGCTTGTGCAGTTTTATGCTGCCGTGCTGGAGAGCGCTGCCGGTGAGCAGGGTGCCCGCATGACGGCCATGGATAATGCCAGCCGCAATGCGAGCAAGGCCATCGAGCGTCTGTCGCTCCGGTATAACCGGACACGTCAGGCCAATATTACTAACGAGCTGATCGAAATCATTTCCGGCGCAGAAGCCGTCTGAGATCATGCAGGAGAGAAATCTGATGTCTGAGGAACTCAACCGCTCTGCTGAAAATGCCGGTGTTGGTGTTGGACGGATCACCCAGATTCGTGGCCCGGTGGTGGATGTCCAGTTTACGGACAAGCTGCCGCATATTCTGAATGCCCTTCATGTCATGAATGGTGATCAGACGGTCGTGCTGGAAGTTGCGCAGGAAATTGGTGAGCGTCAGGTCCGTTGCATCGCCATGGAAGGGACTGATGGTCTCGTTCGTGGTGCTGAGGTGACCGATACGGGCAGCCAGATCACCGTGCCGGTTGGTCCGGCTACTCTGGGCCGCATCATCAATGTCATTGGTGAGCCGGTCGATGAGAAGGGGCCGATCAAGACGGAAACCCGCTTCCCGATCCACCGCCCCGCTCCCTCCTTTGAGGAACAGGCTGCCAATACCGAGATTCTGGTGACAGGTATCAAGGTGATCGACCTTCTTTGCCCGTATCTGAAGGGTGGTAAGATTGGTCTGTTTGGTGGTGCCGGCGTGGGTAAGACCGTCATCATTCAGGAGCTCATCAACAACATCGCCAAGGCGCATGGTGGTGTGTCCGTGTTTGCCGGTGTGGGTGAGCGTACCCGCGAAGGGAACGACCTGTATTACGAAATGCAGGGTGCCGGTGTTATCAAGATTGATGAGAACGGTCATACTGACGGGTCCAAGGTGGCACTGGTCTATGGCCAGATGAACGAGCCGCCGGGTGCCCGTGCCCGTGTGGCCCTGACGGGTCTCTCTGTGGCCGAGTACTTCCGTGATGTGGAAGGTCAGGACGTCCTTTTCTTCGTGGACAACATCTTCCGCTTCACGCAGGCTGGTTCCGAGGTCTCCGCTCTTCTGGGTCGTATCCCGTCTGCTGTGGGCTATCAGCCGACACTGGCAACGGAGATGGGTGCCCTTCAGGAGCGTATTACCTCCACGAAGAAAGGGTCCATCACCTCCGTTCAGGCCGTGTACGTGCCAGCCGATGACCTTACCGATCCGGCTCCAGCTGCTACCTTCGCTCACCTTGATGCTACGACGGTTCTGAACCGTTCCATCGCTGAGATGGGCATCTATCCGGCTGTGGATCCGCTGGATTCGACTTCCCGCTCTCTGGACCCCAAGATTGTGGGGCAGGAGCATTACGAGGTGGCCCGTGCTGTCCAGAGCACGCTCCAGAACTATAAGGAGCTTCAGGACATCATCGCCATTCTCGGCATGGATGAGCTGTCCGAGGAGGATAAGCTGGTGGTGGGCCGTGCTCGCCGCATCCAGCGTTTCCTGTCGCAGCCTTTCCATGTGGCGGAGGTTTTCACGGGGTCTCCGGGCAAGCTGGTGTCTCTGGAAGATACCGTGCGGTCCTTCAAGGCCGTTGTGAACGGTGAGTGCGATGACCTGCCTGAGGGTGCCTTCTACATGGTTGGCGCCATTGAAGAGGCGCAGGCGAAAGCCGAGAAGATGAAGCAGGAGGGCTGATCCATGCCGCTTCGCACCGAAATCGTCAGCCCGGAAAGACGCTATACGGACCGTGAGGTCGATATGGTTGTTGTTCCGGGTACGGAAGGGGACATTGCGGCCATGCCTGGCCGTGCCCCGTTGCTGTTGCAGCTTCGTGGTGGGGTGATCACTCTCTACAAGGACGACCAGGTTCTGGAGCGCTGCTTCGTCACGGGTGGTTTTGTCGACATGACAGCGGATCACTGCACGATTCTTGCCGATTCGGTGCGGGCGCTTGAAGACCTGTCCATTGATGATGCCAGCCAGACGCTGGATGAGCTGAAGAATCAGTGGACAAGGGTTGGTCCTGATGAGGTTGAGCTTCAGGAAAGCTTGGGACGTCAGATTCAGGCTGCCCGTGCGGAGATTGAGGTTGCTGAAAAGGTGAAGCAGCACGATCTCAAGTCTCTTTGAAGCCTTCTTGGTCTCAGACTGTTTTGGGAAAGCCGGTCTCCTTTCAAAGGGGACCGGCTTTTTCTTTTCCATGTTCGATTTTTTTGGTGGGGTGATTCGCCGGGGGTTGTGTTTTTGGGGCTGGGTGGCGGTTTTCTGGGGTTTTTTGGGTTTATGTGAAGAAACTTTGAGAAAGTTTCGGGAATCGTGTTGACCGTATGGGGGTGGGTGCGTATAAGCCCATTCACCGGCGGCGCTGGGGCGGGAGTTCTGGGGCGGCTGGGGTGGTCATTGACAAGAGAATATGGGTTATAAAGTAGAGACTGGAAGGGATATGTTGGCGGCGTTTTCGTTGG
>NZ_NWUT01000003.1:0-282813 GCF_023337635.1 Parasaccharibacter sp. TMW2.1882 | reverse complement strand
AGCGTTCGCTCTGAGCCAGGATCAAACTCTCAGGTTCAATCCAGACCAACAGAATAAAACATCCAGCTCAATTCAACGCATCAAACTTAAAGTCAGATACATCAGCTTCCGTCTTCCATCAGCCTTCACTAACGAAAACGCCGCCAACATATCCCTTCCAGTCTCTACTTTATAACCCATATTCTCTTGTCAATGACCACCCCAGCCGCCCCGAAACTTCCGCTCCAGCGCCGCCGGTGAATGGGCTTATACGCACCCACCCCCATACGGTCAACACGATTCCCGAAACTTTCTCAAAGTTTCTTCACAAACTCTTCAAAAACCCCAGAAAACCGCCACCCAACCCCAAAAACACAACCCCGGCGAATCACCCCACCAAAAAGAATCGACAACAGAAAAAAGGCCGCCCCCTGCGGGGCGGCCTTCCATCACGCCATTCAGCTCTGGGCTGCCGAATGTCCATTTATGAGCAGTCCCTGATCATTGGCCGAGATGGTCACCTCATCTCCGTCATGGATGGTCCCCTCCAACAAGAGACCAGCCAGCGGGTTCTGCAGCTCACGCTGGATCACCCTCTTCAGCGGACGGGCACCATAGACCGGATCATACCCAGCCTCGGCCATCCACTCCCGTGCCTTCTCATCCAGAGACAGGGTGATCTTGCGATCAGCCAGAAGATGCCGCAGGCGGCCCAGCTGAATCTCCACGATCTGGCCCATGTCCGCCCGCTGGAGACGGGAGAAGAGAATGATCTCGTCCAGACGGTTCAGGAATTCCGGCCGGAAATGCGCCCGAACAACCTCCATCACCTCATTCCGCACGGCCTCGGTTGAGTCGCCATCCTTCTGATGCGCCAGAACCTCGGAACCAAGATTGCTGGTCAGTACAATGATCGTATTGCGGAAATCCACCACACGACCCTGCCCGTCCGTCAGGCGGCCATCATCCAGCACCTGAAGCAGGATGTTGAAGACATCCTCATGCGCCTTCTCCACCTCATCAAAGAGGATGACCTGATAGGGACGACGCCGCACGGCCTCGGTCAGCACGCCACCCTCATCGTAACCGACATACCCCGGAGGGGCACCGATCAGACGGGAGACGGAGTGCTTCTCCATGAACTCGCTCATGTCGATCCGCAGCAGGGCACGTTCATCATCAAAGAGGAACTGCGCCAGCGTCTTGGCAAGCTCCGTCTTACCCACACCGGTCGGACCAAGGAACAAGAAGGAGCCAATCGGGCGATTGGGGTCCTGCAACCCGGCACGGGCACGGCGCACGGCATTGGACACGGCCACCAGAGCCGATTCCTGCCCCACGACACGCTCACGCAGCACGGACTCCATCCGCATGAGCTTGGAACGCTCACCTTCCAGCATCCGGTCCACCGGCACGCCGGTCCAGCGGGACACGACAGCGGCGATTCCCTGATCCGTCACGGTATCAGCGAACAGCGTATTGCCATCAGACTGGGCTTCTGCCTGCTGGGCCTGTTCGATCTGACGTTCCAGCTCCGGAATACGGCTGTACATCAGCTCGGATGCCCGCTGGAGATTTCCCTGGCGCTGCGCCACCTCAACCTCGGACCGGGCGTGGTCAAGCTCTTCCTTGTATTTCTGCACGGCATTCATGCGGTCTTTCTCCGCATGCCAGGCCGCACTCATCGCATCAGACTTCTCCTGAAGGTCAGCCAGTTCAGCTTCCAGAGCTTCCAGACGCTCACGGGAGGCCGTGTCATCCTCCTTGCGGATGGCCTCACGCTCGATCTTCAGCTGGATGATGCGGCGGTCCAGCTCATCCAGAGCCTCAGGCTTGCTGTCGATCTGCATCCGCAGGCGGCTGGCGGCTTCGTCAATCAGGTCGATGGCCTTATCCGGCAGGAAACGGTCCGTAATGTACCGGTTAGACAACGTCGCTGCGGAAACCAGTGCATTGTCGGTGATCCGCACCCCATGATGCAGCTCGTACTTCTCCTTGATCCCACGCAGGATGGAGATCGTGTCCGCAACGGACGGCTCACCCACAAAGACCGGCTGGAAGCGGCGGGCCAGCGCAGCGTCCTTCTCGATATATTTGCGGTACTCATCCAGAGTCGTGGCGCCAAGGCAGTGCAGCACACCCCGGGCCAGTTCCGGCTTGATGAGATTGGACGCATCCATCGCCCCGCTGGAACGCCCTGCGCCAACGAGCGTATGCATCTCATCGATGAAGAGGATGATCTGCCCCTCGGCACTCTCAATCTCCTTGAGGACAGCCTTCAGGCGTTCCTCAAACTCACCCTGATATTTCGCACCAGCAATCAGTGCCCCCATGTCGAGAGAAAGCAGCTTCTTGTTGCGCAGAGCCTCCGGCACATCGCCATTGACGATACGCAGGGCCAGCCCCTCCACGATGGCGGTCTTGCCAACACCGGGTTCACCAATCAGCACGGGATTGTTCTTGCTGCGGCGTGCCAGAACCTGAATGGCCCGGCGGATTTCCTCGTCACGCCCGATGACCGGGTCCAGCTTGCCTTCCTGCGCCTGAGCCGTCACGTCACGGGCATATTTCTTCAGCGCATCAAAATTGTTTTCTGCCGAGGCCGAATCCACGGTCCGCCCTTTGCGGACCGTCGCAATCGCCTTTTCCAGAGCCTGAGCAGACGCCCCGCCCTGCCGCAGGGCCTCACCGGCCGGTGTCCTGCTGGCCGCAATACCTGCCAGCAGACGGTCCTGCGCCACGAAACTGTCACCAGCCGCCTTGGCAGCCGCCTCCGCACCATCCAGCACCCGCACGAAGTCAGGCGTCGGCTGGGGCTGGGACGCTCCGCTGCCCTGCACAGCCGGCAGTTTGGCCAGGGCCGCATCATTGGCCTGCCGGACGACCTTCGGGTCCCCGCCTGCGGCACGGATCAGCCCTGTCGCCGCTCCCTGCTCGTCATCCAGCAGGGCCTTGAGCAGATGCTCCGGCGTCAGCTGCTGGTGATAATCTCGCAGGGCAATGGTCTGGGCAGCCTGAATGAACCCCTGGCTCCGCTCCGTAAATTTCTGAATATCCATGATATTTGCCTCTCCTTCTCGCCCCATCCTTGGCAGCGATGACTGTTCAGCCTGCCCCGATATGGCGACAGACCGTGCCTAAAATTTAGGCACGATCACATCGGTTTCAAGAGGGCGTTTCTGGATTCACCCACAAAAACGCCTGTCTGCAAGGAGATTCCGGGACCTTTCAGACTGGTAAAGTCTGAGACCAAAACAGAATGCAGGCAATAGAAAGGCAGCCCCGCAGAAACCTTATGCCTCCCCCACTGAAGCCGTAAGTGAGGACGGTTCCAGCCCTACACTCTCCAGCGCACGCTGCCATTTTGTGGAGGGATCCGCTCCAAAGACAATATCTTCATCAGCCGGAACAACATACCAGGCATTGCCATGGAGAATCTCTTCTTCAAGCTGCCCGGCGGCCCATGCGGCATGGCCAAGCAGCAGCATGGCCTGCCGTGGCCCCCGGCCTGCCGCCAGCTCCCGGATCATCTCGATGCTGGCACTGACTTCTGCCACGGGCGGCTCATCCGGCAGGACGGTCATGCGGCTGCCTGTCCTGCCACGCCCAAGGCCTCCACCTTCCGGCGAATGGAGAACAAAACCCCGCCCCGGCTCCACCGGCCCGCCAACACCCACACCAAAAAGACGCTGCGGCGGGTTGGGCGATACATCCAGATGGCGCAGCAACGCACTGATGTCCGGGTGGGTCAGCCGACGATTGACAATCATCCCCATGGCTCCATCCTCGGCGGAATGGGCGCAGAGATAGATGACCGTCTGGGCAAATTCGGTCCCTGCCAGAACAGGGGTGGCAACCAGCAAACGGCCCGTCAATGTCTCGATCGGCTCAAGAATCGGCATGAACACCTCTTACAAACAGGGGATGCGTCCAGCATAACAGAAGACAGTTCTGTTTTTCATTCTTCATACACGGAGTTCCCACAATGACCCAGCCACAGACCATCCTCGTGACGGGCGCCACATCCGGGTTCGGCAGAAGCATCGCCACACGGCTGGTCCGGGAGGGGCACCGTGTCATCGCCACGGGGCGCCGGAGTGAACGGCTGAGCAACCTGCATGAGACACTCGGCACCAGCCTCCTCCCCCTCACACTGGACATGAGCGACCGGGACGCCCTGCGCGCCCTGCCCGAAACCCTGCCAGAGGGCTGGCGCCATGTGGATGTTCTCATCAACAATGCCGGGCTGGCACTGGGCGTCACACCCGCACAGGACTCCAGCGTGGATGACTGGGAAACCATGATCGACACAAACATCTCCGGCCTCGTGGAGATCACCCACGCCCTGCTCCCCGGCATGATAGAACGGGAGCGCGGTTACATCCTCTCCATCGGCAGTACGGCGGGTCATTACGCCTATCGGGGCGGGAATGTCTATGGGGCGACGAAAGCCTTCGTCTCCCAGTTCATGAAGAATCTGCGGACAGACCTGCTGGGCACGCCACTGCGTGTCACGACCATCGAACCCGGCCTTGTGGGTGGCAGTGAGTTCAGCAACGTGCGGCTGCGTGATGATGCAAAGGCACGAGCCGTCTATGAAAACACCACACCACTGATGCCTGCCGATATTGCAGAAACCGTCTCATGGCTGATTGGCCTGCCGGCCCACATGAACGTGAACCATCTGGAGATCATGCCTGTCTGTCAGGCATCTGGCGGGCTGGCCGTCATGAAAAAGGAGGGGTAACCCCCTCCCTCTCCACTTCAACGGCGATGGAATCAGCTCCGGCGGCGGGTGGATTTCTCGCCGCTGCGGGCCGGGCCGGAACGACGTTTGAAGGATGACGGGCCACGGCCCCCTTCCCGACCTTCACGCCCCTCACGACGTCCCCCGCCAGCGGGGCCACCAAAACGCCCTTTCGGTGCACCAAAGCGACGCCCACCCGGCGGGCCACCACGACCCCGGCGGGGACCGGCCCCACCGGCAGGAGCCTCGGCTGGCTCAATGGTCACCTCGTCCTGCTCTGCTCCTGCCCGACAGGCATTGAAGCGGGCCAGCTTTTCATCAGAAATCTGGAAGAGCGTGTCATCCTGCTGGATGCAGATATTGCCAATATCCCGCTTCTGCACGCCACCAAGACGGCAGATGAGCGGAATCAGCCACTTTGGATCGGCCTTTTCACTACGCCCTACGCCAAGGCGGAACCACGAACCAGCCATCTCATACCCACGTCCCCCTTCACGGGCAGCACCACGGGCTGGTGGCTCGACAGACACAGGGCGGATATCTTCCACACGGGGCAGATGCGCCTTGTGGAACCCTACCAGAGCCCGGGCCAGCTGGGTGGCATCGAAACGTTCTGTCAGCTTGGCCACGATCTCTTCCGGCACGGCAACGGAGGCTTCCCCGGTCAGGATCGGATCTTCCAGCAGACGCTGTGCATCCTGCTCGGCAATGGCCTCTGCCGTTGGTACCGGCTCCCACTCAGCCTTCACACGGGCCTGCGCCAGAACACGCTCCGCCTTGCGCCGCTGGTTGAATGGTACCATCAGCACGCTCACGCCCTTGCGCCCTGCACGACCTGTCCGGCCGGAACGATGCAGGAACGTGTCGGAAGAAGACGGCACACTGGCATGGACAACCAGGCCGAGGGCCGGGACATCAATGCCACGGGCCGCCACATCGGTGGCCACGCAGACACGGGCCGCACCGGAGCGCAGGCTCTCGATGGCACGAGACCGCTCATTCTGCCCCATCTCACCGGAAATGGCGACGGAGGCAAAGCCCCGCTCCAGCAGGGCTGCCTGAACCTGATTCACCAGCAGGCGGGTGTTGCAGAACACCATGGCTGTCTGGCTTTCATAATACCGCAGCACATTGACAAGCGACCGCTCCACTTCCTGCGGGGCCGTCACCACGCAGCGATGGGTGATGTCGGCATGCTGCTTCTGGCCGGAGACCGTATCAATCCGCTTGGCGTCCTGCTGATAGCGCCGTGCCAGAGAGGCGATTTCCCGAGCGATGGTAGCGGAAAACAGCAGGGTGCGGCGTTCCTTCGGGGATGCATCCAGCAGCTGTTCCAGCTCCTCACGGAAGCCCATGTCCAGCATCTCGTCAGCTTCATCCAGCACAACGGCACGCAGGCCCGTCAGGTCCAGCTTGCCACGGGAGAGATGGTCACACAGACGGCCCGGCGTACCAACCACGATATGAGCACCACGCTCCAGAGAGCGGGCCTCACGGCGGGCATCGGTCCCACCGATGCAGCTGGCGATACGGGCCCCGGTCTCGGCATAAAGCCATGAAAGTTCTGTCTGAACCTGCATGGCAAGCTCACGGGTCGGGGCAATCACCAGTGCCAGCGGGGAGCGGGTCGGGGCCATCCTGTCCCCTTCCGTCAGCAGATCGGTCGCAAAGGCGAGGCCAAAGGCCACTGTCTTGCCAGAGCCCGTCTGCGCAGAGACGAGCAGATCACGCCCTTCCAGCCCCGGCTCCAGCACGGCCTCCTGTACAGGCGTTGGCTGTTCATAGCCACGTGCAGCCAAAGCACGGGTCAGGGCGGGATGGGTATCGGGAAAAGGCATCGTCAACGAACACTCGGTCATACACATGCTGCCACGAACCAGTTTGTGGCAGCCAGAAAAACGGTGAATACCCCTTTCTGCCCTGCAAGGCCAGAGACGATCCACCACCATATTGAAAAGCTGGATTACAGCTCAACCTGCCACAGGACGGCGGCCAATGACAGCCCGAACCGTATCCTGCCATGCTGTAAGGTCTTCCGGCGGGACAACCTCACCGGTATCCAGCTCCGCAAAACCGGCCCGCTGCATGAGGGCACTGGTGAAACGGACCCGGTCTTCCGGCTCCAGCGCCTGCCAGATGGCCACGGCCTTGGCCGGTACGAATCTGTCGGAAAAACTGATGATCAGCGGCGCACCGGGCCGCAGAACACGGAACAGCTCTTCGATGACCTGCTGCGGCTTTGTCAGATAGGCCAGCCCATCACAAAGGAGAGCTCCATCAAAACTCGCCTCATCAAACGGCAGGACAGGCGTGCTGTTGAGGTCCTGTTCCACAGCGCTGCTCAGGGCCTGATTGGCCTTGAGAGCCGCCTTGCTGACATCCAGCCCGATGAATTCCTGAAAGGTGGCATCCTCCGGCAGATGGCTCATGGCCCCGCACATCAGGTCCAGCGTCCGCCCCCCCACGGGCAGGGCGGTACGGTAAAGAGCGGTAATGGCCGTGCGGGCTCCCATATCCATCAGGGAATCCAGCTCCTGCCGGGCCCAGAAAGCCTCATCCGGCTCTGAAGATGCCTGTGTGAATGCTTTTTCGTGTAGGCCCTGCACGCCTTCCCCTTTTCGGCTTGTTCCTTGCTGTCGTCTCTTAATATAGGGCAGCTGGATTCCTGAACAATGCCTGCCCCGGCAGGAAAAACAGACCGGCAGCAGGAAGGCTTCATTTTACCCCGGCCATGCAACATTATAGAAAGAGGCGGTTTCATCACGTCTCAGAGGGGCATCATGGGCGTTTCCTTCACGAAAATGCATGGGTTGGGGAATGATTTTGTCATTCTGGATGGCAGAACGACACCACTATCCCCCTCCACCACACTCATCAGCCACCTCTGCGACCGCCGCACGGGCATCGGCTGCGACCAGCTTGTGACACTTTCCGCCCCAACACGGGATGGTGCGGACGTGCGGGTCCGCTTCTTCAACCCGGACGGCTCGGAGGCCGGTGCCTGCGGCAATGCCTCCCGCTGCGTTGTGGCCCTGCTGGGCGGCAGCCCAACCCTTCAGACACAGAATGGCCTGCTCCCCACATCGCAGAAAAACGGGCTGATTTCCGTCCTCATGGGCACGCCCCACCTGGACTGGCAGACCATCCCTCTCGCCCGGGAATGCGACACGGCCCGTCTCCCCCTTCACGACGGAGCAGCCTGCTCCATGGGCAATCCCCATCTCACACTGTTCCGCTCCATTGAAGATGCCGCCGCTCTGGGACCAGTTCTGGAAACCGATCCCCTCTTCCCGGAACGGGCCAATATCGGCTTTGCGGAAATTCTCTCCCCCACCCACATCCGCCTGCGGGTCTGGGAGCGGGGTGCCGGGTTGACCCTTGCCTGCGGATCAGGCGCCTGCGCAGCGGTCGTCAATGCAGCACGGCGTGGCCTTGTGGAACGGACATGCCGTGTCACCATGGAATGTGGCGCCCTGACCATCACATGGCAGGATGATGGCTCCGTCCTGATGACCGGCCCGGCCCAGACCGTTTTCACCGGCACGCTGGATGAGAGCTGGCTGGAAAAAGGACAGACCACCACACCATGAGCGTCACCCTTCTCACCTTCGGCTGCCGCCTGAACGCCCATGAAAGCGATGCCATGGAGCATCTGGCCCGCCTGGGGCAGATGCGGGACGAAGAGACCATCATCGTCAATACCTGCACGGTGACGGCAGAGGCCGAGCGGCAGGCCCGCCAGACCATCCGCCGTGCACACCGGGAAAATCCGGCAGCCCGCATCATCGTGACAGGCTGCGCCTCCGAGCGGGCCGCAGATGCATGGGCTGCCCTGCCCGGTGTCAGCCGGGTGATTCCCAATACGGAAAAGACGCTCCCTGCCACATGGGGCCTGCCTGATGAGGCAGGGCAGGCTCCCCCACCATCCCGCTACATCCGGGCCCTTCTCCAGGTTCAGCAGGGCTGCGACAATGACTGCACATTCTGCGTCATTCCGGCGGGCCGGGGGCAGTCCACCTCCATGCCTCCCGGGGAGATCATCCCCAAGGCCCGGGCTCTTGCAGAAGCGGGACATTGTGAAATTGTCCTGACAGGCGTGGACATTGCCTCATGGCAGCAGAAGGATATGGGGCTGGGCCAACTCTGCCGCCATCTGCTGGATGAAGTGCCGGAAATTGCCCGCCTGCGTCTCTCCTCCATCGACCCCATGATTCTCACGCCAGATACAGGGGACAAGGCCCTCTGGGACCTGATCGCTGATGAGCCCCGCTTCATGCCGCATCTGCATCTTTCCCTTCAGGCGGGCTCCGACCTGATCCTGAAACGCATGAAACGCCGCCATAATACAGCTGACGTAGCCGGACTGATCGCACAGGTCCGCCATCTGCGGCCTGATACCGGCTTCGGAGCTGATGTGATTGCCGGCTTCCCCACCGAGACGGATGCCCTCTTTCAGGAAACGTACGATTTTCTGGCAGAGCAGGCCATTCCCTTCCTCCATGTCTTCCCTTACAGCGAACGCCCCGGAACACCGGCAGCCCGTATGCCCGCCATGCCGAAAGCCACAAGGCAGGAACGGGCCGCCAGACTGCGGGCACTGGGCCAGACCATACGGGACCGTTTCCTGAACCGCTTTGTCGGGCAGGAAAAAACCGTCCTCATGGAAAGCCCGACAACCGGCCATACACCCGAATTTGCCGCCTTCACACTTCCGCAAGCGCAACCATCCCACCGGGGACGGCTGGAGCGCATCCGCATCACAGCTGTGCAGGATGGTATGCTCATGGCAGAAATCCCCTGAACAGGGCTTGACGGCTCCCCCCTTCTCACACCAATTCGACAGTCATGGCTGGATTTTTTTCTCGACTCAAACAGGGTCTGTCCCGTTCAAGCGCACGCCTCAATGCGGTGTTTGTCAAACGGCAACTTGATGATGAAACGCTGGAAGAGCTTGAAGACGAGCTGATCGCTGCCGATCTCGGTCCTGCCGTGGCCGGACGGATCATCGAACAGTTCCGTGAGAAGAGCTTCGGGGAGCACATCACCCCGGAGGAAATCCGCCAGACACTGGCCGCCGAGATTTCCCGGGTTCTGGAACCCGTAGCCCAGCCTTTCAAACTGGACGACAGCAAGAAACCGCATGTCGTTCTGGTGGTGGGCGTCAATGGTGTGGGCAAGACCACGACCATCGGCAAGATCGCCCATCAGTATCACCAGCAGGGCAGGTCCGTCATGATGGTGGCGGGCGATACCTTCCGGGCGGCAGCAGTCGAACAGCTCCAGATATGGGGGGAGCGCACAGGCTCCCCGGTAATCTCCGGCAAACCGGGAGGCGATGCCGCCGGACTGGCCTATGACGGACTGAAACGGGCCACGGAGGAAAAGGCCGATCTGCTCCTCGTGGACACGGCGGGCCGCCTGCATAACCGACAGGCCCTGATGGATGAACTGGCCAAGATCATCCGTGTGATGCAGAAATTCGACCCCTCTGCGCCCCATAGCGTCCTGCTGGTGCTGGATGCCACAACCGGGCAGAATGCCATTGAGCAGGTGCGGGTCTTCCGGGAGCTTGTGAATGTCAGTGGACTGGTCGTGACCAAGCTGGATGGTTCCGCCCGTGGTGGAATCGTGGTGGCTCTGGCCGAACAGTTCAAACTGCCTGTCCACCTTGTCGGCGTTGGCGAACAGGCCGAGGATTTACGGCCATTCTCTGCCGAAGATTATGCCCGTGGGCTGGTCGGCGATGCCAAAACGGCGTAACCTGTCCCCGTCACGATATGACCATCTGCCCAGAAGGAGGCATTTTCTCATGTTCAGAGCACTTTTGAGATTTGCGGTCGAAACAGTCATGACTGTCGTTGTCGGAAAGGTTTTGAAGAAACTGCTGGACAGGCTGTTTCCCGACAACAAGGCCTGAACGGCAGTCAGGCTCTCCTCAACAGGACATCAGACAGAAAAGGGAGTGCCCAGAAACTGGACACTCCTTTTTTTATCTCTTCCCGCCTGAAGAAAGCTGTCATTCGATCAAAATAAAAAGGCCAGCCTCTACAGGGCTGGCCTTCATCCAACATGACCTGACGACTGATCAGCCCTCGAAAGGGTCCGTCACAAGGATGGTGTCCTCACGTTCCGGGCTGGTGGACAGCAGAGTGACCGGCGTGCCGATCAGCTCCTCAATGCGGCGGACATACTTGATGGCCTGCGCCGGCAGTTCTGCCCAGGAACGGGCACCACCGGTTGTCTCATTCCAGCCCGGCATGGTCTCCAGAATGGGCTTCACACGGGCCTGGGCCCCCGGTGCGGAGGGGAAACTGTCAATCTTCTGGCCATCCAGCTCGTAACCGACGCAGATGGACACTTCCTTCATGCCATCCAGAATGTCCAGCTTCGTCAGGGCCACGCCACTCACGCCACCAACACGCACAGCACGACGGACCATGGCCGCATCGAACCAGCCACAGCGGCGGGGACGACCCGTTACGGTCCCGAACTCACGCCCACGTTCGGCCATGCCCTTTCCGACCTCATCAAACAGCTCGGAAGGGAAAGGCCCTTCACCAACACGGGTTGTGTAAGCCTTGGCAATGCCCAGCACGAACCCGACGGATTTCGGGCTCATGCCGCTGCCGGAAGCCGCAATGGCCGCCACCGTGTTGGAGCTTGTCACGAAAGGATAGGTCCCGTGGTCCACATCCAGCATGACAGCCTGTGCCCCCTCGAAGAGGATACGCTTGCCAGCCCGGTCCGCCTCGGCCAGACGGTCCCACGCACAGCAGGCATAGGGCAGGAGACGGGGCGTGATCTCCTTCAGGAAGTCCAGAATCTGCTGCTTGGTGAAGGTTTCCGCTCCCAGACCGGCCAGAAGCGTGTTGTGATGGAGCAGCAGCTCGTCGATCTTCCAGTCCAGCGTTTCAGGCTCGGAAAGATCACAGATGCGGATGGCCCGGCGGGCCACCTTGTCCTCATAGGCCGGACCAATGCCACGGCCTGTCGTGCCGATCTTGTGGTTGCCACGGGCAACCTCACGGGCACGGTCCAGCGCACCATGCAGGGGCAGGATGAGAGGGGCCGTCTCGGCGATCCAGAGCGTTTCCGGCGTGACGGTCAGTCCCTGTTCCGTCACACGGTCGATCTCGCTCATCAGGGCCTTGGGGTCCACCACCACGCCATTGCCGATGACGCCAATCTTCCCGCCAACCAGACCGGAAGGAAGCAGGGAAAGCTTGTAGACCTGATCGTTCACGACCAGCGTATGGCCGGCATTGTGCCCGCCCTGAAAGCGGACAACGATATCGGCCCGGCTGGCCAGCCAGTCAACGATCTTGCCTTTACCCTCATCGCCCCACTGGGTTCCGATTACGGTAACATTGGCCATAAGAATGTCTTCCCTCAACGTCTCACGATGGCGGCCCCTGCCTGCACCTCAGCGTGCCAGTACGACGGGTTTTCCATCTTTCCAGATATGGCTGCACCGCAGATGATGCGCCTCCTGCTCCATCTCGCCTGATTCCCCAAGCGATGCGATCGTGGCATAGCCTGCCTCATGCAGGCTGGACAAGTCTTTCTGCGCCATTACGGGCGGAACAAGGCAGCGCTGCCGCCGCTTCGGCTTTTCCGCAACCCGCAAAAAGGCATGGGGGTTGAGGGTCAGCCCGCAGGCGGGCTCCTCTCCGGCCAGATAGCGGCCGCCACGTCCCAGCTCCTCACGGGAATGCATGGCAAAAACCGTCACGCAGACCCCCGTATGGTACCGCCAGCCCCGGAAATCCACCGGGTCCACTGTCAGGCGGGCATCCGGCAGACGGGCCAGAATCGCCGCCACATCAGCCTTCAGCCGTTCGACATGAGGTTTCAGCATGTCGGGGAAGTCCAGCATCGCCAGCTTTTCCAGAGCGATGGCGGCAGGGCCAACAGCCGCCATCATGCCCAGAAGAAGCTCCGCCCACGGGCCGCCACAGTCCCGCACGGCGGCTGCATCCCGCCTGTCCAGAGCATGAATGATGCTGTCCCGCTCGACGCCGGAGAAACTGTCCTCAATCAGGCTCCAGATCATGACAGGCATGGAAAGGTCGAAGGACACATTGGCAATACCCAGACGGGCCAGAGCCTCTGCTCCGAGGGCGATCACCTCGGCATCCGCCTCGGCCCTGTCCGGGCCAATCAGCTCAATCCCGGCCTGCGATATCTGCCGCTGTCCCTCACGACCGAGCGTGCCGATCACCACACAATCCCCCGCATAGGAGAGACGCAGCGGGCGGGGACTATCCTGCATCCGCACCGCAGCAATGCGGGCAATCTGGGTCGTCATGTCCGGCCGCAGGGCCATCATCCGGTGAGAGGACGGGTCCAGCAGACGGAAACTCTGCTCCGCCAGGGCTTCACCGGCCCCGCTCAGCAGGGAGCCTTCAAACTCCAGCAGAGGCGGACGGACACGCTCATACCCATGGCACGAAAACACGTCCATCACTTCAGCAAGGCCACGGGCCTCCGCCTCTGCCTCGGCAGGGAGAAGGTCCACGAACCCCATCGGCAGCAGGGCGGGACTGGATGTCTCGGGACCGTTGATCATGACGCAGCAAACTTCTCTTCAATACGGGCAAAAGCCCAGTCCAGCCAGGGCAGAAGGGCCTCAATATCCTCGGCTTCCACCGTGGCTCCGCCCCAGATGCGCAGACCGGCAGGCGCATCACGATAACCGGCCAGATCGTATCCGGCCTTTTCCTCCTCCAGCAGGCCCGTCATGGTCTTGATGACCTTGGACCGTGCCGCATCATCCAGTGCCTCGAACCACGGAGCGATGATCTTCAGGCAGATGGAAGTGCAGGAGCGTGTCTCTTTCTTCTCACTGAGGAAAGCTACCCAGTCACGGGCCGCTACCCAGCGTTCCACGACGGACAGATTCTTGCGGGAACGGGCCTTCAGGGCCTCCAGTCCACCAACGGACTCGGCCCAGCGCAGACCATCCAGCGCATCCTCCACGCAAAGCATGGACGGCGTGTTGATGGTGTCCCCCCGGAAGATGGCCTCATTCAGCCCTTTTTTATTGGTCAGGCGGAAAATCTTGGGCAGCGGCCTCTGGCTGCCTTCTTCCAGCCGCCGGACCGCCTTCGGGCTGAGGGCCACCATGCCATGAGCTGCCTCACCACCCAGGGCCTTCTGCCAGGACCATGTGACGACATCCAGCCGGTCCCACGGCAGGTCCATCGCAAAGGCCGCCGAGGTAGCATCACAGATCACGAGGCCATCATGCTGCGCCGGAACGCTCTCCACGGAGGGGATGCAGACACCTGATGTCGTGCCATTCCATGTCAGCACCACATCACGGGACCAGTCGATCTGCGCCATGTCAGGCAGCTCGCCATAGGGAGCCTCCAGAACACGCAGGTCTTCCAGCTTCAGGATGTCCTTCAGGTCCTGCGCCCACGTGCCAGAAAAGCTCTCAAAGGACAGGACATCCATGCCTCGCTGGCCTGCCAGTGCCCAGAGAATCATCTCCACGGCTCCCGTGTCGGAGGCCGGCACGATGCCGACCTGCCAGTCCTCCGGTATGCCCAGCAGGGCCGCCGACCGGGTGATGACCTCATGGAGCCGTGCCCGTCCCTCTGCCGCACGATGGGACCGCCCGAGGAAGGCCCCCTTCAGGGCCTCTGGTGTCCAGCCCGGACGTTTGACACATGGGCCGGATGAAAAATAGGGCCGCTGAGGACGGTGCGAAGGCTTGGCTGCGGTCATGATTGGCAGGTCATCCATGATTCAGAAGGCGCAAGAAACCATACGTCCCCACCACAGGCAGGCGACAGCGGCCCCTCACGGCAAACGGTTACTTTTTTCCTAGGTGTCACAGGCACCAGAAGGGGTCAAGCCAGCTCATCCAGGCCAGGCCGCCACATCACTCTACTGTCATGACCTGTAAAAATGGTGCGAAAGAGGGGACTCGAACCCCTATGCCTTGCGGCGGTCGATTTTGAGCCGACTGCGTCTACCAGTTCCGCCACTCTCGCCCATGATCTGCCTGCGCCCCACGGGGCGCAGAAAACGTCCTGCTTATAAGATATCCCGGCACAAAGGGCCAGAGAGCGGCCCGAAAAAAAAATCGGATAGGCTGCCCGACCCTTCAGGTGATGTCCTGCCCACTCATCAACAGGATGTTACGCATGGCCGCACCGGAAGCCCCCTTGCCAAGATTGTCCAGAGACGCTGTCAGAAGGGCCTGCCCGCTATGGCCACTCACACGCAGCTCCATGTCATCCCGGCCCGCCATGGCTTCAGCCACCAGCTTCGGCTCGGACTCCACGACACGGATGGTTTTCGCATCCCTGTAGAACTCTCTGAGAACAGCCGTGACGTCCTCGATCATCGGTACACCGGGGAGAGATACCAGATGCAGCGGAATGGACACGATCATCCCCTGCGGGAAATGCCCGACAGACGGCACGAACAGCGGGTTGCGGGTCAGGCCGCTATACTGCGTCATTTCCGGCAGGTGCTTGTGCTGAAGGTTCAGGCCGTAGAGGAAGAAAGCCGGACCACCCGCCTCCTCCTGCTGCTCGATCATCGTGCGGCCACCACCGCTATAACCGGACACCGCATTGATGGAGACATGGGCATCCACCGGCAGCAGCCCCGCCTGAACCAGCGGGCGAAGCAGGGCAATGGCCCCTGTAGCATAACAGCCGGGATTGCTGACGAACCGGGCCTTCCTGATCCGTTCCGGCTGGGTGGCATCCAGCTCCGGCAGGCCATAGACCCAGTCTGGATGCACACGATGGGCCGTGCTGGCATCCAGAAACCGTGTCCCGGTATCCTGGCCAAGGGCCACGGCCTCACGGGCGGCATCGTCCGGCAGACACAACACGGTGATATCAGCCTGCGCCATGAGGGCACGACGGGCCTGCGGATCCTTCCGCTGGGCAGGATCGATGCTCAGCAGCTTCAGGTCATGACGATCAGCCACGGCCTCGACACGGCGGCGAATCCCCAGGCCTGTCGTGCCTGCCTCACCATCAATGAATATGTGCGTCGTCATCGTCCCGGCTTCCCTGTTGCCTGCCCCTGACCGGGGCGGTGCCATTCACCACTGGAACAGCATCCGCCTCTTTTCATACAGAAGCATGATGTGCCCGTCCCGCTCGAACTGGTCAAGCAGACTCATGCCGATGCTACCCAGCACGATGCGGGAAGGCCGGTTATCCTCACGGGCGACGGCAACGACACGCTCCACCCCCGCATCCAGAACAAAGGTGAGGGCCGTACCAGCGGCCTCACGGGCGATGCCACGCCCGGCAGCCCATGGGAACAGGGCAAAACGCAGGCCGATTCCCCGGCCATCGGGGCGTTCATGCACGCCCGTCATGCCGACAAAACGCCCCTCCTCAAAAATGGAAAAGATGCCGATGCCCCGCTCGGCCCAGAAAGCCACATCCTCGGCCATCTCGGCTTCCGCCCGGACACGGGTCCGCACACCACCCAGCATGGCCCCGAACGCCCCGACATCCGCTTTCAGCCGTGCCATGTCCTCCATGTCCGGCCAGTTGACCGGGCGGAGGATCAGACGGGCTGTCCGCAGCTCATTGCCTAGCACAACATGCCGCCCGGACGGCGATCAGCGGGCGATGGGGCGGTAACGGATGCGGCTCGGCTCCGTGGAATCAGGCCCCAGACGGCGGCGTTTGTCTTCCTCGTACTGCTGGAAGTTGCCTTCGAACCACTCCACGTGGCTGTCCCCCTCAAAAGCGAGGATATGCGTGGCCAGACGGTCGAGGAACCAGCGGTCATGGCTGATGACCACGGCGCAGCCTGCGAAGGATTCCAGAGCATCCTCCAGCGCACGGAGCGTATCGACATCCAGATCGTTGGTCGGTTCGTCGAGCAGCAGGACGTTGTTGTCCTCCTTGAGCATCTTGGCCAGATGGACACGGTTGCGCTCACCACCGGAGAGGACGCCCAGACGCTTCTGCTGGTCCGGCCCCTTGAAGTTGAAAGCCCCGACATAGGCACGGGACGGCACGGCCCGCTTGCCCAGATGGATGACGTCCGTTCCGCCGGAGATTTCTTCCCAGACGGTCTTGCTGTCGTCCAGATCATTACGGGACTGGTCAACATAGCCCAGCTTGACCGTATCGCCGATCTTCAGGGAGCCTGAATCAGGCTGTTCCTGCCCGGTAATCATCTTGAAGAGTGTGGACTTGCCAGCACCATTCGGCCCGATGACCCCCACGATGCCACCCGGCGGCAGCTTGAAATTGAGATTGTCGATCAGCTGACGATCACCAAAGCCCTTGCAGAGATTCTCGGCCTCGATGACCGTCTGCCCCAGACGGGGACCGGGCGTGATGACGATGTCCGCCGTGCCTCCAGCAGCTTCCTGCCCGGCAGCCAGCATTTCCTCATAACGGGTGATACGGGCCTTGCTCTTGGCCTGGCGGGCCTTGGGCGAGCTGGCGATCCACTGCTGTTCCGCTGCGAGGGCACGCTGGCGGGAGCTTTCCTCTTTCTCTTCCTGAGCCAGCCGCTTGCGCTTCTGCTCCAGCCAGGACGAGTAATTGCCCTCGAACGGATAGCCACGGCCACGCTCGATCTCGAGAATCCAGTTGGTGACGTTGTCGAGGAAGTAACGGTCATGGGTAATGACCATCACGGTGCCCTTGTACTCACGCAGGGTCTTTTCGAGCCATGCCACGCTCTCGGCGTCCAGATGGTTGGTCGGCTCATCGAGCAGCAGGATGTCGGGCTTCTCCAGCAGCAGGCGGCACAGGGCCACACGGCGCTTCTCACCACCGGAGAGCTTGTCCACCGGGCTGTCCGCCGGAGGGCAGCGCAGCGCATCCAGAGCGATCTCCAGATGACGGTCCAGCTCCCAGCCATCCTCGGCATCAATCTTTTCCTGAAGCTCGGCCTGCTCAGCGAGAAGGTCGTTCATCTCCTCATCGGACATGGGCTCGGCAAACTTCATGGAGATTTCATTGAAACGCTCCACGGCCTTCTTCAGCGCACCGAAGCCCTGTGCAGCGTTCTCGCCCACGGTCAGGTTCGGGTCCAGCTGCGGCTCCTGCTCCAGATAGCCGATGCGGACACCTTCGGCAGCCCAGGCCTCACCGCCGAATTCTTTCTCGATTCCAGCCATGATCTTCAGCAGGGTGGACTTACCTGCGCCGTTCACCCCGAGGATACCGATCTTCACCCCCGGCAGGAAGGAGAGCGTGATCCCCTTGAACACCTCACGGCCGCCCGGATAGGACTTTGTGACGTCCTTCATGACATAGACATACTGATAGGCGGCCATGGAACGGTCTCCTCTAGAACACACGAACGAAAAGGCAGGAAGCAGGACTGTGCCCCCTCTCGCCCGGGGCGTTTCCCAACAAATACAGGCGGCTCCACATGCATGGAGGCGTCACCTGCGCCCGGCAGGACTCGAACCCGCAACCTAGCCGTTATGAGCGGCCAGCTCTAACCAATTGAGCTACAGGCGCACAGACATTTCGCCACATCGCTCATACGCAGTTTTTTTTCAAGCCCCTGCGGGGCAAAAACACGCCTGACAGGGCAAATAATGCGCTTTCTTTTTCCCGACTTCACCGCAGCAGAGAGGCCGCAGGCAATACACATATACAACACCGGGCATATTCATTAATAATGCGCCCATCACATCACCCACAGACACGGATGGAGCAGACGATGGACGTTACCAAGATTTCCCCCGGCAAGGATGTGCCGCATGACATCAACGTCGTGATCGAGATTCCACAGGGGTCCCAGGTCAAGTACGAAGTGGACAAGGACAGCGGCGCCATCTTCGTGGACCGTTTCCTCTTCACGCCGATGGCCTATCCGGCAGCCTATGGCTTCATCCCCAACACGCTGGCCGCTGATGGTGACCCGGTGGATGCACTGGTCCTGACCCCGGCTGATGTCCTCCCCGGCAGTGTCATCCGCTCCCGCCCGATCGGCGTACTGAAGATGGAAGATGAAAGCGGACAGGACGAAAAGCTGATCTGCGTACCGCATGACAAGATTCATCCGCAGTTCAGCAAGATCGACTCTCTCGACCAGCTGCCGGAAATCACGCTGAAGGCCATCGCCCACTTCTTCGAGCGTTACAAGGACCTCGAGCCCAACAAATGGGTGAAGGTTTCCGGCTGGGGCGACAAGGCCGAGGCTGGCAAGGTCATCGAAGCCGCCATTGCTGCGGCAAAGAAGTAATCTTTACTGCTGCTGGAAAGTCGGGCAGTCCCTTCGGGGACTGTCCGTTTTTTGTGTCCATTCAGCAGGACCGGGAAAACGGCAGACACAAAAAAACCACCTCACCCGATCCGGCAAAGTGGTTCTTCCGTCTTTCTGGAGCGGGCGAAGGGATTCGAACCCTCGACCCCAACCTTGGCAAGGTTGTGCTCTACCCCTGAGCTACGCCCGCATCACATTGTCACCAGCAGCTCCCCAGACCCTGAAATCTGGAGCGGGCGAAGGGATTCGAACCCTCGACCCCAACCTTGGCAAGGTTGTGCTCTACCCCTGAGCTACGCCCGCATGCTGTCGGTGGGAGGCTTATGCCTCAAAGAAGCTCCCGACGCAATCCCCCCCAACACATTTTTATTTTCCTTTTTTGAAGGTTCTGCCCCCCTTGCCTCCATGCCCTGTGGAAACAATTTTAACTGGAGCGATTGTGACAGACTCCCCCGCCAGCTGACAGAGGTTGCCGACCATGACAGAAGCCCTTTTCCCCTCCAGCAGCCCCTCCCGAACCATGGAGGTGGACCAGTCAAACTTCATGGAACAGGTTGTCGAGGCCAGCAGGAACATGCCGGTTCTTGTGGAGTTCTGGGCGGCCTCATCCGCTTCCTGCAAAAAGCTCTCCCCCGTGCTGGAAAAACTCGTCCAGACCACGGAAGGCCGGGTGAAGCTGGTACGGCTGGATGTAACCGCCAACCGGCCACTGGTCAGCCAGCTGGTGCAGATGGGCCTGCCCATACAGTCCATCCCGGTAGTGGTTGCCTTCTGGCAGGGGCAGGTACGGGACCTCCTGCAAGGTGTACAGCCGGAAAGCGGTATCCGGGCCTTCATTGAACAGCTCCTGAAGGACAGCGGGCAGGCCATGCCCGTTGCCGAACAGCTGAAAATGGCTGACTCCGCCCTCAAAGAAGGTGAGCTGGCTGAGGCCACCAACCTCTACGCCGCCGTACTGGAAAGTGAACCGGAGCATCCGGCAGGGTGGGCTGGGCTGATCCGCTGCATGATCGCCATGGATGACCCGGAAGGCGCAGAAGAAGCAGCCTCCCAGATTCCCGAATCCATTGGCGGGGAGCCCCTGATCACCAGCGCCCTGAGCAGCCTGAAACTCTATCAGGAAGGCCGGGACAGTGCCGGAAGGATCGATGAAATCCGTCAGAAACTGGAGCAGTCCCCTGACGATGCTGCCCTTCAGACAGAGCTGGCCAAAGCACTGAATGGCACGGGCCAGCGGGAGGAAGCGGCCCAGCGCCTGCTGGACATCATCGCCCGGGACAGGGAAGGAGCCGGACAGGCTGCCAGGGCCGAACTTCTGAAATTTTTTGAAGCCTGGGGCATGGCAGACCCCGCCACCCTGGCGGCACGGCGCAAACTGTCCTCCCTGTTATTCTCATGACCGGATGATCCGGCACAGACACGACCATATGCAGGGAAATGGTCCATCCATGATGCAGTCCCTGCCTGCCCCGCTGGAGGAGACGCCCCATGCCTGATGCCCACCACCCTGCCCATGACACATCCTGCGGCTCCAGACGCCGGATCCCCGTCCTGACAGACATGACACTGGCGGACCTGCCACCCCGAATCGGTCTGCTGCCTCTGGGCAGCACGATTCTTCTGCCACAGGGGCAGCTTCCCCTGACCATCTTTGAACCCCGCTACCTGACCCTTCTGGAAGACTGCCTCGCCCAGCATCGGCTCATCGGCATCATCCAGCCCTCCGAGACGGCCCGTTACGGCGACATGGCCCCTCCACTGGAACATGTCGGCACCATAGGGCGGGTAACCTCCTTCATGGAGCAGGAAAGCGGGCAGTTCTTCATCACCCTTACAGGGGTCTGCCGCTTCCGCCTGCTACAGGACAGGCTGACTGACAGGGGCTGGCGGGAAGGGCGCATCAATGCCATGCCTTTCTCCCACGACCTGCTGGAGAACCCTTCCCTGAATCTCGACCGTGAAGATCTTTCCATCGTCCTGAAAAACTATGGCGAGCGCCATGCCATGGCCATCAACTGGGAAAATCTGAAGAAACTGGACGACAACACCCTGCTGACGATGCTGCCCATGCTGCTCCCCTTCTCCGCCGGGGTGAAACAGAAACTGCTGGAATGCCCGGACACGACGGAACGGGCCAGCCACCTTCTGGACGAACTGTCCCGCTAGGCGATGAACATGCCATCATGTAAGGCTGGTTCCCTGTCTCAGGGTGCTTTCAGGTACCCTTCGCCCCCAACCGCATGGACTGAAAAATCATCATGACCCACACCTCTCCATCCCCAGAACTGCTGGCCCGCCTCGTCTGCCCCGTCACGAAAGGCCCAGTGCATTACGACCCGGCCAGCAACAGCATCATCAGTCCCCGGGCCGGACTGGCCTTTCCCGTACGGGATGGCATCCCCGTCATGCTGCCGGAACAGGCCACGAAACTGGAGGACTGATTCCTACCCGTCCCTGACAGATCGCCGATCTATTTCTGCCTAGGTGCAGGAGCCCCGTAAGACGCCTCGGTATGGGTCTGTGCAGGGAAATGCGGCAGATCATCACCACCAGCGCTGCCACCTTCAGCCGTATGAACAGTCCGACCGGAAATTTCATCTGGCGTGGGCTGTATGGCCTGCACCATGGGCACCATCCCGCCTGAATAAGGCGGCATGGGATGATGAAGCTCCCGGAACGGTTTTCTGGGATAGGCCTCCGTCATGTCCGCTTTGGGCAGGTGCCGGACAGGGGCATCTTCTTCTTCCGTCGCACAGCCTGCCATCAGGGTACAGCCCAGCAGACAGGGCCACAGGACCCGGCATACCGGACGGACAGACAGGACAGGGGGAAAAGGCAGCCTCATGACCTTCACCCTATAGCACTTCTGCCCAATTGACGAAGACCCACAGGCGTGAAAAGAACAGGCATGTTCAAAGGTACCCTTTCCACCCCTGCACGGCGGCTGCGCGCCTGGCATGACGCCCTGTTTGTGGACCATGCCATCTTCCGGCTGGTCTGGACAAATCTGGCCCCTGTCGTGCCGGGACGTGTCTGGCGCAGCAACCATCCCACACCGGGCCGACTGCACCGCTGGCGCAGGACATTGGGGCTTGTCATGGTCATCAACCTGCGGGGACACCGGCAATGTGGTGCCGATGCCCTGGGGCGGGAGGCCTGCCAGAGACTGGACCTCCCCTATCTCGACATGGCCTTCGAGAGCCGCAATGCCCCCCACAAGGACCGTATTCTCCGCTTCCATGAGCTCTATGAAAAAGCCCGGTTCCCCCTGCTGCTACATTGCAAGTCCGGAGCGGACAGGGCCGGGCTTGCCAGCGGACTGGTGATCCTCTTTGAAGGTGGAACGGCCGAAAATGCCCTGAAGCATCTGCACTGGCGCTTCCTGCATTTCCGTCGGTCCCGCACGGGAATTCTGGATGCCTTTTTCCAGCTCTACCAGAAAACGGCAGAAGGCCGTCTGCCTTTCATCGACTGGGTGAAACAGGAATATGACGAAGAAGCGCTACGGAACGCCTACAGGGCCGGGCGCTTCAGCGCCTTTCTCAACGATGCCATCCTGCGGCGAGAGTAGCCCTCTCCGCTTCCATCACCCTCATCTGGACCGTCTGGCCACATCCCGGATGAAATTCATGAGCTGCTGACGGATCTTCTCCTCCCGGATACTGTAATAGGCCTGTGCCAGTTCCATTGTTTCCGGCAACATGAGCAGCTCTATACCGCCCCCATTTTTCTCCTGGGGGGCCTCAGCCATTTTCTCCCCGCCCCCATCATCCTTCTGGAAGGGAGCCTGTTCTTCCTGAAGATTCCCCGGTCCTGCTGCGGGACTGGCGAAACCATCCAGCTCGTCAAAAAAGAAACCTACCGGCACTTCAAGAACCTGGGCCAGCTCATACAGACGACCCGCCCCGACGCGGTTTGCCCCACGCTCATATTTCTGAACCTGCTGAAAAGTGATACCAAGTGCCTTGGCCAGTTTTTCCTGTGAAAATTTCCGCAGCCCCCGAAGAAGCCGGATACGTTTGCCAACATGTGCATCGACAAACGACGCTAGTTCTGTCATCAATCACGAACCTCAATAAAAATCAGGTCAAAAGGTTTCTACTCTTCATCGATAGTGGTTAACAATAAATTATATTTTCAATTTTTTCAGGCTACACCGATCTGCCCTTTTCATAAAACCACCGCCCGACGAGAGCGGCCCCCACAAACAGCAGAGACATCAGCGCCGGTATCCAGCGCCCCAGCAAAGCAAAAAATGTTTTTGCTTCCGGTCCCGGAAGAGGGCGTACAAGCACCTGTTCCCTGCCCCATTCCGTTCGCCCAACTTCCCTGCCACGGGCATCATAAATGGCAGACACACCACGGTTATTGACAAAAACAACCGGCAACCCTTCTTCCACGGCACGCAGCCGCCCTGTCGCCAGATGCTGCCTCGGCCCGGCACTGTTGCCATACCAGGCATCGTTGGAGATCGTCAGCAGCCAGTCTGGCCGCTGCCCCGGTGCCACAACACCACCAGAAAACACGATCTCATAACAGACCATGGGACCGACACGACCAACCTGTGGCAGGTTCCAGGTCATCAACCCCGGGCCCGGCACCACCTCGGCCGGCAGCAGGTGGAAGGGCAGTATCCAGGGGTCATACTCTCCAAACGGAACCAGACGGCTTTTGTCATAAATGGCCTCTATGTGTCCATCCGGGGCCAGAGCCATCAGGCTATTGTACCAGCGATCCACACCGGCGGCACGCCTGTCCGACCCGAGCAATACCGGTGCCCCGGAGGCAGCGGCGGCAATGGCCTGCCTTGCCCAGCCTTCCTCCTCCAGAAGACCGGGGAAAGCAGATTCCGGCCAGACGACAACAGCCGGGCGTCCCGGCACCAGGCGCTGCGCATCTCTCACGCCCTGCGCTGTCAGCTCCAGATAAGACCGGAACTGTGAAACCGCATCATCCCGCCCCAGCACCTCATCTTCTGTCACGTTGCCCTGCACAACCACGACAGCCGGATTGACATGCCCCGGCAGAACGGCCTCATGCCCAGCACGCCATGCCCCCCAGCCACACCAGAGACCTGCACAGGCGACCACGGCCAGCAGCCCCCGCCGTCCCTGCCATACGGCCAGTGAAGCCAGCACCAGCAGAAGCGTCAGCCCATCCACACCGATCAGGGACGCTGGCTGAATGAGCCAATCCCCCAGCCATCCTGGGACTTCTAGCGCACTGCCCAGAGGATTCCAGGGGAAACCGGAAAAATAGAAAACCCGGGCCATGTCGGCCAACGTCCAGCTCCCGGCGAACATCGCCACACGTGGCCAACCCGGCGGTACGGAGCGACAGAGCAGGGCCGGAACCATCACGAGAGGCGCAATGAGCAGCGCAACACCAGGCGCTGCAAAAGGCACCACCCACCAGAACTCATGCACCCGGGTCAGGATTGCATTGGTCAGCCAGTAAAGACCCGCCGTATGATACCCCATCCCGAAAAGGAATCCCCACAGGGCAGCCTGACGGTGCCCCGGTGCGGCACAGACAGCCTTGTAGAACAGCCCCAATGCCAAAGGCAGAATCGGAAAAAAACAGAGCGGTGGCAGAGCCAACGCTGCCACCGCCCCCAGAACCAACATGAAGACGGCGCCGCGCCACCCTCCCTGCTGTGGAAGGGAGCACAATGCCTTCACCACCATGGAAATCCCTTGTTAATCCAGCGCGTCCTTCAGACGACGCTCATAATGACGGTAATATTTGTCAGCCAGCAGCTCACTCTTGACGAGCACAGCCACATCCGTGGTGTTGAACTGTTCATCCACCACGGCACCATCACCAACATACCCACCAAGACGCAGATACCCCTTGATGAGGGGCGGCAGCTTGCTGAGGCAGGTGCGGCGGTCCAGCGTGGCAGGGTCTGTCCGGCACATGCTGACATAGCGCTCTGGCAGGGCCCGAACCCGCAGGGCGGGCGGCGCCAGATGGTTGTGATACAGCCATGTCAGCTCATCACTCATCATATCCGGTGATGTCCCATGCAGGCTGGCACAGCCAAACAGCACGTCAATCCTGTGCAGGAAGATATAGGAGGCTATGCCCCGCCAGAGCAGCTGCATGGCCGCACGACCACGGTAATCCCGTGCCACACAGGACCGCCCGACCTCCAGAAGGCGACCGGGGAAATCTGTCAGACAGGAAATGTCATACTCATCCGCCGTATAGAAACGGCCACCTTCCCCCAGCGAATCGGAACGCAGCAGACGATACGTCCCCACCACGCTGTCTGCACCACCACCACGGGCATGGTCCACCACAAGAAGGTGATCTGCAATCTCGTCGAAGCGGTCAGAATCCAGACGGGTCCGCAGGGCCTCCTCACTGGGATGAGCCCCCATCTCGTCAAAGAACACACGATAACGCAGGGCCTGTGCCGCACGGATCTCTTCTTCCGTCGTGGCAAGCCTGACACCCAAGCTGCCGCCACGCAGTTCCTGAAAACCGCCTTCACGGTTCAGGGCAAGAGTCGCCAGGGTATCCATCTGCCGCTGCGTTTTCTCGCTGCTGATGAATCCCCCCGCCTCCGGCTGCTCTGCATTACAGGAAGGGATGCATGCATCCCCAATGGTATCTGACGGCCTCTTCCCGGTCATACGAAATCAGTCACTCCTTATGCCCGGCCTGTTGGACTGGACCTGTTCCCATCCTCGGGAGCGGCATCTTTCTTCTTTTCGGGTGCCGTACGCCGTCCGAAAAGCTCCGCCCGGTGAGACATGAGATCAAACCCCAGTTCCGCAGCAATCTTCGCCAGCAGGCCGACCAGTTCATCATTCTCGAATTCGATGACGTTACCACTATCAATATCAATCAAATGATAATGATGCCCATTTTCACTGGCTTCGTAGCGGGCACGGCCCCCGCCAAAATCCCGGCGTTCCAGAATTCCTTTTTCTTCCAGCAGGCGGACTGTCCGATAAACGGTAGCAACGGAAATGCGGCTGTCCAGTTCCGAAGCACGGCGGTACAGCTCCTCCACATCCGGATGATCCTCCGCCTCCGAAAGGACACGGGCAATCACCCGCCGCTGTCCGGTCATCTTCAGACCATGCTTGACGCAGAGACGTGCAATGGGCGAATCACCCACAGTATCCCCGGACGCAGCACCCTCGCGCCCCATTTTTTTTGTGCTCATCACCATACTGATGATCTATCCGATTATGATACGGTTTGTCCAATCCACATCATAATACGAAACGCACCTCCTCCATCATGCAGACTCAACCGGGTCTGTCCTGAGAAACAGGACAGACCATCCTGATTACCCCTCGCTCCCTTCACGGCGGCGGCCAAGACCGATGCGCCGTGCAAGGGAAGAACGATGATTGGCATAGTTGGGAGCAACCATCGGATATTCCGGCGGCAGCCCCCAACGCTCACGATATTCCTGCGGTGTCATGTTGTAGGCTGTCTTGAGGTGACGGCGCAGCAGCTTCAGCTTTTTACCGTCTTCCAGGCAAATGATATAATCGGGGAAGACCGACTTGCGGGGCGGTACGGCCGGTACCGGTTTTTCGGGCTCTGCCTCCACGGCAACACCGGCCCCTGCAAGGGCACCGTGCACCGAACGGACAAGGTCCGGCAGAGTTTCGGCAGCAACATCATGACTGCTCACATACGCCGTGACGATCTGTGCTGTCAGCTGACGCAGGGCCTGTGTTTCTGTCTCAGACGACGACATAAAAAACCTATCTCCCAAGAAATTTAGTTCGACCTATAACGGATTGTAGAAAAAGACAACAAGAAAAACCGTTTCTGTAATAGTAAACACTTGTTGATAAGATAAGAAAATCCACAACATAGACAGAAATTCTTACAAAATCACGACATTACATAAGAGAACTTCTCCCTTCCGCCTGCGCTCAAATAACACCATTTATCACAGGGAAATACAGGCGCCCTACAAAGATCATGCTGTTTTATAAGGAATATTCATCATGAATGACATGACAAGTCTTATAGAAGGCTGTTACCTGGAGCAGACAAGGAAAGACGTTACAAGAACATAACAGCTGCAAGATCATATACATGATGACCTGCCATTACAGGCATACCACACAGCCTGACCGCCCCTTGTTCAACAGCTATTCCAGCATTACACGGCCCATACGTCGTGCCATGCAAAAGAAGACAGGGTATGACCTGTCAGGGCGACCACCTCAAAAGACGGGCATCCTCACCATCGTCGTAATAACGACGCCGCACCGCTATCTGCTGAAAGCCGCACCGCCCATACAAGGCAAAAGCGGCTTCATTACTGAGCCGCACTTCCAGAAACAGGGTGGCTGCCTCCTGTCGGGCCCGATTGATGAGATGGGAGAGCAACCGATGCGCCAGACCCTGCCGCTGCCATTGTGGATGCACCCCCAGAGACAGGACCTCACCTTCATCCAGCACATGACGACTGATGATGAAACCCACAGGAACATCACTCACGCAAACCAGCCAGGCCTCCACACCCGGCAGGGCCAGAATCTGCCCGCAGGCTGTCTCATCCCAAGGGTCACGTCCCGAAAAGGCCGCATGATGCAGGGCCGACACGACACGGGCTGCCTCTGGCCCCACAGCCACCAGCTCAGGCCCCTGCACGTCCGACCGGACCTCCCTCTGGCCATCATGATCCGCCCTGTCCGGACAGCCCGTGCCAGACATCACTGCGGTGCCGGTCTCAGACCACCTGCCGGGGGTTTTGCCTCCGGGGGGTCCACATAAAGGGGTTCAAGCGGGTAGGCCTCGACCGTCCCATCATCCAGACTCTGGCAGGCGGCCCTGAAAATGCCTTCCGCCGTCGGAGCGGCATGAGGCAGGCGGACCACGTTACTCCCCAGAACACCACAGCCTGTCTGGCCACTCAGCTCCGGCAAGGCATCATCCCCATGGACGGCATCACCTGCCACGACCGGCCAGCTCCCCGGCTGAATCTCGCCTACCGGCAGGGCACAGGCCTCCCGCCCCGGCGCATCCACAAAAACCCGCCCCCGACGGGCAAGGCACAGGATAGTGGCCTCATCATGCTTCATGGTCGCCCGCAGTGCATCACCCAGCCGAACACCTACGCCCCGACAGGACCATCCCCGGACCAACCCTGCTGCAAGGGAAAGAGACGCTCTCAACCCCGTAAAAGAACCGGGGCCAACCACAGCCACCACCATCTCCGGTGGTTCTTTCCAACCGGTCCGGGCCAACATGGCCTGCACGGCCGGAGCAAAACGTTCCGAAGCACCACGCCCGGACAGCACCTGTTCATCCACCACCTGGCCATGTTCCAGCAGGGCGATCAGATTGCTCTGCCCCCGTCCGGCTCCCGCCCCGTTCATGACGAGACACCGCCCCGGCATCACAGCCACAGGCAGACTTCCTCATAAGGCAGACGGGGTGCCCGGGGAGAAGATACTTCCCCCCCGGGATAACCCAGTGCCACGAGGAAATTGGCCCGCCAGCCCTGCTTGCGGAAACATTCCTCCTCCACCATCACGGCATCAAAGCCGGACATGGGCCGCACAGCCAGCCCCAGCGCACGGGCTGCCATGATAAGATAGGCCCCCTGAAGGGTACCGTTGCGAAACGCCGTCTCGTCACTCAGCCCGACATCAGCCGCATACCAGTCCCGCAGGCCGGGCATGGGGTTGAGAGTCTCGAATTTCTCGAAAAACAGGGGATCATACCCGACAACAACCAGCACCGGCGCCGTCATGGCCATCTCCGCATTGCCCAGAGACAGGGCAGGCCGGATTTTCTGCCGGGCCTCTTCCGTCTTCAGGAAAGCGAAGCGGGCCGGTGAGCAGTTGCCCGATGTTGGCCCCATCCTGAGCAGATCGTAAAGACGATGCAGGACATCATCACCCACTGGCCGGTCAGAAAAACAGTCTGCCGTGCGGCAGCGTGTAAAAAGCTCCTCGGCCAGAACAGGGCTGGAGACCTCTCCTTCTGCCGGCTGCCCCTCCGGGGCTGGTGATGATGTCATCAGCTTTTACTCCTCTACAGGTTCAACCGCCGTCACCTCCGGGATGTAGTGACGGAGCATGTTCTCCACGCCGTGCCGCAATGTAGCCTTGGAAGACGGACAGCCAGAGCAGGCGCCCTGCATGCTCAGATAGACGACACCTTCCCGATAACCACGGAAGACAATGTCCCCCCCATCGCTGGCCACGGCCGGACGGACCCGTGTATCCAGAAGCTCCTTCACCCGGGCCACGATCTCGCTGTCCTCGGGAAAGATGTCAGCCTCCGGGGCAGCGATGTCTTCTGCAAGGGCTGGCTTCCCGCTTTTGAAGAAATCTGTCAGGGCCACCAGCACCTGCGGGCGCAGTGCATCCCAGTCGGCTCCATCATCCTTCGTGACAGAAACAAAATCACTTCCCAGGAAGACACGCTTCACCTCGGCCATGCCAAAAAGAACATCTGCCAGAGCAGAACGCCCCGCCACGACCCCGGCCTCTGCAAAATCGACAGGGGACCGGTCGCCCGTCACGTCACGACCCGGCAAAAATTTCAGTGTCGCCGGGTTGGGAGTATCTTCAGTTTCAATCATCATAAGATCATTCTGTGTCATGAACGCCTCTCTTATCAGATACCCGATGGAATGAGCACCCTCTAACGCAACTCTACCACTTTTGGACCTTTATAGTCCTATTTACAGACAGTATGTATATCAGACTGGCAGAACAGGCTACCTCTGCCACGTTCCCCCTTCTCCAGCTCCACCCAAGAGGATCCATGACACCCCCCTCCACCGCACTCCCTGCCAACAGCATGTCGGCCATTCCGCCGGGTGTGGCCACTGGCGGTGCATACCGTACCCTGCTCCGGGCCTGCCAGATGGGGGGCTATGCCCTTCCGGCTGTCAATGTCAGCAGTTCATCCACTGCCAATGCAGCTCTTGCCGCAGCACGGGCCAACAGGGCTGACATCATCATCCAGATTTCCGCCGGAGGGGCCCGCTTCTACGCTGGCCAGTCCCTGCCGGATGAGCAGCAGGCCCGGATTCTGGGGGCCGTGGCTCTGGCACGACATGTCCATCTTCTGGCCCGCCATTACGGGGTAGCTGTCATCCTCCATACGGACCACGCCAACCGTCCCCTGCTGGGCTGGATTGACGGGCTCGTGGAAGAAAGCCGCCGCCACCACGAACAGACAGGCCAACCCCTGTTCTCCTCCCACATGCTCGACCTCTCGACAGAACCGGTCGCCGACAACATCGCCACGGCAGCGACCCTGATGAAAAAACTGTCCCCTCTGGGAATCGGCCTTGAGATCGAACTGGGAATCACGGGGGGAGAAGAAGACGGCATTGGCAACGAGCTGCATGGCACCGGACCGGCTGACCATCCCTCCCTCTATACAAGTCCGGAAGATGTTCTGACCGCATGGAAGACCCTGTCCCCTCTGGGGATGCTTTCCATCGCTGCCTCATTCGGGAATGTTCACGGAGTCTACGCCCCCGGCAATGTCCGCCTCCGCCCGGACATACTCCGCAGGTCCCAGGCTCTCGTGGCCGAGCGGCTCCAGACGGGCCCCAATCCTGTTCCTCTGGTCTTCCATGGCGGGTCTGGATCGGATGAAGACGCCATAAAACAGGCTGTCAGCTTCGGGGTCTTCAAATTCAACATCGATACAGACACCCAGTTCGCCTACGCACAAGGTGTGGCCCGTTACATGCAGGAACATGAAGAAGCCTTCGCCCATCAGGTCTCACCCGTAACGGGGCGGCCGCTGAAAAAACAGTACGACATCCGTACCTGGATGAAGGCCGGAGAGGACAGTTTCATCCAACGGCTGACAGACAGTTTCCGTGTACTCGGGGCTCAGGGGCGCAGCATGGCCCGCCAGCCCTGACCGTCCGCTCCATCAGCGGGCAGATGGAACCGCAGCCGGTTTCTGACAGGAAACCGTCTCCACCGCCCCTTGCCCACAAACAGGCAGGGGGCCATGCCGCCCCGGCAGGGGCCAGAAAATCTCAATACCCAGAGAGACAAGCATGAGCAGGGCTGCCAGCAGCACCCATGGCAGAAAACGTGGCCTGTGACCCAGAAGAGGCGGGATACCCGTCTCCCGCTGGAACCGGCGCCCTTCCTCCAGCAAAGCCGCTGAATCCGGGACAGGACCAGCAGGCCGGTCTTCCTCTTCAGGGAAAAGGTCAGAGCCGGACACGTCTCAGCCCTCCAGAACAGCCTGCATCTCCGTCCACTCCCGCTTCGTCAGGCCGGATGTTTCCTGCGTGACACTCTCCCCGGCAAGGCGGCGGCGCAGCACCTTCAGCATCCCGGCAGAGAAGCTGTAAGCTCCGAGGCGATAATCCTCAAAAGCCTGTGCCGTATGCGGTACCCATGCCTTGAGAATCTCGATCATCTTCTGGGCATAGACACGGATTTCATACTGGGCATGTGGGTCGGACCGCAGCGCCAGAAAATGCATCAGATTATGGAGGTCAATCTTCCAGTACCACTGCGTGTAGGTGTTGAGTGTCAGATTGATGCGGGCCAGTTCCCGGGCCACACCCAGCCCCTCCGGGTCGAGCAGCTGCTCATAGTCGCCATAACATTGCAGGGCATCCCGCTGGAGAATGGACAGCACCTCTGCCGCTGTCTCTGCGCTGAGGGTCTCGCCCCGCCCCTGATTGTTGACCTTGCTCTGCGCAGCAATCTGCGTGGCATCGGGCAGATAGAACTCCCTGTCCAGTACGGAATACCGGGCAGAATATTCATTCACGCTGGCCATGCGGTGACGAATCCACTGCCGGGCGACAAAAAGTGGCAGTTTCACGTGAAACTTGATCTCGCACATTTCAAACGGTGTGGAGTGACGATGCCGCATCAGATAGCGGATGAGCCCGGCATCTTCCGACGTCTTCCGTGTCCCTTTGCCGTAGGACACACGGGCCGCCTGCACGACAGCCGAATCATCCCCCATATAGTCCACGACACGGATGAAACCATGATCCAGCAGCGGGAAAGGCTCAAAAAGAAGTGCCTCCATGGCCGGAACGGTTGGCCGCACCGTCTGGTTGGGGGCGGCACGCACGGCCTCTATTTCGGAACGCTGCTCGTCTGTCAGGGCCATGACTTCTCTCCCGCTCATCTGGCTGTGCCGGGCTATTATCCACGGAGGTGGATCAGCACGGCCATCCACTTCCCCCAGCTACTGAATGTAACCATAACGGTGACAGATGTAACCGCCCAGATGGCAGAAGGGAAGGCCCGTTTCACCTTGCCATACCGGACATAACTGCCTATATTCGTCCCTGCCGGAGGCTTCGGCCTTGGCTATGGCGATAAACGGTAGATGGAATAAGTGTTGTGGACCCGGGGGCAGTGCCCGGCGTCTCCACCATCAGCCTTCCGGGCTGGCGCTATGGGGACGAAACAGGCTCGACACGCATGGTAAAGATCTACTTTTTGCCCGGTATTGTTCCGCCGTCATCGGGCTGACTTTACAAGTGCCAACGATAACTCTGAGGTGCTCGCTGTTGCTGCATAAGCGATAAGCGCGGTCCGGGGGGTGCACCGGGCAACAGAAGCCCCCCCACCTGTTTCTTTTCTGAAACACCATCCCACGATAAAAGGTCGGGCTGGAAAATATGCAACCCGGCCCCTTGCGATTTCATGCCGCCTGTCGCACACCTGAGGTAACTTCCCAGATGCAACAGGTGATGGTGCTGTTCCATGAGTGATGATACCAACGGCTCCGACGGGCTCGGCCCCTCCATGCCAGCCAGCCTCCTCCCTTATGACCGCTGGATGGAGGATGCCCAGCGTATCGTCATGATCAAGGCGCTGGACCATGTCAGCGAACATGGCCTCCCTGGTGACCATCATTTCTACATGACATTCCGTACCGACATGCCGGGAGTGGACATCCCCTCCCGCCTCAAGGATCGCTACCCGGAAGAAATGACCATCGTCCTGCAACACCAGTTCCAGAACCTGACGGTGGACCATGACACCCGGACCTTCTCTGTCGGGCTGTCCTTTGGCGGCATCCCCAGCACCCTGCACATCCCTCTGGGAGCGGTCACGGCCTTTGCGGACCCTCACATCCATCTCGTCATGCATTTCACGCCCCAGCAGCACATGGCAGATGCCGACACTCCGACAGACCCTGACCTCCACGGAGGGGACAAGGGCGGTCTGGCCGAGGTCCACACCTTCCACCCCTCGGCAGACGAACCGAAGGCACATGCCGGAACCAGTGCAGGCCATGACGGTGACTCCCATGACCAGGAAAATGAGGGGGCGAAGGTTGTCAGTCTGGCAGCCTTCCGCAAGAAACCCTCAGGCAATGATCCCTCTGGAACCCCTGATGACAGGGACCGCTGAGCAGGGACCGGGCGTGTGACCCTGTCCTCCCTCTCCTGGCGCTCCCATGGGTCACGATGGGCAGAGCTGGTCTTTTTTTCTGCCGTGATTTCCGGCCTCTTCATGCTGCTGCATCTGACAGCGGGCATGATGCTGGGCCCCATGGCGGCCGGCATCATCCTGTCGATCAGGAACCGTGGCGTCACCATCAAACCCGTTTTCTTTACCATGGCACAGGCCATACTGGCCTGTGTGGTCGTCAACAGCCTGACAGGCTCTGTCCTCCACCACATCATGTCCCACTGGATACTGGTTCTTTTCAGTGTCCTCTCCGTCATCCTTGTCAGTTTTTCCACGGGGGCCTGTCTGGCCTGGTTCGGGGTCATGCCGGGGACGACGGCCCTCTGGGGCACATCACCGGGCGCAGCCTCCACCATGGTCATGCTCTGCGGGTCTTTCGGAGCTGATACAAGGCTGACAGCCTTCATGCTCTATTTCAGGGTCATCATGGTTGCCGTTGCCACGTCCCTGATTTCATGGATCGTCATACGCACGGGCCACGCCACTCCCACGCCCGCACCAATGCGAGGCAACCTGCTACCTACACTGCTGCTTGTCGCCATCAGTACAGTCATCGGCCTCAGGCTGCGTTCACCAGCGGCAACACTTCTGCTGACCATTCTGACAGGTGCCACAGCCCAGCTGAGTGGCCTGTTCCAGATCAGCGCCCCTTTCTGGATCCGCATCCCGGCCTATCTGACCATCGGCTGGTCCATCGGGCTGCGTTTCACCGCACCCGTCCTGCGTTATGCACTCCGCTCCATCCCAGCGGTCGCCCTCTCCTCCATGACGCTCATTGCCAGCTGCGCCCTGCTGGCCCTGCCGGTAGCCCATTTCGCCCGGATTGACCTCCTCAGTGCCTACCTGGCCACAAGCCCGGGCGGGCTGGACACCATCATCGTCATCAGCGCCAACGTCCCGATTGCCCTGCCCTTCATCATTGCCATGCAGACAGCCCGGATGCTCGCCATCATCACGCTCGGGCCAGCCATTGCCCGTCCCCTTGGGCGATGGCTGGAACGCCATACCAGCCGCACGGCCGCCATGCCTGAGCAGATGGAGCAGCTGCCCCGCTCCCCTTCCACAAGCAAGTAACCCCGGAAGAGGGCACGGCCACGCCGCCTGCTGGCATGACGGCAAAGAAAAACCCTCCACGAAGGAGGGCTTTTCCATATTCCAGCACTGCCTGAATGGGTTGAACCCCCATTCTATCTCAGAGCATCAAACTCACTGACTGCGTCTGCCTGGTAAGACCGGCGGGCCTTTTCGAGATACTCTTCCCACTTCGGAACGTAATAGCCGTATCCAGCCGGATTCTGGAAGAACCAGTGACGCCAGGCATGGAAGACATGATCATGCTCACGATAGGCCGGATCATTCAGCAGATGCCGCGCAGCAGGTGGCTTGGCCGCATGAAAATGGACGATGGTAGCGTTGTCATCCACCCCCCAGTAAGGCTTCCAGTTGAAGCGGGCGGAAAGTGGGCTCCACTGTGCATTGTAGAAAATGCGCAGCAGCTCCTGATCATACCCAGCCACATGGTCCAGATTATCGCACAGGAAATCCACCATTGCTGGCAGGTCGCGGCGCATACGCTCGAGGTTCATCACCATGACCCCCGAGTTCATGTCCACGTAGTAATCCTGCTTGCCGAACTGCCCGCAAGCCGCAAAGATTTCCGGCGTGCAGAACTCGACCTGCGGGTCCTTCAGGAACATCACGTCACAGTCGGTGTACAGGACGTACTGGTCATCCTGCTCCAGCAGGGGCAGCTCCAGCCGCATGAAGGCACCAGCCGCCGTAAAAATGTAATTGGGCCATTCCGGTTTGAGGCGACGCTGGGCCTCCAGCAGGCGGTCATAGAAATGCAGACGGTGAAAAATGACATTCACCCCGGCAGCCCGCATCTCCCGCGTGAAGTCACATTCGTTTCCATCAAACACCATGTGCGGGATCAGCGTCGTATTCTCACGGGCCGACTGTACGGCAGCCCGGATACAATCGATAAAACCATGATCAGGGTCGTTGGACAGTGTCTTCTCTGTAATCGCAAAAAACCACTTCATCCCTCAACGCTCCCTGACACCCAGTCTCTCAGAATCATATGATCATTCATTCGCCATGCCCCACTGACACGTCACCAGTTCCGGGAAATCAGCCAGAACTCTTCGGACGTCAGCGTCACCGTCCCCTGTCCTGCCGTATCTGCGGCGGCTCTGGCAAGAGCATGTATACGCTCGATCAGGATCGTTTTACGCTGATGCGCCTCAGAGGTCTCCCTCTCCCCGGCCAGCGTCTGCAGGGCCAGCTCGGCAGCACGGGCAACACGGCCTGCATCCAGCGCAGCGTAAGACATGATCTCGTCCTTCAATTCCTACCAATAAAACCATTCCCCCGCCTCGGGCAGGTACAGAACGGAGCAGCTCCCGCTGCCAGCCAATATAATCCCCTCTACAGTAGTCCCGTTTCCTTCCTTTTTTCAATCCCCTACCTTCCATTAAACCTCTTTTATAACGTGATCTTTACTTATAAAAACCAGGCTCCTCTCTGCCCTCCATCATTTCCATGATAGGGAGAGGAAGCTCACGCATGTCCCTGTTCAGGAAGCCCCCATGATACGCACTGCCCCGTCCTCTACCCTGCGTATGGTCCGCCTCTGCCTTGCCCTGCTCCTCCCTGCCCTTCTGGCAGCCTGCGCCACACGTCCCAGCGGCAACAGCCCGACCATGCCCGTGCTGGAGGAACAGGCAGACTATCAGGCCCATGCCCGCTCGCACTACACACCGCCCGGCCCGCCTGAAGACCCCTGGGGACCTTACATCAATGAAGCATCAAACCGTTTCGATGTGCCTGCTGAATGGATCAGGGCCGTCATGCATCAGGAATCAGGGGGGCATCTGTATGACCGTTATGGCAACTTCATCACCTCCACGCCCGGCGCCATGGGACTGATGCAGATCATGCCACCCGCCTATGACGACCTGCGGACCCAGTACAATCTGGGACCTGACCCCTACGACCCGCACGACAACATTCTCGCCGGAACAGCCTATATCCGCCAGATGTATGAAATATACGGCTCTCCCGGCTTTCTGGCTGCCTATAATTATGGCCCGGGCAGTCTGGACCACTACCTCCGCCAGAACAGGGCCCTCCCACGGGAGACACGCAATTATGTGGCGGCCATTGCCCCCAAGATCATGGGCATCTGGCCGCATCAGCGCTCCCGCAATGACCTCATCGTGGCCCGCCATGACAGGACGGCGCAGGGGCCCGCCCGCATGGATACGGCTACACCTCTGGATGGTGGTGGGAGCTATGACGAAACCACCACGGCCGGACAGGCTGTCCAAACAGCCGAAACACAGGATATCCGGGCCGCATGGGCCGCCCGCGGTTTTTCCTCCCCTCAGCCGCAGCCAGCAGCTCCCATCGCCCGGCCCCATTCGCCTCCACCACGCTCCTTTCCGCCAGAACCACAGAGAAATACGCTGCGCATCCAGTCCATTCCCCTGGCTGATGCCCCAGCCAGACGGAGGGGAGCAACAGACATGCTGGCCGAATCAACCCATGACTGGGCCATCCAGCTGGGGAGCTATGCTGGTGAAAAACAGGCCCTCATGGTTGCCACACAGCTACGCCCCCGCATTACCCCCATTGCCGGCGGGGCCTCCGTCCATGTCATGCCCGTTCGTACGGCCAGAGGTACACTCTACCGGGCCCGGCTCATCAACCTGACGCACAGCCAGGCTACCGGGGCGTGCAGGCATCTGCGGGGGACCATAGACTGCCTGACAATTCCCCCCAACGCTCCCTGACCATCATCGGAGGAACACACGGGACATGCCGCACACACCACACCATGTCGGCACGGCCAGGCCACTCCGGCTCGCTGATGATGTCACCAGCACAGCCCTCTATGCCGGGCCAGGTGACTGTTACCGCTATACGCTCAGGCGTATCTGGAATGCGACAGGGCCCCTCATCATGTGGATCATGATGAATCCCTCTGTCGCCACGGAATATGGAGATGACCGTTCCGTGGCCAAATGCCAGCGTTACAGTCGGCAATGGGGTTATGGCGGCATGTTCGTGGGCAACAGCTTCGCCTATCGCTGCACGGACCAGAAACGCCTTCTCGAAGTTGCCGACCCCGTCGGCCCGGAGACCGACCACTACCTGCTGGACATGGCTGGACAGGCTGAACTCATCGTGCTGGCCTACGGCACCCCGCAGGCCAAGGAGCTGCGCTACCGGGGACCTGAGGTGGCACGGCTGCTGCTCCGGGCTGGTCACAGGGTCACGGCCCTGCGGCTGAGCCGCAAAGGCCATCGCCCCGAACACCCGCTCTATCTCCCGGCGGACCTTACACCCGTCCCCCTGACGGCAGACGATTTCTGATCCACCTCCCACCACGCAGACAGGGCTTTCCCGCAAGGGGAGGCGCGCCCATCTGGCTTCAGACGCTTTCTGCGACCCAATTTTTCTTCTTTGTCTGACGGCCAATGCCGGGATTCAAACAGTTGCAAGGATCGAGCGAGCGGTAATGGGCGGCCATGCTCTGCGGAGCATGATAGAGGTGCCCCACATTATGCTCGGCCGGATAACGGGCTCCCCGTTTGTCCAGTATTGGCCACATCATGGTCGTCTCAACTTCCATGGGGTCCACACCAGGCCTGACAACATAATCCTGATGCATGACATGGCAGAGGAAGTGCCCGTAATAGAGCTTCAGCAGCAGCTGGTCGTCCACCTCCGGCGGAAGACGCTCCTGCCACTCCCAGTCATTGCGGCGCAGAGCGACATCCAGTGCCATCATGCCGCCCGTCTTCCTGCCATGAACAGCCACATACCGGTTTGCTGCCCCCGCCGCCGCAAACCGGTGCAGAAAAGCCAGCGTCCCCTCCTGCGCCGTACACTCAAAGAAGGCACCCTCCACCTCCTGCCCTTCGGTAAAGAAGCTCTCCAGCCATGGGCGGACCTGCCGGGCCAGCGTGCCAGATACACGCAGCATGAGGTGATGGTCATATCTCTCGTGATAGGCCCTCATGCGGGCTGGCACCTGCGAAGGCAGGAACCGGCTGCCAGACTGCATGAGCAGGTCGCTCAGCCCGTCCGGTACCCATGAGAAACGCCGGGCGAAGGCATCCACACGAGCCTTCAGACGGAACATGAGCGGCAGATGTTTCGTTCCCAGAAAGCGGATCAGCGCCACGGTATCCCGCCCGTATTCATCCGCAATGGCAAAAGCATCCCTATGCATGTATTCACCCGCAACGGGCAGCTCCTCAAACGCCGTCAGAAGATGCCGCCGAACCTTTTCCAACGTATCGGTCCGGTTGGTGCCAAGATAGAAGACGGCCGTATCCTTCGCTGCCGGGAAGGTATCCAGCCGCACGGCAAAGACGATCAGCTTTCCCGCATTACCGGATGCCTCGAACAGACGGCCCGGGTCCGCATTGTAACGCCCCGGGGATGCCTCATCGACCTGGCGGATACGGTTGACGTAATCATCATCATGGGCCTTTCTCGTGCCCGACCAGTCCACATCATCCGGGCTGTAACGACCATGTTCCAGCGCATCCAGCACGGATTCTGCCACAGCTTCATCCGGGAAGCGGATGCCCAGATGATTGACCAGATTCAGCCTGCCCTCGGCATCCACCTGTCCATAGAGGGCCATTTCCGTATAAGCCGGACCACGCTGCACCAGGGCCCCGCCCGAGTTGTTGCTCACCCCCCCGAGGACAGAAGCCCCGATGCAGGAAGACCCGATGACCGAATGGGGTTCCCGCCCCAGCGGAGCCAGTTTTTCTTCCAGCTCGTAAAGATCCGCCCCCGGCAGGCAGACAACCTGTCGGCCTTCTCCCAGAAGCTGGATACCTTTCAGCCTGCGTGTGCTGATGAGAATGATCGGCCTGTCATAATCGTTGCCATCCGGTGTGGAGCCGCCCGTCAGCCCTGTATTGGCCGCCTGCATGAGAATGATGCGCCCTGATTCCACCGCCAGCTTCGAGACACGCCACAGCTCAACCAGAGAGCCGGGAATAACGACGGCTTCCACCCGGCCATCACCAAACCGGAACCCCTTGCGGTACCCGTAGGTCGCACTTTCCGAGGTCAGGACATATCTGGTGCCAACAACAGATTTCAACTCGCCAACAAGATCGACCATTCCATCCTCTTTCCGCCCCTTTCCTTCAAGATCAACTCCGGGAAGGAAAGGGCACATCCATGAAACAAGATGTGACATTACCTCTTTCAATGCGATGAAAACCATAGAAAGGCCCTTTGGGCCGCCCTGTTTTCCTGTCAAAGAAATGTGAAATGCCTTTCGGCACCAGTATTACCTGGTCCGCCCGAAAAGTTTCTCCAGCCCGTCCTTGTCCAGCTTCAACCATGTCGGACGGCCATGAGGGCAGGTATTGGCCCGGGGATGCTGTTCCATGCCCCGCAACAGAGCATCCATTTCCTCCTGCTTGAGAATACGGCCGGCACGGATGCTGCCATGACAGGCCATCCGGGCCATGATGGCTTCAAACCGCCCATCCAGACTGTCTGTCTGCCGGGCTGGCAGGTCAGGCATCTGCACGAGTTCATCCGCCACATCCCGCAGAAGGCCCGCCACGTCACTACCGCTCAATGGGGCGGGCAGACTGCGGACCAGAACGCTCCCACTGCCAAAAGATTCTATCTCCAGACCAAAACGGGCCAGCTCCTCCGCACATCGTGACAGCGCCTCGGCCGCCCCATGCGGCAGATCAACCACCTCCGGCATCAGAAGGGCCTGCGCCTGCACGGCCCCTTCAGCAAAACGGGCACGCAGGCGCTCATGGGTCAGACGCTCATGGGCAGCATGCTGGTCTGTCAGGATCAGGTCACCATCCGGGGCAATCGAGAGAATATAGGTGGCATGAATCTGCCCGATCGGCACACCAAGTGGCTGCTCCGGCTGTCTGCCGCCAACAGACGGATGAGGCACCTCCTCCCCTCCGCCATCTTCCACCTGCGCAACCCGGCCCGACGTCACATAACCCTGCTGCGGCTCCGCAAGGCCGGGAGCAGACTGCCGCTCCTCCATCACGGCAGACGAAGCAAAACGGCGAACGGACGTCCCCAGACCAAGATCGGCCGGAGGAACAGCCCGGGCGCCCGTATGATCATATGAATAGGACGTACCCGGCACGTTCTGCCCAATGGAAGCCGCCCGACGGCCAATGATGCCAAGATCGGCCTGTATGCCTCCACCGTCCCCGGCGCTACGGGCCAACGCACGCCCCACAGCCCCGATGACAAAAGCTCTCACCTCGGCCTCATCCGCAAACCGCAGCTCTGTCTTGGCAGGATGGACATTCACATCCACACGATCAAGCGGAAGGCGCAGATGCAGCAGGAGAACAGGGAAACGCCCTTTCTCGATCACGGGCCGATAGGCCACCCGTATGGCAGTCCGCAGGATGGGGTCCATCACAGGGCGATTATTGACCAGCATGAACTGGCCGCTGCCTGTCCGCCTGGTTTCACCCGGACCACAGATATACCCGCCCAGCCGCATGGGGCCACGCTGCTCATCAACCGTCAGAAGGCCATCTTCGGGCACTTCAAGAATGCTGGCCACACGGGCACGGACATCCTGCGGCGGCAGATTGAATATCTCCCGCCCATCCATGACGAAACTGATGGCACAATCCGGCGCACTCAACGCCACACGCCGCATGACGGCTTCAGCGTGATTGCCCTCCACTCTGGCTGTCTTGAGAAATTTGCGGCGGGCCGGTGTCGCAAAGAACAGGTCCCGCACCACAACACGGGTCCCCACAGAACCAGCAGAAGGCACCGGCCCGCTGACAACACCCCCCTGCACGGAAAGCTCCCAGGCCGTTTCAGCCGTTTCTGTCCGTGATGTCAGGAAAAGGCGGGCACTGGCCCCGATGGATGGCAGCGCCTCCCCCCGAAACCCCAGTGTTTTTATGGCCGTCAGGTCATCATCCGGCAATTTGGAGGTACAGTGCCGCTCCACCGCCAGGGGCAGCTCCTCGGCTTCCATCCCCCGGCCATTATCCCGGACATCAATCAGCTCACAGCCGCCCCCCCGCAGGGTGACCTCAAGACGGGTCGCCCCGGCATCCAGCGCATTTTCCACCAGTTCCTTGAGCGCCGCCGCCGGACGCTCCACCACCTCACCAGCGGCAATAAGATCCACAACATGGCTGGAAAGACGGCGGATGACAGGCCTCATCATGACTTCTCCTCAAACAGGAGGCAGAACAGGACGGAACACCAACCGCAAAAGGAGAGCCTGGAAGCTCTTATTTGCCACCCTTCCGCAGGGTCGGCGTGGCGCCTTCAGCAAAGCTCTGCCCCAGGGCCGCATTCTTCTGGATGCGGCGATTTTCCGCTTCGCCATCCACAACATTGCCAGCCCGGCCACCCCGCCAGAAAAGAAGACTGTCCACAAATCCAGCATCAGCATCGCCAAGTTCGGCATTGTTCGGACCACGGGCCGCCGATGTGGCCCGCTGGACAAGGGCCTCCTGCCCGACGCTCTCCGTCCCCTCATTGGGGTGAAGAGCGACATCCGGGGCGAGCGTCTCCAGCGCCTGCATACGGGGACTTTCATCCGGGCGGTTGGCACTGGCTGCCCCCGGAAGGGCCAGTTTCTCCGAGGGTGGCATGGAGAGTGGCGCACGCGTCGTCACGGCGTATTCATCCGGCAGGCTGCGCTGAAGGCCGAAGCCACGCGCCACATCACTGCCGGAGCACCCAGCCAACGCCAGCCCGAACGTGGCCAGAGCACCCAACCGGACTCCGTGACGTATAACTGAAGGAGCAAAAAGCCGCATGACAGGTTCCCGCACTGCACTCACAAAAAGATGCCCAATCCTATAGGGCCTGCCTGCAATGGGCAAGCCGGTTGTCACTTCAGCCATTCCGGCTCCGCCGCTCCGCCAGAAAGGAGTCCAGCAGCCACAGGCCAACACCACAGACAATGCCGGAATCCGCAATGTTGAAAACATACCAGGACCATCCCCCGACATGAAAATGCAGGAAATCCACTACAGCCCCGTAATGAAGACGGTCTATCACATTGCCAATGGCGCCCCCGATGATTCCGCCGCAGGCAAGACTGACCAGCCGACGGCGTGACCGCAGAAGAACGACCAGAAGCCCCAACACTGCCAGCAGGGAGATGGCAATGAACAGCCAGCGTCCGTGCCCGCCGAACATGCCGAACGTCACGGCGTGATTCCATACCATCGTGAAGCTGAGGCAGGGCATGACATCCATGGTCCCCCGTGCCGGCAGGTTCAGCCCGTAGAGAATCCATGCCTTGCTCGCCTGGTCCACGAACAGGACAGCAAGAGCCGTTACCAACCCGACCAGCCGCCACCGTGGCGACCCCGGTACAGGGGCCGGGGATGCGCCGCTCCCTGTACCTTCAGCCCGGGCCGACCTCATGCACTCACCGCACCAAAACAGCGCAGGCAGAGATGGCTGTGGTCCTCATTCTGCCCGACATCAGGCAGGACACGCCAGCAGCGGGCACATTTCTGCCCGTCCGCACGGCTGACCCTCACCTCATCCTCGGCCTGACCCGGCTGCACATGGACCTCGGACGCCAGGCAAAGCTCCGCCCAGTCGATCCCTTCGGACACGACCTGCTCATCGGCCGTCAGGGGCAGATGGACCTGGGCCTCCAGCGAGGAGCCGATCAACCCTTCCCGACGGGCGACTTCCAGAGCCGTGGTGACACGGCGGCGGACCTGACGCAGGGTCTCCCACCGTCCGGCCAGTTCAGGATCATGCCAGCCTTCTTCCGGCACGAAGAAGCGCTCCAGATGCACGCTGCCTTCCTGCCCGAAACGGGCCTGCCACGACTCTTCCGCCGTGAAGACCAGAGCCGGGGCCAGCCACGTCGTCAGGGCACGGTGCAGCACGTCCAGCACGGTGCGGGCCGCCCGGCGTGCATGGGAGTCCGTCGGATCGCAGTAGAGGACGTCCTTGCGGATGTCGAAATAGAAGGCCGACAGCTCATTGTTGCAGAAATTGTGCAGCAGCGGATAGACGCCGTTCCACTGATGGGTCTTCACCGCCTCCTGCACACGCTGGTACAGCTCGTACAGACGGTGCAGGATATACTGCTCCAGCAGCGGCAGGGCCTTGCGGGCCTTCACCGTTGCCTTGTGGCGGAGGGCACGGGCCGCCTCGTCCGGGACCAGCCTGTCCAGCATCACGTCCACCGGGGCGGACACGTCATCCCAACCCAGCGGCAGGGCCTCGGCCTGCGTGAAGCCATCCAGTGCCCCCAGAAGCCAGCGCAGCGTGTTCCGCACACGGCGGTACAGCTCGCCCTGCTGCTTGAGAATCTCCTGACTGATGCGGAGGTCCTCATTGGTATCAGAGTTCAGGACCCACAGGCGCAGCACGTCCGCACCCAGCGTCTTCGTCACGTCATCCGGCACGATGGTGTTGCCGAGGGACTTGGACATCTTGCGCCCCTGCCCGTCCAGCACGAACCCGTTCGTCACGACCGTCCTGTAGGACGCCACGCCTTCGGCTCCCACGCTTTCCAGCAGGGAAGACTGGAACCAGCCACGATGCTGGTCGGAACCTTCCAGATACAGGTCAGCCGGGTAGTTCACGCCCTCCTGATGCAGGACGAAACGGTGACTGCATCCGCTCTCGAACCAGACGTCAACAATGTCGAAAACCTGATCATAGTCTTCCGGATTGCGGCCTTCACCGAGATAGACGGCAGGGTCCGTGTCATACCAGGCATCCGCCCCACGCTCCCGGAAGCTCTGCACGATGCGGGACATCACATCGGCATCCCGCAGCACCTCACCGGTGCGTTTCTCCACGAACACGGCGATCGGCACGCCCCAGGACCGCTGGCGGGAGATGCACCAGTCCGGCCGCTGCTCGATCATGCTCGTCAGGCGGCGGCGGGAGCTGGCCGGTACGAAGCTGATGTCATCAAGGGCCTTCAGGGCACGCTCACGCAGGCCTGGGCCACCCTCATCCCCTTCACGGGGCTCCATGGCGATGAACCACTGCGGCGTGGCCCGGAAAATCACCGGCTTCTTGGACCGCCACGAATGGGGATAGGAATGGACGATCTCCGCCCGGGCCATAAGGCCACGGGCCGGGGCACCGTCCTGCCGGGCCTGATCCCGCACCTGTGTCAGCAGATCACATACGGGCTGCGTGGCCTTGAAGACATGAACACCCCCAAGCTCCGGCATCCAGTCCACATAGGTTCCGTTGTCGCAGACCTCTTCCGTCACTTCCACGCCGTGGGCACGGCAGAGCATGAAGTCGTCATGACCATGCGCCGGGGCCATGTGCACCAGACCGGTACCGGCATCCGTCGTGACGAAATCACCAAGCAGCAGCGGCACGTCATAATCAAACCCACGCCCCCGCAGCGGATGGGCGAACACGGCTCCTTCCAGCGCACGGCCGGGAAGGGTGTGAAGGACCTCATGCCCGGTAACGCCTGCGCCGGAGAGGAAGTCTTCCAGACGGTCCACGGCCACGATCAGCTTTGCCCCGACCGGCACGAGACTGTCCTCGGCCACGCCGGTGACATGGATGACCGTGTAGGTGATATCCGGCCCGGCAGCGAGTGCCCGGTTGACGGGGATCGTCCACGGGGTCGTGGTCCAGATCACGGCCGAGGCACCGGAGAGCAGCTGCCCTTCCGTCGGGTCCTTCACATTGGGGAAAGCCACGAACAGGGTCGTGGAGGTGATGTCGTGATATTCGACTTCCGCCTCGGCCAGGGCCGTCTTCTCGACCGGACTCCACATCACGGGGCGCAACCCACGATAGAGACGGCCATTGAGAAGGAACTTGCCGATTTCCTCGGCAATCTGCGCCTCGGAGGCGAAGTCCATCGTCACGTAGCGGTTGTCCCACTCCGCCTGGATGCCCAGACGCTTGAAGTCCTCCCGCTGGGCCTCCACCCACTTTGCGGCATATTCCCGACATTCCGCACGGAACTGGAGAACCGGCACGGCATCCTTGTCCTTGCCCTTCCGGCGATATTCCTCCTCGACCTTCCACTCGATCGGCAGGCCGTGGCAGTCCCATCCCGGCATGTAGCGCACCTGCGCCCCATTCATGCGCTGGGCACGGTTGATGACGTCCTTCATCACCTTGTTGAGGGCATGGCCGATATGGATATGCCCGTTGGCATAGGGCGGGCCATCATGCAACGTGAAGATGCTGTCCGCCCGACGCCCGGCCTCCGCTATCTGGCCATCCAGCCCCGCCTCCGCCCAATGGGCCAGCATGTCCGGCTCCCGCTTTGGCAGGTTGCCCCGCATGGGGAAAGACGTCTTGGGCAGGAAGACCGTTCCCCGGTAACGCTCCTGCTGCTCACGGAAAACGGTATCGGTCTTTTCTACAGGCTCAGACATGGAATAGGTGCGCCAGCTCTCAGTACGGGATAAAAATAACTGTACTTATGGAGAGAGCCTGCCGTCCCGGTCAACCCCCTGTCTTGCCGAGCACCTGCTTCGCCTGTGCGGCATCTGCCGCAATATGGGCCTTCAGCTCATCAAGGGAGGAAAAGCGTTTCTCGTCCCGGAGCAGGGCAACCAGCTCCACCCCCAGAATCTGGCCGTACAGGTCCTCATCCACACCGAAAAGATGAGCCTCCAGCCGGCTCTCCCGCCCGTCATTGATGGTCGGGCGGCGGCCAAGATTGGCCACGCCGGGCACGAGCCGGCCGTCCGGCATCTGCACCCTCACGGCATAGACACCCCTGGCAGGCTCCAGATGCTCCTTCAGCGCAATGTTGGCTGTCGGGAACCCCAGAAGGCGCCCCCGCTGATCCCCCTGGACCACCTCTCCCGTGATGGCCCAGTTGCGCCCCAGAAGCTCCGCTGCCTTCTCGGGATAACCCTCCTGAAGGAGACGGCGTATCCGGCTGGAAGACACCGGCCCTGCCACATCCGCCAGCTGCGGGACGATACTGACGCCCACACCATGCTCCACCAGAAGCTGCTCCAGAAACGTGACATCACCCTCCCGCCGGTGCCCGAAGGCGAAGTCCGCCCCACAGGCCACATGAGCCACATGCAGCCCCTCGATCAGCACATCCCGCACGAAGGCCTCGGCACCCAGATGGGAAAAAGCCTCATCAAACTCTGCCTGCACGATGCAGCTTACGCCCTGTTCCTTCAGGGCGGCGGCACGCACCTCCGGCCGCATGAGACGGAAGGGTGGGTCCTGCGGACGGAAAAAAGACCGTGGATGTGGCTCGAAGGTCAGCACCCCCAACCGACAGCCGGGGCGAGCCATCTTCAGGCTCTGAAGCAAATGGACATGACCTCGATGCACGCCATCAAAATTGCCCAGAGCCACGGCCGCACCCCAGCAGGAGCGGGGCACGGCCCGCCAGTCTGTGCAGAAAGTCATATGGGTATCATCGGGTCTTCAGGTGCCGGAACTGTTCCGCAGAGCGGGATCAGCGGGAACGGTGGCTTTCATCATCAGCCATACGGGCATCCGGCTGCTGATGGGGCGCTGCCGTACCCTGCTGGGGCTGGGGCGGGGACAGACGTTCGTCAGCCTGCTGCGGGGCGGCGGTTCCCTCCCGGTCATCCTCGGCCATGCCCTTCTTGAAGGATTTGATCCCCTTGGCGAAATCGCCCATCAGGCTGCTGATCTTGCCGCCACCACCGAACAGCACCAGTACAATAACGGCAAGGATTATCCAGTGAATCGGACTCATGCTGCCCATAGGACCATACTCCCTGATAAGGTTGAGGCGTCCCCCATGTGGCAGGGGCGTACTGATTGTGCAACCCCCGGCCCATGGGCCCACCCATGTCGTGAAGGCATCCTAGCGCATTGGCAGGATAAAACCATAGGTGGGATATGCACGCCTGCCCATACTTCCTGCCGGGGCCCACCAGACCCGGACCAGCGACCAGTCCCCCCTTGGGGAGATGTCCTCCACCGGCACACTGTGCTCAATACGCCCGCCAACCCAGTTGGCATGATCCACTTCAATCCGCCGCCTCGTCCGCAGGCGCCGCACGACCGACACATGCCCATCCGGAATACGGGAGCTTGCCCGGAACACCAGCACACTCCCCGGCTGTGGCCTGTGGCTACGCTGGTAATGGCCCCGGGCTTCCCACCACCAGCTGGCAGCCCGCCCCCGCAGGTTGACCCCACTCACCTGCCGCGCATAAGGCGCACACTGCACCGGCCCATGGTAGGATCCGACCGAGCTGCATGCTCCGAGAGTGAGGCAGACACACAGGGCCAGCACCTCCTTCCGGCGGTCCCACATCTGCCATCCCTGCATGACAGCCCCGCTTTTCTGCATGGTCCACCTCACGCTCTGCCCATTCTCGCCAGACATCAGCCTAACCGGACATTGAGGCTGAATCTGGTTCCTGCCCAACGGAACATCACAGGGACCGGAATCCGATAATCAGATCTTCCGCATCCTCCCTGTCCATTCCAAGCGCCTTCTCCGCAACATCCTGCGAAAAACCGTTGCGGGCAAAAATGGCCAGTACCTTCATGTGTTCCTTCTCCGGCCTGTCGGGCCTGTGGAATGGCCCGACCGCCCTTTTGCGAGCCAGGATGAGTGCGGCGGCCAGTTCGGCCTGATGGGCCTGCTCCTCCCCTGCCTCTCCCAGGCTCTCATCCACCGCCTGCCGGACCGTCTCACCATCAACGCCCCTTGCCTGAAGATGGGCCTGCACAGCTCGGCGGGACCGCCCAGCACGGGCCAGATTGCGGGACCTGGAACGGGAAAAGGCCGCATCATCCACAGCTCCGAGGCGCCCCATCTCCTCCACGATCTGGTCGATAACCGGCAGGCAGACGGCCTCATGTGCAGCGACCTCCTCGGCAAACATGCCAGCCCGGGCAGCCCGTACCCCCCAGCGGCGAACACGCCGCTGCAACATCTGCCGCAAGCTTTGCCGGGTCGTGGCAAAGCGGGCCAGATGGGCCAGAGCTGCGTCTTTCAGGCTCTGATAATCTGGTGAAGGTGGGATAACATCCATGCGATCAGTCCATAACTTGCTCTTGCCCTGCCCGTCCAAAATCTTCATCACTGGTAACAGGCCTCTCCATAGTACCCGCCAGTGAGTTCTCATGCACGCACAACACTCCATCCTGCCCCGGACCGGGCGCCTGAAGGAAGAAATGCACGCCACGGCCTCCCGTTATCCCGGCCCCGGTGGAGCTGTTGCCGTCCTGCATGAGGGGGAAGTGATCGCCCGGCACTGCTGGGGCTATGCCTCGCTGGAACGCCGCCTGCCTTTCACGCCCGCAAGCCTGTTCCGCATCTGTTCCATCACCAAGCAGTTCACCTGCGCCACCCTGCTGGACCGTTACGAAAACCCGGAAACCCTGGCCCCATACATCCACAGGCGGCTGCCCCGGCTCCGCTCCGACCCGCCCACTGTCACACAGCTGGCTCACAACCAGTCCGGCCTGCGGGATTACTGGGCCGTGGCCATGCTGCATGGTGCCGCCATTGAAGGCACATTCAGCCCGGCGGATTCCGACAGGGTCATCACCGGGACACGGTCCCTCCAGTTTCTTCCCGGCACATCCTATTCCTACGTCAACCAGAATTTCCGTCTGATTTCCGAGGCGATGGAAGAAGAAAGCGGGCTGAGCTTTGCCGAGCTGCTCCAGCAGCATGTTTTCGACAGGGTCGGCATGAGGCGGGCCATCCTGGCGGCGGAAACCAGCGCCCTGCCCGATGGCACAACCGGCTATGAGGGGACACAGGAGGGCGGCTACTGGCCCGCCCGCAATCACATCTACTGGACAGGGGATGCCGGGATGGCAGCCTCGCTGGATGACATGATCGCCTGGGAACGTTTCATCGACCAGCAGCGTGATGACCCCGAAGGCCTCTATAACCGCATGAGCCGCCCCGTCCTGTTCGATAACGGGCACAAGGCGCCTTACGGCTTCGGGCTGCAGCATGGCACCATCGCAGGCCATGAGATCACAGCCCATGGCGGCGCCCTGCGGGGCTGGCGGTCCCACCGGCTGCACTGTGCCGCCTTGCGCCTCTCTGTCGTGGTCCTCTTCAACCACATGTCCCCGGCCCAGCAGGCCGCCGCCAACCTGTTCCGGGCCTTTCTGGGAGAAGAGGGAAAACCGGCTGCCCGACAGGCCCCCTCTGGCAGACAGGCTCCCCATGCACTGGAGGGCCTCTGGCTGGATGAGGAAACCGGCCTCTCCGCCCGCATCACCGCAGCAGCACCGGGCAAGCTTCAGCTCCGCTACCTCATGCTGCCGGAAACGCTGGACATCATCTCCCCCCAGCTTGCCGAGGCCGGGAACCTCCGTGTGCGGCATATACAGGGCGAACACATGCAGGCCAGCACACAGGAAATCCCCACGCCCCACATCATCATGGAACGGCCAGGGGAGAACCGGCATGCCCTGCTCCGCCCCTACCCTGCCAGCCCCCAGCCCGACCCGGAAGAACTTGCCGGAGACTATGAATGTGAGGAGCTGGACGGCTCCCGTTTCACCATCACCAGCCAGAGCGGGCTGCTGCATGGCGGGTTCTCCGGTTTTCTGGGAACAGGGCGGATGGAACGGCTGACTGGACTGGGACCGGACCTGTGGGCCTTCCCCTGCCCCCGGGCTCTGGATCACACCCCGCCCGGCGACTGGACCCTCCACTTCGAACGGCGGAACGGGCGCCTCCACCAGCTGCGTGTCAGCTGCTGGCTGGCACGGAATCTCATCTATCGGCGGCTGCCGGACTGAAGGCCATGCGTCCGGCTGCAAAGCCCTCCATGGCCTGCCTGCAAAACAGGGTTTGACGATTCCCCGTTCTGCAAGCAGTATGGTCGGGCAGCTCCCCCTGATCTGAAAACCGGACAGGGGTATTTTCCGTTGGAGGCATGGAACTGATGCGCCACCGGATACGGGCTGTATGTCGTTGATTTTTCAGACCGGGAACGCGTCCACCATGATCGCCTCCATCATGCCGAACTACAAACGCTTTGACCTTGCCTTTGAGCATGGCGAAGGCCTCTGGCTCACCGGCACGGATGGACGACGCTATCTGGACTTCGGGGCTGGCATTGCCGTGTCCTCCCTTGGCCACAGCCACCCGGCCCTCGTGAAGGCCATCACCGAACAGGCCAGCAAAGTCATCCACGTCTCAAACCTCTATCAGGTTCCACAGGCCAGGGCCCTGGCGGACATGCTGGTGGCGAACAGCTTTGCGGATTCAGTCCTCTTCTGCAATTCCGGTGCGGAGGCCAACGAGGGCCTCATCAAACTGATCCGGCGGGCCCAGTACAAAAATGGTCACCCCGAACGCACACGCATCATCTGTTTCAACAATGCCTTTCATGGACGGACACTGGCCACCATTTCCGCAACCGGCAACCCGGCCTATCTGGAAGGGTTCGGCACACCGGTGGAAGGGTTCGACCATGTGCCCTTCAACGACCTCAACGCCGTCCGGGCCGCCGTGACAGACCAGACAGCCGGCATCCTGCTGGAACCCGTGCAGGGGGAAAGTGGCATCCGGGCAGCAGACCATGAATTCCTGCAGGGCCTCCGTGCCCTGTGCGATGAGAAAGGCCTCTATCTGGGCATTGATGAGGTACAGAGCGGCATGGGCCGTACCGGTACGCTCTTCGCCTTCGAGCAGGCAGGCATCACACCGGATGTCGTGTCCTCCGCCAAAGGCATTGGCGGGGGCGTACCGCTCGGGGCTGTACTGGCCCGTGAAGACCTGGCCCAGCACCTCACACCCGGCACGCATGGCACCACTTATGGCGGCAACCCACTGGCCTGCTCGGCCGGGCTGGCCGTGCTGAAAGAGATTCTGTCACCCGGCTTTCTGGAGCATGTCCGCAAGACCGGTGCCGCCTTTGGCACAATGCTTGAAGCCTGCGTGAGGGAATATCCCACCATTTTCGAGGAAGTCCGTGGTGTCGGACTGATGCGGGGCCTGCGCTGCCGCATCCCTGTCGGGGATGTTCTGGCCGCTGTCATGGCCGAGGGCCTTCTGGCCATAGGCGCAGGGGACAACGTGCTGCGTCTGGTTCCGCCCCTCATTGCAACCGAGGCTGACTGTCAGGAAGCCTGCACCCGCATCGGGCGTGCTGCTCACGCCCTTGCCAACAAGTAAGGAGACACCTGCGTGAGTACCACCAAGGCCTCATCGCCCCGTCACTTCCTGGACATCAAGGACCACTCCACCGAGACACTGCGGCACATCCTCACGCTCGCCGCACGGGTCAAGGCTCTCCAGCAGGGGCGCAGACATCCGCTCTGCCCCGGCCAGCCACTGGCCGGCCGTGCGCTGGGGCTGATGATGTCCCGCCCCTCCACCCGCACCCGTGTCTCCTTTGAAGTCGGGATGAAACAGCTTGGCGGGACCGTCAACGTGCTGGCTCCATCCGACATGCAACTGGGGCGTGGAGAAAGCATTGCCGATACGGCCCGTGTCCTCTCCCGTTTTCTGGATGTCATCGTGCTGCGCACGGGCAAGGATGCCAACCTGCGTGAGCTGGCCCGCTGGAGCAGCGTGCCGGTCATCAACGGGCTGACACCGATCTCCCACCCTGTACAGATTCTGGCCGACATCCTTACCTTTGAGGAACACAGGGGGCCGATCACCGGCAAAAAACTGGCCTGGATCGGCGATGGCAACAATGTTGCCACCTCCATGATCGAGGCCGCAGCCCGACTGGGCTTCACCCTGCATCTGGCCACACCGGAAGGGGAGTTCACCCCGTCCGAAACCGCAGTGCAATGGGCCCGGGACAATGGCGGTGACATCCGCCTGACGCATGACCCCAAGGAGGCCGCAGCAGGAGCGGATGCCGTCATCACGGACACATGGGTCAGCATGGGGGATGAAGATGCGGAAAAACGCCTCAGGCTGTTCCGCCCTTACCATGTGGATGAAACCCTCATGGCGCTGGCCTCACCCCAGGCCCTGTTCATGCACTGCCTGCCTGCCCATATAGGGGAAGAAGTCAGCAAGGCCGTGTTCGAAAGCCCGGCCTCCATCGTGTTTGATGAAGCCGAAAACCGCCTGCATGCCCAGAAAGGGCTTCTGCTCTGGTGCATGGAGAAGGATGATCTTTCGGCCTATCAGGGCTAGACCCTTCCGCCTGATGCCTGCCCCGGAGGGGGTACGGCATCAGGCCAGGCAGGCCAGACAGAGAGGATTGTGACCCCGGTGACAGAAACCACCACGCCCGCAGCAACGCCCCGCCCGCATGATGTCCCCGACCTCACGGTCGCCCATGCCATCACACCGTTCCATCTTGGCCATGTGCCAGTACGGGGGCGGCTGATCACACTTGGCCCGCTGGCCGGGGCCATCCTCTCCCGCCATGATGAACTGCCAGAACCGGTCCGCCTCCTTGGCGGACAGGCGCTCGCCCTCGTGGCAGCCATGGCGACGGCCCTCAAATTCAAAGGGTCCTTCTCCCTTCAGGTCAAAGGAGACGGACCTGTTTCCCTGTTCCTTGCAGACTGCACCGATACAGGCGAACTGCGCTTTACCGCCCGCATGGCTGAAGATTACACCCTCCCCCTGCCGGAAGATGCTTCCGGACTGCTGGGCAAGGGCTATATGGCCTTTACCGTGGATCAGGGGCCGGATACCGACCGTTATCAAGGCATTGTCGGGCTCGAAGGCCCCACTCTGGCTGACATGGCCGAACATTATTTCCAGACCAGTGAGCAGCATGACTGCGCCATCCACCTCTTCTCCCGCCATACGGAAGCGGGCTGGCAGGCCGGAGCCCTGGTACTGGAACGCCTGCCAGACAGCACCCCGATTGCGGGCAATGATGACCACAGACCAGCCGATGCCACCATCCAGGACCTGTGGGAAACGGCCTGCACCTTTGGCCAGACCCTGACGGCAGAGGAGCTCTTCAACCCACAGCTCTCCCCCGGGGCGCTCATCAACCGTCTCTTCGGCACGCTGGATGTGGAGCTGGCCCCGGCCAGGCCTCTCTCTTTCGGATGCCGGTGCAGCCGGGCCCGCCTCCAGGGTGTGCTGGAACGTTTCAGCGGGGAGGACCTCGACCACATGGCACAGGATGGCGTGATCTCCATGGAATGCCATTTCTGCAACACAGCTTTCACCTTCACCCGTGAAAGCCTGCCCGATGGCCAGAAAAACGGTGATGCTGGAGCGCCATGACAGCAGGGCTTCCAGTACCTCTCCAGCGGGACGGACAGCCTGTCGAACGGCTCTATCCGGGCTGGCAGTGCAACGGGCGTCATCCGGCCCCTGCCGGGATGGAGGTCCTGAGTCTCCAGCACAGGCACACAGGGCAGGAAGCCTGCTGGTGGCTCACACCTGAAGGGGATATCCTCGCCTGCCACGCCCTGGCGCTGGACAAACACTGGAGCCAGAAGATCAGGGAGGCCGTTGCCCCCGCCCTACAGCAACTCAGCACGACGCTGCTGGGCCGGGTAACGCCTCTGCCAGCCGAGGCCTGCTTCCCGCATGAGGCCATGGCCCCACTCACCAACCTGCCGCACACGGCCCGCCTCCAGCTGCTCGGCCTCTGGTTCCGCTCTGTCAGCAGGTCGCTTCTTGTCCTGTCTCCCGCCACACTGCTGGATGGTGAAGAGACCTCACTGGAGCTGGAGGCAGCGGATGCAACTGGCCAGCCCTTTGCGCCCCGGTTCATCCGGGCCATGCTGGAGACACGGCCCGCCGGCCCCCACACGCTGGCCTGCTCCCCTTTCAGTGGCCGCATCATCCGGGCCGAACTGACCATGCCGACAGACAGAGGTGTGGCCTGCCGCTTCAGTGACGAAAGAAACGGAGAAACCTTCTACCTCTTCTGGCCCGGCCCGGCAGGGCAGATAGACCCGCAAACAGCACAGCAGCCCCTTTTCTACCACCCGCAGGGTGAACTCCTGCTGGGAGATGGGCCGCTTACGCCACTGGTCCCCATCTTTCTCCTCTCATGGTTCATCAGCAACCCCAACTGCATTGAGGAACTGAAACATGCCCACCCCTTCCGGCTGGAAGATTATGGCGTGGGCAAGGCCTCGGCCCTGTGGAAGGACATCGCCCTGTCACCTTCGTCCTCCCAGACCGATACACAGGCCACCACACAGGAAGAGACTGGACAAAACCGGACATCTTTTCCATTTTCTTCCAGACACTGGGGGCAGTCTTTCTTTTTTGAGGCCGGTCGGACAGCAGGCCTGCCCGACCGGGACCGGCTCACCCCGCAGGACCACGAAAAAACAACAGGCGCCGGACATGAAAACCATGACGAACCATAGTGCCAGAACGCCTCATCTGGTCAGCCGCATGAAGCTGCGTTCCTCTCTCTTCAGCCTGGGAATGGGCTGTGCGCTGGCTCTGCTGGCAGGCTGTGCCTCCGGCGGTTCCGGAGAGGAAACATTCCCGTCACCGGATTACAGCTACCTGCCCCCCCTCAACCTGAATGTCAGCCAGGTTGATGTCAGCAACCAGGTCCAGCCCGACAGTGACGCCCTGTCCTCCCACAGCCCGACCAACCCCGCCGACGCTCTGGCCCTTATGGGGCGCCAGCGCCTGCACGCCATGGGAGCATCCGGTACGGCCAGCTTCACCATCACGAAAGCGGAGATGAGCAAGGCCCCGCACCATGCCCTCAGCGGGAGTTATACAGTCCAGCTGAACCTGAATGACACCGCCAGCCATCACCACGGCTTCATCACGGCGCATGTCCAGCGCACGATTGATGCCCCGGGCAAGCTCGGGCTGGAGCACAACCTCCATACGCTCAACACGCAGCTCATGGATGACATGAATGTCGAGCTGGAATACCAGGTTCGCAGCCATCTGGCCTCATGGCTGACGGACGCAACAGGCACACCGCTGAATGCCGCCACCATCCAGAGCCAGGAGCTGAGCAGCACGGATCTGTCCGGCACACCCCCGGCTGCACCGCAGCCCCCGGCCAGCACGGTCGTGACCGGTGCCACCGCAACGGCAGACCGGGCCGTTGGCAATGCTGCCAGCACTGCCGGCAGCTGGCAGAAACCGGCTGATACGGAAACAGGCCAGGCACCTTCCGCAGGCCGCATCCATTCTCCCCAGCCCCACATGCTCACCCTGCCCCAATAACGGACCTGTGCGCCCAATGCGGGAAAAAAGGCGGAAGAAAGCAGGCATGACAGCTGGTTAACTTGTCTTCTGCTGCCTTTTTTCCCATTCTGCCCCCTCTTCTGGACTTTCTCAAACCGGGCCGCCCTGTGCGATGACATCATCTTCCTCCCCTCCCTCCCACGATGCTCCTGCCCCGTTGTCCCGGCGTGGCTTCATGGGAGGGGCAGCCTCCCTCTCCAGCCTTCCCCTGCTCAGCCATGCCGCCCGGGCAGACGAAAAGGATGGGAAACAACAGCCCGCCCCCCCGGATGATGACCCCGCCCATTACAGGCCCGTCTTTTTCAGTGCGGAGGAATATCTCTTTCTCTGCCATGCGTGCGAGCGCATCTTTCCGCAGGATGAAAACGGGCCGGGAGCCCAGGCCCTCGGCGTACCCCGCTTCATCGACAGGCAGATGACCACCCCTTACGGCCGGGGTGACCTCTGGTACATGAAGGCTCCCTTCGTGAATGGGCCGCCAGAGCTGGGCTACCAGCTGCCCTACAGCCCACAGGACCTCTATCGTGGGGCCATCACGCCCATCAACACCCATTGCCTCATGCTGCATGATGCCGTTTTTGCAGCCCTCTCGCCACAATGGCAGGATGAGGTGCTGCATGCGCTGGAAGATAACAGGCTCCACCTCAATGACATTCCCAGTGCCGCCTTCTTCGAGCAGCTGCGGACCAATACACTGGAAGGGGCCTTCTCCGACCCTGCCTATGGCGGCAACCACAACATGGCTGGCTGGAAAATGATGGATTTTCCCGGTGCCAGGGCGGACTTCATGGACTGGATCAACCAGGACGGGGCCCGCTATCCCCTGGGCCCGGTCGGCATGCCTCCAAAACCGGACCCATACAGCGCCTCTTTCCAGAATGAGGAGGGATGAACCATGACAGACCAGACATTCCCTCCCGCGAAGCCGGATGTCGTTGTCATCGGCGCTGGCTGGGCCGGCAGCATCATGGCCAAGGAACTGACAGAGGCCGGACTGAACGTCACCATGCTGGAACGTGGGCACGACCACAGCACAGCCGTGGAAGGGACCTATCCCGGCTCCATTGACGAACTGCGGGGCGCCGTGCGCAAGCGCCTCTTCCAGAAACTGGCCCGCACCTCCCTGACCATCCGCAACCGCCCAGACCAGACTGCCCTGCCCTACCGCCAGCTGGCCGCCTTCCTCCCCGGCGAAGGCGTTGGTGGTGCCGGACTGCACTGGTCAGGCTGCCACTTCCGTGTCACGGAGGATGACCTCCGCCTGCGCAGCGCCACCATTGAGCGCTACGGGCAGAAATTCATCCCCAAAGACATGCACCTCCAGGATTACGGAATCAGCTACGGAGAACTGGAACCGTTTTTCGACAAGGCAGAGAAGGTCTTTGGAACTTCGGGGGAGGCATCCTCCGTGCAGGGGCAGAAAACAGGCCGTGGCAACGTCTTTGCCCTGGACCGCTCCAGCCATTTTCCCCTGCCGCCCATGGCAGACACCTTCTCTGCCAGCGTCTTCCGCCAGGCAGCCCGGGAGGCAGGCTTCCACCCTTACAGCATGCCTGCCGCCAATGCCTCCCAGCCCTATACCAACCCTTATGGCTGCCAGATGGGCCCCTGCAACTTCTGCGGTTATTGCAGTGGCTATGCCTGCTATCTCTATTCCAAAGCCTCCCCGAACGTGAACATCCTGCCCGCTCTGCGGCAGGACAAACGCTTCCGGCTCATCACACAGGCACAGGTGCTGGAAATCCTGCTGGATGACACCCGCAAGAGAGCCACCGGTGTGCGGTACATCGACCTCAAAACCGACTCCGAACAGGTCATTGAGGCGGATCTGGTCATCCTCAGCGCCTTCCAGCTGCACAATGTCCACCTCATGCTGACATCCGGCATTGGCAAACCCTATGACCCGGTCAGCCAGAGCGGGACCATCGGCCGCAATTTCACCTACCAGACCATCACCTCCTCCCGTGTCTGGCTGCCGGAAAACCGCTGCACAAACCAGTTTGTCGGCGCCGGCGGCGCTGGCGTGGCCATTGATGACTTCAACCAGCCCGGTTTCGACCGGGGGCGGGCCGGTTTCATTGGCGGGTCTCCTGTCTGGGTCAATCAGGCGGGCCTCAAGCCCATTGCTGCCGCACAGGGCAGTGGCGGAAAAGGATCACCCCGCTGGGGAGGTGCCTACAAGGCCGCCATGATCGACCAGTACAGGCATTCCTTCAGCATTGATGCCCATGGCAGCAACATGGCCTACCGGGATGTCTATCTCGACCTGGACCCCACATGGCGCAATGCCTATGGCCAGCCCATGCTGCGGATGACCTTCACATGGAAGGACAACGACATCCGCATGAACCAGTATGTCGTCAGGCAGATCGGCGACATTGCCCAGGCCATGGGGGCCACACGGACCAGCCTGAACAGCCTCCAGCCGGGCCAGCTTTTCGACAGCCGCATCTATCAGACAACACATCTCAGCGGTGGTGTCATTCTGGGCAGCAACCCGAAGACCAGCGCCCTGAACCGGTATCTCCAGAGCTGGGACGTCCCGAATCTCTTCGTCATCGGCTCCAGCGCCTTCCCGCAAGGAATGGGATACAACCCGACAGGCCTGGTGGCAGCACTGGCCTACTGGTCCGCTTACCATATCCGCCAGACCTATCTCCGCAATCCCGGCCCGATGGTACACGCCTGATGTCCCTGTTCCTCCGTTCCACCGGCACGAAACGCACATCCCCCCTTCGCCCCCTGCTGATGATGGGGCTGGGTCTGCTGGGCATCGTGGCTGCCACCCTGCCCACCCGTCCTGCACAGGCTGATGATGCTCCCCTGCCTGCCGGACTGATTGAAGAGGGCCATTATCAGGCCGTTCTGGGCGACTGTGCCGCCTGCCACACCCAGCCGGGGCGGCCACCCTACAGCGGGGGGATGCCCTTCAAGCTGCCCATAGGCACCATCTACTCCACCAACATCTCGCCAGACCCCGTCCACGGCATCGGCCACTATACCGAAGCCGAATTCGCCCGGGCCGTCCAGCTCGGCATCCGCAAGGATGGCAGCGCCCTCTATCCGGCCATGCCCTATCCCTCCTACGCACGGCTGAGCAAGGCGGACATCCACGCCCTCTATGTCTATTTCCAGAGGGGGGTGACACCGCAGCCTGTTGACCCGCCCGCCAATGGGCTGATCTGGCCACTTTCCATGCGCTGGCCCCTGCATATCTGGCGCTGGCTGTTCTCACCCTCCATCCAGTCTGCCCAGCTGCGCACCAACAACCAGTTCTCCGACCCCATACTTGCCCGTGGAGCCTATCTGGTGGAAGGACCCGGCCATTGCGGGGCCTGCCACAGCCCCCGCAGCATCACCCTCAATGAAAAAGCCCAGACAGCCAAGGACGGGCCGCTCTTCCTCTCTGGCGGGGGCGTGGTGGAACAATGGGTCGTCCCCTCCCTCCGGCAGGAAAACCGGACAGGACTGGGCCGCTGGAGCGAACAGGACATCGTGGATTTCCTCCGCACGGGGCGGTCCCGGACTGGTGCCAGCTTTGGCGGGATGACGCCTGTCATCGTCCATAGTGCCCATGCCTTCAAGGAGGCGGACCTGCACGCCATTGCCCGTTACCTCATGCAGCTGGCCCCGGCACGGAAGGAAACACCCTGGGTCTATGACCCCACGACGACCGACATGCTCCGCCGTGCCGACCTCTCCCAGCCCGGGGCACAGACCTACATGGACCGCTGCGCCGCCTGCCACCGCACCGATGGTGCCGGGTATGGAACGGTCTTCCCCCCACTGGCTGGCAACCCCATCGTGATGACGGATGATGCCACATCACTCATCCATATCATTCTGGCCGGCGACAGTATGCACGCCCTGCCTACGGCGGCCTCCGCCTTCACCATGCCGGGCTTTGCGGACACGCTCTCTGACAGGGAAGTAGCTGATGTTGTCAGCTTCATCCGGCAGAGCTGGGGCAATAACAGCAGCCCCGTGAAGGAAAGTACCGTGAAACACATCCGCCACTCCATCCCGCAGGCAGAAACACCGGACCAGCTTCCCAAAAACTGACACCATCGGCACGGAAGGAAGAAACATCCTTGGCGGTTTTTTCCCTCCGTACCCATACAGACGGAGCGTTGCATTCCGTGACATTCCTGTAACCTATGCTCCCGTCATCTCGTGACAGGATGAGGACTGTAGAACAGAAGCAGGGGCCTTTCTGCCTGCCCTACAGAAGAAGGTGCCGTACCTTACGGAGATGTCATAACTCAGACTAAAACAGTATTTAATTCGCCCTGTCGTCCTTTTTGCCTAGATTGTCCCGGCTTCCTTCTGCCTCTGGAATAAAACTGGAACAGTCCGACCCATGAATGCCATTGTCATCACCGCCCTGAAGCGGCCTCTGACCTTTGTGGTACTGTCCATCCTGATCGTGATGTTCGGGGTGATGTCAGTCTTCAAAACACCGACTGACGTCTTTCCGAATATCAAGATCCCGGTGGTCTCTGCCGTCTGGACCTATGGCGGGATGCTGCCTGAGGAATTTGCAGGCCGCATCATCTACAATTACGAGCTGATGGTGACCTCCACCGTGGAGGGCATCGAGCACATGGAGTCCAACTCCTATTACGGGCGGGGGATCGTGACGATCTTCTTCCAGCCCGGGTCTGAGATTGGCGAGGCAGAGGCGGAAGTCACCGCCATTTCCCAGACCGTCATCAAGCAGCTGCCAGTGAACATCCCGGCCCCGATGATCATGCGGCTGGATGCGTCTTCCGTTCCAGTCATCTCGCTACAGATCACCTCGGACAAGCAGACGCCGTCCGACCTCTACAAGCTGGCGATGATCCGTGTCCGTCCGCTTCTGGTCACCGTCGAGGGGGCCGTGGTGCCGCATCCCTATGGCGGGATGGACAGCTTCGTGATGGTCACGCTGAACCAGGACCAGCTGCGGGCGCACCATCTCTCGGCCATGGACGTGCAGAATGCCATGCATGACCAGAACATCGTCCTGCCCGCCGGTGACCAGAAGATCGACGCCGTGGACTGGATGGTGCAGACCAACGCCACCCCCAAGAGCATGAAGGCCATCGGCAACATTCCGGTCAAACGGGTGGGCAATGCAGTGATCTACGTTCACGATGTGGCGGACGTCTATCGTGGCGGCCATCCGCAGACAAACCTCGTGCTCGTGAAGGGACGTCAGGGCGTCGAGGTCGTCGTCATGAAGAGCGGCGAAGCCTCCACGCTGGACGTGGTGGATGGCGTAAAGAAGGCCCTCCCCCGCCTGCGGGCCGTGCTGCCGGATGACGTGAAGGTCAGCATCCTGACCGACGCCTCCATCTTCGTGAAGGACGCCATCAAGGACGTGGTGCGGGAGATGGTCACCGCTGCCTTCCTGACCGGCATCGTGGTGCTGCTCTTCCTCGGCTCGTGGCGGTCCACCGTCATCATCGCCACCTCCATCCCGCTGGCCATTCTCTGCTCGGTCATCGGGCTGAGCTGGGCCGGGGAATCCATCAACGTGATGACACTGGGCGGGCTGGCCCTGGCGGTCGGCATCCTCGTGGACGACGCCACGGTGATGATCGAGAACATCGACACCCATCTCGAAATGGGCAAGGAGCTTGAACCTGCCATCATCGATGCCGCCAACCAGATCGTGACGGCGACCTTCGTCTCCACCACCTGCATCTGCATCGTGTGGCTGCCCCTGTTCGAGCTGGACGGCGTGGCCGGTTACCTCTTCCGACCGATGGCGGAAGCCATCATCTTCGCCATGATCGCCTCCTTTGTCCTCTCCCGGACGCTGGTCCCGACCATGGCAAAATATCTGCTGGCCAATCATGGTCACGGCCATGACATCCCGGACAGGGAGCAGCATACTGCCGATGCCAACGCTGCTGCCGTGGCGGCCGGTCACCCGGCCAACCGTGGCGACGGGACGGACAGCCACAACCATTCCGCTCCCCTGCCACCACGCAGCGGTGTCATGGGCTTCTTCATCCGCTTCCAGCGGGGCTTTGAGGAAAAGTTCAACAGCTTCCGGGACGGCTATTACGCCATTCTGGTCCGCTGTGTGGAGCAGCGCAAACTGTTTGTCGGCATCTTCCTCGGCCTTTCCGTCCTGTCATTGGGGCTTTACTTCACGGCCGGGCGGGACTTCTTCCCGGAGACGAAGTCCAACGCCCTCCAGATGCACATGCGGGCCCCGCTGGGTACCCGTATCGAGGTTGCGGGCCGCATTGCCGCTCTGGTCTCCGACCGCATCGAGCAGGACCTGCCCGGCCAGGTGGAAGAGATCGTCAGCAACTGCGGCCTGCCGGAAGGGGCGCACAACCAGGCCTTCATCCCGACACCGACCATCGGGACGCAGGACTGCGACCTGACCATCGCCCTGAAAAACGAGGCCTCCCCCGTGTGGGATTATCGTGCCCTGCTGCGCAAGGACCTCTCCGCCCGCTTCCCCGGGACGGTCTTCACCTTCCAGCCGGCGGACCTGACGGCGAAGATCCTCAATTTCGGCTCTCCCGCACCGATCGACATCCAGATCAACGGGCCGGACATTGCCGACAATTATGACTATGCCCGCAAGATCATGACCCGCCTGCGGCACATCCCGGGGGCTGCCGATGTCGTCATCCAGCAGACGATGAAGACACCGACACTGATGATCCGTGGCAACCGGACCTTCAGCCAGGCCACCGGCCTGACCGAGGCCGACCTCGCCAACAACCAGCTGATGACGCTCTCCGGTTCCAGCACGGTGGACCCGCAGTTCTGGCTCGACCCCAGCAACGACGTCACATTCCCGCTGAACACCTACGTCTCGCAGGACCAGCTGACGCATCTGAGCGACCTGCTGACCATTCCGGTGGACAAGGGGGACGGCAACCCGACCGGTACGGGCGACCAGCTTCTGGGCAGCATCAGCACCGTCGTGCCGACCGGCACGCCGGGTGAGGTGTCCCACTTCAACTCCATGCCGGAGGTGGACATCTACGTCTCCACCGAAGGACGGGACCTCGGGGCCGTGCTGACGGACGTCAAGAAGGTCATCAGCGACACGAAATCCCTGCTGCCCAAGACGGCCGCAACGGAGATCCATGGGGCCGCCGTGACCATGTACGGGGCCTATGGCCAGCTCATCATCGGGCTGATGGTTTCCATCGTGCTGATCTACCTGCTGATCGTCGTCAACTTCCAGTCCTGGATGGACCCGTTCATCATCATCACCGCCCTGCCCGGCGCACTGGCCGGGATCGCCTGGGCCCTGTTCCTGACCGGGACACGCCTGTCCGTCCCGGCCCTGACAGGAGCCATCATGTGCATGGGGACGGCCACGGCCAACTCCATCCTCGTGGTGTCCTTCGCCAGGGAGCGGATCGAGCTGCATGGCGATGCCCTCCGGGCAGCGACGGAAGCCGGACGGGAGCGCATCCGCCCCGTGCTGATGACGGCCCTTGCCATGGTGGTGGGGATGATCCCCATGGCCACCTCCAACTCCACCAATGCCCCACTGGGCCGGGCCGTGATTGGCGGGCTGATTGTCGCCACGCTGTCCACGCTGCTCTTCGTTCCCTGTGTCTATGCAATCATCCACAACCGTACTGCGCGTCATAAGGAGACCGTCTGATGGCCAGCATGTCCCGCAAACACAAATTACTGCTCGGCCTGATCGCCCTGGTGCTGGGCCTCTACATCATCGTGCTGCTGCTCGGCCGCATGGCCCACAACGCCCACCTGCATGACGTGGCGGAACAGAGTGCCGTGCCCAACGTGGCCATCATCCTGCCCCACAAGGCGGACAGCAAGGTGAGCCTCACGCTCCCCGGCACGATTGATGCCTGGTATCAGGCGCCGATCTATGCGCAGGTCTCCGGTTACGTGAAGATGTGGTACAAGGATTACGGTGCCGTCGTCCATCAGGGTGATGTGCTGGCCGAAATCAACGCCCCGGCACTGGATGCCCAGTACGCCCAGGCCCTGGCAGACCTTGATGCCCAGAAGGCCAAGTACAATCTGGCCTCCGTGACGGCCAACCGCTGGCGGGCCATGGGGCACTCCCAGGCCGTTTCCGGGCAGTCCGTCTCCGTCGCCACGGCGGATGAACAGGCCGCCTACGCCAAGATGGAAGCAGCCCAGCGCAATGTGGACCACTTCGCCGCCCTGGAGAAGTTCAAGCAGATCGTGGCTCCGTTCGATGGTGTCGTGACGGCCCGCTCCATCAATGTGGGTGACTATGTCAACAGCGGGGGCGGGCAGCTCAACGCCACTGGTGGGGCCTCCGAACTCTTCACCGTGGCGGACACGCACCGCCTGCGTCTCTTCATCTCCGTGCCGGAAATCTTCTCCTACATGCTGACGGACGGGCTGACGGCGGAGGTCCACGTGCCGCAGTATCCGGACCGCATCTTCACGGCCAAGTTCCTGACGGCATCCCTCGGCTATGACCCCAACACGAGAACGGCCGTCTCCGAATTCACGCTGGACAATGCCGACCACGCCCTCTGGCCGGGGACCTTCGCCTCTGTCTCGCTGAAAGCCAACAATAATGCCTCCCACCTGCTGAAGATTCCCACGGGGTCCCTCGTCTTTCAGGAAAAAGGAATGCAGGTGGCAACCGTGGACCAGAAGAACACCGTCCACTTCAAGAATATCCGTGTCGGCAAGATGGCGGACAGCTCCACCGAGGTTCAGGCAGGCATCACGGCGGATGACCGCATCATCAACAACCCGCCCGCCGACCTTCTGGAAGGCGACCCCGTCCACATCGTGACACCGGCCCGGGGCTATAACCAGAGCGGCTGGGAAGAATCCGGAGATGATGACTGATGACCACCATGATCTCTGACCGTTCTTCCTCCATGAAGAAGACCCGCCGCAGGCTGGGCCGTCTTGCCCGCCGGACTGCCCTTGGTGGCAGCCTGCTGGCCCTGACGGGCCTCGGTGCCTGCGACCTCGCCCCACGCTACGAACCGCCGCATTTTGTCGTGCCGGACAGCTGGCAGGGGCAGGCCCCCTTCGCCGTGGCACAGCCCGCCGATGCCACCCTCCCCAGTGACTGGTGGACGCTCTTTCATGATCCGCTGCTGAACGAGCTGGAAGACCGGGCCATTGCCGAGAATGGTGACCTCCAGGCCGCCGCCGAGCGTTTCCTTCAGGCCCGCTCCCTCGTGGCCAAGGCCCGGGCGGACCTGCTCCCGCATCTCAGCCTTGATGCAGGCGGGTCAGACAACAAGCAGTCGGCAGACAGGCTCTTCCGCAACGGGGCCACGCTGACCCAGACGCAGGAAGAATATGCCGGTCTGGCCTCGTGGGAGCCGGACATCTGGTCCGCCATCCGCAACCGTGTCCGCATGAACCGGCAGGCCGCCCAGCAGGAGGCCGCCCGCTTCGCCATGGCACGGCTGAGCCTGGAGGCCGAGCTGGCCACCGACTACATCCAGCTGCGTGGTTATGATGCGCAGATCGCCATCTACCAGCAGTCCATCGCCTATTATAACCGGGCACTGGATGTCACCCGCACCCAGCTGCAATACAAGGCGGCCCCCCGGCTGGACCTCGCCCGGGCAGAAGCCCAGCTCTACACCACGCAGGCCGCCCTGTATGACATCCAGGCCGCCCGTGAGGTGACGGAACATGCCATCGCCGTGCTGACCAACAGTGCGCCCTCCAGCTTCCACATCGACCCCGTCAAGGCGCTGGACTTCCACCAGCCCAATATTCCGGCGGGCGTGCCCTCGGGCCTGCTCCAGCGGCGGCCCGACATTGCCAGTGCGGAGCGTGAGATGGCCCAGGCCAACCGGGCCATCGGCATTGCCCGTGCCGCCTTCTACCCGCATTTCTCTCTCAATGCGGATGCCGGGTTCGAGGCCAACGGCTTCAAGCTGGCCAATCTGGCCAACTCGCTCTGGACCTACGGTGCCCGCATGAACATTCCGCTCTTTGATGGCGGCGTACATCGGGCGGAACTCCAGCGGTCATGGTCCGCCTACCGGGAGACACGGGACCAGTACCGCACGACCGTCCTCTCCGCCTTCCGGGAAGTGGAGGATGGTCTCTCCCGCACCAACCGCCTGAATCTGGAAAACCAGGCTCTGGAAAAGGCCGTCAATGCCAATCTGGAAACCCAGAACATGACCATGACGCTCTATCAGGGCGGTGTGGGCACCTATCTGGATGCCATTTTCAGCCAGGAAAACACCCTCCGCAGCCGCATCACGCAGGTGGAGGTGGCCACAAGGCTGTATCAGGCTGATGTTTCGCTGATCCGCAGCCTTGGCGGCGGGTGGGACTCCAAGAACCTTCCCACGATGGCCGAGACGCTGTCAGTCGGTGCCTTCCAGTATGAGGGGCTGCACCATCCCAAGCAGGTTGGTGACGTCAATGCCTCCGAACATCCCGAGGCCCATGAGGACCTGACCCATGATGCCCCGGATGCCGTAGGTCGTGGCACCAATGCCCACCTCAAGCCGCTTCCCATCGGGGCGATGCCCTGAGGCAAAGAACGGTTCCACCCGCCCCGTCCGGCGGGTGGAGTCTTCTGGTGCGGCCCGTCCACTTTTCTTCCCGTCACTGGTAACATCTGATACAGCCTACGAATTAGTTTCGTCACCTGTTGAGGAGAGCATCCAATGGCGCATTCCCCCCGCAAGGGCAGTCCGGCCCGCTGGGCGGCTGTCATTCTGCCGCCACTCTGTCTGGGTGGCCTGCTGGCCTGGACGGCCGACATTTTCAGTCCGGCCGCCATATCTCCTTCCCACTTCATGCAGCGCTTCCATAATGCTGGGGCTCCGGGTGATGGCTTCCGCCGTGCTCATGCCAAAGGCATGTGTACCACCGGCTGGTTTGATCCCTCTCCAGAGGGACGGGCCCTGTCCCGTTCCGGCATCTTCAGGGGCGAGCATCTGCCTGTCATGGGGCGTTTCTCACTGGCTCCGCCACTGCCGTATCTGCCGGACAATCCCGCCGTGGCCCGCAGCCTTTCCATGCAGATACGCTCCCCATCCGGTGATGACTGGCGGCTGGCGCTGGTGGATGCCCCTCTCCAGTCCATGCGGGATATTGCCGATGCTTACGCTTTCTTCGGAGCCGCAAAGCTGGACCCTGCCACCCACAGGCCCGACCCTGTAGCCGTTCAGGCCTATGCAGCCCAGCGCCCCTGGCTGAAAACGGCTTTTGAACAGGCAAAAGCCCACAAGCAGACATCCGACCTGACCAACGACACATACAACAGCCTCGACAGCTTCATCCTGACAGATGAAGCTGGAAAAAAGGCAGCCGTCCGCTGGGCTGCCGTGGCGCAGGAACCCTTCAGCCCGGCTGACGGCAGTGGCGCCAATGATGGCAACTATCTCTTCAAACGGCTGGTCCAGACGCTGGATCAACGGCCCCTCCGCTGGGACATCGTTGCCACGGTGGCCCGTGAAGGAGACCCGGTCAACGACTCCAGCCAGCCATGGGACAATGCGGACCAGAAGGTAACGGTCGGCACGGTGACCTTCACGAAGGCCTACAGCGAGGATGAAAGCCCCTGTGGCCCCATGGTGTTCGACCCCACCATCCTGCCTGACGGAATCAGCGCCTCGGACGACCCGCTGCTGGCCCTGCGCTCGTCAGTCTACATGAGGTCCTATGCAACCCGGTCTGCCGAGCACAAAGCACCCAGCATGGTCACGCCGGGCGATGTTGCCAGTCCGACCCTCACACAAGACGAGAAGGGCCAGTAACCCATGTCTTTTCCACAGAATACAGGCCATGCTACGCCCTTCCCCCGCCTCTCCATCCTGCTGCACTGGGTGATGGCGGTCCTCATCATCGTCATGCTCTTTGTCGGGCTGGTCATGGCGCATGACTCCACCATCCACTATGCCGGTCTCTTCACGCTGCATCGCACGGTGGGGTTCCTGCTCCTGCTGCTGGTGGTCATCCGGCTTGTCAACCGGTTTGCCAACCACACACCTGCCCTGCCAATGGACATGCCCGGCCCCATGAAGCTGGCCGCCCATTTCTCCCATATCCTGCTTTATGGCTTCATGATCGCCCTGCCGCTGGTCGGCTGGGCCATGCTCTCGGCTGGCGGATACCCGATCACCCTGTGGGGGGGCTGCCACATCCCGCCGCTCATGGGCTTCCATCCCCATCTGTGGGGTGTCCTGCGCTGCCTGCACAGTCTTCTGGCCTATGGGCTGATCCTGCTCATTCTCGCCCATATTGGAGCGGCCCTGCTGCACGGCATCATCCGGCGGGACGGTGTCATGGGCTCCATGCTGGGGCGATAAAAACCTCCAGACACGAAAAAAGGCGGCTCCATGATGGAGCCGCCTTTTTCATGACCAAAGATACGGGCCAGCCCGTTCTTCAGAACGGAGAGTCAATGTCCATGACATTGACGAGCTTGTGGTTCACGAATTCCTTGATCCCAAGGCTCATAAGTTCACGCCCATAACCGGAGCGGGCAATACCGCCGAAAGGCAGTTCCGCTTTGGTCGTGGTCGGGTGGTTGATGAACACCATGCCGGTACGGATCTTGGACGCCACACGAACTGCCCGGGCTTCATCCCTGGAGAAGATGGCGCCACCCAGACCATACGGAGAGTCATTGGCGATGCGAACGGCATCATTCTCATCCTTGGCACGATAAAGCTGGGAAACCGGGCCAAAGAACTCCCAATGACGGGCCTCATTGTTCTCATCCAGTTCCGTCAGAACAACCGGCTGGAAAAACGCCCCCTGGTTAGGCACGGCTACAGGAATGGTCTCAGCCTTCGCTCCCTGCTTGACGGCTTTCTCCACCATTTCACGCAGATCATCCGCAGCCTGCTGGGAAGCAAGAGGAGCGAAATTGGTGTTCGGGTCCAAAGGATCCCCGGCCCTCAGCTCGGCAATGCCCTTCTTGTACAGTTCCACAAAGCGGTCATAAAGGCTGTCCACCACAATGATGCGCTTGGCAGAGACACAGACCTGACCGGCATTCCAGTGGCGGCCGAACACGGCCCATTTAACGGTCTTCTCAAGGTCGGCATCATCCAGAACGATGAAGGCATCGCTGCCCCCCAGCTCCATGGTCGCCTTCTTGAGAGCCTTGCCAGCAGCACCAGCCACGATGGACCCGGCCCGCTCGGACCCTGTCAACGCCACACCACAAGTACGGGGATCATCCAGCACCATCTCCGTGAATTTGTGCGGCATGTAGATATTCTGGAACAGCCCCTTCGGTGCGCCCGCTTCTTCAACCAGCTCCTGGCAGGCAGCAGCACACTGCGGCAGGTTGCCTGCATGTTTCAGAAGGACCGCATTACCGGCAGAAAGCTGTGGCGCCACAATGCGCAGCACCTGATAATACGGGAAGTTCCAGGGTTCGATGGCCAGCACGATGCCCTGCGGCTCATACACCAGCTTGGCACGCCCCATCTTGGGGTCGGAGAGCTTCAGGTCTTCCGGCTTCAGCAGCTCTGCCAGGTTCTCGGCATAATATTCGCAGATCTGGGCAGACAGGATGGCTTCGGCCTTCCCTTCGGCCAGCACCTTGCCCATCTCCAGCGCAGCCAGACGGGCCAGCTTCTCCGCATCACGGCGCAGCAGGGCACCGATGTTCTTCATGAGCTTGGCGCGCTCTTCAAAGCTGGTTTCCCGCCATGCTTCGTAAGCCTCATGTCCCCGGGCCAGGGCGGCCTGAACGTCCTGTTCCGTTGCTTCCGGAAACTCTTTGACAACTTCATTCGTATAAGGATTAACAGTGGCAAATGCCATGATACACCTCGTTCTTCCCGGGTCCCTGCAGCGGAACCTGGGTGTGATATGGACAGTGTTGAATCACTGCCCAAAGGTCGGCTGGGGAGCAACAACACGGACCATTGCCGCCCCCCAACCAGATATTGGAACCTTACAAACTTCTTTCCAGAACTTTGCGGCTGATTTCTGACGTAATGTCCTGATGTTCACCAAGAGTTGTCATGCCATGCTCTTCCAGCTGGGCAATGATGGGATCAATACCAGCACGGTCAATGTCGTAGGCAGAAAGACGGACCGGAATCTCCAGCCCTTCAAAGAAGGCTTCGATACGGGCGATGGCGGCATCGATGCGCTCATCCTCCGTGCCTTCCGTCAGCCCCAGAACACGGGCGGCATATTGCAGCAGCTTGGCACGCTTCTGCTCCCGACGCTCCTTCAGCATGGCCGGGAAGACGATGGCCAGCGTGCGGGCATGGTCGATCCCGTATTTCGCCGTCAGCTCATGGCCGATGGCATGGGTGGCCCAGTCCTGCTTCACGCCAGCCCCGATGAGACCATTCAGGGCCTGTGTTGCCACCCACATCAGGTTGGCACGCAGGTCGTAGTCATCAGCAGGAGCACTGGTGATGCGCTGGCCAATCTCATGCAGGCTCAGCAGCAGGCCCTCAGCGTAGCGGTCCTGCACCATCGCATCCTGCGGCAGGGTCATGTACGCTTCCATCACGTGGACGAAGGAATCCGCCACACCATTGGCCACCTGCCGGGGCGGCAGGCTGAAAGTGCGGGTCGGGTCCAGAATGGAAAAGACCGGGAAGACGTGCGGGTTCGAGAAAGCCAGCTTGTCGCCCGTCTCCTTGCGGGAGATCACGGCAATGCTGTTCATCTCCGACCCGGTAGCGGGCAGTGTCACGACCGTTCCCAGCGGCAGAGCCTGCTGGACCGTCTCACCCTGCTTCAGCAGGATTTCCCACGGTTCGCCCTGATACGGCACGGCAGCAGCAACGAATTTCGTGCCATCCATGACGGAACCGCCACCAACAGCCAGAAGGAAATTCACCTTCTCCTTGCGGGCGACCTCGACAGCCTTCATGAGCGTCTCGTAAGTCGGGTTGGCCTCAATCCCGCCGAATTCGCAGAATGTCCGCTGCCCCAATGCCTTGCGGACTTCACCCAGCGTACCGCTCTTCTCGGCGCTGGCACCACCATAGAGGACAAGAACCCGGGCCTGCTGGTCGATCTGCTCATCCAGCCTGGCAATCATCCCTTTGCCAAAAAGGATTTTTGTCGGGTTATAGAATTCAAAATTATCCATGCTGTCCTCCTTACCGCTCTTTCAGGCCAGATCACATAATAGACCGGTCATCTTTAACGGCCATGTGAGATACCATTCTCTCCCTGGTCCCAAAGCCTTTAGGGAATCGGCCCTGAGCCTTCATCGGGAACACTCAACAAATAGACCGGTCATCTCGAAAATGAAAGACCCTTCCCGAAAAAACTTTCCTTCTTCGAAAAAAGACGGGAAACCGGGATGACTCAGACTGTCACAAGATGACGGGTCGCCTCGAAAGCCTCCTCGAACGGAGCCTGCTGGTGCGTGACCTTGACCAGCAGAGTGGCTCCGAGCCACGTCTGATACACGGCAGACGCCAGATACCGGGCGGGCAGCGCCTTCGTGATGGAGCCATCCTTCTGCCCCTCCTCGACGATACGGGCCAGACAGTCCACGATCCGGGTCGTGCCTTCGGCAAGGATCAGCCGCATCCTCTCCGAAAGATCGGACACCTCCGCCGCCAGCTTGACGACAAGACATTTCTCATTGAGGCAGCCATCCTGCTGGGCATCCACCCAGCACTGGCAATACAGAGACAGTTTCTCAAACCCGGTCCTGCCCGTCTGCGCAATGAGAGCTTCCAGCTTGACCAGATACTGCTCGTTGTAAAGCTCCAGAAGGGCAGCCCCGAAATGCTCTTTCGACTCGAAATAATGATAGAACGAGCCTTTGGGGATACCAGCTGCCTCCAGAATCTGGCTCAGCCCCACGGCAGAAAACCCCCGCAGCCCAATGAGAGGGCGGGCAGATTCCAGAATACGCCGACGGGCCTGCTCATGCTTTTCTGCAACTGTCATGCTGTAATCCTATCAGGAAAGACCTGTTCTGTCCACAAAGAATAGACCGGTCATTCTATTTTTGGTACCCTCCAGATCAGATGGACGCTCCCCCGGAAGGCAGGTTATCCTGCCCCCCCCCTATCAAGGACCAGACGACGCCCCGGCACCACATCATGCTCCCTCTTTCCTCCTCCCTGATGCCTCCCGGCCCCCCGTGGCACTACTGGCGGGCAGGCCATCCTGACGTGAAAGAAATGAGCATGGCCCGGGGCACCACGCTCGCCTTGCCGCTGCATTTCCATCAGGAAGACCAGCTGGCCTTCATCCTCTCCGGCTGTCGCCATTTTCTCATCGCTGGCCAGCCCGTCCACCTCACGGCGGGGCAGGCCCTGCTCATTCCTGCGGGTACGCCCCACGTTTCGCAGGATGCCGATCCAGCCCGTGTCGGGCAGACACTCTGCCTGAACCTCTATCTCACGCCCGGTCTCCCTCTGGACCAGGCAGACTGCGCCGCCCTCATCCAGCACTGCCTTGGTAACCGTCCGTCCCATGTCCATCTGGCCGCCCCACCGCGCCTTCCCCTGCCCATGCAGGACATGTCGCTCACGACGTCCATCCAGAGTCTTGCCCAACAGGCCAACATGAGCCGGGAGGCCTATTCCCGCCGTTTCCAACGTCATTACGGCTTATCACCACAGACATTCCGCCTGCTCCAGCAGCTCAACCATGTGAAAACGCAGCTGCGGGCCGGTGTCGGCAGCCTTCAGGCCGCCATGGAGGCAGGCTTTGCCGACCAGAGCCACATGGGGCGCCTCTTCCGCCGGACATTCGGCACGACACCGGGCCGGTACCGGGCAGGTCCCCTGCCCCGCTGAAACCACGGCCTGTCACATTCCTTCTATACGGCGCAGCCTTTTTCCCGCCATCATGACCGGGACCGTACACGGAAAGGACAGACCATGACATTTTCCTTCACGGGGCTGAGTGCCTTCCCCATCACCCCCATGCACCAGGACGCACCCGATGAGGCCCGCTTCGCCGCACTGATCGCCCGACTGGTCGAGGCAAAAGTCGATTCCATCGGTGCCCTCGGTTCCACCGGCAGCTATGCCTTCCTGACCCGGAACGAACGGGAAAAGATCGCCCGACTGGCTGTCAGCCACGCTGGCACGACGCCGGTTCTTGTCAGCATCGGGGCCATCAACCTGCGGGACACGCTGCTGCTGGCCGAAGATGCCCAGAAAGCCGGTGTCAAAGCCCTGCTGCTGCCCCCGATGAGTTACTTCCCCCTGCGGGACGAAGAGGTCTTCACCCTGTATGAAACGGTGAGCCGCCATGTGTCCGTGCCGCTGGTCGTCTATGACACCCCCGGCACGACACAGTTCCATTTCTCCGATACCCTGATGCAGCGCATCTGCCAGCTGCCGCAGGTCCGTTCCATCAAGCTCCCCAGCGGCTCCCCCACGGCAGAAGAGGCTACCGCCCGGATGAAACGCCTGCTGCCTGCCCTGCCTGACAGCACCTCCCCCGGCATCAGCGGTGATCCGACCGCCGCCGGTGCCTTGATGCAGGGCGCCCGCATCTGGTACTCTGAATGGGGTGGCCTGTTCCCCCATCTGGCCCGCCAGCTGACGGATGCGGCCCTGACTGGCCAGAGAGAAGATGTAGCCCGCATCGAGGCCATCTTCGCCCCCTTCTGGGAGATGAGTGCCCGTTATGGTGGCTCCCTGCGTGTGATCGCCTCTGCGGCGACGATCATGGGGCTGGCTGGACCCAGTGCGCTCCCCCGTCCGCTCCAGGGCGTGTCCCCGCAGGATGCGAAAAAACTTGCCACGCTGATCGACACCCACCAGCCGGGCTGATCCAGCAGGATGGGCCTCTGATCCCTGGGTCAAGGCCCATCATTTCCGGGACAGCAGGGCTTGGCGATGAGGCAAACTATGGTAGCGTCTGACACGATGTGTCCCATATTTCTTCTTCCGTGATGTTTGCCATGCGTTTTTCTGCCCCAAGCCCTTCACCGCTCCGATGGAGCACCAAAATCCATTTTTGCCGGTACAGCCTCTGCACCGGGCTCATGAGTCTGATACTGGGTATTTCAGCCCCTACCCTGGCACAGGCCGCCTCTGCTGACTGCGTTCCCCTGAAAGCCCTCCAGCCCCCACAGGCCAATACAACCGCACCACACAAACCTTTCTTCATCGACACATCCGGCCTGAGTGGCTCTGGCGCCATGCCGATACATGATCCACATGATCCACTTTATCCTGAAGCCATTGACCTGCCCGACAACGCCCTGCCGCCTGTGGATAAAACAGGCAACTACATTCTTGGCACCTCCCACACACTCCCTGCACAGTGGCAGAACATACAGCTCCCGGAGGGGCGGATCATCAGCTTCACGCTGGCCTCATCCCCGACCAGTGGCTACAGCCCCGGCACTGTACGGGATGACCCAGCCCCCTGCACCACCAGCACAGGGGAAGCAGGCATGGTGCATGTCTCCACAAGCGTGCCGGGCGATCCATCCAATCTGACCGTTCCCGGAGCTCACCCGGCCCCTTGGACCCGCACGGTGGATGTCTATATCCCCCCCAACACGCCGACCGACCGCCCCCTTCCCTTTCTCATCTTTGGTGATGGCAGCAATAATGGCCTCTATCCGGGACGGGATCTTTTCGCCATGGTGGACGGGCTGCTGAAAGAAAAACGTATCCCTCCCATGATTGTCATTGGCGTTGGAGCCGGGGGTGGCGACGCCCAGGGCAGTGAACGGGGGCGGGAATATGACACCATGTCCGGCGCTTATGCCGACTGGGTAGAGGCGCATGTCCTCCCTCTTGTGGAGAAGAAGGCCAGCCTCACTCTCTCCCGCAACCCGGAGGAACGGGCCACCATGGGGTTCAGCTCCAGTGGGGCAGCGGCCTTTGCCATGGCCTGGTTCCGGCCCAACCTCTATCACCGGGTGCTGGCCTACTCTCCTTCGCTGGTCAACCAGCAATGGCCGCACGACCCCGCCCTGCCCGGCGGGGGATGGCAGCTTCACTCCCCATGGGCCGGAACACCGGAAGCCGTACCCCCCCATCCCGGTGCGGCGCTCATCCCGGCGGCACCACTGGCCCCGCTGCACATCTGGTACGAAGTAGGCGACCAGGACCTGTTCTACCCCGTTCCGTCCATGCCTGATGGCATGCATGACTGGGTGCTGGCTGGGGAAAACATGGCCCGCGTGCTGGCCGACAAGGGCTATGATTACCAATTTGTCTTTGCCCGCAATGCCCGGCATGTGGATGGCCCCACCATCGAACAGACCCTTCCCGAAGCTCTGGAATGGCTCTGGCGACCACATATGCCACCAACCACCACCCCATGACCCACTGGCGAACAGTTCGGTACAGGCCAGTGATGGCGGTCTGGCACCGAGTTTGTCCCCGCGTGGGCGGGGAACAGGGGTAGATGGGCTGACTGGGACCAATAAGTCTCGGTTCATCCCCGCGTAGGCGGGGAACAGAGTGAAGCGGGCCGCTGTTTGCTCTGTTATGACGGTTCATCCCCGCGTAGGCGGGGAACAGTGCTCTTTCAAAAGCTGGAAAGGGTCATTCGTCGGTTCATCCCCGCGTAGGCGGGGAACAGCCACTGGGCGTCGGTCATTCCTGCCATCTGAACGGTTCATCCCCGCGTAGGCGGGGAACAGGCCTTCCCTGCGACGGTCTCTGGCGGCCGGACCGGTTCATCCCCGCGTAGGCGGGGAACAGCCTGCTCATCCGGTGTGGTGGGTGTGCCTACCCGGTTCATCCCCGCGTAGGCGGGGAACAGCTGGCAACCGCTGGCCGGGATGGGCACCACCCCGGTTCATCCCCGCGTAGGCGGGGAACAGCTTGGCCCGGAACCCGGTTACAATCAGATTGCCGGTTCATCCCCGCGTAGGCGGGGAACAGCATGATGTGCCGTCCCGCCAGTCAATGCCGGTCGGTTCATCCCCGCGTAGGCGGGGAACAGGTGGCGCAGCACGTCAGAGGGGATGATGATCCCGGTTTCATCCCCGCGTAGGCGGGGAACAGAATGTGCTGATCTGGATGCCCATGCGCTCCGGCGGTTCATCCCCGCGTAGGCGGGGAACAGGAGAAATCCTTAATCCAGACGATCTGAATTCTCGGTTCATCCCCGCGTAGGCGGGGAACAGCAGAAACGATGAGCAGATCGGTGAGGGGCTGCCGGTTCATCCCCGCGTAGGCGGGGAACAGGGTGGTGTTCATCAGTCTGGCGGATCAGGCCGCGGTTCATCCCCGCGTAGGCGGGGAACAGGGGACGCTCCCTCGGTATGAAATGACCTCCGCCGGTTCATCCCCGCGTAGGCGGGGAACAGACTTGAGCCTGACATATGCAAGCCTGCACGGACGGTTCATCCCCGCGTAGGCGGGGAACAGCGGCTGCGATATTGCGCCACGCCTGCCTGGGGCGGTTCATCCCCGCGTAGGCGGGGAACAGATACCTGTGTGGAGCGATTGCGGCTGAAGTCTCGGTTCATCCCCGCGTAGGCGGGGAACAGATTATCTCCACCGGGAGGGATGAGGGCTACGACGGTTCATCCCCGCGTAGGCGGGGAACAGCTTGGCCTCGCTCCCATGCAGAGCCTGCAAAACGGTTCATCCCCGCGTAGGCGGGGAACAGCTGGATTTTGGTTTCGGCCTCGTGGTGAAACACCGGTTCATCCCCGCGTAGACGGGGAACAGACCGGCGCAACACACGTGACACTGACCACGGGCGGTTCATCCCCGCGTAGGCGGGGAACAGACCGGCGCAACACACGTGACACTGACCACGGGCGGTTCATCCCCGCGTAGGCGGGGAACAGCACAGCCTCCGTAGGAGGCGTGGGTGGGGCTACGGTTCATCCCCGCGTAGGCGGGGAACAGGACCTCCCAGACACGGTCTATGATGCCGCTGGCGGTTCATCCCCGCGTAGGCGGGGAACAGCCATATCAGAGGCCGCCATCATCAACGATGTACGGTTCATCCCCGCGTAGGCGGGGAACAGTGACCAAAACGGGCCAAAGCGGAAAAAAACAGCGGTTCATCCCCGCGTAGGCGGGGAACAGAGTTGGCCGGTTTATTTCCCTAAGGTCAAGTAAGGTTCATCCCCGCGTAGGCGGGGAACAGTACCCGCATTTTTATGTCGTTAAATGTCGCTACGGTTCATCCCCGCGTAGGCGGGGAACAGCTGATCGACCAGAGACCCATAAGGGTTCTGGCCGGTTCATCCCCGCGTAGGCGGGGAACAGTGCTCCCCGCCTGTCATCTCCGCCCGAGTGATCGGTTCATCCCCGCGTAGGCGGGGAACAGACTTCTTGTAACCATTTGTATTATAAGTCTTTTTTAATTGTCAAAGAACTTACCGAATTAAATATAATTTTAATGACCTCGCCGAGGCAAGTCCTCTCCGGCCCTTACAGAAGAAAGTTGAGACGCTGAACAGCCAAAAACCACTCCAGCAAATTTTATCCACAAGATTGACAGCAAACATGAGAAAGGGAGGCCGGAGCCTCCCTTTCTCTACACACAATCAATTTTCAACGGCTCATCGCCTCATCACACGGGCAGGCTGGCCAGAACACCCTTCTGACGGATCAGCTCCCGATCACGCACAATCTCCTGCTTAATCTCTGGGGTCAGAAGATCACGCCAGCTGTCGAAAGCAGGCAGACCGATGGAAGCCTCAAAATCGTCAGAGGCAGCAATGTTCAACTGTTCTGCCGTCAGGAACGGCTCCTGAAGCGCAATTTTCTCGCCTTTTTCATTCCTGCCCCGCAGCAGCTCCAGCAGGAGGGCCATGCAGTACACGATACGGGTCCGCTCCCGGCCACCCTCCAGCACGGCACGCACTGTTTCCGTCCAGAACACCTGCGCCTTGGATGTTGCATCCGAGGCAATACGGGCTACCTGGTCTGCCATGGCAGCGTTGGAGAAGCGGGTCAGAAGTGTCGCCTTATATTTATGCAGGTCCACACCCGGCGGAGCCTTCAGTGTGGGGATCACATCCTTTTCCAGAACAGAATCCACAAACTTATGCACACGTGGTTCACCCAGAACCTGGTCCACAAGTTCCAGATTCAGCAACATGCCCGCAGCACTGAGAATGAGATGGCTGGAATTGAGCATACGGATCTTGGCATGTTCATAGGCACTGACCTGATCGGTAAACTCCACCCCGACCTTATCAAAGGCGGGACGACCTGCCGCAAATTTATCCTCAATCACCCACTGGATGAAATCCTCGGACAGAAGCGGCTGGAGATCGTCCAATCCGCTGCGCTCATTCAGCTTGGCTTTACCCTCATCAGAGACAGACGGCGTGATGCGGTCCACCATCGCATTGGGGAAGGTCACGTTCTGATCGATCCACTCGGCAAGGTCCGCATCCACAGCCCGGGCATACCCGACAAACGCCTTGCGGGACACATCGCCATTATGCCGCAGATTGTCGCAGGACATGACAGTCAGACCACCATGACCCGCCTCACGGCGGCGGCGCAGCCCTTCCACCACGAAACCGAAGATGGTGCTGGGCTTTTTCGGGTTGGCAAGGTCCTCCTGCACGGCAGGCAGAGACGTGCGGAACTCCCCTGTTGTCTCGTCAATATTGTAGCCGCCTTCCGTGATGGTCATGGAGACGATCTTCGTGGCCTTGTCCGCCAGAAGGGCGAGAACCGTCTCCGGCTCATCAGGCGCCTGGAGATAATCCCTCAAACATCCCATGACACGGATCTCCGCCTTGCCATCAGCGGCAATCTCCGTCAGAGAGTACAGCCCCTCCTGTGCCCGAAACTCTTCGGCCTTCCTGTCGGAGTTCCCACCGGAGCGCAGCCCGACACCTGTGATGCCCCAATGCTGCTGGTCCGGCAGGGCCAGAACACGGTCCACATAGTATCCCAGATGGGCTCGGAAGAAATTGCCCACCCCGAAATGCACAATGCCTGACGTCACCTTGCGGACGTCATAAGCAGGACCAGCCACCTTCTGCGGCAGGGATTTCAGACTGTCATATGTCAGCATAACAGGTCTCCAGCAGGATCATGAACAAAACGGGCGGGAGCGTGGCTCCGGCCTCCAGCAGGCAAGGATGTCTCAGCCCTTGCGATGCTCTTCCTGTGCAGCGATGATTTTCTTGAGCAGCGGCACGAACTCATCAAGATGGGCAATACGCAGCAGGCCCGGCCAGGACGGGGCAGGCTTGTCAAGGTCACGCAGCAGCACGCAGGCCATGCCGGCACGGCGGGCAGCCTCGACCCCGGCATCCGAATCTTCCAGCACCAGGCAATGCGCCGGATCAACCCCTTCCTGCTTCGCCCCATGCAGGTAGATATCCGGGCGAGGCTTGGGCATGTTCAGGTCACGGCCGGAATGGATGCGCTCTTCCTTCAGAATCTTGTCCAACCCTGTGCTGGAAAATTTGGCCTCCATCTCTGCCTCGGAAGAGTTGGAGCCAACACGGATCGGCAGGCGAATCTCGTTGACGACATCACGCAGCATCTTCGTGGCACCGGGCACTTCCTTCGCCTTCTTCCGCATCATCTCCACAATGCGGTCCTGCATGATCATGTCCCAGTTGTCCGGGAGCTTGTCACCTGTCTTCTCGGCGATCATCTCACCAATCTTGGCCAGCTCACCACCACCGAAGAGCTTGTTGCCTTCTTCATCACTGATGTCCCAGCCATGGCTGCGGGCATCTTCGGACATGAGCGCTGTGGAGAGATGCTCCCCCCCTACCAGCACGCCGTCACAGTCAAAAAGGATCATATCAAGGCGCCCCGTGGGCAGCACCGCAGCAGGGGCCTGATCGGGGATCGGAAAATTCGTGTGCTTGCTCATGAATACTCCTTGTTTGCCTGACCTGATTCGGTCTCCGAAAAATTCGATGTCTGTTCTGTTTCCTCAAGGGTAACAGGCAGGAAAAAGAGCGCAACATCTTGAAAAGATATTAATGCCCCTTATAGCCTTGCATACAAAGGTGCATCTCCCTTACACGGCAGCAGGGGGACACCCGCTGCCCCCTCTTCCCCATAGCAAGGTTCTCCCCGATGCTTCACCAACTCTTTCCGAATCTGGCTCTCAACATCTGGATGTTCCTGAAGCTGGTCACCGGCTTCGCCATCATCATTGCTTATCTCAACATCTCTGGCCGCAGCCAGGTCTCCCAGATGAACGCCATCGACCTCGTCGGCAACTTCATCCTCGGCGGACTCGTTGGCGGCGTCCTTTATACGACCAACATATCCTTCCATGAATATGTCATCGCCCTGCTCATCGGGGTTGGTATCCTGCTCACCCTGACACGCTTCTGCAGAAAAATCAACATGTTCAGAAACGTGACCATCGGCAGGCAGATTCCGATCATCAAGGATGGCCGCTTCCTCATGGAGAACATCCGTGACAAGAACAACAAGATCGACATGCTCAACATTGCCTCCCAGCTCAACATCCAGGGTATTTATTCCTTTGATGATGTTTACTTTGCCCAGATCGAGCCGAGCGGCGCCATTACTGCCATCACGGACAAGAAAAAACTCCCTGCACTGATCGTCTATTATGACGGGGTTGTCCGTGCTGATGACCTTGAAGATGTTGGCCTCTCCGAAGAAGCCCTTATGGAAGACATGAAAAAGCGGAACATCGAAAAACTGGAGGACATCTTCCTGGCAGAGATCAAGGATGGCCAGTTCCGTTACGTGCTCATGGATGGTAATGTCATCCCGCACACACGGCATGATGACCGGGATGGTGCACCAAAAAAGGCTCCTCACAGCCCCGGTGCGGCAGCGGCCCTGGCCAACGGCCTGACAAGCCCGCAGAAGGGCGGCTGATCAGAACAGCCAGTCCCAGAAATTTTCCCACCAGCCGCCCTTGAGCCTGTCCCGACAGGCATCATACTGCTGCTGATACTGCCGGGCACGGTGGCCCACCTTGCGGGCCACCGTCACCAGCCAGCCCTTGCTGGCGTAAGTCCGGCGACGGTACCCCGTCCATCCCTCATGATAAGCCAGATACTGCCTCGTGGCATCCGTGACGGGGATGCCATCCACCTTCCGGCTGTTGGTGATATACCAGTTCATGAAATTGAGAGCGTCGGCATAATCTGTCCGGCTGCCACCGGCGCCAGTCTGCCGCTGGTAATCACGCCATATCTCGTTCTTGGCCTGGGCATAGCCGTAAGCCGTACTGATATGCCCCCACGGGATGATCCAGAGTATGTAGGTCCGTCTGGTCCGTGCATTGGCCCGGAAACTTGATTCCTGATTCATGATGGCCATGGGAACGGAAGCAGGAATGTGCCATTTGGCCTCCTGCCGCATGGCTGTGTGATACCAGCTGCGTTTTTCCTGAAAAATGTCGCAGATATTATTGGGATGCTGCGGGGGCGTTGCCGCACACCCAGCCAACAGGCCTCCCGCCGCAACCAGCACGGCACCAGCCTGCACCCGCCACCTTACGGCACGCCTGCTCCCCGTTCCGCCCATGTCCCACCCGTTCCCTGCCTGCTGCCTGCCTGTCCTGCACGACCCGATGGCACCCACCGGACCGTGCCTCATGAAAGGACAGGGTCAGAACGGAATCTCGTCATCCAGTGCCTGATCACCCTGCCCGGAAGAACTGTCCCAGCCAGCACCGCCACCGAAGTTGCCACCCTGCTGACCACGACCACCGGCACCGCCACGGCCCGCCGGAGCGGACCCGCCACCAGCCCAGTTGCTGCCGCCATCACCATAACCACCGTCATAACCATCATCACCATAGCCGCCGCCGTCACCACCGCCACGCTGGCTGTCCAGCAGGACAAGATTGCCACGGAAGCGATCGATCACAACCTCGGTCGTGTATTTCTCCACGCCCTGCTGGTCCGTCCACTTGCGGGTACGCAGCTCGCCTTCGATATAAACCTTGCGGCCCTTGCGCAGATAACGTTCCGCCACATCACCGACACGCTCGTTGAAAATGACGACACGGTGCCATTCCGTCCGGTCACGCCGCTCTCCTGTATTGCGGTCGTTCCACGTATCGCTGGTAGCGATAGCCAGATTGACGATCTTGCTGCCGGACTGGGTGTTCCGGACCTCCGGGTCACGCCCGAGATTCCCCACCAGAATGACCTTGTTTACGCTACCTGCCATATGCCTTCTTCCACTTCTCTCAGGAACTTTTCACTGCCACGGTTCGATTCTGGCACCGTGTACCCATATTGCCTATATTGCACAGATGGACCGCCCGTGCATCCATACCTGCCACAAAGGCCGTAATGAGGACATAGCGTGACAGACACAGCCCGCCCTGCCAGCACAAGCCACATCATCGTCCGTGGTGCCCGTACGCACAACCTGCGGAACGTCAACGTCACCATCCCCCGGGACAGGCTGACCGTGCTGACGGGCCTTTCCGGCTCCGGCAAGTCCTCCCTCGCCTTCGACACCATCTATGCCGAAGGGCAACGTCGCTATGTGGAGAGCCTCTCCGCCTATGCCCGCCAGTTTCTGGAACTGATGGGCAAGCCGGATGTTGATTCCATCGAGGGCCTCTCCCCGGCCATTTCCATTGAGCAGAAAACAACCTCCCGCAATCCACGCTCGACGGTCGGCACGATCACCGAAATTCACGACTACATGCGCCTGCTCTGGGCACGGGCGGGTGTTCCCTACTCCCCGGCTACCGGCCTGCCCATCGAGGCCCAGAGCATCAGCCAGATGGTGGACCGTGTGATGGCCATGCCCGCCGGCACACGGCTCATGCTGCTGGCCCCGGTCGTGCGGGACCGCAAGGGCGACTGTGCGAAGGAACTGGCCGAGCTGACCCGCCGTGGCTTCGCCCGTGTACGCATTGATGGCACGCTCTACGAGATCGGCGACGCCCCGAAGCTGAACCGCAAGACACGCCACAACGTGGATGTCGTGGTGGACCGTGTGGTGCTGAAGGACGGTGTGGAAACCCGGCTGGCCGACAGTTTTGAAACCGCCCTGGACCTCTCGGACGGCCTGGCCTCTGTCGAGGAAGTCCTCCGCAGCGGGGAAGACCGTGAGCCGCTGAAGGCTTCCTTCTCCTCCCGCTATTCCTGCCCGGAATCCGGCTTCATGCTGGAAAGTGTGGAACCCCGCCTCTTCTCCTTCAACGCCCCGATGGGAGCCTGCCCGACCTGTGACGGGCTGGGTACGGAAACGCATTTCGACCCCAACCTCATCATCCCCGATGACAGCCTGACCCTGCGGGAAGGCGCCATTGCCCCGTGGCGGAATGAGCAGGACCCGCTCTTTGACCAGACCCTCGCCGCCCTGGCCCGCCATTGCGAGGAAACGCTGGACACCCCATGGAACAGGCTGAAGGACAGTTCACGCCAGTTCCTCCTGCATGGCGGGCCGGAAGCCGTCAGCATCCCCTATCAGGATGGCAAGGGGAAGACACACACCATCCACCGGCCTTTCGAAGGCATCATCAGCCATCTGCAACGCCGTCTGGCGCAGAGCAGCAGCGTCCATGTCCGGGAGGCCCTGGGCCGGTACCAGTCCGCCATGCCCTGCCCGGCCTGTCACGGTGCCCGCCTGCGGCCGGAAGCCCTCTGCGTGAAGGTCAATGACAGCAACATTGCCGAGGCCTCGGATCTGACCATCAGCGAGGCCCTTGCCTGGTTCAGCACCGTGGAGGCCAGCCTGACACCCCAGCGGGCCGAGATCGCCCGGCGCATCCTCAAGGAAATCACCGAGCGGCTGCATTTCCTCGACCGTGTGGGGCTGGACTATCTCACCCTCTCCCGCAGTTCCGGCACGCTCTCCGGCGGGGAGAGCCAGCGCATCCGGCTGGCTTCGCAGATCGGCTCTGGCCTGACGGGCGTCCTCTACGTGCTGGATGAGCCCTCCATCGGGCTGCACCAGCGGGACAATGCCCGCCTGCTCACCATGCTGGAGCGGCTGAGGAATCTCGGCAATACCGTCCTTGTCGTGGAACATGACGAGGATGCCATCCGGCAGGCGGACTACCTCATCGACATGGGGCCGGGAGCCGGAACACAGGGCGGGCACGTCATCGCCTGCGGCACGCCGGAAGAGGTCGCCCAGAATCCCGACAGTCTGACGGGCGCATGGCTGGCTGGCCGCCGGGGCATCCCCGTCCCCGCCACCCGCCGCAAGAGCAGACGCTGGGTGAGCATCCACGGGGCAAAGGGAAACAACCTCAAGAATGTCAGCGTGAAGTTCCCGCTCGGCACCTTCATCGCCGTGACGGGAGTTTCCGGCAGCGGCAAGTCCACACTCATCACCGACACCTTCTACAAGGGGCTGGCCCGGCAGATCATGAAGTCCGCTGCCGTCCCCCTCCCTTATGGACGGCTGGAAGGCACCGAGCAGCTCGACAAGATCATCGAGATCGACCAGTCCCCCATCGGGCGGACACCCCGCTCCAACCCCGCCACCTATACGGACCTCTTCGCCCCCATCCGGGACTGGTTCGCCGAACTGCCGGAGGCCAAGGCACGGGGCTACAAGCCGGGACGTTTCTCCTTCAACGTCAAGGGAGGGCGCTGCGAGGCCTGCCAGGGTGACGGCGTGCTGAAGATCGAGATGCACTTCCTGCCGGATGTGTTCGTCACCTGCGATACCTGCAAAGGGGCCCGCTACAACCGGGAAACGCTGGAGATCAAGTTCAAGGGCAAATCCATTGCCGACGTTCTGGCCATGACAGTGGACGAGGCCGTGCCGTTCTTCAGTGCCGTGCCCCGCATTGCGGACCGTCTCTCCATCCTCCAGCAGGTGGGGCTGGGCTATGTAGCCCTCGGCCAGCAGGCCACCACCCTCTCCGGTGGTGAGGCCCAGCGTGTGAAGCTCGCCAAGGAACTTGCCCGCCGTGCCACGGGCCGGACCCTCTACGTGCTGGATGAACCCACCACCGGCCTGCATACCGAAGACGTCCACAAGCTGCTGAATGTCCTTCATGCCCTTGTGGAACAGGGCAATACGGTGCTGGTCATCGAGCACAACCTTGATCTCATCAAGACGGCGGACTGGGTGATCGATATCGGGCCGGAAGGCGGTGCAGGCGGTGGGCAGGTTGTCGCCACCGGCACGCCGGAAGACATTGCCGCTTGCAAGGAAAGCCATACCGGGCAGTTCCTCGCCCCCATGCTGGCCGCCGGGAAAACAGGCCCGGCACCAGCCACGCCGCAGCAGGATACCGGCAGGGAAGGTGGCAGAAAAAAGAAATCCTGATATAGGATGTCGCCATGACGCCTTTTCTTGCCTGGCTCTTCCTGTTCGGGGCCATCCTGCTGGAGGTTCTGGCAACCAGCCTGCTCAACATCTCCAACGGGTTCCGCAGGCCCCTGCCCACCATCGGCTCGCTCCTGCTCTATGGAGCGGCCTTCTTCTGTCTGGCACAGGCCCTCAAATGCGTCCCTCTTGGCATCGCCTATGCCGTCTGGTGCGGGGTGGGGATCGTCTGCATCGTCCTCATCGGCGTGACCATCTTCCGTCAGCCCCTGTCCCTGACGGCCTATCTGGGCGTGGGGCTGATCATGCTGGGCACGCTGCTGGCCTGTCTCTCCGGTGGAGTCCGGCACTGACCCATGAAGGCTCTCTCCACCCACGGCCTGATGACCTCTGCCCTGTTCCGCTGGACGCCGCTGCGCCTCCTCATGGTACTGGTCATGCTGCTGGGATTCGGGGCACAGACCCTTCTCACGGCCGCCAGCCTGCCCGATGAAAGCCCCCGGGCCGCCATCCTGCGGCTGACAGGCATCGACATCGCCCCCCGGCCAGAAGCCATCCCTGCCGCCATCATGCCGGGCATGGATCATGCCACCATGGGGCAGGGTGTGGAGCCACAGGCGCACTGCCATCCCCACAGCCCGACAGCACCATCAGCTCCCCTGCTGATGAACCATCATCATTCTGGCGGGCACCACCATCACGGGCTGGACTGTCCCCTCTGCCCCCTGCTGGACCATGTCCTGCTCGCACTGACCGTCCTTGCCGTCCTGCTGAGCTGCACCCGGCTGGCCCGCCAGATATGGCAGGCGGTTCCTCCCGCACAGGCACCGCCAGAACCGACCCGCCAGCGGCCACCGAGCCGTGGGCCACCCGTCACCATCCTGAGCCACGCATCCGCCTGACCGGCCCGGCCTGAAGAAGGCTGCGTGTCGGCCTTTCCGCATGTTTTCTTCAGAATGGATGACTCTTGTCTATTTTTCCCCGTTGCACGGGTGGACGTATCGTGCGTCCGGCCCTGACCACCCTGTTTCTGGGAGGTGTGATCCTGCCAGCCGGACAGGCCACCGCCCAGACCCTGCCAGCCTCCGGCTCCTCCCTCCCCGGCCATGGGACCACGACCAGCCCCCCGGACAGGCCGCAGATGTCGCCCATCCGGCAGGTCCCCACCTCCCTGAAGCCTGGCCAGGCCCCAGCCTCCTCCAGCAACCGACCGGCTGAAGAGATCAGCGTCACAGCCATCCGGCGCCCTTTCACGCAGGCAGCCGACACGGCGGCCCTGTTCCGGGACGTACCGGGTTACAGCAGCTACAGAACGGGCGGCATCGCCAGCCTGCCCGTTCTCAACGGCATGGCGGATGACCGGGTCGCCACATTCGTGGACGGAATGCCCCTGATGGCGGACTGCCCCAACCACATGAATCCTGCCCTCTCGCAGATCAGCCTAGATGAAGTGTCCCACAGCGTGGCCATTGCCGGGATCACGCCTGTCAGCCTCGGCGGAGACAGCACGGGGGGCACCATCTCCGTGGAACGGAAAGACCCGCAGTTCGCCCGGGAAGGCAACATCCTCGTGACAGGCGATGGAAGAGAAGACTGGCGCAGCAATGGCGGCGGCTCCGGTGCCGGTGGTTCCATCACGGTTGCCAATGACATGCTCAGCCTGCGCTACAGCGGCTCCTACACCCATGCCAGCGATTACACCGCCGGAGGGCGTGGCGGACGGGTTCTCTCCAGCAGCTATCTCAGCTTCAGTCATGATGTGACGGCGGGCCTGAAACTGAAGAACCATCTCTTCAGCCTGACATTCGGACAGCAGGACACGCCCTACGAGGGTTTCCCCAACCAGTACATGGACGAGACCAACAACCGCTCCACCTTCGTGAACGGGAAATATGTGGGCACCTTCGGCTGGGGGACGCTGGAGGCCCGGGGCTACTGGCAGCGTGTGACCCATGCCATGAACATGCTGGCCGACAAGGGCGGCCACAGCGCCACGACCGGCATGCCCATGAACAGCGATGGCCGGACGGCAGGCTACAGTCTGGTCGCCACCATGCCGCTTGGGCGACGCCATCAGCTCAAGATCGGCAGTGCCTTCAGTCATGATGGCCTCAATGACTGGTGGCCGCCCGTCATGGGCAGCATGATGATGGGGCCGGGCACGTTCCACAGCCTGAACGGTGCCCATCGGGACCATCTTGGCCATTTCATCCAGTGGAATGCCCAATGGACGCCCCGCCTCTCCACCGAACTCGGCATGCGCAGCGACGTCATCATGATGAATACCGGCCCGGTCTCTCCCTATCAGGGCCTCTCCTCCATGAATGACATGGGAATGGGAGGAATGTCTGGCATGAACATGATGAGCATGGGCCACATGTCGGATATGGGTATGTCTGGCATGGGTATGTCTGGCATGAACATGGGCAGCACCAATCAGGCGGCCGCACGTGCCTTCAACAGTGCCCGCCGGGGCCGCACGGATGACAATTTCGATGTCACAGCCTTGGTGCGCTACAAGGCCAGTGCCTATCTGAACATTGAGGGCGGCTATGCCCGCAAGACACGCTCCCCCAACCTGTATGAACGCTATGGCTGGAGCCGGGACAGCATGACGGCCCGGATGATCAACTGGTTTGGTGATGGCAACGGCTATGTCGGCAACCTGAACCTGAAACCTGAAGTCGCCAACACCACCAGCGTGACATTCCGCTTCCACGATACGGATGACCACCAGTGGGAGGCCATGATCCAGCCTTTCTACACCTACACGCACAATTACATGAACGTCGTGCGCATCGGTGCCCTGTCACGGGGTTTCAACCTGCTCCAGTTCGCCAACCACAATGCCCAGAGCTACGGCATCAACGCCTCTGGCCGGACGACCCTGTGGGACAATACACACTGGGGCACGGGGGAACTCTCCGCCACTCTGAACTGGGTGCGGGGGCAGGACTTCAAGACCCAGTCGGGACTGTACCAGCAGATGCCGCTCAACGGGACCATCCGCCTGCATGAGCATTTCGGCCCGTGGCACGGCATGGCGGAAGTCGTGCTTGTCAAAGCCAAACATACGGTGGACTGGGTCCGCAACGAGCCCCGGACACCCGGCTATGCGCTGTTCAATCTCGGAGCCGGGTATCACTGGTCCCGCTATCTTCAGCTGGATGTGAGCCTCGACAACCTGCTGAACCAGCGTTACGCCCTGCCGCTGGGGGGCCGGGCCGTCAGCACGGCGGGCAGCCCTCCCGGGGCTGTTCTGGGCATGGGCCGGTCCGTCAACCTGACCCTGCGGGAACATTTCTGAACAAGATGGAGGCGTCACCCCGTTTCGGGGGACGCCTTTTCCACGGCAGACCGGGGCTGAAAAGCCGGTCAGCCCTGCGCCTCATCCCCCAGATGGGCCTGTCCCCGTTCTGCCGCCAGCTGCGCCTGACGCTGGCGTTCACGATAACGCTGCCGCTGGGCATCCGTTCTCTGCCCGTAACAATGCGGGCAGCTCACGCCTTCCTCATACTGGGGCGACTCCTTGTCTTCCGCACTGATGGGCGCACGGCAGGCATGGCAGAGGTCATACCTGCCCAGTTTCAGCCCATGCCCGACCGACACACGCTGGTCGAACACGAAACATTCGCCATCCCACAGGCTTTCTTCCTCTGGAATCTCTTCCAGATATTTCAGGATGCCGCCTTTCAGATGGTACACATCCTCCACCCCTTCCTGCCGGGCAAAGGCGGTAGATTTTTCGCACCGTATGCCCCCCGTGCAGAACATGGCGATCTTCGGTGTGCGGCCCTGTGCCTCCACCTCTTTCCGCCAGTTGCGGAACCACTCCGGGAAGGCACGGAATGTCTTCAGGTTCGGGTCCACGGCACCCCGGAAAGTGCCGATGGCCACCTCATAGTCGTTGCGTGTGTCCATCACGACCGTATCAGGGTCAGAGATCAAGGCATTCCAGTCCTTCGGCTCGACATAACGGCCAACGCAGACATGGGGGTCAATGTCCGGCTGCCCCATCGTGACGATCTCTTTCTTCAGCCGCACTTTCATCCGCAGGAAGGGCATCGTCTTCGCCCGGGACTTCTTGTAATCGAACCCGGCACAGCCCGGCAGGCTGTCAATGTAGGCCAATACGGCATCGATGCCTGCATCAGGCCCGGCGATCGTGCCATTGATGCCCTCACGGGCCAGCAGCAGGCTGCCTTTCACGCCCTCCTTCTGGCACAGCTCCAGAAGGGGCTGGCGCAGGGACTTGTGATCCTCAAACGCCGTGAAATGATAGAGGGCGGCCACGCAGACCGGCAGGGATGTATCTGTCATCAGTCAACCATTCTCGCAAAGAAGGAACCTGACCGCCCTTCTAGCAGGCTGACCAGCAGATGGCACCCTCCGGCAGACAGGAGACGCTGCCGGGCCGCCACTGGAAGGCTCAAAGCTCCCAGTACACCTCATGCCTGTGCTCGTAATGCAGATTTCCCTTCACCATGGCGATCCGTTCTGCATCATCAGGCCAGGGTTCCCCGGCGGCCACAGCCGGTGGCACATAGCCATGATCCCTGCACAGCTTCTTGATGACGGACAGTACATACGATGTGCTGATGTTGCGTGTACATTCAAACGCCTTGTCCGTCCCTTTGTGCCGGGGGCAGAACAGATGATCGTCATGCTGGAAGGGCGTCCGGATATCGTGCCAGCAACTGTTGCAGCCATGGTTGCTGAACACCCGGTACGGCGTATGGAACTCGTTGATCGGGTCCGTAAAACCACTGATCATGATGACAGGCGTACCGGTAGCCCAGGCCAGCCATGACAGGCCGGAGGACAGACCGACAAAAAACTCGGCATGTTTCAGCCAGCGGGCCCGTTCTGCCAGCGGGCGCTCCCCTGTTTCATCCTCCACGCCATTGGGTATGTGGTTCCAGGTAATATTGTGCCCGACCACCGGGTCCTTGTCGATACAGATGACCCGATACCCCATCCTCTTCAGATACTGGACCGTATCCAGCCACCCGAATGGATTCTGCCACATCTTGCAGGCACAGGAAGCCTGCACGGCCACCACGACATAAGGCTCCTCGATCGGGCGGGTATCAGCCTTCTCGATGACCACCTTGGGGCGGATCTCTGTTGGATCCACGCCAAGAATCCACCCCGCTGTCCTGTGCAGGCCAACGGCACGGAAGTCCCGCGGCTGCCAGGCCTGTTCCACATCATGAAAGAACAGCCCGATGTAATAGGTGGCGTAGAATTCGTCCTTCACATCCGCAAATTCCTCTTCCTTCAGGAAGCGGACATGCGGATAGGCCGGCCCCATGAGGTCGATGATCACCTCACTGGTCACGATGGTCATTTCACAGTCATGATCACGCCCGAACCGGTCGGCATAAGGAACCCAGCCCAGCGGATCCCCCAGAGTGCCTGTCGGCATGAGGACAGCGACCTTCTTGCCCCGTGCATCATATTCGTGCGTCCAGACAAGCGTTTCACCATCGAACAGTTCGATCAGCACGTTCATGAAATACTTTTTGCGGGAGGAAACATATTCCCCACCAACCTTGCCGTCATACAGGCAGGTATCCGTATCCATGTCCCAGAAACGCAGCCGCCACTGCTCACCCTCCGGCACCTTCACCCGGACGCCGAAGTTGAAATCATACCGAAGGCCGTGGTCACCTCCCTGCGTCGGCTCCATGGCAGGCGCAGGAAAAGGCAGATGGGGCAGCCTCTCGATGCCATCGTCCTTTTCCTTCAACGATCCCGCATCACCTGCCCCGGATGGGACGGATGGCAGCTCCGCAGCGGAAAGAGAGGAGACAACAGACTGTTGTTCCCCCTGCTCCTCCAGGCCAGAACCTGCCGTCTCCTCCGTAAAGGGCAGACGTGATGCCGAGGAAGGGGCCTTGAGAGCGACGATATCCTGAAGAACACGTTCCGTTTTCTTTTCAGTCATTCTGACAGCTCTCCAAAACCCGGAATCCGCTCAATGGCCTTTTTGACCTGCGTAAAGGAAATCCCGCGTGAACACTCAAACATCCTCTCCGTGCCTTTATGATGAGGACAGAAGAAAGGATCCTCCGCTTGCAGGTCGATGTTCACATCATTGGCACAACCATTGCAGACATGCCTGTTGATGACACGGTATGGCGTATAAAACTCGTTATATGGCTCTGTATAACCACTGATCATGACCACCCGGGCTCCGGCTGCCCAGGCCAGCCATGACAGACCGGAGGATGTCCCCACAAAAAACTCGGCATGTTTCAGCCAGCGGGCCCGTTCTGTCAGCGGGCGGGGACCTGTTTCGTCCTGAGCACCATGAGGAATGGTCCGCACCGCCGTGACAGGGCCTGCCACACGGTCTTTGTCAATGCAGACCACCTTGTATCCCTTCTCCTTGAGAAAGCGGATCAGATCATACCAGCCACGGGGATTATTCCAGTATTTGCTCAGACCCGAAGCCTGCGCCCCGATGCAGACATAGGGCTCCTCCATCGGGCGCCCGCCCGGATCCACCACAATACGTGGTTTCCTGTCCTGCGGTGGCAGTCCCAGAATGTAAGCCCCCATATGGGAAAGACCCGTCTGCCGATAATCGTTGGGCTGACAGGTGAATTCCCTGTCCCCGAAGAAAACCAGAACCCTATACCGTGCGTAATATTGCCTGTCGCCCACGTCCTCTTCATCAATGAAGCGGATATGGGGATAAGCATCCTCAAAAAGGGAAATCAGAGCCCCGTTCACAAGAAAGCTTGCCCGGCAGCCATGCTCCTCCACAAAGGCGGCGGCCTGTCCTACCCAGGCAATATGGTCTCCCAGCCCGCCCAGCTGCATCACGATGAGCACTTCACGGTCCTTCAGGTCACAGACATGGGTAAAGACCTCGCTGCCATCCTTGCAGACGGTGATCTCGAACCGGACATAGTAACGCTTGAGGCTCTGCACCATGCCGGACCCGTTGATCTCCTGAAAGAACAGGACAGTATCCGTATCCACATCACGCAGGCTGACCGTCCAGCGGGCCCCCTCCGGCACCCAGACACGACAGCCATCCATGAAATCATACCGGATGCCCTCGGGGCCAACCTGTGTCAGAACGACCCTGTCATTATCACTCATGGCCACACACTCGCATACATGCCTTTCCTTCTCCCCCGGGCGCCTCTCCACCCGTCACCATCATAACCAGTCACAGCGGCGTCTTTCCCCAGGCCAGAATCTCGACCCTCTCCAGTGCCTCCTGACCAAAAAGCTGCTCTGCCACGATGGGCAGACGCCCCGCTGCAAAAGCCCCGGCTGTAGCCGCAAGACGTATCTTGCCACTTGGCGTGCGAAACACGCCGCCCTGCCGCACCAGAACACAGCGCAGCTGCCGGACCGGGCAGACCCGCCCTATGGCCTGGGCCATGTCGGCCAGAAGCCTCTCGTACCCTGCCACCTGCCTTGCCTGTGCCAGGGACAGCTCCCCCATGACGCACAACACGCCCTCATGCCGGAAAACCGCCACACTCCGGCTGGTAAAGACAGGACAGGCCTGCCGGACAGCCTGTGCCAGATCATCCGGGTCATAGCGGTGGTCACCAACAGGGAGGCTGTTCTCCATGCGACCTGTCACGAACAGATGCCCCTTCACGAGAAAGCCTGAATCCCGGCTGCGGAACCAGGTGCGACCATCCGCCCCCGTGACGAAACGTTCCCTGTTTTCCTGCTCCCGGTTCAGATACCCCGGTGTCACGCAGGGGCCACTCAGCCATAGCTCGCCCACCCGACCATCCGGCAGGCTGTCTCCCGTCTCCGGGTCCACGACAAGAACGGCGTGTTCCTCAATCACACGGCCACAATCTGCGAGAACACGCTCGTCATGCTCATCACGGGGCGGGCCGACCCGCCCTTCTGCCAGCCCGGCACGGGAAAACGTGGCAAAAGACACGCCCTCACCGTCCCGGCTGTCACCGGTGATCATGAGGGTTGTCTCAGCCATGCCATAACCCGGCCGCAGAATGGACGGCTTCATCCCGAGCGGCCCATACCGGCTGAAGAACCGCTCCACCGTTCCCCGTTCGATCATCTCCGCACCGATGACGGACTGTGTCCAGCAGGAAAGGTCCAGCCCTTCCAGGGCGGAATCCGGGACATGCCGGGCCAGAAGCTCATAGGCAAAGTTGGGACCGATGGAGAAATTGAGACGGTACCGGTCAATCGCCTGCACCCAGCGCTCCGGACGGGTGATGAAATGCTCCGGTTTCATCAGCCACGTCGTGCCTCCCATCGCCACACCGAACATGAGACTTACCAATCCCATATCGTGCGACAGAGGCAGCCAGACCAGCCCACGCCGGCTGAGCCAGAAGTCACTGCGGATGGCCAGCAGATGCAGGTTCGTCCCCAGATTGCGGTGCGTGACCTTCACACCACGGGGCCGCCCTATGGAGCCGGACGTATATTGCACAAGCGCCGTATCATCCAGGTCTGCCGCATGGCGGCGCTGGAGCGGCTCGGCACTTTCAGCTCCTTCAACGGGAATCCACTTCACCTTGCGGGCACGGCCTGCCGCCTGCCGCCGAAACCCCATCAGGGTCTCCCGTGGCCCCAGAACGGCCACCGCACCGGAATCCTCCAGAATGTCAAACAGGCGGTCCACACTGCCCACCATGCTGGGGTACACACCCAGCACAGGCACGGTATTGGCATAAACACAGCCAAAAAACCCTGCCACAACTGCCGCCTCATTCTCAAAACAGAGCAGGACCAGCCCCCGCTCCGGCACGAAACGGCTCACCAGTCCCGCCACCCGGCATGCCCACTCATGCGCCTGCCGGAATGTCAGGGACGCAGCAACCTCCAGCGTCTGGTCCAGTGCAACGCACTGAAGCTCATCAGGCCGCTCCTCCGCCCGGAAGCTCAGCATCTCATCCAGTCTGCTTTCGTACCTGTCCAGTATGCTGAACCCATTGTCGTAATACTCGACCACATAACCGGACTGGCGGACAATATGGCATGTCCAGGGGATCATGCTTCCCCTCCGACGGCCTGTGCCCCTTCCAGAGCAACCGTGCCCCCCTGCTGGGCCATCACTACCGCCTGACGCAGCAGGCTGCGGGCCATTTCGAGAATGGTTTCGTTACGGGCCAGCAGCACGAGCGACACATCCACCCCAAACTCCGACCGGATGGCTGTCTGAAGTTCCACGCCGGCGAGGGAGTCAATCCCCAGCTCGGAAAGGCGGGCACTGTCCTCGATCGTCTCCGGCTCAACCTGCAACACGGAGCCAAGCTGCTGTTTCAGACGGAACAGGACATAATCTAGACGCTCATTTTCCGGCATGCTCATCAGCAGCTGGACCGAGCCCGACATGCCTCCCTTGAGGCTTTCCTGCTGCAACAGCGTAAAGCGTGCCGAAGTTTTCAGCCAGGCCAGCGCCCCGAACACCTGCGCCCAGTTGAGGTCCACCAGAGACACGTCACTGCGGTCCACGCCATAGAGCACCGGCAGATACGCCAGAGAGTCCGCCGCCATCATGGTTCTGATGCCAGCGACATCAAACATGCGACCGGCAGCATCACTCTCGGTCAACATCCCCACATCCCCAATGGCTCCCCAGCCCACCGCCATGGCGGGCAGCCCCTGCTGGCGCCGGTTTTCAGCCAGGGCATTGAGGTAGCTGTTGGCCGCCATGTAGCTGCTCTGCCCCAGATTGCCGATCTCTGCCGTAAAGGAGGAGTACAGCACGAAATGATCCAGCTCCAGCCCACGGGTGGCATCATCCAGCGCCTGGGCCCCCAATACCTTGGGTGCCATGACATGGGCGACATTCGCCGCATCCATCCTGCTGAGAAGCTGGTCATCCACCACACCGGCGGCATGGAAGACACCCCGCAGCGGCACATCATCCCGGGCCAGTTTCCTGACCAGACGACGCACAGCCTCCTGATCCGTCACATCCAGACGATGGGTCACCACCGCACCGCCAACACTTTCGGCCAGCTTCTTCAGCATTGCGATGGCCTGTTTACGCTCCGGGTCTTTCGGCAGGGACCGCCCTGCCAGATGCAGCACCCCAGCCCCCTGGGACAGAAGATATTCTGCTGTCTTGAGGCCAAATCCGCCCATGCCACCAGTGATCAGATACGCCCCCCTGCGGCTGAATCCCGGCTGAACCTGCGGCAGCGGGCGGGCCTTGAGGCCGCTCATGTCCTCATAGGAGAGCATGATCTTGCCAATGTGCCGGGATGACATGAGGTAGCGGAAGGCCTCGGACGCTTCTGCGGCCGGGAAGATGCGTGTCTGCGGGAAGGAGAATTTCCCCTGACGGGCCAGCAGCAGGATTTCGTCCATGACGCCATACAGTTTCCTGTGCGGCATCATCCGATCCATGTCGAAGGAGAAATAGGCCAGATTTTCATTGAAAGGCATCAGCTCCAACGCCCGATGCTCCACGATGTCCCGCTTGCCGATCTCCAGAAAACGCCCCATCGGCGCCACGAGCCGCAGGCTGTGGATCATCGCCTCACCGGGCAGGGAATTCAGCACCACGTCGACACCCCGGCCATTGGTGGCCTCACGGATGCCATCCACGAATTCCAGCGTCCGGGAGTCCCAGACACCCGCACAGCCCTGCTGACGCAGATAATCCCGCTTCTCCTGGCTGCCTGCCGTGCTATAGATCACCGCCTTTTTCAGCTGGGCAATCTGGATGGCGGCCTGCCCCACGCCACCAGCCCCGGCATGGATGAGAACACTCTCCCCTTCCTGGAGCTGGGCCAGGTGGACCAGCGTATAATAGGCTGTCACGAACACCAGCGGCAGACCGGCAATCTGCTCCAGCGAGAACGGCAGGGCCTCTTCCGACAGGGGCAGGGCACAATAGGCCAGTTCACTGGCCTTCACGATGCGGCGGGATGCAAAACTGTCGGGATAGACAAGTGCGAGCATGTCGCCCGGCTTCATGTCCTCAACCCCATCTCCAACCGCCTCGACCTCAACCACACATTCCAGCCCGAGAGCATCGCCGCTGAAGGTCCCTTCCGTCACGCTCTCCGGCAGGAGAGACATGGCTTTCAGCACATCCTTGAAGTTGAGGCTGGCCATGCGGGTACGGAGCCTGACTTCGCCCGGACCCGGCTCCGGCACGGCAAAAGCCTGCCATGTGACACCATCCAGTGTCCCGGACCGGCTGGCCTCGAGGCGGACACCGACGGTACCATCATCCTGTCCCCCCATGATCTGCTCCAGCGGAACAGGCTGGGGATCGGGCTCCAGTGGCGGAGATACCAGCCGCTGGACCATGCGTTCCACCATCTCCCCGGCTGGAGCCGCCCCATGGCCAGCCCCGCCATCAGCCTGACGCAGCCAGACCGTATCCTCCGATGTGTCCTCAAGAACGAGTTCGGCCGCAATATCCTCCAGAAAGGCCTCTGTGCCCTCGGCAGGAACATCAACACACCGTACGGCGAGGTCCAGAACACGCTCAGCAGCAGCACCACGAAACAGACCATGGAAGGCCCGCTGGAGCGCCTGCGCCTGCCCATCCCTGCCATAAGCGCCACGGGTCACGATGATGACCGGCAGGCGCCGCTTGCGTGCCCGTGTCGGCACACGCTGGAACAGCGCCACGCAGGCGGCCATATCATCAAGGCACTGCTGGTAATCATCCCCGCCATGCGGGAACAGCACCAACGCCCGCTGTCTGGCGAGGAACGGTTCCTGATCCAGCTGCTCCGCCAGATCAGCCCCATCCAGACGGGAGCTGACGGTCAGCTCGGCACCATTATCCTCCAGCAGGTCTGCCAATCCGGCTACCAGCCCATTACCTTCACCCAGCAGAGTGATGGCCAGCGGTTCGCTCAGCAGCACCTGTCGCTCCGCACTCATCCAGTTTGGCGCATAGACCAGCCGTGCCGCAGATGACGCCTCATGCCCGCCACGGGCCACACGACGACAGCACAGGCCCATCACCTCGCAGAGCAGCTCACCCTCCGGTGTGAAAAGCCGCAGATCGGCCACGATCTTGCGGCAGGTCCGCAGGGTTGGCGTCACCATCACATGGGCCCGGGAGACCTTCTGCCCCATATAGCTGATACGCTCGATGGACGCCGGAACGTACACGTCCTTCTGCTCCTCAAACGGGAAAGCCCCGATGAGAGCATGCATGGCACCATCCAGCAGTGCCGGGTGCAGATGATACTCCTCCAGCGTGGCGGCCTGCCCATCCTCAAGGGCAATCTCCGCCACGGAATACCCTTCACCACGATACAGGTGCCGCAGGGTCTGGAAGGTTGGTCCATAATCCAGCCCCATAGCGGCAAAAGCCTCGTAAACCTCTTTCCCTTCAAAATGGGCCGTTCCCGCACACAGGGCTGCGAAATCAAAATTCCTGTTCTTTTCCGATGCTGCACACCATGGAGCCGCCTGAAGGATGGTGGCCTGCCCATGTGTCTGCCAGTCCCCATTCCAGGCCACGGTCTCGCTGTCAAAAACGAGACGGCGGGTCGCCATGTCAAACCGCCACATGACAACCGGCGCCTGCCCCTCCTGCACGACCAGCGGTGTGCTGATCGTGATGTCCTCGATCACGGCCGGAGCTTTGGCCTCCAGCTGGGCATGAGCCGCAAGAGCAGCCTCGACATAAGCAGCCGCCGGGAAGAGCGCCATACCGTGGACCTTGTGGTCCATCAGCCATTCCATGGAGGCCACGCCGATATCAGCCCTCCAGGCACGGCTTTCCAGCAGACTGGGCGCGCCGAGAACGGGGTGGACCTGCGTATCCAGGCGGTCACGGCGGGAGGCCTCGGTCTCCAGCCACATTTTTCCCCCTTCTTCCCACCGGTAGAAGGGCAGCTCCATCCGCTCCGGCCGCAGGACATGTCGCCAGTCCGGCTCTGCCCCGCTGAGTGTCAGGCGGACAAGGGCCCGCAACAGCCCTTCTGCATCATCCTGCATGCGCCGCAATGTCGGAATGACAGCCACCTCGTGACGTCCCTCCCCAGCACAGCCTGTCACGGATGCCCCCAGCACCGGGTGGGCCGCAAGCTCAAGGAAAATGACGTGACCATCATGCAGCAGAGCCCGTATGGCCTCATGGAACAGGACCGGCTCCCGGGCATTGGCGTACCAGTAGGCACCATCATGCAGCGCCCCATCGTCCCACAACCTGCCCGTAACGGTGGAATAGAGCGGAATCGCTGGAGCACTGGGCTGGAGATGGGCCAGGGAGGACAACATCTCTGCCTCGATCGCAGCCATGTCAGGACTGTGATAGGGCACATCCACCTTCAGGAACCGGGCAAACACGCCTTCCCTCTGGCAGTCTGCCTCCAGCACGGCAAGGTCATCACGGGGGCCAGCCACCGTGCAGGACTCACTGCTATTGATGGCAGCCACAGAGAGCCTGCCACCGAAGGCCTCCAGCCGTTCTTCCAGCAGGCTGCGGCCCATGCCGACAGCCAGCATGGTGCCCCGGCCTGCCAACGTCGCCTGAAGGCGGCTGCGGTGATAAATGACTGTCACGGCGTCTTCCAGCGTCAGTGCCCCACTGACATGCGCCGCTGCCACCTCTCCCACGCTATGGCCGACAATGGCGCCCGGCGTTACGCCATGCCGGGCAAAGAAAGCTGCCAGACATATCTGCACAAGGAAAATGGCAGGCTGGGCAACTTCCGTCTCCTGAATACGGGATTTCTGTTCCGGCTTCAGCAGTTCAGCCCGCAGGGACCACCCTGCCACCTTCATGAACAGTTCATCACAGCGCCGGGCCAGCGCACGGACCTCCGGCGGCCCCTTGCGCAGGAGATGACGGCCCATCCCCCACCATTGCGGCCCCATGCCGGAAAAAAGGAAAACCGGTTTTACAGCCTCATCCACAACAGCCTTGCCCGTGAACAGGGCCGGATGGGTCCGCCCTTCGGCCAAAGCCTGCAAGGCCTCACGGGCCTGGGGGATCTCATCCTCTCCCCGGGCCGGGAGGATCACCGCCCGCTGCCGGAACCGTGCCCTGTACCGGGCTGCCGAGAAGCAGAGAGCCTCCCACAGGCCATGCCCGGCCTGCCCACCTTCCAGCCGTTCGGCATACGCTTTGGCCATATAGCCCAGCGAGGGCTCCGCAAACGTACTGAGCAGCAGCGGCACACGCTGCATGAAACCCACCGGACGAACACCTTTCAGCCGATGATCCCGCACGGCCCGACGCTGGGCCACCTTCCGCTCCGCCTCGGTCGGGCGGCGCAGCAGGGCCACGGCATTCGTCCCGCCATAACCGAAGGAATTGACAACCGCATACAGCTTTTCCCGCTCAGGCAGAGCCGTGGCCTCTCCCTGCGCCACCTGTACGCGATACTCCTCGAATGGAATGGCAGGGTTCAGCTCCTTCAGGTTCGCCTGTCCGGGCACCATGCCATGTTCCAGACACAGCATGGTCTTGAGAACAGCCACAGCACCAGCTGCCGCTTCCATATGCCCCAGGTTGGCCTTTACCGAGCCAACGAGAATGCTGCTTCCCTCCGGCTGGTACTGCCCGATGGCCCGTGCAATGGCCTTGGCCTCGATCGGATCGCCAACAGGCGTCCCCGTGCCATGTGCCTCGACATAGGCCACATCCCGCGCTGCCACATTCGCCCGACGCAGCACATCCCGGATCAACGCCTCCTGCGCCCCGGCATCCGGCATGGTCAGAACCGGAGTCCGGCCATCCTGGTTCACACCGGAGCTGCACACGACACCCCGTATGTCATCCCCATCCCGCATGGCATCCTTCAGGCGCTTGAGCATGAGGACCACGCAGCCCTCACCACGCCCATAGCCATCCGCATCTGCCGCAAAAGATTTTGACAGGCCATCCTTGGCCAGAAAATGGCCCTTGGTCATGAGCATGGCCGTCTGCGGGATCACCATGAAGTTCACGCCACCTGCCAGAGCCACGTCACACTCACCAAGACGCAGACTGTTGCAGGCCTGATGCATGGCCACCAGCGAGGATGAACAGGCTGTATCCATGGCAATGGCTGGCCCCTGCAGCCCGAACACATGGGCAAGACGGGCCGCATACATGGTCATGCAGGAAGACACCGCCGCAAACTGGTCACGAATCTGCGACTGCATGAAAGGGCTGCCACACTGGACGAGCTGGTCCTGTGTGAAGCTGCCCATGAAAACACCCGTCCTGCTGCCCTCGAGCGTACGGGGAATCACACCGGCATTCTCCATGGCACGCCAGCTCACATCGAGCAGAACACGCTGCTGGATGTCCATCACCATCCCCTCACGGGGAGAAATGCCAAAAAACAGGGGCTCGAACTGATGGTCTTCCGGCCTTACGAAATGACCATACTGCATGGTCGTCTTGCCCGGGGTCTGGTCAACCGGGTCATAGAACCGTCTGCGCCCCCAGCGGTCATCAGGAACAGGCACGCAGCCATCCCGACGCTCCAGCAGAAACTGCCAGAGGGCATCCCTGTCCCCCAGCCCGGCTGGCAGAATACAGCCAACACCAATGATGGCGATTTCATCGGAAGTGTATGTCTGGCTCATGAATGATCTGTTTCCTGTTCCCGGTTGGTCCAGCAGCTATCCTGCATCATGAAAAGGTCAGGCCTGCCCTCTATGCAGCCCACGCTGGATATAGTCCTTCAGCGTCGCTTCCAGCCTGCGTCTGTCCACGTGGCCCTCCTGTGTGCGTGGAATTTCCGGCACCCAGATCATGACGACCGGCGGCAGTGCAGGGTAACGCTTCCGCAGGCGGGCAGACAGGGCCTGCTCATCAAACGACTCATGAGACACGATGGCCGCATAAAACCGTTCCTGCCCCTGCCCGTCCGTCATCATGAAAACACCCACGTCCCTGATCCGTGTTTCGGAGCGCAGGATGTCTTCCACCACCTCCAGGTCGAACTTGGCGCCACCGGCATTTACCAGCGCATCCATTCGCCCCCGCAGGTGCAACCCACCTCTGGCTGACATGAAGCCCCGGTCTCCCGGGTAAAACCAGCCATCCCGGAAGCGCTGTTCCGCTGCCGGGTTGTCATCCACATAGCCCCGGACAACACCACCGCCACGGATGCGGATCTCACCCACCTCTCCTGCCGGTACCCTGTTGCCCCCGGCATCCACGATCTCGACATCCACCCACGGCAGGGGAGCACCGACATCATCCTCGCTCCTGCGCTGATCGGCAGGCATGGCCGCCACCAGGCCGCTTTCATCCGTCCCGTACACGACCTGAACATGCGGCGTGAAACGTTCTGTGGTCTCCTTCAGAAGACTGTCGGACAGCCTGCCCCCCACGATGCTGAGATAGATATGGCTCATGGGACGCCCCTGTGGTGGCAGGGCACGCAAAAGATGCCTGAGATGAACCGGCGTCATGACGATCATGAGGGCAGGCGCCTGCATGACTTCCGTCCCGATATTCTGGGCATCGCTGCTCCGCAGCGTGGTGCCACCTGCAAGGGCGGCCCCCATCATGAGAAACCCGCTCAAGGATTGCGGGCCAACCGTGCAGAGCAGCTGTGGCTTGCCCACCATACGGCTCTGGCCCCTGCCCATGCGGGTAAAATACTCCACCATGTCATGATAGATGATCCGGTGCAGCTGCTCCTCCACCTCACCGAAGCTCAGCTCCAGCAGATGTGGCTCCCGGCCTGTCCCGCTGGCCAAGGCAGCACGGCATGGGGCCGACCGCTCCACAGGGACAGGCGGGTAGTAACAGGACGCATCATCATCCTCCACATTGGCGAGGGCACGGCTGAACCAGTCCTCACCGAGGACCAGACGCCCCTCACCGGGAAGCAGGCCGCCCGGACCGTGGAGGATGATGAGGTCCGGGCGCAGGGTGGCCAGCTCCTCCTCCGAAACATCCCCATTGGACAGGGAAGCAGATACAAGCCCCAGCCGGCCAAGCGCCAGGGTCAGTGCCCAGTGCCGCCATGTATCGGGGCACTGCACGGCCACACGACGAAGATTGAGGGAGCGCAGCCCCTCCAGCGCATGGGCCAGACGGCTGACCGTTGCCTCCAGCAGGGCATAGGACCGCTTCCGGGACAGGCTGCCAAACGCCACCTCGTCTCCTGTCATCCGGGCATTGTAAGCTACAAAGCGGTCCAGCATCGTCTCACCCTCCCAGGCGGCCTGTCGGAAAACCCGCCGCCATCCATGTCTCTCTGACAACCAGAAGACGCCATTGATTAATGAATGTCTTTTATATCGTTAACGAGTGACGAAAACATCCCTGCCGTACAGCTTTTTCCTGCCCCCGGCAGCAGTCTCATCCGCAGAGACATCCATAGACCTGCCGTATCTGCGCACTGACCCTCTCTGGCGCATAGGCCCGGGCCGTACACCGCCCCTGTTCCACCATCTTCAGCAGAGCGGAACTGCCGGAAACATATCCCTCCAGCGCCATGGCCAGGGAGTCCACGATGCCTTCCATATCCTCCGGGGAATGCCAGAACCCGTTCTGCGGCGTAGCGTACTCGCGCCCACCACCGCCATGATACCCCACGACAAGGCAGCCTGCCGCCATAGCCTCCAACGCCGTGATGCCAAGAGCCTCCATCCGTCCCAGAGCAAGACAGACAGCGGACTCACCCATGAGGGCCGCCACCTCCGCCTCACCCTTCTTTTTCAGAGGGATCCACGGAACGTTGGAAAACTGGGGATACTTCAACGACAGCATGTCACGGAACAGGCAGACATAGGCTGGTATCCCTCCCTGATGGGGCCATTTCCACTCAGCACAAAGGATCTGGAGTTTTTTCTGCCGTGGCCTGAACACAGCTCCATCCACCACGGGCGATGTGACAGGAACAGCCTCCAGTCCCAGCACCCGCTGGATCAGATGCGCTGCCTCCATCCCCGGAGCCAGAACCTGCGTCACGCCCCAGTCCCTCAATTTTTCAACTGATGGCCTGTATGTGAAGAAATAATAGGGATTCTGACAGAAGATGATCTTCTTCCCGGCCATGGGCTGGCGGATCATGTCCGCATACCATCCATCCAGCACTTCGGGAAAAACGACCATATCCTCTTCTGCAAGGTCCTTCACATCCCTGCAAACCAGCGGCAGCATCTCCTGCCCCAACCATGACGGCAAGCCTTCGGACTGCAGGACCTGCGCCTGAAATCCCGCCTGACGGAGCAGGAAAGCGTGGCGGTAGACTGTCTTGATGCCGCCAGAAACGAGATCCCGTGGGAAGCAGTTCAGAAAAATGATTCGCCCCGCCACCAGTCAATCTCCCAGCCCACCACTGCACCCTGCCCACTCCGGGTAGAGAATGACTGGAATATTTACAATTTACTAATGAAAAGTAAATATCATACCTCTGGAATCATTCCTCCTTTCCACGCTTCCCGGCAGGTGAAAGCACATCCAATACAAGGCCGGGTGTAAGAATCTGTGGCAACACCTGCTCCGCTCCCCCAGAAGGATAATACAGGTATAGCGGTACCCCATCACGATCATGGGCCCTAAGAAACGCCGTGATCCGCTCGTCCCGGCGGGTCCAGTCGCCCCGCAGGATGGTCACGCCATGCTGCCGGAATGCCCGCCGGACAGACGGAACATCCAGCGCCACGTGCTCATTGACCATGCAGGTCACACACCAGGAGGCTGTCATGTCCACAAAAACTGGCTGCCCTGCGGCCCTCAGAGCAGCCAGACGCTCTGCCGAAAACGGTTCAATGGCAGGGCCATCCTGTCCCTGTATCGCTGCTCCGGTCTTTCCGGTGGCTGCGACGGGAGAGCCAGACTCATCATCCATCACCACACTGCGCCCCAGCCCGGCAAGACAGACCAGCAGGCACAGCAAGGCCAGCAGGCGGCAGCCCAGCACGAAACGGGGTGCCTGCCCCAGCATGGCCCGCTGCTGCGCCAGCCCGTACAGCCAGCTCCCCAGCCCCAGAAGCACGGCCCCTCCGGCCATCAGCAGTACTGCATCTCCCCCACGCTGAAGCACCGCCACCCAGAGCAGCCACACGCAACTGGCCAGCAAAGGAAAAGCCAGCAGCTGTTTCAGACGTTCCATCCAGCCACCGGGACGTGGCAGACGCTGGGCCAGTCCCGGCACAAGTGCCAGCACGCCATAAGGTGCTGCCAGCCCCAGCCCCATGGACAGAAAGATCAGCAGGCCAGACCAGATCGGCCCACCCAGTGCTACAGCAATGGCGACCCCCATGAAAGGTGCCGTACAGGGCGTGGCCACGATCACCGCCAACAGGCCCGCCAGAAGATCACTGGCCGGACCATGCCCTGCGGCCATCTGCCCGGCCCGCCCGGCCAGGCGCCCCCCCGTTATCTGGAACACACCCAGCAGATTGAGCGCCATGACAAACAGCAGCCAGCCAACCCCCACAACAAAAGCGGAAGACTGGAACTGGAACCCCCACCCCACGGAAGAGCCTCCATAACGCAGGGCCATCATCAGGGCACCAAGAAGGGCAAAGCAGCCCATGATGCCCAGAGTGTAAAAGGCTGCACTCCGCCAGCGTGTCCGCCAGCCAGCTCCCCCCATATGGGCAAAGGAGAGGATCTTCATGGCCAGCACGGGAAACACGCAAGGCATGAGATTGAGAATGACACCCCCCAGAAAAGCCGAGAGCAGGCTGCTCCAGACGGGCCGTTCCCTGTTCCCGGTGGCAGCCACGACGGGAACAGCCGGACTGGCGCCAGACACTGGAACCGCCGTTACCTGAAGGGCCGACCGGCTGCCAGCAGCATCCACCAGCACGACAACGCCAGCCAGCGGTTTCTGCCAGAAAGGCGGATGGGCATAGGAATCCGGCTTCAGTGTCAGAGCCAGCTGCCCGGTCTGGACAGACAGGGGCTGCGGCGCATTCTGGGCGATCACGCCGCCCTCCTGTGGCAGAAACCAGGCCTGCCGCACCGTATCGGGCGAAAGGCCAGCTCCATGCAGGGTCAGCAGACCATCGGGGCCAAGACGGGCCTCAAAGGGGGAAGGCTGGGGCATGGCCGCATCAGCCCGACGGAACAGGGCTGCCTCGGCAGCATCCGGCACGACATCCGAGGCAACAGCAGGCAATGCAAGGGAAAAGACGCCTTTTTCGGGCACGCAGACATCCGCACAGACCAGCCAGTCTGCACGGGCCGTGACCTGCACCGCACCTGCCCCCCGCCCCTGGAGGGGAACCCGCACAGGCAGCAGCACATCCCCCTGGTAGGCATAGGCCATCAACCCGCCCTCTGGAATGCGCTCCGGCACGGGCCATGCGACCGTGTCCGTCCCGCCGGACCGGCTGCCACTCACCATGACATGGACATGCGGCGCCTCACCGGCATCACCGGGATTCTGCCAGTATGTGTGCCAGCCGGGCTTCAGCTGGAGCCTCAGCCCGACCCGCAGCGTGCCCCCGTCAGCCTGACTCTCCTCCTGCCCAACAGCATCCACCGCACTGACAAGGGTAGCCGTTGTATGGCTGGTCACGACCGGTGTGCTCTCTGCCGCCCGAACAGGAGAGGCCAGAAAGACCATCCCGCTCACCATGGCAAACACAGCCATCATCATCCTGCCGATATGCCGCGCCATCCGCTTACCCTCCCTTTCATGATTGCCAGACAGCCCCGGAACCTGTCCCCGTACCCCGGGCAGGCAGCACTGGCCCATAGCATTGGCCCATATCCGTCTTAAAGACATAATTGCTGCCTACCGTCCCCAGTTCACTCTTTCACAGACCATGAGTAGGCCATGACCACACATCCCGCCCCATCCGACCATCCCAAAGCAGGCCCGTGGAACCGCCTGATAGCCCGCAGCATTGATCTGGACATCTACGGAAGCCTTCTCATGCTGCCAGTCTATGGTTCCATCCACCAGCTGGAAGACATGTTTCCCACATTGCAGAAAATCGGCAGTGCATCCTTCAGCCCCATGATGCCACGCTGGGATACCCTCATCGCCAGCCTGCTGCTCATCTTTCCCCTCTCCATGGTGCTGGATGCCCTTGTCTGCGCCTGGTTCGGCAATACGCTGGGCAAGCGCCTCCTCGGCATCAAACCCTACCGTACCAATGGCCGCCCCCTCGATCTTTCCACCTGCCTGAAACGCAACTATCTCATCTATGTCGCCGCCTATATGGGGGGCATGGATGTCCTGTCACCGCTGGCAGGCCTCATCCATTACATACGCTACAGACGCACCGGAACGACTTTCTGGGACGAAGAAATGGGCACGGTCGTCCGCTCCCTGAAAAGTAGCGTCGCCCGCACGGTCACAATCACCATCCTGTGGTTTCTGGTCTCAATCCCGCTCACCATGGTTGGAAACCTGCTCTTCCCGTCCATTCTGAACAACATCAGCACCGTGACGCCCACATCCCTGCAGAAACCGGCCACTCCCTGAAAGACTACAGGCCATAATAGCCCTGGGCCTGGAAATGGGCTTTCACCAGCGCCACGAAACACGCCCGTTCATTCAGGGCAAGCAGCAGGCTGCGCCTGTCCAGCTCATGCCCGGCCCTGATGGCTGGCAGAAGCCTTTCCGCCACGGCCCGCCGATGACGGATCTGCCGATAATGGGACACATAGAACAGGGGACTCTCCAAGGCATGGCGAAGGATGGCACCATCCGCTGGTGGAAAGCAGCTCCCAAGCCACACGAGAGCTGCCTTCAGGCAGCGGATGACAGCGGGTTCCGACTCTTCTTCCGGGATGAGGAACCACCTGCAACGATTGACCAGTGCTGATGTCCGGCTGGTCAGGTATGCTGTGAAAGGCGCCAGAACGAGACCGGCAATCACCGGCAGAAACCAGACCAGTAGCGCCTCCCCTGACAGAACTCCCTCTGAAAGATGATCCAGCAGGGTAGCGCCGTAAGCAAACTGCTTCTCCAGCACCTGCACCAGCCCCCAGGCCCCCGCCAGACCAAGGGCAGAACACCATCCGTAATCCTGCAGGCAACTCCGGAATGTCAGTGGGGCATCATCTCTCTGCTGCCCTGCCCAGCGGACGGATGACCGCCTGAAACAGGCCAGCAGGAACTTCACGATGAAGCACATGAGAACCGGATTGAGCAGAAAGGCAAACAGCATCTCCAGCAGGAAACTGAGCAATAATCTGCCACGACCACCATACTGCCTGGCCACAGGACGCCGCATGGCAACGGCCAGGGCAATCAGCCTTGGCGACAGCAGGAAGATCATGGCCAGCACGAACAGTCCGGCAAAGGCCAGCCTCACACTCTCCAGCTCCCCCGTTCCCTCTGCCCCCATGCCCGCCTCCAGATGGGCCAGCGTATAAACGGATGACACCATGAACAGAACACTGAGCGGCGCCATGAAATAGGCCAGTGCCCCCATCAGCAGGGTTTCCCTGTGCACCCCCTGAACCCTGTCTGCCGACAGAAAGCGGACATTCTGGAAATTGCCCTGCATCCATCTGTTCTCACGGGCCAGAAAGCCCGAAAGATTGGCCGGGAGCTCCTCATAACTGCCCCTGACATCCGCAAGAAACCAGACTTCATGGCCTGCCCGCCCCATCATGGCGGCCTCGGCAGTATCATGTGAGAGCGGCCTGCCGCCCCATGGCCTTTCCCCCGGAAAATCCGGCAACAGGCAATGCTTGATGAAGGCATCCGTCCGTATGATGGCATTGTGCCCGATATAGCTGCCATGCCCCATGGAAAGAGCCTCCACCGCCTGGGGAAAGACAGCTCCCTGGAGGTGGCTGCTGAACTGCATGAGCCGCCCGAAAAAGGATTGCCGCAGGACAGGCAGCGGGCTGGTCTGGATGATGCCGACATGCGGGTTGCCTGCCATCATTTCCAGACACTGATGGACACAGGCCCCCGACACGATGGAATCAGCATCCATCACGTAGAAACAGGCATAATCCCGTCCCCACCGGCGAAGAAAGTCCGTGACGTTGCCCAGTTTGGCATTGGCATTGTGTGCCCTGCGCCGGTACCGGACTGTCACACCCGGATAACGCTGCCTCAAATGATAGAGGGTGGCCTGTTCGGTCAGGACATGTCGTACGTCCGTACTGTCCGACAGCAGATACAGGTCATAATGGTGGAGCTTCTCTGGCACATCCTGGCTGAGTGTCTCGATCAGGGATGCCATGCCCGCCCCGACCCGGTGCATCTCCTCATGATGGACGGGGTACAGAATGGCACAGCGCTCTTCCGGCCCCGGCTCCCTGGCCCTGTGTGCCGGATGGCAAGGATTCCCCGCTGCCCCCCGGCGGGCCAGCCGGTAACCGACAACCATCTTCACGAAGGCATATGTCGCAAGAAAGGTGAACAGCAGGTACAGGGCCGCATAAAGGCATGGCAGGATTTCATGGTCGTCCAGATCGGGAAACAGGGTCCCACTGGCCAGGCTGAACATGAAACCGGCCACCAGCAGGGAGACAAGCAGCATTTTCCGCCGCCGTCGGGCCATGATTCTTACCCAACCCGGCTGTCTCTGCCCCCCTTTGGGACATGCCTGCCAGACCAGCTGGCGGATGATCTTCTTCCAGTCCGTATCAAACCGCATGATCTGGAGAGGCAGCCGTCTGAATCCATCGCCCGATGCACCGCCATCAGTTTCCTCCCGCTCCAGAAACCGGTTGAGGGTCTCGAATGACGTGATCTCCCCATCCACGCCTCCCAGAATGTCCCTGTAGGGAGAAAAATCAAACGGTATCGCCCCTTCTTCCTCCTGCCCGTTCATCGGGCAATGGAGGCCAGAACCCCCGCCTGAAGCATGAGGGAAAAAACCTTGAAATAAGGCACCCATGATGACTCGGCGACATAGACGACATCACCATCTTCCAGCAGGAAACTCTGTGCGACAAACAGGCCGTAGGTCCGGTCAAAACGGATTTTCAACAGATGAGGCGTGTCATGATCCCGTCGCAGCACGAAGATGGCCCGGCTGGAGGCGGCGTCCCGTTGCAGGCCGCCTGATATGGCCAGAATGTCCGCCAGTGTCGGACATGTTCCGAAAGAATAGATACCCGGCCGTGATGCTCCCCCACCCAGAACCGGAATCCTGATGGAGGCCTCCTTCTTCACGATCACCCGGTCATGTGGGGCCAGATGAATGTCATTCACCAGCCCATCATCCAGCGGCAGGGCTCCAACCACCTGCCCATGTCTGACAACAGACACCACAGTTTCAGGCCGAACAGACACAGGCTGCCCATCACTGGGCCCTCCGGCGGGCACAGGCGGGCCTCCCCCCATGGCTTCCGCCAGAACATGGGCCAACATCAGCCCGCCAGGCTGCCACCGCACCTCCCCGGGTATCTTCACTTCACCCAGTACAAGTACGGAATCAGCTTCCCACCGGCCATCCGGTGCTTCCTCCTGCACGATGACTGACGGATGGCTGAACACACGCTGTGCCGCATAAAGGCGGGACAGCTTCTGCTGGATGCTGGCATAGGTCAGGGACACCACCCGGACAGCCCCCACATAAGGCAGGGTGACCATGCCATCCCGCAATACGGGAAAATGCCCCAGCTTCATGATGGCTGGCGTATCTCCCCCTCCAGCAAACGAAAGAATGGACACGCTGAGATCATCCCCCACATGGATGACTGGATCCCGGGTGCTGTGCCCCGCATCAATGGCCCATATGGCCTGCCGGACCCGCAGCTTTTCTGCCTCCCGCATCTGCCCGGCCATGATCGTGGCCTCTCTCAGGGTAATGTCCTGCATCACAAGGCCAGAAAAAAGCCGCCTGCTGTCCTGCCTCTGGGGCTGGGCTGTCAGCTCCTTCACGCCTGGGCCGCCACTGGGCAGGTCACACCCTGCCAGAACCGGCACCAGCAGGGCCATGAACGCCAGAGAACAGAAAAACGGGCCCCTCATCATCAAGCCAGAGCAACATACAAGACCAGCCCTGCGACCAGCGCAATGGCGCTACTCCACCAGAAGGCCGGTCTGAGAGGCGTGTCCTCCACAACAGGCCCGCTGACGGTTTTCAGGAAGTAATGCCCCATGATGGCATTTGTCCTGACAGTCTCACAGGCGGCCATTTCGGCATCCAGAATACTGGAAAGGGACCTGACCTCACGAATCAGACGATCATTTTCCAGAATGACATGCCGTGGTGTCACGCTCCGTTGGCGCAGAACCTCCTGCTCGCCCTCATAGGCCATCACCTCCCTGTGCATGGCTTGTGCGGCATGGTCCACATCCTCCTGAAGGGCCGCCTGCCTGCCCTTCAGGGCTGCCTGGTCCGCCATCAGCCGGAACTGCGTCTTCAACACCGTATCGTAAAAGCCGCTGCCCTCATAAATGCCGGAAGACAGGATATTGTCGGCAATCACCTGCTCATCATGAGCCATGACCTGCCTGATCCTGTTGATGGAGGCCTCATGCTCATGCAGCAACAGATCATCCGGCTCGACATTCAGGCGAGCCAGCCGGGCCCGGGCATCGCCAAGTATCTGCCCTGTCAGACGTTCGGCGAGAGCCGCAGAAGGGGCCCGGAGGGTAAATTTCACAAGGCCATTCTTCTTCCCGACATCAATATCCACGATGTAACGGTCATAATAGCGGTAGAGAGCATGATCATCGTGCGAAAACAGCGACAGAACGCCCCCGAAACTCTGGACGGGATCTGTGAAATCATACGCCTCTGCAAGATTCACGTTCGCCCTGAGGGCCCTGAATTCCTCATAGGACAGCACGAAAGCCTGGAAGAGATAATTCCCCTCATTCCGGCCATCCGGGCCTGTAAAAACTCCCCCGCCACTCCCCCTGCTATCGGGCTTCTCCACGACAAGGACAGTCTGTGTTCTGTAAAGAACTGGCGAGAGAAACGCATAATAGGCCAGCGTTACCAGCAGGGGAACCAGCAGGAGAAAACGCACGGCACTTCCTTTCGTTTCCGTCAGGAAAACACAATCATGCAGACCATCTGTCGAGATGAGCATCCCATAATGACTGGACGCAATGCGTCCCTTCTTATTTTAACAATACATTAACTTTACAGAAACCATTTTCTCCTCCCCCTCCGCAGCCAGACACAAAAAAAGGAGGCCAAAGCCTCCTTTTCCTGAAAAAGCTCCATGAGAGGGAGTAACCCCTGTCTGGTTTCTCAACGCATGATGCCCGTATGGCCAATGCTGTAGCGACCCGGCTGGGGCCAGACTGTCAGACCATGCGGTTCTGCCCCGACAGGAATCTGTTTCATGGCACCGCTTTCCGTATCAATGGCATAGACGACATCATCAAAACGGCCGGAGAGCCAGAGTGTTCTGCCATCCGCACTGACATTGCCCATGTCCGGGCTGCCACCACCGGGAATAGGCCAGGTCTTCAACACCTTGTCCGTTGCCATATCCACGACGGACACACTGCCCTTGCTGTGGCGTGGCCCATGCACCATGTGGGACCCACGGTTGGCAACATAAAGCAGCTTTGCATCACGGCTCGGATACAGCCCATGCGTTCCCAGCCCCGTGGGAATGAAACCCGTCTCCCTGAAGCTGTCGCCATCAATGATGAACACGCCATCAGCATGCATGTCGGCCACATAGAATTTATGCCCATCCGGTGCGGCGAGAACATCCTGCGGCATCCCCCCCTTGGAGAGTTTCAGCATCCCCAGAAGGGTACGGTTGACCGTATCCACCTTGGCCAGATAGCGCCCGAATTCGCAGGTGAAGATCGCATAACGCCCATCTGCCGAGAAGGCAGCATGATTGATGCCCTCACAGAGCGGAGCCTCGACAGACCCTTTCAGCACCATGCTGTGCGGATCACGGAAATCCAGACGGCGATGGGCTTCTGCCACAACGATGGCATTCTGCCCGTCCGGTGTGAAATACATATTGTAGGGGTCATCCACGGCAATGGCCTTGCCGGGCTTGCCTGTCAGCGGGTCGATCGGTGTCAGGGAGCCATCCGTATGGCCCTCGCTGTTGTTGGTCACCCACAGGGTCCGCAGGTCCCATGAGGGGACGACGTGCTGGGGGGACCGCCCCACCGGGAACGTATCCACGACCTTGTAGGTCTTCGGGTCGATCACGGAGACACTGTTGCCACGCAGGTTGGGCACATAGATCCGCTCCAGATCATGCGCCACGACGGGGGACAGTTTGTCCGGGCCGCTGGCTTCACTGTAAATGTTGTGAATGTCCGGCACGGGCGGCATGCCCGGAATGGTCTGTACGACCAGCGCCTGCTCCGTCACGGCACCAGATGGTGCAGGTGGTGCCTTTGCCGTGGCGGATGGATCACCATCCGGAAAAGGCTTTGGCGAATCGGCAGCAATCGGTTCATCCTGCGGGTCAGGATGGTTGGCCGTCTGCTGGGCCTGCGCTGCCCCCGCAGCCAGTAATGCCCCCATTGCCAGAAACGAAATTTTGAGCCTCATGGGTGTCTCCTGTTGAAAGACGAAATGGCCTCAACGGCGGCCTGCACCTGCATGGCTGTGCCGACCCGGCCAAGTTCAGCCGTTGCCTGCCGCGGGTCACCACCATAGACACCATCGGCAGAATCCGGTTTTCCAGCCTGCCTCAGAAGCCCCTCCCGCACAAGGGACGGATCCACGGCCAACATGAGGGATGTATCGCTTATGTCGGCATGTTTCCCCAAAGCCACACCATGGCCCTGTCGGCGCAGGTAATCTGCGTACTGTCCGGCCACGACATCATAATAGGCTCCGACATACAGCACCCTTGCCGCCCCTTCACCAGCCCAGCGCCTGTTCAGCCTCTGTGCCAGGGCAGCCAGCTGGGCCTGATAACCACCATGGTCCCCCAGCAGCACAATGGTGGTGAAGCCCTGCGCCCTCAGGCTTTCCGCCGCTCCTTCCACCAGCCCGGCAAAAACGGCTGGTGGAATGGAGAGTGTCCCGGCAAACCGCATGTGGCCTGTGCGGGGCCGGGTCGAGCCTTCCGGCACATAGGCCAGCACGGGGGCCACCAGGGTTTGCCCTACCCTGCGGGCAATCCTGTCCGCCAGAACACGGGCCCGCACATCATGCTTGCCCACTGCCATGTAAGGCCCGCTCTGCTCCGTACCACCAACCGGGATAATGACCGTTCTGGTCCCGGCTTTAAGGCCGGCGTCAATCTCCGTCCAGCTCTGGCAGGCCAGCTCCACCTGCCGGACCGCAGGCGGACAGGCCGGAGACACCCCCTCCGGCTCTTCTGCCATGGCCGGAGCCACCAGCCCGGCCAGGCAGGCCAGCAGGACCAGCGGTCGCAGCCGGGGCCAGCACGGATACCCGGCCACCACCTTCACAGTTCTGTTGCTCATCCAGCGCCCCTTGTGCATTATCACCCCACCCCCATGGCCCCGGTGTTCCGGATACGGGTCCTGCACAGGCCCATGGCCTGAGCGGACTTCATCCGGCATACTGTCCCGGCGTACAACCACCAGAACCGTCATGACCGTGCCCCTGCTGAACACCCTGCCCTTTCTTACCCAGATGAACAATATCGACGACGCCGCCCACATCATCCAGATGGCCCTGACCCCCGTCTTCATGCTCTCCGGCATCGGCACGCTGATCAACATCTTCAATACAAGGCTGGCCCGTGTCTCGGACCATCTGGACAATGTCAACCGTCTGCTGGCCGCCCCTCCTTCCGAACAGGACCACCAGTACAGCTACGACACGCCGCAACGGCTGAAAACCCGCCAGAAACGCCTGACACGCCGCATTGTCGTGCTGGACCTTGCCATTATCCTCAACGGGCTGGGCGGGGCCATGACCTGCGGTGCGGCCATCGCCCTCTTTGTCGGCTCACTGGGAGATGCCACGACATCACTCTGGCTGCTGGCCCTCTTCGGCACTGCACTGGGCTGCACCGTGGCAGCCCTGCTGGCCTTTCTGGCCGATACGCTCCTCAGCTGGCATGGCCTGCGGCATGAAGGGCAGGTCTCCCTGCTTACTTCCCTGCTGCGCTCGAAGGCCAGCCACGCAAAACGGCATCACTGACCGAGGTTGGCAGCCCCACATAGCCCAGCCGGGCATTGATCTCTGCCCCATGGGCAAACCCCCAGCTGAAGAAGCGCTTCACACCCTGCCCCTCGGGCCGGTCCACGGCATCTTCCGGCACCAGAACATAGGTGGCTGACACGATGGGCCAACTCTCCGCCCCGGGCTGGTCCAGCAGATTGACGGCAAAATGGTCCTCCGCTTTCCATTCCGCTGCGGAGGCAGCGTCAATGAAGCCCTTCAGGGATGGCAGCACGAACCGCCCATCATGATTCTTCATCTGCACGATGCCCAGATGGTTCTGTGCGGCGTAGGCATATTCCACATAGCCGATGCTCCCTTCCGTCTGACGGACAAGGGCGGCAATGCCGTCATTGCCCCGTGCTCCAGCACCGCCAGCCCACTCCACAAGGGTCCCTGCGCCGATACGGGCCTCCCACTCCGGTGATGTCCGGGAAAGGTAGGATGTGAACACATAGGTCGTCCCGGCACCATCGGCCCGATGCACGGCCACGACTCCCATATCCGGCAACGTCACCCCGGGATTGAGAGCCTGGATGCGGGGGTCGTCCCAATCCGTGATGCGACCATCATACAGGGCTGCCAGTGTCGGACCGTCCAGCCGCAATGCCCCGGCGGGAACACCGGGCAGATTGACCACCAGCACCACACCACTCATGACGGTCGGAAACTGGTAGAGGTGCGTCTCTGCCAGACGGTTCGGGCTCATCGGCTTGTCGGATGCTCCAAAATCCACCGTACGTTCCACGACCTGATCCTGCCCGGCGCTGGAACCGACCGTCTGATAATTGACCTGAAGCCCTGCCTGTTCTCCCGCCGGAACGCTCCAGCTCTGATAGACGGGGGCAGCAAAGCTGGACCCTGCGCCCGTTATCTCCACATCCTCCGCACGGGCCACCCCGGCCAGGGCTGACGAAATGGACAGCACCAGCATGAAGGCCCTGCCGCAGTTCTTCCAGCGGAGAAGACGTTTATCTGTCGGACGCATAAATCCCTCGGCACACGCAATGATCACCTGTCTGCCGTTATAGCTTCGCCGACGCTTCAGACAATAAAAATATACCACAAGACAAAGAAAAGTCTTTTTTGACACAAAAAAATGAGTAAATAGACATGAAGGCATGTGATGACTGCGGGAGATTTTCGTGAAACTGACAAAAAAATGTAATATAAATCCCTTTCATTACAGTTTTATGACAGTAATATTTCTGTCATACAGTGCATCACACTTCGCATCATCTGCCCATGCCGCCGGCACCAATGATGCAATTGCCCTGATGGAAAAACAGATACACGCCATGCAGGCCCAGCTCGAAGCCATGAAGCAGAAACAGGCTGCCGAGAATCGGCGTGTCCGTGCTGAACTGGCCCGCCAGAGAGAACTGATTGAGGCCGACCCTTATGCCCCCCGGGAAAGGCTGCTTGGCCCGGCAGCCGCGGCGGGGCATCTGGCGTCCTCCCGGACCAGGCATGACGATGTATTCGGCCTTGGTGACAATGCCATCCTGACCCCTTCCCGCACGGCCAGTACCCCCTATGGCGAGCTGACAGCCATTCCACCCGCCCATCCAGACCTTTACAGCCCGCTGCGCCGGGGGCAGCTCCAGATTGGCGGTATCCGCCTGACTCTGGGGGGATATCTGGAGGCCGCAGGCGTCTGGCGCTCCCGCAACAGTGCTGCCGATATTGCCAGTGCCTATAACGGCATTCCCTGGCATAACCAGCCTGCCTCCCACATGAGCGAATTCCACCAGACAGAGCGGCAGAGCCGGCTGGCCCTGCTGGCAGAAGGGATGCTGACCCGGAAACTGGTAGCCGATGCCTATGTGGAGACGGATTTCCAGGGTTCCGGCTCATCATCCAACTCCCGCCAGTCGAACTCCTACGTCCTGCGTGCCCGTGTCGTTTATGGTGAACTGAAGAACCACGAAGATGGCTGGTACCTGCTGGGTGGGCAGAGCTGGTCTCTCATCACGCTCTACAACAAGGGCCTGCTGGCCCGTGACGAACAGACCCCCATGGTCATCGAGGCCCAATACGTCCCCGGCTTCAACTGGACACGCAACGCCCAGTTCCGTGCTGTCAAAACCTTCGGCAAGGAGGAACGTTACGCTGCTGGCCTATCCATCGAAAACCCCAGTGCCGTCCCGGCTGGTGTATCTCCCTGCTCCAACGCTGCCAGACACTGCACCACGACCGACCGGCTGACCGGCACGAACGTCAACAACCCTTCCACCTACTACACGACCGACCCGGCACCGGACCTCATCGCCAAGATCGCTGCCGACCCCGGCTGGGGCCATTACGAACTTACTGGCGTCATGCGCTTCTTCCGGGACCGGACCAGCACGCTGGGAGGAGGAAGCAACCATACCCGCATCGCCGGTGGAGGCGGGGGCGGCATGGTCCTGCCCCTCATCAACAGGAAACTGTATTTCCAGGCCTCCGGCCTTGTCGGCACGGGCCTGGGCCGCTACGGCACGTCCAACATGCCGGATTATACCTACGGGCGTAACGGTGCCGTCACACCCCTGCCGGAAGCCAACCTGCTGCTCGGCCTCTATGGCAACCCTCTCAAGACCCTGAAACTCTATTCCTATGCCGGGGCAGAAACTGTCCTCAGCCGCCGTTCCTTTGATGAAGATGGCAGCCATTACGGCTATGGCAACCGTGGTTTCGACATGCGGGGCTGCTTTACAGAACTCGCCACCAACTGTGCTGCCTCCGGCAACATCCGCACAGTGGCGCAGGCAACCGGGGGGTTCTGGTACACGGCCGCCAAGGGTGATTATGGCACCCTGCTGGTGGGGGGGCAGTATTCCCACACCCATGTGCAGGCCTTCTCCGGCGTAGGGGGCAAACCCAAAAGCGACGCCGACATGGTCCTGATGTCCCTCCGCTACCAGCCCTTCAATTGAGGAGTGATGTGTTTCCCCTAGCCAGCACCGCCTGCACCTGACAGAAACAGAATGATCGTTCCATTCTTTCCAGCCCGAAGGAGACCCCATGCACATCACCATGATTGGCGGCGGTTACGTCGGGCTGGTATCAGGGGCCTGCCTGGCGGCCTTCGGGGCGAATGTAACTGTCATCGAGCATGATCCTGCACGGCTGGACCGCCTGAAAACCGGAACCATGCCCATCTATGAACCCGGGCTTGAAGAGCTGGTTGCCGCACAGCGGCAGGCGGGACGGCTGGCCTTTTCTGGTGATCTGGCCACCGCCCTCCAGAAAAGCCGGGCCGTCTTCATCGCTGTGGGAACACCCACCCGCCGGGGCAGCGGCCATGCTGACCTGAGTTACGTCCATGCCGCCGCACGGGCCATTGCCACCCATGCCCCTGACGGCCTGCTGATCGTCACGAAATCCACCGTCCCGGTCGGGACAGGGCGGCAGGTCGCCGCCATCGTGCGGCAGGCCCGGCCCGACCTGACCTTTCACATCGCCTCCAATCCCGAATTCCTGCGGGAAGGCCACGCCATTGCCGACTTCATGCAGCCGGACCGCGTCATCATCGGGCTGGAAGAACAGCTGGGCGCTCCCTCCACCGCCCGCACCCTGCTGGAAACACTTTACGCCCCCCTGTCCGGGCCAGCGGGCCGTCTGCTCTTCATGGGGCTGGAAAGTGCGGAACTGACAAAATACGCCGCCAATGCCTTCCTCGCCATGAAGGTCACTTTCGTCAATGAAATGGCCGATCTCTGCGAAGCCACAGGCGGCCAGATTGCCGACGTAACCCGTGGCATGGGGATGGACCCCCGCATCGGCCCCCATTTTCTCACACCCGGGCCAGGCTATGGTGGCTCCTGCTTCCCCAAGGATACGCAGGCTCTGGCAACCTCCGCACGACAGGCCGGAACCCCCACGCAACTCATCGAAACCACCATCGCAGCCAATGAGGCCCGCAAACGCCGCCTTGCCGAGCGCATCCTTGCTCTGGCCGGGGGTGACATCACACGCTGTACCATCGCCGTACTGGGGCTCACCTTCAAGGCCCATACGGACGACATGCGGCAGGCCCCAGCCCTGACCATCCTCCCCCTGCTGCACGAGGCCGGTGCCACGCTGCGGGCCCATGACCCGCAGGGCATGGAGACAGCCTGCACCCTGCTGCCAAAAGGCATCACCTACACCGCCACCCCTCTTCAGGCCGCCGAGGGGGCTGACATGCTGCTGGTCCTGACAGAATGGCCCACCTTTGCCGCTCTCACCCCGGACCAGCTCGCCCCCCGGATGCGTGGCAGGCTCGTGCTGGACTACCGGCAGATATGGCGGAAAGATGAATGGCTGGAAGCCGGCTTCCATTATCACTGCCTGGGCAGCGCCCCCCTGCCGCCACATACCTGCCCATAAAGCGGGCTATCCTCATGCGGTCAGGCTGCCTATAATGGTAGCCATCAATGACGGAATCATGAACGGGGGCAGGCTGACAGGGCCTGCGCCCTGTCCGTTTCCGCAGGCGGTACAATCCTGCCATCTCTTGTAGCCGGGAGTTCCTGAGTGAACATGCGTAACGTCCAGACCTGTCTTTCCCTGTTGCTCGGGTGCGGCATGTGCCTTGGTGCCATGCTGGGTGGGACCCTGATGGCCAGCAGCGCTCTGGCAGCCGATGTGCGCACTCCCCTCCATGCGGACGAGCTGGACCTCAGCGTGCCCTGTGCGCAGGTCCATATCCGGGCTGATGCCGCCCTGAAAGACAGCGTGGTGGTCGAAGAGGCTACCGGCCTCACCCCGGATATCCAGACAACCCGGGACGGGACGGAAAGCCATATCCGCCTCGCCCTGCACAACTGCCCAAAGGGCGGACGGCTGACCCTGCACCTCTCCAGCGACACGGCGCTGACATTGCATGACAGCCCACAGGCCCACATCATCATCAGTGGCACACTCACCACGCTGGAAAGCAATCTGGATGATGCGTCCCTTCAGGTGGACCGTGTGGAATCGCTGGACATGTCCATCTCCGGCACGACACAGGCCCACATCCACCAGCTGAACCGTGCAGCACAGCTCAATGCCACAGGGGGGAGCCACCTTGAGGTGGATACCGCCCTTCTCTCCGCCTTTTCGGCCCAGATGTCCGACAGCAGCCATCTTTCCATTACCGAAGGGCAGATTGACAGCCTGACACTGAATGCCTCCCAGCAGGCAGATGCCTCCATCATGGCCACGGTCAACAATGCCAGCATCACCACCAGCGATGCTGCCAGCGTCACGCTCAGCAAGGTGACAGGCACCGTGCAGGATGGGGGAACAAAGCACATCACCCACGCCAGCCCGCCAGAGGCCACCCCGGCAAAACAGGCCGCAGGACCGGCACCTGCCGCCCAGCCCCCCCAGCCGGATGGCCAGGCACAGGGGCTGAACAATCCTGCCGTTCCCCATGTACCGAAGCAGGCTGCCGGAACATCCACCCCTCCTGCTGGAACAGCAGCCGGACAGACGGCGGGGACACCCGTCCGGCCCGCAGTGCCCGCTGTTGCGCCCCCCGCCACACCGGCAGCAACACCCCCTGCGTCCAGCCCCGTTCCACAGGCCCCCACTCCCGCACCACCGGCATCAGCTACATCCCAGCCTGCCCCACAGGCGCCGCAGGCAGGCACCCCGGCAGGGGCGCAGAACACACCATCGCGATGACCGGCAGAGAACAAAGGCAGACCGTGTGAGAGCTCTATCCCTTCCCTTCATCTTTCTTGGCCGTGGCATACTGGGAGGCCTGCACCATGCCGGGGCCCTCAGCCTGTTCGCCCTGCGGGGGCTGGGAGGCATTTTCCGCCTGCCCGTTTACGGGCAGGTCATTCTGTCCTGCCTGGTCGAGATCGGCTTTCTCTCGCTACCTGTCGTGGCCCTGACAGCCATATTTTCCGGTGCCGTCATCGCTTTGCAGTCCTATAGCGGCTTCAGCCAGTACCATGCCCAGAATGCCGTTGGTGGCATCGTGGTCATGTCCATCACGAAAGAGCTGGGGCCAGTTCTGGCAGGCCTCATGGTGGCTGGCCGCATCGGGGCAGCCATTGCGGCACAGATCGGCTCCATGAGGGTCACAGACCAGATTGACGCCCTGAACACACTGGCAACCGATCCAATCAAATATCTCGTCACGCCCCGCCTGGTGGCAGGTATCCTGGCCCTGCCGTTCCTCGTCCTGATCGCCGACATCCTGGGCGTTGCCGGGGGCTTCATCGTTGCAGTGGGGAAGCTTGGCTTCAGCCCCGCACTCTACATTCATGCCACCCATGCCTCCCTGCACAGCCATGACGTACTGGTCGGACTGCTGAAGGCGGCTGTCTTTGGATTTCTCATCACCCTGCTGGGCTGTTACGAAGGCTACAACAGCCGGGGTGGAGCCGAGGGTGTCGGCCGGGCGGCGACAGCAACCGTCGTCGCCTCCTCCATCCTGATTCTCGCCTTTGACTACCTGCTGACGGATCTCTTCTTTACCGCATGATGACGTCTTCCTCCTCTTCCCGGACGGCAGCACCGTCTGGCCAGCCCCGCCTCCGCATCCGTGGCCTGAGAAAATCCTTCGGAGACCGGACAATCCTCAACGGGATTGATCTGGATGTGCCAGCCGGGAAATCCACAGTCATCATCGGAGGATCCGGCAACGGAAAGTCCCTGCTGTTGCGCTGCATCCTGGGATTGATCGAGCCTGATGAAGGCACCATCGAGATTGATGGCGAGAACATCATCGGTGCCTCGCGCAGCCGACGTGGAACCCTGCTGAAACGGATCGGAATGCTGTTCCAGAATGCTGCGCTGTTTGACAGCATGAGCGTGATGGACAACGTCCTTTTCGGTCTCACTGCCAAGAGCCATGGCCGGCGCCGTGATCGGGCCACGCAGGAGAAGGAAGCTCTGCGCCTGCTGGAACAGGTCGGGCTGGGACCGCATGTGGCTCCACTCAACCCGGCGGAGCTCTCCGGCGGCATGCAGAAACGTGTCGGACTGGCCCGTGCCCTGGCCGGACAACCGGACATCCTCTTCTTCGATGAACCCACGACCGGGCTGGACCCCATCATGTCCGCCGTAATCGATGGTCTCATCAGCAGCTGCGTCACCCAGCGGGGGGCCACGGCGCTGACCATCACCCATGACATGACCTCCGTCACCCGCATCGGCGACCATGCCGCCATGCTCTACGGGGGGAAGATCATCTGGCAGGGGCCGGCCAATACGCTGATGCACAGTGGCAATCCGATTGTCGATCAGTTCACCCACGGGCGGCTGGACGGCCCGATCCCCACCAGTGGCATGACGGCCAACCCTGCGGAAAAACGCTGACATGGCCCGGAAACCTGCCAGCCTGTTCGTCTGCCAGAACTGCCAGGCCCAATACCCCAAATGGACAGGCCGCTGCGAACAGTGCGGCGAGTGGAACACTCTGGAGGAAGAAACCAGAACCGCCACCCCCAGCCGTAGCGCCACCACACGAAAAGGTGCGGGCCTGAAAACGACACGGCTGGATGGCAAGGCCACCCCTCCGGCCCGGCTGGACACGAACATGGCGGAGCTGAACCGGGTGCTGGGCAGCGGGCTTGTGCCCGGCTCGGTCGTGCTGGTGGGCGGAGACCCGGGCATCGGCAAATCCACCCTCATGCTCCAGATGACCTGCGCTCTCGCCAGAGCGCAGCACAATGTCCTCTATGTCTCCGGGGAAGAGGCCATCGACCAGATCCGCCTGCGGGCACGGCGGCTGGAACTGGACCGTGACCCCAAGGCGCTGGACCAGCTGGAGCTGGCCGCCTCCATCAATGTCAATGACATCACGGCCTCGCTGGAAGAAAGACGGGCTTTTCAGGTCGTCGTCATCGACTCCATCCAGACCATGTGGCTGGAAGGCGTGGCCAGTGCCCCCGGTTCGGTCTCGCAGGTCCGCAGCTGTGCCTTCGAGCTGATCCGTCTGGCCAAGACACTGGGGTTTGTCCTCATTCTCATCGGCCATGTCACGAAAGAAGGAGCCCTTGCCGGCCCCCGTGTGCTGGAACATATGGTCGATGCCGTGCTGTATTTTGAAGGTGACCGGGGCCATCAATTCCGCATTCTCCGGGCAGCCAAGAACCGTTTCGGAGCCACGGACGAGATCGGCGTCTTCGCCATGACCGATACCGGCCTGCGGGAAGTACCCAACCCTTCCGCCCTGTTTCTGGCCGAACGGCATGGCAATATTGCCGGTTCTGCCGTTTTTGCCGGGCTGGAGGGAACACGCCCCATCCTGCTGGAGGTGCAGGTCCTGCTTTCTGCCAAAAGTGGTGATGGAGCCGCCCGCCGTGCCGTACTGGGCTGGGACAGCTCCCGACTGAACATGGTTCTGGCCGTGCTGGAGGCGCGCTGCGGACTGAAACTAGGCAGCCTGGATGTCCACCTCAACATCACCGGCGGGCTGAAGGTCACCGAACCGGCTGCCGACCTTGCCGTAGCCGCAGCCCTGATCTCCGCCGCCACGGGCCAGCCCACTGCCCCTGATGAAGCCTATTTTGGCGAGATCGGTCTTTCCGGAGAAGTCCGGCAGGTCAGCCAGACAGGCATCAGGCTGAAAGAAATTGCCAAGCTGGGCTTCCGGCAGGCAGTCATCCCCCGCCATGTAGGCACCGCCAACGCCCGCCCCAAAGCCCCGCACACCCTCACCATTGCTGAAACGGGACATCTGAGCGACCTCGTCCGCCGCTTTTCCCCGGCTGGAAAAGATTAAATCATCTTTATTGTCTTGACCGGCCCGCCAGCAATTCTGAAACATGATGGGTAATTCCTCCATCTGTTCACAAGAGAGGCCGCATGACCATCTCTTCTCCCCCTCCGCAGCCGGACGATAAAAAGCGTTTTGCCGCCCACCACGTCCGCTTTCCCCATATCCACCTGCCTCATATCCGGTTTTCCCACCGGGAACTGGTGGACCGCCCCTTGGCTGGCAAACCTCACCCTGACCAGCCCCTCCACTGGAAACTGTATGCCATGGAGGCCATCGCCACGGCCATCATGCTGACCATCGGCATCAGCACGACCACCATCCTGGCGTCAGACCGGTCCCCCTTTGCGGCCATGCTGGCCCCGCATCCCATCATCCGCTCTGTCCTGATCGGCCTGTTCTTCGGGCTGGCAGGGACAGTCGCCACACTGTCCCCCTTCGGCAAGGTCAGCGGTGCACATCTCAACCCCTCCGTGACGCTGGCCTTCTTCCTGACGAAGAAAATCCGTTGGCCAGATGCGCTGGGTTATCTCGGGGCACAACTTGTCGGGGCCTTCAGCGGGACACTCATTTCCTGCCTGGGGATCAGCCTGCTGCTGCCTTTCTGGCAGCCCATGGTCAGCCAGATCAATTATGCCGGAACATTCCCTTCCAGCAATTACGGCCTCGGCCTTGCCGCCCTGATGGAAGCCATCGCCACGGCGGGACTGATCATGATCATCTATTTCACGGCCTCACGCCCGAAATTACAGCATCTGACGACATGGATCTGCGCCTTCTATTTTGCCGTCACCAACCCGTTGATCGCCGGGTTCTCCGGCAACAGCACGAATTTCATGCGGACACTGGCCCCCGATACACTGGCCCATAACCTGCATGGTGTGTGGATCTATCTTGTCGGCCCCTTCATTGGCTCTGCACTGGCACTCCAGCTTGCCCGCATGCTCTTCTCCATGCATGGGCTGAAAGAGGCCCGGATCGTCAATTTCGGCCATCACGGGCGTGTTCCCCGCTACACGGCACCTGACGCCACCGGCCCCTCACCGGAAGAGCTCAAACGGCAGGACAGAAAGAAAAACTGACAGAAACGGGAGCGAAAGCAGAAGCCCCGTCTCTTACCCTTCCGGCTCCCCGTCCAGCACCCGGACGGGTTCCTGCCCCCGTGTCAGGTCCCGCAACCAGGCCTCCACGGCCATGCGCTCCTGCACGGGGACAGCCAGCTCCATCGTAGCACCAGCCGCTCCAAAATCGCAGCGCCGTGTTTCCACATTCCAGCCCGGCAGTTTGGCTTCCACCTCAGCAAAAACGGGAAAGGGGCAATGAAAGCCAAGGCGGATACGCTCCACCCGCTCGATCCTGGCGGCCTCCCGCAGGCAGGCCGCTGCCGCACCGCCATAGGCCCGGACCAGACCACCGGCCCCCAGCTTGATTCCTCCAAACCAGCGGGTCACGACCACCATGACCCCGTCAAAGTCCTGCCCTTCTATGGCTGAAAGAATCGGACGGCCCGCCGTACCGGATGGCTCGCCATCGTCACTGACACGATACCGCCCTCCCACACGGAAGGCCCAGCAGTTATGGGTGGCATCCGGCACGGCCACCTCTGCCAGAAAGGCCATCGCTCCTGCCTCGTCCTCCACAGGGGCGGCCAGAGTCCGGAACACGCTATGGCGGATGATGCTTTCATGCTCGGCAATGCCGTCCAATGTCCAGGTCATGCCGCCCATTCTGCCGCAGAATACTCCTGCTGTCAGCCAGAAAGCCTGCACGGGCACAAGAACACCACCACGGACCGGGCAGCCATGAGCCCTCCCCTTCATTCCCTCGCCACCTCATGCAGGGGATAGAAAAAAGCCCCCCTTCAGGCTAGTAGTTCCTGTGCGCATGGTATCCGCAGGGACGGTCCCTCCGCCCCGAATGGCCAGAAAACGCCATCCGTCATGCGTCCCGGCAGGGGCCTCCCGGCTGCCCTGCCAGGTTCCTTCCGGTCCGGCCGAGACGCCTTCTGGCCCCGGCCTTTCTGTTATATGCAGGGTGCCTGCACGGTCACAAAGAGGTCAGATTTCCCCATGCTTTCCACTCTGACAAGCCGCCTCAATGCGTTCTGCGGCCGTCATGTCACCCTTGTCCTGACCATCTTCATGCTCCTCTGCGTGGGATCAGCCTGGCTGAGCATGACCCAGCTGGGCATCACGACAGAGACGGACAGGCTGTTTGCCGACACGCTGCCATGGAAGCAGAAAAACCGTCAGATAGAGAGCCTCTTCCCCGGCGAGAAGAACACCCTCGTCGCCATCATCAGCGCTGCCACGCCGGAAGAAGGCCGGGAAACCGCCAATGCCCTTACGGCTGTCCTTTCCCGGGACACGACCCATTTCGACCGGGTGGACCAGCCGGATGCCAACCCTTTCTACACCCGGAATGCCTTCCTCTTCATCGATACGAAGCAGCTGGAACCGCTGATGGATTCCACCATTGCTGCACAGCCCTTCCTTGGCATGTTGGCAGCAGACCCCTCGGCCCGTGGGCTGTTTGGCACATTCAGCCTCATGGCCACGGCCATACGCAGCAATCAGCCCATCCCTGCCAGTTTCAATACCGCTCTTGATGGCCTGACACGGACCCTCAACGATGGTCTTGCTGGCCATGCTGTTCCTCTTTCATGGGAAAAGCTGCTGGCCGGTGGCCTGAGCGACCTAGGCAGCCATTACCAGTTTGTCGTCACCCACCCGAAACCTGACTTCACCTCCTTCGAACCGTCCGAAGCCGCCACGGCGGCCATGCGGACCGCACTGGACAGCCTGCCTACTGTAAAGGCTGGTCGGGCCCATGCGCTCATCACCGGAGAAGCCAAGCTGAGTGATGAGGAATTCTCCACCGTGGCCCAGGGCATGATCATCGGGCTGTTCATCTCCCTCGCTCTTGTCACGCTCTGGCTCCTGCTGGCCGTCCGCTCGCTGCGGGTGGTCATTCCCATCCTCCTCACGCTCATCATCGGGCTGCTGCTGACAACCGGCTTTGCCACACTGGCCGTTGGTACCCTCAACATGATCTCCGTGGCCTTTGCCATCCTGTTTGTCGGCATTGCCGTGGATTTTGCCATCCAGTTCGGCGTGCGTTTCCGCTGCCAGAAGGATGAACAGGGGCGGCCTCTCTCCCCCCTCGCCGCACTGGACCGCACAGGCCTGGAAAGTGGCGGCCAAATATTTGTTGCCTCTCTGGCCACCGCAGCGGGCTTTCTTGCCTTCACGCCCACCAATTTTGTCGGCGTGGCCCAGCTGGGGCTGATTGCCGGTGGCGGCATGGTGATCGCTTTCATCTGCACGCTGACGCTGCTGCCTGCCCTGCTGCGATTCTTCCGGGCCATGCCGGGGGACAACCTCCGGGGCTTCACCTGTCTTGAACCACTGGACAGGGCCCTGCACCGTTTCCGCCTGCCCGTGCTGGCCATCTTTGCCGTGCTGGGGCTCATCGGAGCCGGGCTGGCGCCATCCCTCATGTTCGATGCCGACCCGCTCCATACCAAAAATCCCAATACGGAAGGCATGAAGGCCCTGAGCCTGCTTGAGGAGAACCCTCTCACCACACCCTACAATGCCCAGGTGCTTGTCCCCGACACGGCAACGGCAGGCCGGCTGGCCGCCGCTCTTGGCAAGCTGGACAGCGTGCATGATGTTCTCTGGCTGGGAGCTCTGGTCCCGGACGATCAGGAAACGAAACTCCAGCTGATTCATGAAGCTGCCGACATCCTGCTGCCCACGCTTTCCGTTGCCCATCCGGCACCGCCCCCCTCGGCAGCGGACCTCCGGGCAGCAGCTCTCAAAGCGGCACATGATTTTGATGGGCTGGATGACAGGCTTTCCCCTTCCCTGAAAGCCCTTCATGCAGCGCTGGAACACCTCTCCACAGCACCCGATGCCACGCTGATGGCCACCAATGAAGCCCTGACACGCTTCCTGCCGGGAGAGCTGAGCCAGCTGAAGGCGCTGCTCGCCCCGTCCCCCATCACCCTTGATACCATCCCCAAAGACATACGCAGCGACTATATTGCCTCCACAGGGGCTTACCGGCTGATCATCCACCCCAATGGGCGCATGTCCGAAACGAAAACACTCCACCATTTCGTGCATGAGCTGGAAAGCGTAACCCCGGACATCTGCGGCCCTGCGCTGGAGATCATCGCCAGTGCGCAGACCATCACACACGCCTTCATCACGGCGGCCCTGTGTGCCATCGTGGCCATCGCGCTGATCCTCTTCGCCACGCTGCGCCGCCTGCTGGATACGCTGCTTGTCCTGCTTCCGCTACTGCTTTCCTCCCTGCTGACCGTCATTCTGATCATCACGGTGCCGGAGCAGCTCAATTACGCCAACATCATCGCCCTGCCACTGCTGCTGGGCGTTGGTGTTTCCTTCAACATCTATTTTGTCATGAACTGGCGTGCGGGCCTTCAGAACCAGCTTTCATCCCCAACAGCCCGGGCCGTGCTGTTTTCTGCCCTGACAACCGGCTCCGCCTTCGGCTCACTGGCAGCTTCAGCCCATCCGGGGACAGCCAGCATGGGCCGGCTGCTGCTGCTCTCTCTTGGCTGTACGCTGGTCTGCACCCTTCTGTTCATCCCGGCCCTGCTGCCACGCCACCGAACGACAAAAAACTGACCGGCTGAAAGGTGAACATCCTCACCTTCTGCTGGATCAGCCCTGACACCTGCCCATGCTGGCAGATGTCAGGGGCTCACCGTTCCGTGAAAAAAGTCAAGTGCATCTTATATGAAAATCACAGAGAAAAGGAAATCCTATAAATAAATAGGTAATAAAATTTCCCCCTACCCTTCTTTTTCAGGGCAGGACATCTGATCAACATCAAAGAATAATCCACTGTTTTATAATGATAATCTCAAGAAAAAACCACGGATGGAGCAGGTCCGTTTTTTCCGTCTGAAAGGTTTTTCATGTTATTGTGAAAGGTTTATTCTGTAAGAACCTTTTGCACATTCTTGCCTTAAATCAATGTTGAGGAGCATTTTTTCCCGTCTTCTTCCGCTCAACAATTCACAGACGAGCCTGACAGAAGACAATGAGACATTTCTCCCTCTCCCGCACCATCCTATGTACCACACTTCTGGCAACAGGTTTCGGCACTGCTTTTTCCTCCGCTCATGCTGAAACCTCCACACTGGATGCACCACAACAGCGCAGCATTCTGGACCGCATCATGCACACGGCTCCCGGTGGTTGCCCCAAGGATGACGGAAAAACCACCCCCAACCCCTACGGCGTCTGGGCACGGGGCGATGGCAGCGAGACGGGCTTCGGCCCGGTCTCCCAGTATGGCACACCCGCCGGGATGGACAGCATCAGTGCCCCCGGGAAAGGCATCTGCGACAGGGGCGATCCCTTCGATTCCTACAAACACATGAAGCTGAATGACAGCGGGTCCATCTGGCTCAGCCTGGCTGGGGAAACACGCCTCAACAACTGGTATGACAAACGCCCCGTTTTCGGTGCGGCCATCGACCCCACCACCTCCATGAAGGCACGGCCCTTCAATTCAGGCCGCTTTGCCGTCCGCAACCTCTGGAGTGCCGACCTGCATCTAGGCCAGCACGTGCGCTTCTTCGGCCAGCTCATCAATGCCGATGCTGGCGGGTGGCGTGGATACAGCTATGACGGTACGTTCCGCAAAAACCTGGACCTGCAACAGGCTTTTGTGGAACTCAGCGGCAAGGCTGCGGGGGGGCATGGCGGCTTCATTTTCGGTCGCCAGCAGTTCCTGGATGCCCCGGATTACATGATCGGCAACCGTGACGTGCTGAACGTACCGCTCAGCTGGGATGGTTTCCGCATCTATGAACACTGGAACCGGGTCCGTTTTGACGGCTTCTACTTCATCAACACAAAAAACAACCATACGGACAGCTTCCGTGGCGGCAATTCCCTCTTCCACGACACGCTGGATTACAAGACACGGCTGTACGGGGCCAATGTCACCATCGCTCCGCCTGATTTCCACTTTCTCGGCGAGAAGGGCTATTCTTTCATCAACCTTTTCTATTACGGTTATGAAATAAATGGCGGCCCTGCCCAGCAGACCGTGATGTACAACGCCTCCGCCCTCGGCCACACGAAGCGCAACAATTTCGGCCTGCGCTGGCATGGTGAGGCCGGTCCCATCAGCTTCTCTTTCGGCGGGGCCTACCAGCAGGGCACGTTCTACCAGTCCTACAACAGGGCCAACCATTATGACCGCATGAACCGCAACGTGAATGCCTGGTCCATGAACGGTACGGTGGATTACCACTTCCGCCATGTCATGTGGCATCCGACCATTGGTGTGCAGGGTGATGCCTATTCCGGCGGTGGTGCCCGTGGAACGACCGGCAGCGTGAACACCTACATCGAACCCTTTGGTGTGAACACCAACTATCTGGACCCGACCAACTACCTGACCGGCCAGAACCTGATCGACTTCGCCCCCAAGGCCAGCTTCTCACCCACCAGCTACCTGACCTTCCAGCTGAAGCTGCCCATCTACTGGCGTTACAGTGCAGGGGACGACACCTATTCCATCTATGGCCGCAACATCTTCCAGCGGCAGTTCACCTCCGGCATGTTCAACTCCTACAATCATGATTCCTTTGTCGGCATTGCTCCGCAGATGGCCGCCAGCCTGCGCCTCGGCCCGCATCTGACATGGGATCACCACGTCGTCCGCTTCCTCACCTCCCATGCCATGCATCAGGTTGGTGCCCGCGACGCAACCTACTATCAGTCCTCCCTGACACTGACCTACTGAGCACCGGCGTCACACGCCCTTTCCCAGATCGCTCCTGCCGTGATACCACGCAGGGGCGATCTGCGTTCCCACCTCTCGGGAATGGCATTTGCATCCCTGTGACAATGAGTCCATAATCAGTCCTTCATTGGTCCTGTTTTATCACTACCAGAAGGGTCCGCCATGCAGGCTGTCTTTCGCAACGCCATGAGCCGCCTTGGCTCCCCTGTCGTTCTTGTCACGACTGATGGTCTAGCAGGCCGGCATGGGCTGACTGTCTCTGCCATTACCAGCGTGACGGACACGCCTCCCACCGTTCTGGTCTGCCTGAACCGCAGCAACCAGTCCCATAGGGCCTTTCTGGAAAATGGCAGGCTGGGCATCAGCATTCTCGGCAAGGGGCATGACACTCTTGCCTGCGCTTTCGCCAACAGCACCCTTTCTTCTACAGACCGTTTCGGTTACGGAACATGGCAGACTGGTCCGCTTGGCTCACCGCTTCTGGATGGTGCCCTTGCCACGCTCGACTGTACGATAGACGATACCCACAGCATCGGCACACATGACGTGCTGATCTGCCGTGTGCATACCATCACCGTCAAAGACGGAGCTGGTCACGGTCTGACATGGTTCGACCGCAGCTTCCATTATCTGCCCCCGAAATGCACACCCTGCTGACACGCTTCAGAAAAGGGCATCTCCCAGCAGCTTGATGTTCAGTCCGACAATCACCAGCACAACCAGCCAGGACAGCACAGCCAGAAGAGGGGAAAGATGGAATCGCCCCATATGCTTCCGGCTGGACACGAACCAGACCAGCGGAACCATGGCGAAAGGCAGCTGCATGGACAGCACGACCTGACTGAACACCAGCAGGTCACCCACCTTGCCCTGCCCGAAAATGGCGATCACGACGATGACGGGCAGAACAGCCAGCCCCCGGGTCAGCAGACGCCGTGCCCAGTAGGGCAGACGAAGATGCAGGAAGCCTTCCATGACAATCTGCCCGGCCAGCGTCCCCGTCACGGTGGAGTTGGTACCCGCAGCAAGCAGGGCTACGGCAAACAGTGTGGAGGCCAGCCCGAACCCCAGCACGGGGGAGAGGAGCTTCCACGCATCGCTGATCTCCGCCACGTCCTGATGCCCCGTGCCATGGAACGCCGCTGCTGCCACGATCAGGATGGCTGCATTGATGAAGAGGGCAAGCGTCAGGGCCAGTGTACTGTCCCATGTAGCCCAGCGCAGCGCATCCTCCCGCCCTTCATCCGTGCGGGTATAGGTACGGCTTTTGACCAGCGAAGAATGAAGATAAAGGTTGTGGGGCATGACAGTCGCCCCGATGATGCCTATGGCCACATAGAGCATACCCGGATTGGTAAAAACCTCTGACGAGGGGAGAAACCCTTTCAGCACCGCTCCAACAGGCGGGGCCGCTGCGACAAGCTGCACACCAAAACAGACAGCAATGATCCCCAGCAGGGTGATGACGAAAGCCTCCAACGCTCTCATGCCCCGCCGCATGAGCAGCAGAACAATGAACACGTCCAGCACGGAAATCAGCGTTCCGGCCATGATGGAGATGCCGAACAGCAGATTCAGGGCCACAGCCGTGCCGATGACCTCCGCCAGATCACAGGCGATGATGGCCAGTTCACAGGTCAACCAGAGAGGCAGGCTCAGCCCCCGGGGCAGCCAGTCCCGGCAGGCCTGTGCAAGGTCTTTCCCCGTGACGATCCCCAGCCGGGCGGCAAGGGCCTGAAGCAGGACGGCCATGATGTTGGCCAGCAGAATGACGGACAGCAGCCGATAACCGAACTGGGCCCCGCCCTGGAGGTCGGTCGCCCAGTTGCCGGGGTCCATGTACCCCACGGCCACCATGTAGCCCGGCCCCACGAACGCCAGAAACCGGCGGAACCAGAAGCTCGCCCTTTCCGGCACTGTGACGGCACCGTGTCCGGCATCCCCCACAGGCATGGCAGCATCAGCTTCTTTCACGGTTCCGCCCCTCCCGTCATCCGCACCTGCCTGGCTCAGGCATCGGCCTTGTCCTTGAACCACACCTCAACCGGGCCAGTCAGCTTCAGTGTCATGGGCCGACCACGACGGTCCAGCGTCCGCCCGACGGACACGCGGATCCAGCCTTCACTGATGCAATATTCCTCAACATTGGTCTTCTCTTCTCCCCTGAAGCGGACCCCAATACCACGGAGCAGAATCTCCTCATTGAAGTACGGGCTGTCCGGGTAGATCGAGAGACGATCAGGAACTGTATCACTCATCCGTCAATTCATCCTTTTACAGAGTATTGCCACACCACCACGGCACGCTTCTGGTGATGATGATCCTCCTCCATAACAGGCAACCAGCCAAAAAGAACCCCCCAATGTGATACGGGCCGCCACCCCCTCAGGGATGGACGGCCCGTCCTCATATCTGACAACCGGACAATCAGACGACTTCAAACATCGCTTCAACCTCAACTGGCGCATTCAGCGGCAGGCTGGGCACCCCGACGGTGGAGCGGGCATGCTGCCCGACTTCCCCGGCGAAAACCTCCGCTGCCAGATCAGACGCCCCGTTCATCACGGCAGCATGATCGGTAAAGTCCGGCGTGCAGGCCATGAAGCCCCCAAGACGCACGACACGGCGCACCCGGGACAGATCACCATTCAGGGCCGTGTTCAGCTGGGCCAGAATGTTGATGAAACAGGCCCGGGCACAGGCCGTCCCCGCCTGATTGGAGACCTCGGCCCCCAGTTTGCCGGTAATCAGCAGCTTGCCATCCACCAGCGGCAGCTGCCCCGACACGACCAGCAGATTCCCCGTCCGCACGACCGGCAGATAATTGGCAACCGGGGCTGCCGCCACGGGCAATTCGATGTTCAGTGCGGCAAGGCGGCTTTCTGGTGTGGACATGATGATCTTCCTTTCCTGTTCATCACTTCATTGAATGGGCTGACCGTCACACTGCGCCGTAAAGAAAGCCTTGCCAAGAGGAAGAGACGGGAAACACCCTTCATCCCGCTGCACGATCCAGTGCCTGAGCCAGATCAGCCAGAATATCCTCGGGATGTTCCAGCCCGACAGACAGACGGACATAGCCCGGCGATACACCAGCCGCCTTCTGTTCCGCCTCGCTCAGCTGTGCATGTGTGGTGGACGCCGGATGGATGGCCAGACTCCGGGCATCCCCAATATTCGCCACATGATAGAAAAGCTCCAGCGCATCAATGAAACGCTGACCCGCTTCCCGGCCACCGGGCAGCTCGAATCCGACAAGTCCACCCAGTCCTCCTTTCAGGACGGCTTCGGCCCGCTGGCGGGCCTCCCCCTCCTGCACGGCAGGATGGATCACACGCTCCACATCACGACGCGCCTGCAGGAACTGCACCACCTTCAACGCATTCTCGCAATGGCGGGGCATCCGCAGGGGCAACGTCTCCACACCCTGAATGAGCTGGAACGCATTGAAAGGCGACAGAGCCGCCCCGCCATCCCGCAGCAGCACGGCCCGGGCCCGCAGCGCATAGGCCACCGGCCCCAGCGGGCGGGCGGCCTCCGTCCAGATGGCACCATGATAGCTGGGGTCAGGCCGTGTCAGCAGTGGATGACGCTGCCCCCAGTCAAACTGGCCACCATCAATGATCAGCCCGCCAATGGATGTCCCATGCCCGCCAATATATTTGGTGGCCGAATAAACCGTAATGGCAGCCCCCTGCTCCAGCGGGCGGGCCAGCAGAGGGGCTGCGGTATTATCCACAATCAGCGGAATCCCCTGCGCCCGCCCTGCCTTGGCAATGGCCGCCATGGGCGGCACAACCAGCTTGGGATTCGGCAGGGTTTCCAGATACCAGGCCCGTGTCCGCTCATCGCTGGCCGCCTCAAAAGCAGCCGGGTCAGAAGGGTCCACGAAACGGACCTCCACTCCCATGTTCTTCAGCGTATGGGCAAACAGATTCCATGTTCCGCCATACAGGTCCGTCCCGCTGACAATATTGTCCCCTGCTTCTGCCAGTGTCTGTATCGCCACGGTTGCCGCCGCCTGGCCGGACGCCACAGCTACGGAGGCCGCACCACCCTCCAGCGCCGCCATGCGTTTTTCAAACACATCCACGGTCGGATTGGTCAGGCGGGAATAGATCATGCCCACATCCTTCAGCGCAAAACGGTCCGCAGCCTGCTGGCTGCTCTCGAACTGATAGGATGTTGTCTGATGGATGGGTGGCACGACCGATCCCGTTACCGGGTCTGCCCGCCAGCCTGCATGAAGGGCCAGTGTTTCAGGGTGCTGTATCTTCCGGACCATTGGAGCGTCTCCTTGCGTGCATCATGACATCGGCTCCACCGTGCCCGAGAATGCCCCCGTCCGTCCAGCACCGCGCTCCATGCCTTCTCTGCCGCAGCTCCTGCCAGAACCATTTCTTTACAGAAATGAAGAAACTGCAATAGCTCTCATAGGTAATATAGGATTGATTTTATCCAGAATGACTCTATAAGCAGCGCTTCTTCTTGTTTTTTCAGTCCGTTAAAGAGTTACAGTCATGCAACTTGCTTCCCTTGTTCGCAATGAGACGGGTGTGGACAATGCACCGACAGTTGTCATGCTTCATGGGGTTTTTGGGCGGGCCCGCAACCTCGGCATTCTCCAGAGAGCCTTGAGTCCCTATTTCAACACGGTTGCGTTTGATCTCCGATGCCATGGCGACAGCCCCCATGCGCCCATTTCCTACCCGGAAATGGCCAAGGACGTGCTGGAAAGCATGGATGCCCTGGGCATTGAAGACGCCTACATCGTGGGGCACTCCATGGGCGGCAAGACGGCCATGGCCACTGCGTTGACAGCACCGGAGCGCTTCAGGAAACTTCTGGTAGCGGACATTGCCCCGGACATCATGATCCACGGTCAGCACGATCTGGCGCAGCAGCTGTACCACACGCCGCTCCCGGCCCTGAACAGCCATGCCGAAATCCGCAAGTTCCTTCATGACCTGACAGAAGACCCTTCCGTTGGCGAGCTGATCGCCCAGCACATCACGCCCGGCAACCCGGCCCGGTGGAACATCGGCGTGACGGACATCGTCGCCAGCTTCCCCGTCATCCAGTCCTGGCCGGATGTCTTCAAGGGCAAGACATGGGACGGTCCGGCCCTATTCATCCGGGGCGGAAACTCTCCCTACATCAAGCCGCAGCATCATGATGTCATCCGGGGTTACTTCCCCCAGGCGGACATCAAGACCATTCCCAACACCGGGCACTGGCTGCATGTGGAAGACCCGACCAGCTTCAACAGCCTGATGCTGGAGTTCCTGCGGGGCTGAGCACAACCTCCCTCCAGTCCAGAACGAAAAAGGGCCGCTCCCATGCCGGGGCGGCCCTTTCTTCATGACAGGGTCTCCTGCCTCACCCCTGCTTCAGACGTTCCGACAGGCTCATGGCATGGGCGTCCAGCCCTTCCTCCCGGGCAAGAATCACACCGGCGGGGCCGACCTTCTTCAGCCCCTCCATATCCGTCTCGATGGATGTCGTCCGCTTCAGGAAGTCATAGACGGAAAGACCGGAGGCAAAACGAGCTGTGCGGCTGGTCGGCAGGACATGGTTGGGACCACCGACATAATCCCCGACTGCCTCCGGGCAGAACCGCCCCATGAAAATCGCCCCAGCGTGACGGACCTTCCTGCTGAAGGCTCTCGGGTCATCCAGCAGGACCTCCAGATGTTCAGGGGCAAATTCGTTTACCACCTCGGCCGCCTCATCTTCCGACCGGACAATCACGACTGCCCCACAATCCTCCCAGCTTCTGCGGGCGATCTTCGCCCGGGGGAGTGTTTTCAGTTCTTCTTCCACTGCCACAATGACCCTGTCGGCAAAGGCTTCATCCTGCGTGATCAGGACGGACTGCGCCTGCTCGTCATGTTCTGCCTGTGCCAGAAGATCAATCGCTACCAGACGGGGATCATTGCTGCCATCCGCCACCACCACGACCTCGGACGGACCGGCAATGCTGTCGATTCCCACATGGCCGAACACCTGCCGCTTGGCTTCCGCCACGAAGGCGTTGCCCGGCCCCACGATGCGGTCCACCGGGGCGATGCTCTGCGTGCCATAGGCCAGGGCACCCACGGCCTGCGCCCCGCCAATGCGGTAAATCTCCGTCACGCCACAAAGCCGGGCCGCCTCCATGACCAGAGGATTCAGCACGCCATCCGGTGTCGGCACGCACATGGCCAGCCGTCTGACACCAGCCACATGAGCCGGAAGGGCGTTCATCAGCACGGAGGACGGATAGGCCGCCTTGCCACCGGGCACGTAGAGGCCGGCGGCATCCAGTGCCGTCCAGCGCATCCCCAGCCGCAGCCCGGCATCATCCGTATAATCGAGGTCCCTGGGCAGCTGGGCCTCATGAAACGCCCGGATGCGCTCTGCCGCCAGGGCAAGGGCCTCCTTCGTCTCCGGGGCAACACGGTCTGCCGTCTCCCTGATCTCCGCCTCACTGATGCGCAGCTGGTCGGGGGTCAGGGCCAGCCGGTCGAACCGCTCCGTATAGTCACAGAGAGCTTCATCGCCCCGTTTCTGCACGTCGGCCAGAATGGCCCGTACCGGCTCCGCCACGGAGCCGCTCTGCTCACCACGGCGGGCCAGAACGGCCTTCAGCTCCGTTGCGAACTGCGGGGATGTCGTATTCAGGCGTTTCATCAGATGGACTCTCCCTTCCGGGCAGACTGGGCAACGGCAGACCGGAACCGTTCGATCAGGCTGCCGACTTCCTCGGGGCGGGTTTTCAGGGCGATGCGGTTCACGATCAGGCGGCTGGTCACATGGGCGATGGTTTCCACCTCTTCCAGCCCATTGGCCCGCAGGGTGGAGCCTGTATCCACAAGGTCCACGATCACGTCGGCCATATCCAGCGCCGGGGCCAGCTCCATCGCCCCATGCAGATGCACGATCTCGGCATTGATGGCGCGGGAAGCGAAATGGCGGCGGGCAATGGCCGGATATTTGGTCGCCACCCGCAGCCGGGACCGTCCTTCCGGCGGCTCTTCATCCCCGCTTCCCTTCGGGCGGGCCACGGCGATGCGACACCCGCCAATGCCAAGGTCCAGCGGTGCATAGAGATCGGGATAATCGAACTCCATCAGGACATCCGCCCCGCAGACACCAATATCAGCCCCACCATAGGCCACGAAGGTTGCCACATCGAAGGACCGGACCCGCACGACATCCAGCCCCGGCTCGGACGTGGGAAAACGGAGGCGGCGGCTGCTCTCATCGAGACAGTCCTGCGCCGGTTCAAACCCCGTATGATGCAGGACAGGACGTAGGGCCTTGAGGATCCGCCCCTTGGGGAGGGCCAGAATAAGCGGCGTCTTCGCCTGCATATCAGTCATCAGTAAGCTCCTGCTTGCAACATACGGGGCCAGCTTATCAGAGCCGCTTTCAGCCCGCTACTGGCCAGAGGGCGGCAACATCCCGGCGGCGGGCACGGGCCAGACGGCTGGCCGACAGCACGGCCCGTGCCTCTTCCACAGCCCGGTCCAGATCATCATTGACCAGAACGTAATCAAACTCCGGCCAGTGCGAAATCTCGCTCATGGCGGCCTTCATGCGGGAGGCGATTTCCTCCTCACTGTCCGAGTTCCGCCCACGCAGGCGGGACTCCAGCTCTTCCAGCGAGGGAGGCAGGACGAACAGCCCCACCACATCATCCGGCATGGCCCGGCGCATCAGGCGGCAGCCCTGCCAGTCAATGTCCAGAATCACGTCACGCCCGGCGGCAAGAGCTTCCTCCAGCGGCGCACGGGGAGTGCCGTACCCACGGCCGAATACCTCTGCCCACTCCAGCAGCTCACCATTGGCCGCCATGTGGCGGAATGTTTCCAGATCACGGAAGTAATAATGAACGCCCTCTTCCTCACCGGGGCGGGGGGAGCGGGTCGTGACGGACACGGACGTGAAGATGGTCGGGTCAGCCTTGCGGAGAGCCTGCGCTATGGTGGATTTTCCCGCCCCTGATGGTGCCGAAATTACCAGACACACGCCCCGTCGTGACTGCTCAACCATACCCTGCCTCATCTGCTTCCCTGTTCTGCCGTCCGGATGGCCTGCCCATCCACGGCCTCCGTTCCTGCCAGAAAAACACCTCCTTTGCCAGCAGAGGCCCGCTGTCACCCCACCGCATGGCCGGAATACCGTCAGGCCCGGGCTGCCTCTCATGTTTCTTCTGGCATTTCCGGCTGTTTCTGCTCTATCCTGCCTTAGCAGGTTCGTTTCCTGTCCGGGACACGGCCTGTATTGACCATAAAAAAGGAGTCCCATCATGGCATGGAACACACCGAAAGTAACCGAGATCCCTCTGGGCGGCGAAATCAACTCCTATGTCTGCGGCGAGAAGAAGTAATCTCCGCACGGGCATATGCGTGACAGGGAGGTGTTGGCAGACATGCCTGACCTCCCTGTTTCCGCACCTGATGGATCGGCGGGGCAGGTCCGTAGCCTGAGAGCGTCGCAGGTGCATAACACGGACACAACCAGCTGCTGCACTGCTGGGGAAAGGTGGTCTCTGTCGTGCTTGATGTCATTATTCTGGGCGCCGGTGCCGGTGGCGGTTTCCCGCAATGGAACTCCGCTGCACCGGGCTGCCTTCAGGCCCGTGAGGGCAGAAAAGCCAAGCCTCGCACGCAGGCCTCTCTGGCCGTCAGCGGTGATGGGGTTCACTGGTTCCTGCTCAATGCCTCACCGGACCTGCGCCAGCAGATTCTCGCCACCCCGGCCCTCCAGCAGCATGGCAGTACCCGTGGGACGCCGATCCAGGGGGTCATTCTTGCAGGGGCGGAAATTGATGCGATTACCGGCCTGCTGACCCTGCGGGAACGAGAACCCTTCACTCTGATGGGCAGCCCGTCTACCCTGGCCCAGCTGGACCGCAATCCCATTTTTGAGGCGCTGGACCGCAGCATCATTCCCCGCATCGCCCTTTCAGAAGGCACGACGGTGCCACTTCTCCTGAAAAACGGAGCCCCATCTGGCCTTGTGCTGGAAGTTTTCACCGTTCCCGGCAAGGCGCCCCTTTATGCCGAGGCGGAAGGCACAAAGCCTGACGACACGCTGGGTCTCTCCATCTCCGATGGACAAAAGACCATGCTCTTCGTCCCCGGCTGTGCCGAGATCACGCAGGCCCTGAAGGACCGTGCCAGCCGGGCTGACCTGCTCTTTTTTGACGGGACGCTCTGGCAGGATGACGAGATGATCCGCACGGGCCTCAGCCCCAAGAGCGGGCACCGCATGGGGCATGTCTCCATGAATGAAACAGACGGCCCGCTCCGACAGTTTGCTGCCTGTACAAGGCCGAAGAAATTCTTCGTCCATATCAACAATTCCAATCCTGTCCTCCTGGAAGACAGCCCCCAGCGTCAGGCAGCCGAGCAGGCGGGCTGGGTCATTGGTGAAGACGGGATGAGACTCAAGACCGAGGGACCGTCATGAACACTCTCCTTTCTCCTGACGAGCTGGAAGCCCGCCTCCGTGCTATCGGGGCGGAGCGCTATCACCGCCAGCACCCGCTTCACAAAGCCATGTATGAAGGCAGGCTGACCAAGGGTCAGCTGCAGGCATGGGCCCTGAACCGCTATTATTATCAGGCCCAGATCCCCCGGAAGGATGCCACCCTGCTCGCCCGCCTGCCCACGACGGAGCTGCGCCGTGAATGGCGCCGCCGGATTGAAGACCATGACGGTACGGCCGAAAGCCCCGGCGGCATTGCCCGCTGGCTGAAGCTGACCAACGGCCTGGGGCTTGATGATGACTATGTGACGAGCCTGAAGGGCCTGCTGCCTGCCACGCTGTTTGCCGTGGATGCCTACGTGGCCTTCGTGCGGGACCGCTCCATCCTGGCGGCCATTGCCTCCTCCCTGACAGAACTCTTCTCACCGACCATCATCGGGGAACGCATGGAGGGGATGCTCCGCAACTATCCCTACATCTCAGAAGATACGCTGGCCTACTTCAAACCCCGCCTGACACAGGCCCCGCAGGATTCCACCTTTGCGCTGAATTACGTCAAGGAACATGCCCGCACGCCGGAGCAGCAGCGGGAGGTCCTCGGTGCACTGGAGTTCAAATGCGCCATCCTCTGGCAGCTGCTTGATGCTCTGGACCATGCCTATGTGGAAGGCCATGTTCCGCCCGGTGCGTTCGTCCCTGAAACACCCTGATTCCTCTCCTGCCCGTCTGAAAGCTGTCCATGTCCTCCCCATTGCCCACGCCACCTGTCAGAGTGACTGAAGATGACTGTCCCGGTTTCAGCCGGGGTTACCGCCTCCAGCATGACAGGGTGCGGGAGCAATGGGTGATCCAGGCCCCCGAGCGGGCCCTGCTGGCAGACCCCATTGCTGTTGCCATCCTCCAGGAGCTGGATGGACAGACCCGTCTCGGTACGGTCATCGACCGGCTGGCAGCACGCTACGAGGCCCCCAGGGAACAGATTGCCACGGATGTGCTCGCCCTGCTCTCCGAGCTGACGGAGAAGAGGATTCTCCGGCTGTGAGCGGGACACCAGACAGCCCCATGACAGACGGAACCTCCACGCCTCCCCCGGCTCCCATGAGCCTGCTGGCCGAGCTGACACACCGCTGCCCGCTCTCCTGCCCCTACTGTTCCAACCCTGTGGAGCTGGAGCGCAAGGCACAGGAACTTGGCACGGAAGACTGGCTGCGTGTGCTGGAGGAGGCAGCCGGAATGGGCGTCCTTCAGGTCCATTTCTCTGGCGGGGAGCCCATGGCCCGCCCGGACCTCTACACCCTCATCTCCCATGCCCACAGGCTGAACCTCTATACCAACCTGATCACGTCTGGTGTTCTCATCACACCTGAGACCATGAAACGGCTTGATGAAAGCGGGCTGGACCATGTGCAGCTCTCCTTTCAGGATACCGATGGACCAGAAGCGGACCGGCTGAGCGATTTTAAAAGCGTCCAGCCCCGCAAGCTGGAGGCAGCCCGCCTCATCACGCAGGCCGGCATCCCCCTGACGCTGAACTTCGTACTGCAGAAGGCCAACATTTCCCGCATTCCCGCCATGTTTGCTCTCGCCCGCCAGCTTGATGCCCAGCGTGTCGAGATGGCCCATACCCAGTATTATGGCTGGGCCCTGAAAAACCGGGCAGCCCTGCTACCATCCCGCACACAGCTGGAAGAGGCGGGCCGCCATGTCGAGGCCGAAATGGCAAAAGGCGGGCTGGCCATTGATTATGTCACGCCAGATTATTATGCCGAACGCCCCAAACCCTGCATGGGGGGCTGGGGGCAACGCTTTCTCAACGTCTCACCCTCCGGCCATGTCCTGCCCTGCCATGCAGCGGAAACAATCCCCTCCCTGCACTTCGACAATGTGCGGGATCATTCACTCAGCCATATCTGGTACCACTCACAGGCTTTCACCCTCTTCCGGGGAACTGACTGGATGCCGGAGCCCTGTGCCTCCTGCGCCCGCAAGGAAATTGACTGGGGCGGATGCCGCTGCCAGGCACTGGCCCTGCTCGGAGATGCCTCCCAGACCGACCCTGTCTGCTCCCTCTCTCCCCATCGCCACCTGATTGATGACGCCATTGCAGAAGCAGAACAGACTGACGAACAGGCGTTCATCTATCGTCGTATGGGCCAAAAGACTTTCTGAACAGCCCCCTGTCTCCAGAAGCACCAGAACTTCATTTACACATCTGAAATAATGGGAAGCAGTTCCATTAACAAGATATTATGGCATCCCGCACGGGCAGGGTCATTACCTTGCGCTCACCTGTCATCCCCCTTATTAGTGGACATCCCCCTCACATGGAATCTGCTATGACCGCCCCTGAGATCAGCATCATCATCCCATGCTACAATGAGGTCGAGAACGTTGTCCCCGTCGTAGATGCTCTGGAGACCGTCCTGAGTGGCATGACATGGGAGGTTGTCTTCGTGGATGACAACTCCCCCGATGGCACGATGGAAGCTGTCCGCCAGCTGGCCCAGAAGAAACCCTACGTGCGGGGGCTGCTGCGTATTGGTCGGCGAGGGCTGTCCTCCGCCGTGATTGAAGGGGCCCTCAGCGTGTCTGCTCCCCTGATTGCTGTCATGGACGGCGATCTCCAGCATGATGAAGGCTGTCTGCCCCACATGATTGCCGCCCTGCGGGATGGTCGGGCAGATATCGCCGTTGCCAGCCGGCACATCACGGGTGGCAGCAATGAGGGGCTTTCCAGCGTCTGGCGCCGCTTTCTCTCCAATACCGGCATCTGGACAGCCCGCCAGCTTCTCAATGTCCCCCTGACAGACCCGATGAGCGGCTTTTTTGCCATGCGGCGTTCCGTCTTCATGGACCGTGCCCCCCGGCTGGATGGCACGGGCTTCAAAATCCTTCTGGACATCATGATCGCCCGGCCTGAACCTCTGCGGGTTCAGGAAATTCCCATGAATTTCCGGGACAGGGCCCATGGGGAAAGCAAGCTGGATTCTGGCGTCATGCTCTCCTTTGCACGGATGCTGACCAAACACAGCTTCCGCCGTCGCCCCCGGCTGACCTATGGCACGACAGCTCTTGCGGGTGCCGGGCTCTTCTGGGCTGGATGGCGCCTGCTGTCCCGCAAACGATCAGCCTGATTCACAGCGCCACCGCTGATATGAAAAAAGGCCGCCCCATTGGGAACGGCCTTTTTTCATCCCCTTCGGCAGGGCCTCTTCAGGCCTCAGGCTTCAGCAGGGTTCTGACTGTCCGGGCCACACTGTCACGCCAGTCTGGCATTTTCTGCCCGAAAACACGCTCCAGCCTGCCATTGTCCAGGCGGGAATCCGCCGGGCGGGCCGCCGGTGTGGGCCAGTCTGCCGTAGTGATGGCCTCTACCTTCGGCATGGGCTGGCCATGACGGGCGGCTTCCTCCAGAGCGTGGCAGGCAAGCTCATGCCATGTGGCCTCACCAGCGCCCGTAGCATGATAAATACCAGCATAGGAATCCTGCCAGCCTGTCTGTCTGATCGTCCCGATGATGCCCAGAATCACAGCGGCCAGATCATCGGACGAGGTCGGGTTTCCCCGCTGATCCCCCACCACACGCAAGTGGGGATTCTTTGCCCCCGCATTCAGCATCGTCTTGACGAAATTCTTGCCATGAGCGGAGTAGACCCATGCCGTCCGCAGGATGATGCTCTGGGGCTGCGCTTTCAGAACAGCCGTCTCCCCATCAGCCTTGGTCCGTCCATAAACCGTGACAGGATTGATCGGATCACTCTCCAGATAGGGCGCTCCCTTCCGGCCATCAAAGACATAATCCGTCGAGACGTGAATGAACGGAATCCCCCGGCGGGCAGACTCCTCAGCCAGACGGGCCGGGCCAGCATGGTTGCCCTGCCGGGCCCCTTCCTGTTCCGTTTCAGCCAGATCGACCGCCGTCCAGGCCGCCGCATTGACAATAATATCAGGCTGGTATGTCTCAATGGCCGCAGCCAATGTCTCCGGGGCTGCAAAATCCACCTCCGGGCGGCCAACGGTCACGACATGCTTCCCGCCCTGATCTCTCAAGGATGTGGCAAGCTGGCCTGTCCGGCCGATCACAAGAATGGAAGGCTTCGTCATGATGAAGACCCTTTCATGCCAGAAAACACGTAGCCCGCACGGGACTCACCGGTACTCGAACCACCCCTTGGCAGCCTCGAAGGAAGGGGCTTCCAGGTCTTTCTCCGAGAGAACAGCCTCCCCCGGGGCCACCGGCCAGTCGATCCCGATCTGGCTGCAATCCCAGCGCACGGACCGCTCGGATGCCTTGTCATAAAAACCGGTGCATTTGTACTGCACCTCGGTATTTTCCTCCAACGTGACAAAACCATGCAGGAACCCGACAGGCAGCCAGAGCTGGGACCAGTTTTCAGCCGACAGTTCAACACCGACCCACTGGCCGTAAGTCGGTGAGCCAGTGCGTGCATCTACCGCCACGTCCCAGATGGCCCCCCGTGTCACCCGCACCAGCTTGCCTTGCCCATGAGGGGCCAGCTGGCAGTGCAGCCCACGCACCACACCCTTCTGACGGGACAGACTCTGGTTGTCCTGCACGAACGTATCAGGAATGCCAGCCGCAGCCATGCTCTTCTGATTGTATGTCTCGGAGAAGAACCCTCGATTATCCCCAAAACGGGCCGGCGTCACCTTCACGATGCCGGGCAGGGACAGTGCCTCAACCTTCATCTCGTCATCTCCTCATCTCTCTGTTTCATGGCCCGATACAGGAGCCTCCCGGACGGGCAGAACCGGGGCAGGCAGCCTCACACCACTACCGGCCCACTCTCTGCTGCCACATAAAGCAGCATCTGCCCAAGCGGCGTTTTCTTCATCCTGGTGCCTGTCTCCAGAAGCTGCGCATGGGAGATGAATCCCATGCGATAGGCTGCCTCCGTTGGTGAACCAACCAGCAGCCCCTGCCGGGACTGGATGGCCTGCACGAACGTACCGGCCTGCATCAGGCTGTCCGGTGTTCCAGCATCCAGCCACGCACACCCACGGGCCAGCCGGTCCACCTCCAGCGTTCCTTCCTCCAGATAGATGCGGTTCAGATCCGTGATCTCCAGTTCACCACGATCACTGGGACGCACCCGACGGGCAAAGTCGCACACCCGCCCATCATAGAAATACAGCCCTGTCACCGCCCACTGGGAGGGAGGTGTGACCGGTTTTTCAATAATATCAAGCGCCCGCCCAGCCTCATCAAATGCCACAACGCCATAACGCTCCGGGTCCCGCACCTGATAGGCGAATACCGTCGCACCATGAGACCGCTGTGTGGCATCCCGCAACATATGTCGCAGCCCATCAGCAAAAATGAGGTTGTCCCCCAGAATCAGGGCACAAGGCGCACCATTGATCCAGTCTTCGGCAATATGAAAAGCCTGTGCAATCCCCTCCGGCTTCGGCTGGACACGATAGGTGAAAGTCACGCCAAACTGCTCACCCGTGCCCAGCAGACGCTGGAACTGCGCCTGATCATCCGGCGTGGTGATGATCATGATATCCCGTATCCCTGCCAGGATCAGGGTCGTCAGCGGATAATAGATCATCGGCTTGTCATAGACAGGCAGAAGCTGCTTGGAGACAGCCAGCGTCATCGGGTACAGGCGCGTCCCGGACCCACCGGACAGCAGGATACCCTTTGTTGGCGGTTGGTCAGTCGTTTCTTTCAGCATACCCGTCATGCCTCAGCTCCCAGTCTCCGGCCATCGTACCGCTGGCGGCGCAGGCGCTGCCACCATGCCCTGTTATCCAGATACCACTGGACAGTCCTGCGCAGGCCTGTCTCGAAATCGTGCTCCGCCTCCCAGTCGAGACAGCGCTCGGCATGGCTGGGATCAATCTCATACCGGAAGTCATGCCCCGGCCTGTCACTGACAAAAGTGATCAGCCGCTCCCTCGGGCCGGCCGGGTCCGGCTCCAGCTCATCCAGCAGGGCGCATATCCTGCGCACAACCTCCAGGTTGCTACGGGGCTGCCTGGCCCCGATGGCGTAAGTCTCACCCGGTCTGCCATGCTCCACAGCCCGGACCAGTGCCCTGGCGTGATCCTCCACAAAGAGCCAGTCCCGCAGATTCTCGCCCTTGCCGTAAACAGGCAGGGGCTTGCCCTCCAGCGCATTGATGATCATGAGCGGGATCAGTTTTTCCGGGAAATGCCAAGGCCCGTAATTGTTGGTCGTGTTCGTCACGAAGGCCGGAAAACCATAGGTATGGTACCAGGCCCGCACCAGATGGTCGGAAGCCGCCTTGCTGGCCGAATACGGGCTGCGGGGATCGTAGGCCGTCTCCTCCGTAAAAGGAGGATCCTCCGGTGACAGATGACCGAAAACCTCGTCCGTCGAGATGTGAAGAAACCGGAATCCAGCCTTCTTCGCCCCATCCAGCCCCATCCAGTACCGGCGGGCTACATCCAGCAGACAATACGTCCCCACGATGTTGGTCTGAATGAAGGCACCCGGCCCCTCGATGGAGCGGTCAACATGGCTCTCTGCTGCCAGATGCATGATGGCATCCGGCTGGAACTCTGCCAGAGCCTTCTCCACGGCTGGCTGGTCATTGATGGAAATACGCACATGACGGTAGCGTGGATCGGACGCCACGGCAGCCACCGTCTCCTCGGAGGCTGCATAGGTCATGCAGTCCACATTGAGAACCTGATGGCTGGTCCCCTCCATGAGGTGCCGCACGACAGCGGACCCTATGAAGCCGCATCCACCTGTTACCGCAACCCTCATCATGCCTCCTCATCCATCAATCTGTCGGGGGAACTTTACCCAAAAGCCCCCCACTGCCGACAATATTCCCGCTACCCTCTGTTCATAATAAACATATCAGGCAAAAATCATAATAAACATATCAGGCAAAAAAACGGTTTCCATTCCTGAAAGTCCACCCGATACATGGGCCACATGTCCGGGCTCCTGCCAGTAATAGTAACGATGATGGCACCTACCGCTGATACACGTCATCCAGACGGACGATGTCATCCTCTCCCAGATAAGGGCCGGACTGCACCTCGATCAGCGTGACAGGGATGCGACCCGGATTCTCCAGCCTGTGTACGCAGCCAAGCGGCAGATAGATGCTCTCATTCTCCCGCACCGTGATCTGCTCGTCATCCCGTGTCACGAGGGCCGTACCCGCCACGACAACCCAGTGCTCCGAACGGTGGAAGTGCTTCTGGAGGGACAATTTCTCCCCGGGACTGACATGGATCCTCTTCACCTGGAAACGGTCCCCCTGGATGAGACTCTCATAGAATCCCCATGGGCGGTACATGCGGACATGCTGTTCCGCCTCCGTATGGCCCTCATCCCGCAGGCGTGACACCATGTGCTTGATGTCCTGCGCCCGCTCCCGATGTGACACCATGACGGCATCCCCCGTCACGATGATGATGAGATCATCCACACCGGTCACGGTCGCCACGATGCCATCGGACTTGACGTAACAGTTCCGGGCACGGTCCAGAAACACGTTGCCCTGTACGGCATTACCGTTTTCATCTTTGGGGGTCAGCTCCCAGACGGCATCCCAGCTGCCGACATCCATCCAGGAGAAACTGGACGGTACGACTGCGGCACGATCCGTCCGCTCCGCCACGGCATAATCCACGGAAATGGATGGGGCACGGGAGAAAGTTTCTCCGGCCAGCTGAACAAAGCCAAGGTCGCAGCTGGTTTCCTGCACTGCACGGGACACGGCCTCATGAATGGCCGGTTCGTATTTTTTCAGTTCCTCAAGGAAGACACGGGCACGGGCCACAAACATTCCCGAGTTCCAGAGATGCTGCCCATCACTGGCAAGGACCTTGGCCCTTTCGGCATCCGGCTTCTCCAGAAAACGGGCAATGTGATAGGCATTCTCCTGCCCATCCAGGAGGGGGCCCTGCTGGATGTATCCATAGCCCGTTTCTGCCCGGTTCGGCCGGATGCCAAAGGTCACGATATAATCCTGCCGGGCGGCCTCACAGGCCTGCTCCAACGCCTGCTTCAGCGCTTCCTGCCCCTCTATGGCAGCATCGGCTGGCATGAACCAGAGAATGGCCTCCTCGTCCTGCCGGGCCTGCCAGAAAGCGGCGGCAGCCATGGCAGCAGCAGAATTGCGGGCAACCGGTTCAAGAATGATACTCGCTGCCTCGATGCCTGTCTGCCGCAGCTGCTCAGCCATGATGAAGCGATGCTCACGATTCCCCACCACAATGGGGGCGGCCTCCAGCCCAAGCGCCCGTGTCCGCTGCACAGTTTCCTGAAACGGCGTGTCCTTGCTCAGCAGAGCACAGAACTGCTTGGGATAGCTTTTACGGGAGACCGGCCAAAGTCGTGTTCCGGACCCACCGGAGAGAACAACAGGAACAATCATCGCACACCTTTCCAGCGCAGGCTGTCATCCAGCCTCTGGTCATAAAAATCATGTTAGCTATTATGATACCATGTTCATGCGGCTACCGGATAGAGCCGCCGCCACAACTCTGGCAGCTTCCCTGCCTCAGTGGACGTATCCGAGAAGAATCAGCTCACCATTATCCATGACTGGCCGATAGCCAGCCTTCGCCAGCCAGCTATCCACAGTGAGATTGCCGCTGCTGTAATGGGCCGAGGTACCGTAAAGCTGCACAAGGGAAAACCGGTGCTGGGCGATCACGCTACGCAAGGCCACAATATCCTGATTTTTCTTCAGCGCCTGTGAAAGATTGAACCCATCAATGGCATCACGGCTATTCGCCCAGTAGCACAGGGCCATATCCGTACAGAGCAGGGATGTGCTGTGCATCTTCAGCGCCTGTATGTAGGTCTGCCACTCACGGTCTTTCAGACTGACCGTCTGGACCTGCCTGTAAGAAGTCACCCCCCACAGCGGCAGCAGGAACAGCAGGGGCAGGCTCATCACGCAGCAGGCCCGGACAAAGCGCTGCTTCTGCTCCGGCCCCTCTGGAAGACGGGCCAGCCCGATCCCGCACAACAGGGTCGCCGCCACAAAGGCATCAAACATGCAATTGTAATCAACACCTTCGCCCAGCGATTCAAGACAGCCAAACAGACAGCCGAACGCCAGAAACAACCCCACCAGACAGGCCGGGTCCTGCCATTTCAGGGAGCGCCATTGCCGGAAGAAGAGCCCAAGCCCGACCAGAAGCATCCCCCCCATGAGGGGCAGCTGCCGCAGGCCATGAATGACCCGTCCCAACCGGATGACCCGCTGATGGAGAAAAACATCCCGAAAAAAACTGACCCCGTAAACCTCGTAGCAGCTGGCAAACCCGACCAGCAGCAGCCCGGCCGCCATCATGCCCCAGAGGACGGCTTTTTTCAGGTCGATGCAGAGCAGCCAGACAGACAGGGCCAGCGGCAAGGCCACAAGATTATGCTTGGTAAAGCCCCCCAGCACGATCAGGACAGCACAGAGAAACAGGCGCCGCCATGTCAGGTCAGCCACATTCCGGCTGACCGCCACGTACAGCCCCCCCAACATCAGGGCCTGGGCCAGCCATTGTGGGTCATTCATCCCGAAGTAACCCTGGAAGGCTGTATTCGCCGTGACAAGGAACAGGGAGGCCGTGGCCAGGGCCACCGGAAGTCTGCCTGTCACGACCTGGATGATGCGGACGATCAACACGGCCGATGCAAGAACGGACAGGCAGGACAGGATGCGGCCTGTAATGATGGCATCGAACCCGAGCCGGACCAGCCCGCCCATCAATACAAAAGAAAGAGGCGGGTAATTATTGAAAACAAAACCCCGGTCCGATGAATAAAGCTGGTGATCTCCACCGGCTGTCCAGCTGGCCAGCTGGGCATTCCACCCCTCATTGACGTCCAGCGGGACATGATGGAACATGACAAGTACAGTCCGGAGACATGTCAGAAGAAACAGAACTGCCCAGGCCAGACACCAGGGCCATACAAAACTGTCCTCTTTTTTAGACATGAACGGATCCAACCCCTGAAAAAAACATCGCCTTATTCCTAACACTTCCTTTACAAAGGGCCCTGTAGCACAAAAAAATATAACGATTTACTGCCTGAAACAGCCAAATATATTTGACCCCATGCGTCCTGCGTATAGAATGCGCTCTCGTTTTCTTCTAAAGAAAATCGTCCTTATACTTAACTGGCCACCTGCATGTCATATAATTCACTCCGGGACCGCCTTGCCCGGTCACTGGACAGCAAGTACGTAGCGTACTCTCTACTGTTTGTCATGGCAATCCTGACCCGTTTCATGGTGTTCGGGAATCCCTTCATCTTCGCTGATGAAGAATTCTATATGCTTGTCGGTGGCAGAATGCTGCATGGCGAACTGCCCTATGTCGACATATGGGACAGAAAACCCATCGGCATCTTTCTGCTCTATGAACTTTTCCACCTTTTCGGTCCTTACCGCATCTGGGCCTATCAGGCCATTGCCCTGCTGAGTGCCTGGGCGACGTCCATCCTGTGCATGAAAGTCGCCCGCCTCATCGCCCCGGTCGGAGGGGCCCTCTGTGCTGGCTGTCTCTATCTGGTCTGGATTGCCAACTCACAGGGCTGCGGCGGCCAGACGCCCATCTTCTATAATCTGCTGGTCGTCTGGGCCATCCTGCTGGTCGCACGGTTCATGGCCGGGCAGGCCCGCCTCACCCTGTTCCAGACGGGAGCGGGAGTCATGCTGCTGTTTGGCATCGCTCTCCAGCTGAAAACATCTGTCGTTTTTGAAGGCATCTATGTCGGGCTGTTCCTGATGGGACTGACCTACCAGCAGGGCGGTACCCTGAAGCAGGTCATGGGCCATGCCATCATCTGGTGTGGGCTTGCCCTCGTGCCAACACTGGCTGTCATGCTGTTCTATGCGCTGGACGGCCACTTCCAGGAATGGTGGTTTGCCAACACCGTCTCCATCTTCCTGAAAAAACCCATCCCGGCTGCCTCTCTGCACCAGTGGTTGCATAATGTATACTGGTGCCTTGTCATGCTGGGCATCCTGCTCGGCACGACAGTCCTGCGCTTTCTCTTCAGAAAACAGACCGCCCACTGCCAGCCTCTCTCCCTTTTCCTTGGCGGGTGGGCATGGACAGCCTTTGCCGGTTTTGCCCTCTTCAACACCTTTACCAAACACTATTCCCTGCCCCTTTATCCGGCCTTTTTCATAACCGCAGCACCACTCTGGGCCTCCCCTTTCAGCCGTCTCTGGCTCGTGCTGCTGCTGGTATGGGGGGGCATCCGCACCTACGACACAGAAAAGAAGATCAACCGTGCCAGCGATCTTTCCACCCTGCGGCAGGCCGTCTCCCGTCTTTCATCCCCTGTCGGCTGTGTCTTCAATTACGACACGCCGGATATTCTGCTGGACAGTGTCCCTTATTGCCATCTGACACGCTTCCCCTTTTCGGCCCATCTCAGCGCCGATACGGAACGGGACGCTCTGGGCATCGACCCTGTGCAGGAGACCGAAGCCATACTGGCCCAGAAACCCCTCTACATTCTCCTCTCTGCCGACGATACCGAGCATGACATGTCCATCAACCGGGATACCTATGCTGTTCTCACAAGAGAGCTCAAACAGCATTATGAGATGATCTACGAACATCCCCCACGCTATGCCTTCAGCGGGTTCATAATCTACAGGAGGATCCGTTGACCCTCCCGCAGGCGCCATGATTGCAAAAGGCGGCTTCTCCCTCTCCCGGAGAAGCCGCCTTTTTTTGGCCTTCAGGCAGGAGAACTCCCTGCTTTTCAGAAAACCCGATGGTAATAATAAGAAAAAATGCCGTCCTTGATGTACAGGTAGGCAGGGCCGAGCTCACTTTCCCCATACAGGAAAATATTGAGATTGGATGAGACAACACTGACAACCAGAAGGGCAACCAGAATCTTTTTCAGAGCCCGTACATCCTTCAGATTGTTGTACAGATAGACACAGCCAAGCGTCCCGAGGAAAACGATATCCGGGTAGAATTCCGCCCGGTACCGGTAATTCATGCTGATGGCAATCATCATCAGGAAAGCCGGTATTGCCAAGGATACGGCGACAGAAGCAAGCGCTGCCCGATTGATGGGAAACACACGGCCCTTGCGGAGCAGCCCGACAATCAGCAGCGCACCACAGAGCAGCATGAAACCATCTGTCAGAAAGAAGCTGCTGGGTGGCAGCTCATTCGCATCAATCAGCCGCGTGAAACTATCCTGAAGAACGTAATGCCCGTCAGCCTTCTGGAAAATCCACACCGGTACAAAGAAATAGACAATCCCCAGATAGAATCTCTGAAGATTGAACAGCCCATAAGTTTTGGTCCGCATGATGCGGCTGGGAAACTCCACATTGTAGAGGTACAGGTCATAATTGGCGAAGGTAAGCGGATTGCCCCATCGTCTGTAATTCACATATGCCGTCACGATGATGGCCAGAACGGAGATGACTGTCGGCACAACGAGAGACAGCAGCGTGACGCCCTCATCCTTCGTCCTGAAGCTGCGGCACCATCTGTAAAAATGGATGATGAGAAAACAGAGCAGCGCCACATACAGCCCGATCCCCATCGAAACACGGGTCAACAGCGCACAGCCCGCCGCAACGGCCATGCAGACCCCACCATATCGCCAGTACTCCTTCTCGCAGAGGACACGGATGGCGCAGTACACAAACCATGAAGCGAAGGCCAGAGCCCAGAAGCAGACCTCCTGATACAGGCTGTGTTCAAAAAAACAGACCTGTTCACCCGAAAAAGCAAGGGCAATGGCCAGACAGAGCGAAACCCAGGACGTACCTCCAAGGTAACGCTCCGACACGAAACGCCATGTCCTGTAATTGAAAAACAGGATCATCAGCAGGGCCATGATGGATGAAAGACGGGTGATGTCCCAATGCAACCCATTGGGGAACAGCAGGACTGGCAACCTCAGCAGGGAGGGGAAAATGCCCCAGTAGGCATACACTTTCCCATTCCGGAGGAAACCCTCCTCTTCCACGGTCTTCGGGTCCACATCAAAATGGCCATGCAGCATGTGATCGATCATGCTGTTGAAAGTCAGCCGCAGCCCACCGGGCCGGTATTCTATCGGCAGATGGGACCATGACAGAATACCCATGATACTCCACACGATGGCGGCACACCATATGACCGTGGTCACGTTTTTCTTGCAGAACATCACAGCGCTCCCGGCAGCTCAGCGCCTGTCTGGAAAGACGGCAGGATAGGAAAGATAGGTCAGCCTCTTCTGCTCTTTCCGGGCAATGGCAATCGTGTCGAGGATCAACCCACAGACAAAACTCAGGAAAGAGAGCAGCACCAGGGCCGTGGCCAGCAGGGCTGTTGGCAGGCGGGGGACGACACCCTGCCGGAGATAGAAGGAAACGACAGGAATCCCCAACCCAAGCCCCAGGACAAACAGGACAGCCGCAATGGAGGAAAACAGCAGAAACGGCTTTTCCAGCTTCACGATCTGGACGATCGTGCAGAGTATCCTGATACCGTCCTTGTAAGTGCTCAGTTTGGACACGCTGCCCGGTGGCCGCTCGACATAAGCCGTCTTCAGCTCACCGACAGGCAACCCCAGCTCCAGCGCATGAATGGTAAACTCGGTTTCCGTCTCGAACCCCTGGGACAAGGCCGGGAATGACTTGACGAACCGCTTTGAGAAAACCCGATAGCCGGACAGCATGTCCGTAAGGCGGCGCCCGAAAATCATGGTCACCAGCCCCGTCAGCATCCGGTTGCCCAATACATGACCCATGCGATACGCCGCCGGACGGTCCGTGACACGAGCCCCATTGACCATGTCCAGACCATGCTCATACGCATGCTCCAGCAGCCTGGGGGCCGCCTCGGCCTCGTAGGTCTCATCACCATCAATCAGGATGTAGAAATCTGCATCAATGTCGGAGAACATCCGCCGGACGACGTACCCTTTCCCCTGCATCCGCTCTGTCCGGACAATTGCCCCTGCGGCCCGGGCAACGTCCACTGTCCGGTCGGTGGAATTGTTGTCATAGACATAAATCTCCGCCCCCGGCATGTGCCTCGTGAATTTCTCCACAACATGCCCCACTGTCATTTCTTCATTGTAACAGGGGATGAGGACGGCCACCTTTATGGTCTCAAAATCCACGCAAACCTCTTTCCGAACATTTCAGGACAATAAAATTCCATACAGGTATCAGTCACTCTGTCTATGATGTCGGGCACAGAAACGCAACAATCCTGCCAGAAGCATTATATGGGGACTTCTATTGCACGATTGTTAAATACCTCGCCGTTCTCCATCAAATATCAGGCCACCTCCGGGCCCATGAAGCGCGTCAACCAATGACCTGGCGGCAACATTCCTGACCTGTCTCCACAGGGCAGGAATGTTTCTTGCCATACAGGAGGGCCAGATCACTTCCGCAGGAAGGCCACCGTCTCAAAGCAGGCCGCAGCGGCCTCACGCCCCTTGTTGTGCTCATCCCCCCGGGAGCGCACGATGGCCTGTTCGTCCGTATAGGTTGTCAGAATACCGAAAGAAATCGGCACATCATTCGCCAGCTGGGCCTGCATGATGCCAACAGTGGCCCCCATGGAAATGAACTCGAAATGAGCCGTATCCCCCTTGATGACACAGCCGAGGCAGATCACCCCCTCATAGATACCCTTACGGGCAAGGTGCTGGGCCATGATGGGCAGCTCGAACGCACCGGGGGCCTCATAGACATCCACCGTCTCATCAATGCCACGTTCCTTCAGCCACTCCAGCGCACCATCACGCAGACCACCCGTCACATCAGGGTTGAAGCGGCTGACCAGCAGGGCCAGTCTTGGCGCTGGATTGAGTTTCAGCCCTTCCGGGGCCGTAGCGATATGTTTGCTCATGGTTCAGCTCTCCTGCAGCATATGCCCCATACGGGTGCGTTTCGTTTCCAGATAATGGCGGTTGAACGGATTGGATGGCACGACAAGCCGTTCCACGGCTTCCACCACCAGTCCGGCCTCCGTCAGGCCACGCTCTTTTTCCGGGTTGTTCGTCAGCAGGCGCAGGCGGGTCACGCCGAGACTGGCCAACATATGGGCCGCCATATCCCAGCGGCGGGCATCAGCGGGCAGACCAAGCGCCTCATTGGCATCAACCGTGTCCATGCCCTGATCCTGAAGCTCATAGGCCCGTATCTTGTTGGCCAGACCGATCCCCCGGCCCTCATGCCCCCGCAGATAGAGCAGCACGCCTGATTCCGCCGCCGCAATCCGCTTCAGGGCTTCCCGCAGCTGTGGGCCACAGTCGCAGCGCAGCGACCCCAGCGCATCCCCCGTCACACATTCCGAATGAAGGCGGACCAGTGGCACGGTCTGGTCAGGCTTCCCTTTCACAAGGGCCAGATGTTCCACACCATCAGCTCCACGGAAGGCATGGACACGCAGATCCTCTCCACCACACACGGTCGGCAGGTCGGCCACGGCAAGCTGGGCTTCCTCCGACAATGGCGCTTCCGCCATGTCCAGAGCTCCGACATCACCCCGCCCATGTTCAGCAATCCAGCGGCGCATTTCGGCAATGCTGATGAGCGGCAGACCGTGCCGACGGGCATAGTGACGCAGCTCCGGCAGACGCATCATCGTGCCATCCTCGGCCATGATCTCACAGATCACACCAGCCGGACGCAGACCTGCCAGCCGCATGAGGTCAACAGCTCCTTCCGTATGCCCCTCCCGGGCCATCACGCCATCAGGGTTGGCCCGCAGGGGGAACATGTGACCGGGGGAGATGATGTCCGCCGGTGTCGCATCCGGCGCAGATGCCACCTGAATCGTATGGGCACGCTCGGCAGCGGAAATGCCCGTCGTCACGCCGTGGGCGGCCTCGATGGACACGGTGAAGGCCGTGCCCCGCGGGTCCTGATTCTTCGCCACCATGGGAGACAGGCCAAGCCGGTCTATCTGGTCAGCCTCAAGGGACAGGCAGATCAGCCCGCAGGCCTGACGGGCCATGAAATTGATGGTCTCCTGCGTGGCAAACTGGGCTGGCAGAATGAGATCACCTTCATTCTCCCGATCCTCATCATCCACCATCACGACCATGCGGCCAGCCCGCACGGCGGCGATGGCGGCCTTCAGGTTTGAAGACAGGCTGCTCACCGGGCATCTCCCCTGTAACGCAGTTCCTCTTCCGGCGTGTGGCGCAGGAGCGTCTCCACATATTTGGCCATCATGTCCACTTCCAGATTCACCTTCGCCCCGATGGCCAGCGTGGAAAGGTCCGTATGGGTCCATGTATGGGGAATGATCATCAGGCTGATCTCAAAGCCTTCCTGCCCGTCATGGCGCACATCATCATGCACCTCATTCACCGTCAGGCTGATGCCATTGATGGTGATGGACCCTTTCTCGATGACATAGCGGCGCAGGGAAGCAGGCATGAAAATCCGCAGATGATGTGATTCCCCAGCTTCGGCAACATGGGTCAGCCTGCCTACCGCATCGACATGCCCCTGCACGATATGGCCGGAAAGCCGTGTGTTGAGGCTGACGGCCCGTTCCAGATTCACACGGGCACCCTCCACGAGGTCACCCAGAGCCGTCCGGGCCAGCGTCTCGCCACTCAGATGGAAATCCGCCACACCCTCGGGCGTGAAACGGGTCACGGTCAGGCACACGCCATTGGTGGCGATGCTTTCACCTTCCGTCAGATCGGTAAAATGGGTGGCGATCCGTACATCCATGGCCCTGTCCCGCAGGGACACGGACTGCACGTCGCCAACACGTTCGATGATTCCTGAAAACATGGTCTTAGTCCCCATATTGGCGCAGAAGCTGGATCGGGCTCCGCTTGTCCGCACTCTCTTCACGCAGGGTAATGGAAAGCTGGTCGTCCCTGTCGGCCCCCTCATGACGGATGGTCAGCCAGTCATCCCACAAGCCCGCCTCCCGCACGCTGGCCAGCAGGGCAGGTCCGGCCTCGATCAGGGCCCAGTTGATGTCCATCTGCCCCAGAAGGGCAGGCAGGGATGACAGGTCACGGCACTGTTCCACATGGAACCCGTCCGCCTCCCGGGCCTGACGCCAGGCGGCTGGAAGACGGCCCTGCCGGTCCAGCACGATCAGGGGCCGGGGTGCCCGCCCGGCGTGATCGGACACATGCCGCACGGTAAAGGACGGGTCATCAGCCAGAACGGTCCCGATCCCCGTCACCACGGCGTCACAGGCCCGCCGGAGCTGATGGGCCAGCCGCAGGGATGCGGACGAGGTGAAGGTCTTCTGTCCTTCCGGAGGAATCATGCTGCCGTGCCCGTCCAGAGCCTGCTTCACACTCAGCCACGGGCGGCCCTGCGTCACACGGCAGGCAAACGGTGCGAGAAGTGCGGCACAGTCCTGCGCCAGAGAGCGCAGGCCGGGTTCATCGGCCAGAAAATGCACCTGTTTCGGAGAGAGGCCCCCGGCCAGATGGTCCGCTCCCCCTCTGGCCTGCGGGTTGGGGTCCCGGGCACCGATCCACACGGTCTGCACGGGACTGTTCTTCAGCCGGTCGCTACAGGGAGGAGTCCGGCCATGATGGTTGCAGGGTTCCAGCGTCACCAAGGCAGTGCGGACCTGCTCCAGCACGCCTTTCTCCCGGGCCTGCTCCAGCGCCATGACCTCGGCATGAGGCTGGCCCGCAGCGGGATGTGCTCCCACGGCGAGCAGGTGCCCTTCACCATCCAGCAGGGCGCAGCCCACCGCCGGATTGGGAGCGGTCGCCCCCATCTTCTGCACGGCCGCCTTCACGGCCTCCCGGAAACCGGCCCGCACGCTCTCCAGCGGCGGGGGCGGGCTGTCCGTTCTTCGTGTCCCACTCGACACATCTGTCATCATCAGTCCCCAATCGTCTCAGGGACGTTCGCGGCGACGTCACGCCTTCCCCCCTCACGGAAAGGCGGCATCCCCCCTCCCGCGATGGACAGGAAGAACGTTCTCTCTCATCCGGACTCTGACCGTCGGCCCCGGATTCACACCGGGTCTGCTTGTCCCCTGCACGGATGCAGGGCGCTCGCGGGCTGAGGCAGCCAAAGCCACCAACACCGCCGGTAGGGAATTCCACCCTGCCCCGAGAACGTCTATCTCAATCACGCCCTATATGGAGGTACTCCCCCCAAAGAGCAAGAGGCCGCCCCAATGGGAGCGGCCTCTCTCATCACCCTGTCCTGTCAGGACTGATCCTGTAGAAGATCAGAAACCGCCCTTCAGGGAATGGACGAAGTCCTTGCCGGACTGCACCGTGCTGTCGTGCATCTCCTTCAGGCTCTTCTTCTGGGCGTCAAGCTGAGACTTCTGGGCATCAAGCTGGTCCTTGATGCGCTGCTTCTCCTCAGCCGGCGCATTCCTGTACCTGTCGCGCACATCCTTGATCTGCTGTTTGCGATCATCAATGTTCTTCTGGATCTCGGCCTTCTTGTCGGCGGCAAGGTTCTTGTACTTGTCCTGAAGGTTCTGCAGACGCTCCTGACGCTGCTTCACGTCGGACTGGAGGGCATCCATGCGCTTCTGGATGCGGGCACGAGCACGCTCCGGAGCGCCAGCATACTTCTCCTGCAGGGCCTGCAGCTTGGCGTTTTCGTTCTGGATGGACTTCGTCACGCTGTCCATGCTGCTCTGGATGGCCAGCGGATCATTCGGATCATAAGCATGAGCCTGCGGCAGCAGGGCAAAGGACGAGGCAAGCAGTGAAACTGTAAACAGAGTACGGATCTTCATGAAGCAGCTCCTAGAATGAGTACCGGATGCGTCCATTCACTACACCACGAGGTTACATCCCTAAAGTTAAAAAAAGGCCATGCCACACTCCTGAAGGCTCAGCTCCGCTTTATGCCACCAGCCATGTCGCTCAGCAGCCCCGGTGACAGAAGCGTGACGGAACTGGCCCCCCTGATGCTGATCAGCCCCTCTTTCCTGAACAGGCTGAACGTCCGGCTCACCGTTTCGATCGTCAACCCCAGATAATCGGCAATGTCTGTCCGGGACATGGGCAGGGACAGTGTCAGCGGGCCGTGCTCATCCTTCAGCGCATGGGCACAGCAGGGGCTGGCCTGTTCGACAAGGAAACTGGCCAGACGCTCACGGGCTGTCTTGCGCCCCAGAAGCATGAGCCGCGCCTGCATCTTGACCAGCTCGCTGGAAGCCTCCTGCTGGAGGCGGCCATGCAGACGGGGGAAGCGCTCCACGAGACGGTCGATGGCAGAATGGGGGAACCGGCAGAGTGTCACCTCTCCCAGAGCTTCTGCGGTGAAGGCATAACTCTCTGAGGAGGCCAGCCCCAGAAAATCCCCCACTTCTGCAAAACCGACAATCTGCCGACGCCCATCAGGCATGAGACTGAACAGCTTGGCCCGGCCGCCTGTCAGCACATAAAAATCGTGCGCCGGTGCGCCTTCCTGTATGAAACAGCGCCCCGCCTGAACAACCACCCGGGAAGATTCCGCCACAAGGGCAGGAAGGTCCTGGTCCTCAATGACGTTGCAGATACTGACCGAACGGCCAGGGCAGCGACCACACCGTTCCCGAACGGCCTCCATGAGGCTGCGACCTGTTTCCACCATTATCTTTCCTGTCTCACTATAGCCGGTGTCAGAGTTAGCGGGTTATCCCCCCCCTTGGAAAAGAAACCTTCCTTATGACAGTGATAAGAAAAGCCCCATTTTTTGATATAGATCAATTTCTAGAATATTTTCAGTTAATGCCCTATTACAGTTATAAATTTTTTCTTGTTTTCGAGGCAGATCATTCTTATAGGCGGGGAAGGAACAATTACATTTTGTCCATTTTCGCCACGCCGTTGTAACTCATCGAGGATTCTAGGAAAAATGAGCCGCACCTTCACCCGGATGGCCACAGCTGCGCTGTTTGCTCTTGGGTCTGTCTCCTTCGCCGTTGCCCAGACAGCAGCGCCAGGAGCCCACACCTCCGTATCCGCATCCAGCACCATGCAGGCTGCTCCGGATGCTTCCGTGCATCTTCATGCTCCGGATGACCATCGCTGCGGCATTTTCCAGACCTGTGCCAATACCAAGATCGGCCTTGGCAAAGGGGACTTCGTTGTCCGCCTCTCCGCTCTCGGCGTAATCACCAACAACACCGGCTCCCGCGTCAAGCTGAATGCCAGCTCACCTGCGGCAGCTCTGGCTGGTGGCAGCATCTTCCGCCACAATGTAAGCGTGACCAACCAGGTCATGCCGGAACTGACGCTTGAATATTTCCTGACGGACCACCTCTCCCTGGACCTCATTGCTTCTTCCACCCGTCATGAAGCCGCTGCCCATGTCGGCAACCTGGGCAAGCTGGATGCTGGCAGCTTCTGGATTCTCCCCCCGACACTGACAGCCGCCTACCACTTCCGCCCGCACAAGCGCTTCAACCCCTATGCCGGTCTTGGCATCACGGTGGCCATCTTCCACAACATGCATCAGGCCACCAATCTGGGTGGGGCCTTCAACGGGGCCGTGTTTGATGCCATGCACATGAAAACCAACGTCGGGCCGAGCTTCAACCTCGGGTTTGATTACCAGCTGGTCGGCAACTGGTTCTTCAACTTCGATATCAAACAGATCCTTCTGTTCAATCAGAGCGTTCATCTGAGCCAGCGCGGCAACCCCATTACTGGTGGTCGGGTCCGTGTTCATGATGACGTGCATCCGACTGTTGTTGGTGCCGGTATCGAATACCGCTTCTGATCTTTCCACAACAACATCAGATCATTCGGGAAAGGGGCCGCAGAGTAATTGCGGCCCCTTTTTCATATAGTCGCAATACTGGACAGCAATTACTCATCACGACAGCCATCATCCATAAAGTTCGAATATTACGGTACAGATACAATACCGTGACAAATCACTGCGCATGTGTCAGAAGGGAACGAATTTTGCCCTGGCAGTCAGAAGAACGGAGAACATCCCAATAATGCGTGTCTCACGTAACATGATTATTACTGGCATCGTCCTGATCGTTCTTCTGCTTCTCTGGGGTGTGTGGTCTCTCGTCCCCCACCGGGTCATAGAGACTGCCCCACCGCCCGCTGTTACTCACAACGGTGACCTGCTGCGCATCAGGCCCGGAGGGCCGCTGGATGGCCAGCTGACTGTCGAGCCCGTCGCGGAAACCCTCTCCCCCCATCAGGTAGAGCTTCCAGCACAGATCATCGCCTCCCCCGGCCAGAGCGTGGACATCCACTCCCCGGTCGTCGGGCGGGTGGCCAACCTGTATGTGCAGACAGGCCAGCATGTACAGAAAGGCGATGTTCTTGCCATCCTGTATTCCGGTGACCTGGCACAGGCATGGTCAGATGACCGCAAAGCACAGGCAACCCTCACCCTTACCCGATTGGCCTATCGCCGTGCTGTTGGCGTGCTGAATGCGGGAGGCAATGCCGTAAAAGACATGCAATCTGCCAGAAACGATCTGGAACAGGCCCAGGCCGAAGCCACCCGTGCCCATCTGCGCCTTCAGGCTCTCGGCACAGACGGCAATGCCGGCTACCAGCCACTGGTAGCGCCTGTCTCCGGCATCGTCACCGCCATATCCACCGGCATCGGCCAGAATGTGACAGACATGACAGCAACCCTGATGAACGTCGCCAATCTGGACACTGTCTGGATCCAGGCCAGCCTGCCGGAATCCCTCCTGCCCATGCTCGGTGCAAGCATGACGCTGGAAGCCCCCTTCCCCGGCCAGACATGCCATGGACCCGTCACCTCGCTGGACGGCACCGTCCATACTGATACCCGCCGCCTGAATCTCTATCTGCGCTGCAACAACACCCAGGGGGCGCTGCGCCCCGGACAGTTCACCACCGCCACGCTGAACATCACCCAGCAGGCCCAGCCCCTCCTGCCCAAAACAGCCCTGCTGATGGACAATGACCAGGTTTCCGTCTTTGTGGAGACAGCCCCCAACACCTACCGCCGCCGCTTCATCACCATCAGCTACGAGGAAGGAGAGTCCGTACGCATTCTCTCCGGCCTGAAAGCTGGTGAGCGTATCATCACGCATGGGGCCATCCTGCTCAATGATTACTGAGGACCGCTGAGCAGTCATGTTCATCGAGAAATTCATCACATGGTGCTTTGGTCACCGCAAGGCCGTCGCTTTTCTTACCGCAGCTCTGTTCGTCACCGGAATGCTGGCGTGGAAACAGCTGCCCGTGGAGGCCTACCCGGACCTCGGCCCGGCCAGTGTTCTGGTCACCACGCAGGTCAACGGCCTTGCTGCCGAGGAGATGGAACATCAGGTCACCACGCCTGTCGAGCGTGAACTGGCAGCCGTCCCCGGTGTTGTGGAGAGCCGCTCCAGCACGACATTCGGCCTCTCGCTCATCACGCTCATCTTCAAGGATGGAGAGGACATCTACCGTGCCCGCCAGCTGGTGCAGAGCCAGCTTGACGGCCTCCAGCTGACAGGCGGTGCCCAGCCCTCCCTCGGCCCCATCTCCGGTGCCAGCGGAGAAATCTACCGCTACACGGTCGAGTCCGACGATCAGGACCTCATGACCATCTCCGACGTGCAGCGGTGGGAGATCATTCCCGCCCTCCAGCGGGTGCCCGGCGTGGTGAACATCGACAATTTCGGCGGTTTCACCCGGGAATATCAGCTGATCCTCGACCCCAACGCCCTCATCCGCTTTGGCATCAGCATCAGCGATGTGATGAACGCCATCCGCAACAGCAATGCCAATGCTGGTGGTGGCCGCGTCACCCGTGGTGAGCAGTCCTACATTATCCGTGGCGTGGGGCAGATCCACTCTCTGGAGGACATGCGCAACACCGTCATCGGCCATCATGATGGTGTTCCCATTTTCCTCTCCGAGCTGGGACGGATCGAATTCGGCCATCAGGTCCGGGAAGGGATGCTTGGGAAAAACGGCAATCCGGATACGATCGAAGGGGTCGTGACCATGCTGCGGGGCGCCAATCCCTCACAGGTGCTGGATGACCTGCACGCTGCCGTCGCCAAGCTCCAGACACAGCTCAAACCCAAACATATCCGCATTGTTCCGTATCTGGACCGTGACAACCTCGTAAAATCCACAACGGACAAGGTCAGCGAAACGATTCTTGAGGGGATCGGCCTCGTGCTGGTCATCCTGACCTTCTTCCTGGGCTCGCCCCGCAGTGCCGCCATCACGGCGGTGACCATTCCCTTTGCGCTGTCATTCGCCTTCATCCTCATGCGGGCCTGCGGCATGGCGGCCAACCTTTTCTCCCTCGGAGCCGTGGATTTTGGCGTGATCGTCGATGGAGCCATCGTCATCACCGAGGTCATCCTCCGCCACAGGGAGGAGCACCCCAACCTCCCGCTGAACCAGCCGGACATTCTTGCCATCACCCGCCGTGCGGGCCGGGCCATCTTCGCCTCCACCATCATCATCGTGGTGGCCTACAGTCCCCTCTTCGCCTTTGAAGGCAGCGAGGCCAAAATCTTCCGCCCCATGGCCTGGACAGTCAGCTTCGCCCTGCTGGGAGCGCTGCTCTGCGCCCTGGCCCTGACACCCACCATGTCCTTCCTGGCCCTGCGCAAGCCACGGCCCATCTGGCACAACAGGCCACTGGACTGGCTGCACAAATATTATGACGCCCTGCTCCGCCATCTGATTGATCACCCTGTCATCCCCTTCGTCAGTGCCGGACTGGCACTGGTGACCGTCATTGCCCTTGGGGTCACGACGGGCCGGGAGTTCCTGCCTGACCTTGATGAAGGGGCGCTGTGGCTCCAGGTGCAGATGCCAACGGGCATCTCACTGGAAAAAGGGCAGGAAAAGGCTTCGGAAATCCGTCGTGCGGTACGGGAGTTCCCGGAGACATCCTATGCCATAACGCAGCTTGGTCGCTCGGATGATGGTACGGACCCATGGACGCCCTCCCACATCGAAATGCCCGTTGGCCTGACGCCCTACAACCAGTGGGCCCACGGCGAGACCAAAGCCGAGTTCATCACGAAACTCCGGGCCCGCCTGAACAAGATCGCTGGCATTTCCTTCTCCATCAGCCAGCCGATCGAGGACAATCTCAGCGATCAGCTTGGCGGAGCGCACAGCCCGCTGGTCATGCGCATCTATGGGGACGACCTCTCGGGCCTGCGTACCCTTGGCAAGCAGGTCGTCCAGCAGCTCTGGCAGGTACCCGGCACCGTGCAGGCCGACATCTTCCAGGAACCCAAGATTCCACAGATTGCAATCACACCAGACCGGCTGAAAGCCGCCCGTTATGGCATCAGCATCAATGATGTAACGGATGTCATCAACAGCGCCATCGGCGATGCCCCGCTGACCAGCGTGATTGAGGGCGACCGCTTCTACAATGCGACCCTGCGCATCGACAACACGCAGCGTTCCAACCTCCAGCTTCTGGGCCAGATTCCCATGATTACGGGTGATGGCAGTGCCATCCCTCTGGCTGAAATTGCCCATATCCGTCTCCAGATGGGTGAAAGCAGCATCGCCCATGAGATGGGCGAGCGGCAGATCACCCTTCAGGTGGATAATGGCAACCGGCCCATGTCCCTCTACCTTGACGATGCCCAGAAGCTCATCGACCAGAACGTCCATTACGACCACCAGAAGTTCCGTCTGGAATGGGCCGGAACCTTCCAGGAGGCCCAGCACGCCCAGGTCCGCCTCGTGGCAGCCCTGGGCGTCATGTTCGCCGTCATGCTGGGGCTGCTCTATGCGGAGTTCCAGAAGTTCCGCCATGCGCTGCTCATCATCGGCATTGTGCCACTTGCCGCCCTGGGCGGGCTGATCGCCCTGCATCTACGGGCCGAAACACTGAACATTGCCACGGCGGTCGGCTTTATCGCCCTGTTTGGTGTGGCCATCCAGAACGGGATCATCATGGTATCCAACATCAACCGTCATCTTGGTGCTGGTGGCAACATACGGGAGGCCACCCGGCTGGGAGCAACCGAACGCTTCCGCCCCGTGCTGATGACAGCAACCGTGGCCAGCGTCGGGATGCTGCCCGCCGCTCTGGCCACAGGTGTGGGAACCGATGTGCAGCGTGGCCTGGCGACGGTCGTTGTCGGTGGGCTGGGCATTGCCACCCTGCTGACCCTCTTCATCCTGCCAGTCTGCTTCTGCCGTCTGGAAGAATGGGTCAGCCGCAGGACCAGCCAGAAAGAGCAGGAGGCCTGACATGAAACAGCATTCCACCCCCTGCATGAGGGGCCGTTCCTCCCGATTGCTGGCCAGTGTTCTTCTTGGCGGCATGGCTGCCGGGTTGGGGGGCTGCATTGTCGGCCCTTCCTCCAAGGACATTCCCCCCCTGCCAGAGAGGACAGGATACAGCCAGAAGAACATCACCCAGTCTGAAGCTGGACGGGACAGAAGCAGCGACAGCCTCCTCCACCGCCAGCAGTTCATCTCCGGGGCAGATGTTCCCGGCAGATGGTGGGAGGCCTTCCAGAATCCCCGTCTGAACCAGATGGTGGAGCTGGCCCTGACCAACAACCAGACATTGAAAGCCATGCAGGCTGGCCTGCGGGCGGCATGGGAGCAGCGCCGTGTTGAGGGTGCGTCACTCTATCCGAGCATTTCTGCCCAGTTCATTCCGACACGCAACAAGACCTCCAAGGCACTCTCGCCCGTGCCGAACAATAATGAATGGCTCTATAACCTGCACACGGCCCAGCTGAACATCGGCTATGTGCCCGATCTCTGGGGTGGCTCCCGCCTTGCCATTCGCAACGCCAAAGCCCAGGCGGATATCCAGCGCTTCCAGCTGGAGGCCACGACGCTGACGATGATCTCCAACATCGTCAACACGACCATCACCGAGGCGGGCCTCCGTGAGCAGATCCGTGCCAAGGAAGTTCTGATCGCCCAGCAGACAGCCATGGTCCGCATCAATCAGAATCAGGTCGGCCTGGGGGACCAGTCCCGCCAGAGCCAGCTCCTGCTGCGGGATTCGCTGGCGCAACTTCAGGCGGATCTACCTCCTCTCCGGACACAGCTTGCCCAGACCCGGGACCAGCTGGCCACTCTGGTGGGCCTCAGCCCCAATGCGGACCTGCCCATCTTCGAGCTGAAAGACTTCACCCTGCCGCATCAGCTGCCCGTCAGCCTGCCGGCCCAGCTCCTCCTGCAACGGCCTGACATCGCCTCTGCACAGGCGCAGATCCGCTCTGCCGGGGCGCAGCTCGGCATTGCCATTGCCAACCGCCTCCCCAATGTGCAGCTGAGTGCCCTGCCGGGCGAGGCTGTGGACAGCATGAGCAAGATGTTCAAGCCTGGAATGGGCAACTGGATGCTGGCTGCCACGGTCACCCAACCCATTTTCCAGGGAGGGTCACTGCTTCATGCCCAGCGGGAGGCCAAAGCCAATTACGAACAGGCCAAGGAATATTACAAGGCTGCCATCATGTCTGCCGTCAGCGATGTGGCAGACAGCCTCCATGCCGTAGAGCTGGATGGCAGCACACTTCTGGCCGACCAGAATGGGCTGGACGCCGCCACACAGGCCCTGCACATTGCAGAAGCCCAGCACAGGCTGGGGGACAACAGCCAGATTGACGTGGCACAGGCCCGCATGGCCGTGGCGCAGGACCAAATTTCCGTCGCACAGGACAAGGTCACCCGCCTTTCCGACACGGTCGGCCTGTTCCAGGCTCTCGGCGGGGGATGGTGGAACCGCAATGACCTCGGTGTCAGCCCGAAGGATGCCAAACGCCTCTCCACCACGCTTGTGCCGTGGTAAGCTGACGGCCGCCAAACCATCCAGACATGAAAAAGGCCGCTTCCTGACAGAGACGGAAGCGGCCTTTTCTTCAGCGGGGGAAATCTCAGGCCGAAAGCAGTTTCAGCACCCAGCCTTCTTCCTCCGGCGTGGCCTTCAGCGGTACGGCATTGGGCAGACGGACATTGATCTCCAGCCCCATGGCTGCCCGCAGCCCACGGAACAATGCCCCATGCGCCACGATCAGGGGGGCTCCCTCTCCAGCCTCCTGCGCCCTGTTGAGCGCCTGGACACCACGGGTCTTCAGCGTGAGGAAATCCTCACCCTTTTCCGGGACAAACGTGCCGTTGATCCATGTATTGTACCAGTCTCCCATCGGCTGGCCTTCCTGCACACCAAAGCTGACCTCCTGAAGGTCTGCATCCTTTATCAGCGGCAGATCAAGGCCCGTCCGATCCCGGATCGCATCCCGCACATGCTCGGCTGTGACGAAAGCCCGCTTGAGCGGAGAGCTTACGATATGCGTGAAGGGCCGCATCCCCGCCTCGAACAGGTCTGCCAGCTGGCGGCCTGCCAGGCGGGCCTGTGTCAGGCCGGTCTCATTCAGGGGAATATCCGTCCGCCCCTGGGAGAGATGGCGTGCATTCCAGTCCGTTTCACCATGACGGAGAAACCAGTACGGTTCTGCCCGAAGCTGTGTCATTTCCTGACCCTCCCCAAAATCCCGTCAGAGCGTGGCGGGACCTGTCTCATGCCCCTGGCCACGCAAAGCACCTCTCAATCAAAAAGATCTCAGTCAAAAAGAGTGGAGACCGAGCTTTCATCCGCCACGGCCCGGATGGCACGGCCCAGCAGATTGGCCGTAGGAATCTGCCGGATGTTGGACGTTGCCTTCAGCTCATCCGTCGCAGGGATGCTGTCTGTCAGGGTCAGCATGGAAAGCGGGCTGCTCTGCACCCGCTTGCAGGCATTGCCTGTCAGCACACCATGCGTCACATAGGCCTCCACCCCGGCAGCACCGTGCTTCATCAGGGCTTCAGCAGCATTGCAGAGAGACCCGCCGCTATCGATGATGTCATCCACCAGTACGCAGAAACGGCCGGACACATCGCCAATCACATTCATCACTTCAGACACACCAGCGCGCTCACGACGCTTGTCGATGATGGCCAGGTCCACATTCAGCCTGCGGGCCAGCTGACGGGCCCGCACCACCCCACCCACATCCGGCGAAACGATCATCAGTTTTCCCGGGTCCGGGTGACGGGAAATCAGGTCCCGCACAAAGAGCGGTGCTGCGTAGAGGTTGTCCGTGGGAATATCGAAAAAACCCTGAATCTGCATGGCATGCAGGTCCATCGTCAGGATGCGGTTGGCACCCGCTTCTGTCAGCAGATTGGCGACAAGCTTGGCACTGATGGGCGTGCGGGGACCGGACTTGCGGTCCTGCCGGGCATAGCCAAAATAAGGCATCACCGCCGTGACACGGCGTGCAGAGCCGCGCCGCAGGGCATCCAGCACGACAAGAAGTTCCATCAGATGATCATTGGTTGGCATGCAGGTGCTCTGAAGGACAAACATGTCCTCCCCACGCACGTTTTCCTGAATCTCGACAAACACCTCACCATCCGCAAAGCGGCGAATGGATGTCTTGCACAAAGGGATTTCAAGCTCATCAGCCACAGCCTGGGCCAGAGGCAGGTTACTGTTGCAGGCAACGATCTTCATGACGGGTACTTTTCATAGAAGGACGGTAAGATGCGGTTCAGCTCCTTCTATCAGCCCGCCCGATCAATGTCATGATTTTCCAGCAGACCTATTTCGGAACGATTAATTTACCACCTGTTTACCATGAAATGCCGTATGCTCTCCCGTCCACGCCCACAGGTCAGAACCGCCGGTACTGCCGCACATAACGATAGGCCTGTGTGATTTCCGCCGTCCGGCGGACAGCCTCCTGATAGACGTCCCCGCCAACATGGGCAAAACGGTCTGGATGGTGCTGCTTGACAAGCCGCCTGTAGGCACTGATGATCTCCTCATTGGAAGCCCCCTCGGAGACCTCCAGCACAACATGCCAGGCCCTGTCTGCGGGGGGCGCATTTCTGGCCCGCTGCCAGTCCCGCCGGGCTTGTTCACGCCGCCGCTCTGCCTCTTCCCTCTCCCAGGCTCTCTGCTGTTCCTGCCGCCGCCGCTTTCTGGCCGTCTCTGCCCTGTTCACCTGAAGCAGCAGACCGTGCACATGCACCGAACAACGCCGGAAATCCTGCCATGAACGGCCAGCCTCCAGCTCCTCCAGCACGTTCCGGGCGGTCTCGCCACCCATCGGCTGCACCAGCGCAGACAGAAACCGGAACGCCTCCCGCAGGCGCCGGGCCACGAGATGGTCCAGCAGAAGCTGACCATCAGCAAGAGCCAGCTCGCTGATCCAGCCAGCCCACATCATCCCGACCGCCTGATACGCTTCCTGCTCCCTGCTGGAGGCGAAGCCGGAAGGTGGCGGATCCGTCTCAGGTTCCGGTTTCTGCCGGGACGTCCGGCCTGTCTTTTCCGAGAACTGTTTCAGTGTTTTGGCATAGCGGTAGGCTTCGGTGATCTTCTTGCTTTTTACCACGGCTGCCTCGTAGGCAGCACCTCCCTCCTGCGCAAAGCGGTCCGGGTGATGCTGCTTCATCAACCGCCTGTATGAGGCCGTGATCTCCTCGGCAGAGGCCGTTGCAGAAACCTCCAGCACGATATGCCAGGGCTCATCCTCCGGTGGGGCGGAGCCGGACTGTCTGGCCCGGCGATAGGCCTGTGCCCGCTCCTGCTGCTCCTGCGCCGCCTCTTCCTCCCTGGACGGAAACTCTGACGACTGGGCGGAATCATCCTTCTTTTCTGCAGAGCGGAGGCCATTCACAATCAGGCCGACAAGCAAAAGAAGCAGCCCCTTCCAGCTGAACAGCCAGGTGATGAAGCTCCAGATCAACCGGACGAGCCTTACGGGCAAAAGAAGGATGAAGATCAACACGTGCCAGACGCCCGCCAGAACGGCCCCGCACATATGAATGACAGCCCCCAGCAACCAGAACGGCACGGACAGCAGGGAAAAAAGTCCCCCTGCCGTTTCATGATCCTCTGTCTGGGGAGATGCAGCCTCCTGCTGGGGAGCCGTACTGTCTGGAGACGGCGGGGATGGCTGAGGCCCGGCCGCACCGGCTGTTCCACTCTGCCGCAGGACGGACGCAACCGGTCCATCCCCGCCGACTGTGCCTGCCTCTGCCTGACGGGGTGCAGCACGTTCAGGTGGGGACGGAGAAGCCTCAGATGGGGCCGGAGCAACAGCCAGGTCCGGCATCAGCACCCTGGCATCATCATCTCCCAGAAATCCGTCCCGGCTGGGCTGCCCGGCCTGCTCCTGCCAGCGCAGGATGGCCCGCCGGGTCGCCTCGCCATATACGCCATCCGGCACGACGGCAGCCGGCAGAAAGCCGAGCGCCTGCAGTTTTCTTTGCAGGGCAATATGGGCATCAATCGGACGGGTCGCTTCCTCATGCGCACGACCTGTCAGGCGGGAGCGGTATCTGTCCGCAACCTGCGCCACAACCCGCTGGTAGCATTGGGCCTGGCTCTCTCCCTGCACACCCGCCGGTGAAAAACACGCCTGCAACGGTGCAAGATCATGGATCAGCTCCGCCTTCAGCTGGGGAAGACTGTAGGCCGCACTCTGATGGCGCAGGGCATAATAGGCCTGATCCAGAACCAGTTCACTTCTGGCTGAATCAGAATCCGAACAGAGAAGAACCTGTCCCGGTTCGTTCCTGTCCATCCGGCTACAGTCAAAGTCAGGATGATAAACGTCGGCCAATACAGACTGACAATGCACAACGACCCATGAAACCAGTAGACATTTCAGAAAAATGGAACGCATGACAGGCCAGCAAATATCAATCTGCAACCTGTATAAGTTGGTTGATACACCCTGTCCATTCGAGGAAACGTCTATCCTGTGCGGGATTTCAGAGAAACGGGGACACTCCCTGTAGCAGGAAATGTCCCCGTTCCGTCTGTTCCCAGAAAGGCTGGGCTGCCATCATCTGGGGGCACTGCCCTCCGGCTCCGGCCCTGCAACGAATTTTTTCATGCCATCCTTCTCACGGGACGCATCCCCGCCAATATCGGACGGAGCCGTCGCCGCCTTGCGAGACCGGCCTGAATAGTTGGTAACGATGGTCTTCACCGCTTCGGCAGCCTCCTGCGCCGCAGCACCGGCCACATCAGCCCATGGGCCATCCAGAGAATGTGCGGGAACATCATGAACCTGAGTGGCCGCCCCGGCCTCCACGCCCTGTGGGGTTGTCACGTGCCAGACGATGGTAACCTGCTGTTTCGGCCCCTCTCCCGGCGGAGGAGCATCCGGTGAAGGCTTGATGCTGACCACGGTCTTCACGATGTAATCCGCCCCAGTGCGTGTGGTCTGCACACTGTTGTGGCTGTCCGGCAGCATCATGTAGAACGCCTCGGCCAGAGACTTGTTGCCATCACCCGGGGCGCCCTGTACCCCCTCGAAACAGATGCGGGCCGAACGGTGCATGAGACTCTGCGGGTCATCCATCATCATGCGGGTCTGTATCTCTGTCAGCTCACGGGCGATTTCCGGGGCCATCTGGAGGGCCACCGTGTTCAGGGCCGCCGGGTCGGCGCTGCGCCAGCCTTCCTCATCAATCACGGCACCAAAGCCACGGGCCTTCACCTTGCCATCCGGCCCGACAATCGCATAGCGGGGGCGGATACCCCCATTCTCCGCCCGGACAGCCCCCAGCCTGACCCACCAGTCCCCCGGCTCCGGCACCTTCGCCACGGCAGGAATGGATTGCCCCACCAGGGCGATCACGACATCCCGTGCCCACATGGCCGTAGGTGCCCGCCATGGCGCTTTCTCTGGCACGGGAACAGGCACGGCCAGCCGGGCAGGCGGAATGTTGTCCCTGACAAGATGCTGGGCCTGATTGCCCGGATTATGGGCAAATGGCTTGTACACCTGCAGGCACCCCCCCAGTCCGAGGAGAGGCACACACAGCCCTGAGAGCAGCAGCTTACGACAGAAGCGCATGAACAGCCCACTTTCCCTGCAATATTTCTGGACAAGAGCCGACCGGACCCGACCGGCAGGCCCCGCAACTTAACGCCCTTTCCCTCTCCTGACCACAGGGGGAGCGCTGGCCAGAGCCCCTAATGGCGGATCAGCATGTAATGGATCGTCACATCCAGATCAAAATGGTCACCCTGCATGTCCGGCGGAACGGGAGGGAGCTGCGCCCCCTGGAACATGCCTGTCGTGGCGGCATCCAGCGCATAAGAGTTTGATGAATCCGTCAGCCGCACACGGATGACCTTCCCGCTCCTGTCAATCACTACATGGACGGAGGATGGCCCCTCCTCCCCGTTCTGCACAGCCTCATCGGGGTAGAACATGTGGTTCCGCACCCAACGGTCAATCTCGCTCCCATAATCGGAGCTGACACCCCGGACGCTGCTGCTCGTCTTGTACGGCGCATTGATCTGCCCATTCAGGCTGAGCGGCCCGAGAGAGAAATCGACCGGCCCCCGTGTCCCCCCATGGCGCCCCCGCTTGTGAGGATGCAAGGCTGGCTCACCATCAAAGGACAGATCCATCGGGTGAGCGAAAGGGTTTGTCTCGCTCTGCCGGGTCATACGCTGATGCGTCGGGGTTGCCCGGCTCCGGCGGGGGCGACGGGGAGCCGCCCTGGAGAGCGGCTTTTCCGACATCTCCGCACGGGTCAGCTCCCCGGTAGGTGAGGGGGCCGTCGGCGGGGAAGACGGCGTGTGAGGCGTCGGCTCCATCGGGGCTGGGGTTGCCTCCTCCGGCGTGGTCGGCGCCGGAGCGCTGGCCGCACCACCAACCTCATGTGTCGGCTCCCCCTTCATGCTGTGCTTTGCCGGAGGGGCATCAAACACCATCTCCACCTGCGGCTGCTGTGCACCATTTGGCGTACCATGCACGGCAGCGCTGGTCTGCATCATCAGCCAGAGGGCAATGCCATGGACACTGGCCGCCAGAAACAGCGGCCCGAACAGTGGTGGATCGACCAGAACCTGCGTCCGCCGCATGGGGGTGCGCGCTTCAGTCCGCAACCCGGCCACGGGTTCGGCATGATCTCCCAGCCGCTCCCGGCGCCTCTGCAAAGGGGCGTCCTGCATCGTCACGGGCGGAAAACCCGCTGGCAAAAAGAGGGGCGCAGACTGATAAGGATCATGACCCCTCCCTTGTGCCTCAAAAAGGGCCATATTGTCATCACCGGAAAAGTGCCCCACCGCTACTTTTGTGTAACCCCCTTCCACCACCATCAGCCCCATGAAGAAAGTCCGTTCCATGCATCCACCTGCCTGCCTTGCCCGGGATGCCGATCTGGCAGCCTTCATCGCCACCGTCGGCCCCTGCCGCCTGCACGAACAGGCTGCGCCAGACCCGCAGACAGTCGATCCCTATGCCTCACTCATCAAGGCTGTGACGGGCCAGCAGCTCCACAATGCTGCGGCCAGGACCATCTTCAGGCGTCTCTGCACCCTTGGGGCCGACCATGACGAAAACGGGCCGCCCCCTGCACCACAGGAACTTCTGGCCCTTGATGATGCCACCCTGCGCCGCTGCGGCCTTTCCGCCACCAAGGCCGCCAGCCTGCGGGCCATCGCCCGGGGGCGGCTGGACGGGCTGGTACCCAGCCTCGCTGAAGCCCGCCAGCTGGATGACGCCACACTGATAAAACAGCTGACAGCCCTGCGTGGCGTGGGACAATGGACAGTCGAAATGCTGCTCATCTTCCATCTCAACAGACCGGATGTCCTGCCAGCGGGCGATCTTGGCGTTCAGGAAGGATGGAAGAGGCTGAAAAAACTGCCTGTCCGCCCCACACCCCGCCAGCTGCGGGACGCCACGATGGGCTTCAGTCCCCATCGCTCCACACTGGCATGGTACTGCTGGCAGGCCAAAGCCCGCCTGCCTGATCCCGCTCCACCCAGCAAAAAACCTTGACGTCCCACCTCCGTGCCCGCACATAATGCGCCGTCATGACGGAGCTGCAGGCCAGGCCTCTCCAGAGCTGGCCCGTGGCCCACACAGTTTCTACCCACTTCCTGCAAGGGATATTCATGCCTAAAGAAGACCTGATCGAATTTACCGGCACGGTGACTGAGCTTCTGCCCAATGCCATGTTCCGCGTCACGCTGGACAATGAGCACACCATTCTCGCCCATACGAGCGGCAAGATGCGCAAGAATCGCATCCGCGTGCTGGCCGGTGACCGGGTCAATGTCGAGATGACCCCTTACGACCTCAGCAAGGGTCGCATCACCTTCCGCTTCAAGTAAGACAGCGGAAGACAGGACCATCTCTTCCCTCATGGCTGATTCCTCCCGGCCCGCCCTCATCCTGGCCTCTGCCTCGCCCCGCCGCATCGCCCTGCTCCGCCAGATCGGGGTGGAGCCGGATGCTGTCTGCCCGGCAGACCTGGATGAAACCCCGCAGAAGGACGAACTTCCCCGTCCCCATGCGCTGCGGCTGGCCCGGGCCAAGGCGGCCCATGTCGCCGCCCGCCATGATGGTCCCGCCCTCATCATCGGGGCGGACACGGTCGTGGCGGCCGGGCGGCGCATCCTGCCCAAAGCAGAAGATGCCGAGACAGCCCGCCGCTGCCTCACCCTTCTCTCCGGCCGCCGCCACAAGGTTTTCACCGCCGTGGTCTGCCAGCCGACAGCAGACTGGACCGAAGGCCGCTACTGCGAGCGTGTGGTGGAAAGCCACGTCATCTTCAATCGCCTGACACCCCGGCAGATTGACGCCCTCATCGAAGGGGAAGACTGGCACGGCAAGGCTGGTGGCTATGGCCTTCAGGGGCAGGCGGCCGCCTTCATCCGACAGGTCGGGGGAAGCCCCTCTGGCGTGATCGGCCTGCCCCTGTTCGAGACCGCCCAGCTGCTCCGGGGTCAGCCCCTGCCCGCCGGACAGCACTGGCTGCGCTGACACGGCATGGAAATCCGTCTTGCCAGTGCGCCCGGAGAAATCCGCATCGCCCTGCTGAAGGACGATGCGCTGCTGGATGCTGCCCTCTGGCGGCCCGGTGCGCCGGATGGCTGGGGGGATGTCCATATCGTCCGCATCACCGCCCATGCGCCAGCCCTGGGCGGGGCTTTCGTCGAGCTGGCCAGTCCAGCCTGTACGGGCTTCATGAAAGGGCGCAAACTCCCTCCCGAAGGCAGTCTCGTCCGTGCCCAGGTGACCCGTTCGGCACAGAATGGCAAGGGCCTGCGCCTGCGTGCCCTCCCATGGCCGGAGGACATGGAGGCCGGAACCGCCCCCCGCCGTCTCACATCCGGTCCCACGCCACTGGATGAGATTCTGGGGCTGGCCCCATCAGACTGCCCCATCCTGACCGACAGTGCCGCCCTGGCGGCCCGGTTGCCGTCCCATCTTCATGCCCGCCTGCACCGGGTAAGCCGCAGCTTTGATGAGGTTCTGGAGGCCGACTGGGCCGCCCTGACCAGCCCGGATGCCCAGGTCGGACCGCTGACAGCCCATATCACGCCCACCCATGCCCTCACCGCCATTGATCTGGACGCCCATCAGACCCCGGACTTTGCCGCCAATCTGGCCTGTTTCGGCCCACTCCTGCGGGAAATCCGGCTGCGCAATCTCTCCGGTACCATCCTGATCGACCCGGCAGGTGTCCGCAGCAGCAAACGGCCCGCCCTTGTCCCGTTCCTCCGCAAGGCAGCGGACAGGGAGCAGGACCCGCTCCAGCCCCGCATCACCGGCATCACGCCCGGTGGCCTGCTGGAAATGACCCGCCCCCGCCATCGGGCCCCGCTGCATGAGCTGTACGCCTCACCCCACGGGCAAGGGCTGGCCATCCTCCAGCGCATCGCCAGTGAGGGGCTGAAGGGCGACCGGCTCCACGCACCACCAGCCATCATCCAGGCACTTGAAGCCGATTCCGGGGCGCTGGAAGACCTCTTCCATCTCACAGGCCATCGCCTTACCCTCCTCAGTCATCCCGTGTCTCCATCATCCTGCTGGAGTCTCTCATGAGCTGCCCGATCTGCCAGAAACCCACCATGCCCGCCTTCCGCCCGTTCTGCTCCCAGCACTGCGCTGATGTGGACCTTGGCCGTTGGTTCAAGGGGGATTACCGTGTGCCGTCCCTGCGGCAGGACAACGACCCGGAAGAACTGGAAGCCGAGGCCGCACGGCTGGCGGAGGAAACCTCCCGCCACAGGCCCTGATCCCGGGGGCCATAACCCGCTGAATCAGCCCGCTGATCCGTGCATTTTCTTCTGCAAAGAGGGTTGATAACCCGCCCTGCATAGGGTAAACCCCTCTCCATAGCCGGGTGGCCCTGCTGCCATGGCCCGGTGCCCAAGTAGCTCAGTTGGTAGAGCATGCGACTGAAAATCGCAGTGTCGGTGGTTCGATCCCGCCCTTGGGCACCATTTTTTTCCCCTGAAAAACTGGCTGACGTCCGCCACAAAGCGCCTCTTCTCCCATGGCGTGGCAGGACCTCCGTGCGAAATGCCTTTTCCTCCGTCCGGCACAGGCTTACCCTGTGCACACGGGGGCGAGTCCGCTCGTCCGTGCCCAAGGGAAGGATATCATATGACCACGACTCCCTATCCTACTGTCACACTCAGAAACGGCATCACGCTTCCAGCGCTCGGCATGGGCACATGGCGTATGGGCGATGATGCAGCCCTGCGGGCCCACGAAGTCCACAGCCTGCAGAGCGGGCTGGATTCTGGCCTCAGAATCATCGATACGGCAGAAATGTACGGCCATGGCCGCTCAGAAGAGGTGGTCGGCGAAGCCCTGCGGGGGCGAAGGGATCAGGCATTTCTCATCAGCAAGGTCCTGCCGGGCAATGCCACCTCCAGAGGAACGATAGAAGCCTGCGAACGCTCGCTGAGACATCTCAACACGGACCATCTGGACCTTTATCTCCTGCACTGGCCCGGTTCCACTCCCTTCACTGAAACACTCTACGCCTTTGAAACACTGAAGGAACGGGGGCTGATCCGGGACTGGGGGGTTTCCAATTTCGATACGGCCGACATGAACGATCTGGCTGAGCTGGGAGCCTATCCTCTCGTCAACCAGATTCTCTACAGCCTGGAATATCGTGGCACGGAGTATGACCTGCTGCCACGGGACGAACAGGCGCACATCACCAGCATGGCCTATTGCCCGATCGGCCAAGGGGGCGAGCTGCTGCATCACCCTGCCCTGCGGGCCATTGCCCACCAGCATGAAACCAGCCTCGGCCGCGCCACACCGGCGCAGATTGCCCTGGCATGGGTGCTGCGTCGCAGGAACATGATCGCCATTCCCAAAGCCGGCACGCCCCATCATCAGGCCCTCAACATCGCCGCTCAGGAAATCCGGCTCTCCCATGACGATCTGGCAGCCCTTGATGCAGCCTTCCCGCCACCTGATGGCAAGGAAACGCTGGCTGTCATCTGACAGAAACGGCGCCCCTCCCACCTTCGGGGCAGAGAGGGGCGCCAGAACAAAGGGCCGTTACCCCTGTTCCATGCGGTCCATCGTCTGCCGCAGGGGATACAGAGCCATCTGATGAATGACGGCTGCCGCATTGGTGACCTGGAAACTCAGCGTCTCCAGAGGGTTGGCCGGATAGATCAGAGCCGTGCCGACGGACATGCCCTCATTGGCGAAGACCTCCAGCGTACAGGCATCCAGCACGATCCGCAGGTTGAAACGGCGGCTGCCCGGGACAAGGGCAGAAGAGAAGGTGCCCGTGAAGAAGGGATGGGTAAAGCCATGCAGGTTGCTCCTGTCCAGCCAGAGCTGGCAGGAGAAACCATCAAAACCGATGCTCAGGCTCTCTCCCTGATGGTTGGAGAAGGCCACGACAAAACGTCCGGCACGCCCATGGTCTCCATCTGGCAGGGTACTGCCCCGGTCTTCCAGAGAGACATCCAGCAGCAGCTCCACGGCCTCGCCGGTAGGCAGAGACACCTGCCGACTGCTCTGGGGCTCCAGACGGGACAGGGTGAATGGGATGGCAGGACGCCGCAGGGCCTCCAGAGCATAAGGAGTCTGGGCGATACGCAGCCAGCCTGACGTGTCACGTCGCAGCACAACCTTGCGAGGAATGGTCATGACGCCACGCCAGCTTTTGTTGGGCAGCTCCTCACAATATTGCCAGTTGTCCAGCCAGGCGACATAGACCGTCTGGTTGCCCGGCATGTTCTCGTAAGTCTGGAGGGCGTAGCTGTCCTTGCCGAAATCTGTCAGATCCACGATCGTATCATCCGGCGTGAAGCGCTCACCATCGAACTGGCCGACAAAATACTGCGTGATGCTGCCCCCCTGCGGTCCACCGGGATTGATGGACACGAACAGGACCCAGCGTTTTTCACCGGGCGTCTCACCTTCCACCTCTACCTCGGCCAGCCCCGGACATTCATAATCCACGCCAGTAATGCCAGATGGGCCAAAATCGCTCAGATGCATCCAGTGTTTCAGGTCGAATGACCCATAAAAGGACACCTTGTGCTCCCGGGAGCGCACCACGACCATGACCCATTTTTCAGTCGGGGCATGCCAGAACACCTTGGGGTCACGGAAGGAATTGTGCCCGATATCCAGCACCGGGTTCCCTTCATAATCCTTCAGCGTCTGCCCTCCGTCAGGGCTCCAGGCGATATACTGTGTCTGCCGCTGCGGCGTTGCCCGTGTATAGATGGCGACCAGGCCACCCGCCATTGGCGGCAGGGCCGGAGACATGGGGACGGGTGACTGCTCGCGGGAGACAGGATCATCCCCCAGCTCCTTCAGCAGGCTGGGGGAGGAATTCGCCCCTTTCAGAAGATCGTGCGACTGCCTGTCCACAAGGCGCCGTGCCTGCTCATCCTCCGGCAGTGACGGAAAAAGCTGGGCGGCCTTCTGGGCAGCTGTCTCGACCGACCCCGGCTGAGGCTTGTCCTGCGTGCGGGGCGGAAACAGACCAGAACGGTTGTCCCTGTCCAGCACGGCACAGCCGCTGTAGGCCTCTCCGGCTTCCGTCTCCCGAATCGCAATCGGCAGATCCTGCCATGTGTAGAGGTCCGTGCTGACGGCATGGCCCCAGTGCACATGGCCTGCATAAGGCCCAAATGGATTGTACTGGTAATAGAGATGGTAATAGCGTCCATCAAAGATCAGCCCGTTCGGATCATTCATGAACCCGGTGGAGGGTGAAAAATGGATGCGGGGGCGGTACTGCTTGTCGGCCAGTGTCTCATGCACGGGCTGCGGAGCCGCCGCCGCCGCATTGCCCGGCTCGGCATGGGCATTGTTGGGCTGTGCCGGTGCGGCGCTGCCTCCACCCCCAACGGCTGCACGGGCTCTGCCATTGCCCAGAAGGGCACCTGCCGCCAGAAATGATCCCAGAACCATACGTCGATTGACGGTCATCCTCTGACCCCCCTCTCTACGATCTGATGGAGATGGCCCTGTCCGAAGGCCTGCCGGGAAAATGCCTCTTTCCAGCCCTCTCTGGCAAGCCATTCCTTGACCGTGACACGGAACGGACATCTTTCCCTGGTGCCACGCATTGGCAGCCCGAACCTTCTGTTTTACCGTCCCTCTGTACCAGCGGCCCCATACAGGGCACGCTTTCGCCACCATGATGCCACAGCCTTGCAGGGACACCGCCCGATGAAACGCCTTGATCCTTTCCTGATGTGCCTGATCGGCGCTGTTCTGCTGGCCTCCTTCCTGCCCTGCCCTGTTGTGTGGCAGCCCTGGCTCTCCCGCCTGACATCACTGCTCATCATGCTGATGTTCTTCTTCCAGGGGGCCAAGCTGAAACGCCGTGCATTGCTCGACAGCGTGAAAAACTGGCGGTTGCAGGGCTGCACGCTGCTCATCACCTTTGCCGTGTTCCCCCTGCTCGGGGCAGGCATGTACTGGCTTGCCTACCGGCTGTCCTCCACCGGTTTTCTGGGGCCGGACCTCTGGGCCGGGATGCTGTTCCTCTGCTGCCTGCCCTCCACCATACAGTCCTCCATTGCCCTGACCTCCATGGCCCGGGGCAACGTCCCGGCCGCCATCTGTGCGGCCACGGTCTCGAACATTCTGGGCATCCTCATCACCCCCCTGCTCTGTGGCCTTTTCTTTGATCACGGCAGCAGTGGCGGGTCTGGTCTTCAGACCATCCTGAACGTGGCAGAAGAACTGCTCCTGCCCTTCATTCTGGGCCAGTGCGTGCAACGCTGGCTGGGGCCGGTTGTCCACCGCCACAAGTTTCTCATCTCATGCAGTGACCGTGGCTCAATCATCGTGCTGGTCTATTCCGCCTTCAGTGCAGCGGTGCTTCAGGGGCTGTGGCATCGCATTCCGCTCATCCTGCTGGCCGGTGTCGGGGTGGCGGATGCCCTGCTGCTCGCCCTGGCCCTCGGGCTCACCTATCTGCTGGGCCGAATGATGGGCCAGAGCATCGAGGATGACATCACGTTACAGTTCTGCGGCTCCAAGAAGGCCCTGACATCCGGCGTGACCATGGCCAGCGTCATCTTTCCCGGTTCGGCCGGAATCATCGTCCTGCCGCTGATGATCTTCCACCAGCTCCAGCTCTTTGTCTGCACCGTCATTGCCCGCCATTATGCGCAACGCCCCCAGCAACCGCACGAAACCTGACCAGCTCCACTGGAACGGGCTTGCCTTCCGCCGAAGGACAGGGCACCCATGAAGGTTTCCTTCCCCTTTTCGTCATGGAGACAGACGTGCCACGTCATCCTGCCGAACAGCCCTCCATACGCCGTACTTACCGTGACCGCCTCCATGCCCATCTGGTCCTGACGGGCACGTTGCGGGAGAGCCTGCTGGAGCTGCTCAGCCGTCCGGCCGCTCCCCCCCCTCTCCAGCACTGGATCACCACCATCCTGGACCAGAACCGGGAGCAGGAGCGGCAGGTCGCCCACCTCCTCCGCACGCATGGGGAAAAACCCCGCAACGACTCCGACACGCTCTCCGGCCTGCTGGACACGGTGGTGACCTGCTTTCCCTCGGGGGATGTTCCCGTCCATCTTCTGGGCGTGATGCTGGACATTGCGGGCTGCATCGCCCGGCTGCGTACCTCCCTTGCCCTGCTCCTGCTGCTGGCGGAAAAACTCTCCCTGACAGAGGATGCCGCCATCCTCACGGGGCTGCGCCAAAACAGCCGGAATGCGTCCCGCAGCCTCAAGGAAGTCCTGCCTGCGCTGCTGACGGACGAAGACTGAGGCTCAACAGAAAAGGGGCTGCACGACCCGGCGTGCAGCCCCTTCCTTTTCATCAGACGATCTGCCTGAGATTACTTTTCGACAGTCCCGGCAAGCAGGCCTGCGAGCGTGCGGGCAAAGCCGCTGGGGTCGGGCAGGGCCTCACCTTCCTGAACACGGGCGAGGTCCAGAAGGATGCGGGCATGTTCTGCGACGCTCTCGCCCTTCTCCACACGTTCGGCCAGCGCACGGATGAGCGGATGGCGGGGGTTGATCTCCAGCACCGGCGGCAGGGCAGGCATCTCCTGACCGGAACGGCGCATGAGACGCTGCATGGCCAGGTCCGGCCCACCCTCGCTCGTCATCACCACGGCACTGCCTGTCAGACGTACGGTGCTGCGGACATCCTTCACGGCCTCACCAAGAGCGTCCTTCAGGGCGGGGGTCAGCTTCTCGACATTGGCTGCTTCACCCTGCTCCTCGGCTTCCGGTGCGAACTTCTCGAGATCACCATGCGCCTGGGCCACGGAACGGAAGGTCTTGTCCTTGTAGGAATGGAGACGGTCCGGCCAGAAGCTGTCCACGGCATCAGACAGCAGCAGGACTTCCAGCCCACGGGCACGGAACCCTTCCAGCTGGGCGGAGGCCCTGAGGGCCTTCAGATTGTCCCCGACCAGATAATAGATGGTCTCCTGCTCCGGCTTCATGCGGCTGATATAGTCGTCCAGCGTCGTCAGCTCATCATCATGTGTGGAGTGGAAGCGGGAGAACTCGGCGATTTCCTGCCGGTGTTCGGAATCTTCCCACAGCCCTTCCTTGATGACGAGGCCGAAATTGTTCCAGAAACCGGTGAAGGACTCGCCACCTTCCTGCGCCCGTTTCTTGATCTCGCTGATGACACGCTTGGTCACGGCCTTGCGGATGCGGGCCAGAACCGGAGTGGACTGGAGCATCTCGCGGGAGACGTTCAGCGGCAGGTCATCCGTATCGACCACACCCTGCACGAAACGCAGCCAGTTCGGCACCAGACTGGCTTCATCCGTGATGAACATGCGCTTCACATGCAGGTGCAGGCGGCTTTCACGGCTGCTCTGCTCCATGAAGTCGAACGGACGGGCACCGGGGAGGAACAGCAGGGAAGCGAACTCGACCGTGCCTTCGGCCTTCCAGTGCAGCGTGGCGTACGGCTCATCAAACGCACGGGCCACATGGCGGTAGAACTCGGTATATTCCTCGGACGTGATCTCGGATTTCGGACGCAGCCAGAGGGCCTTGCCCTCGTTGATGGTCTCTTCCTTCTCCTTGCCATCCTCGTCCGGCTCGTGCAGAACGACTGGCCAAGCAATATGATCGGCCCATTTGCGGATGATGCTACGCAGACGCCACGGATCAATGAATTCCTCAGCATCATCCTTCATGTGCAGGACGATGTCCGTGCCCGGACGGTCACGCTCGGCAGGGCCAAGGCTGTAGGAGCCCTTGCCTTCGGACACCCAGCGGGCGGCCACATCCTCACCGGCCCGGCGGGAGACGACATCCACCTTGTCCGCCACCATGAAGGCGGAATAGAAACCCACACCGAACTGACCGATCAGGTTCGGACGCTCCTCCGGCTTGGCATTGCTCAGCTTCTCACCAAACGCCTTGGTGCCGGAACGGGCGATGGTGCCAAGATTCTGGGTCAGCTCTTCCGGGCTCATCCCCAGTCCGTCATCGGACAGCGTGATGGTCTTTGCGTCCTTGTCGGTGGAAATATGGATGGACGGGACTTCCGGCAGGGACAGGGCCGGGTTGGTCAGGGCCTCGAACCGCCGCTTGTCCATGGCATCAGCCGCATTGGCGACCAGCTCACGCAGAAAGATTTCCCGATCGGAATAAAGGGAATGGACAACCAGATCGAGCAGCTGCCCGACCTCGGCACTGAAACTGTGCTGCTGCATCTCCGCTGCGTTTTTGCCATCACTCATGATGCGTTGCTCTCCTCCAAAATGGCAGGCTCCGTATGTGCTCCATCTTCGGCGGCCAGCCTGCCCCGCCGCTGAAAGATGGAGCAGATATGGGAGAGGCCTCCCCGGCTTTCAAGCATCCCCGCACCGGGGGAGACCTCAAGCTCCAGCATCATGATGACGGGCTGTATGGCCTAGACGAGGCCGAGCGATGTTCCTTCATCCACCACGATGGCCGAGCCGTGCAGGGCCACCGCCCCCGGGCTGGCAAGGAACTGCACCACGGCAGCGATGTCCTCCGGCGAGGAGAAGGTCCGCTTGCTGGGATTGGCCTCCGCCACGGCCCTGAGGGCATCCGCCTGTGAGGGATCGTTGATCAGTGCATCATGCATGGATGTCTTCACACGGCCCGGTTCCACGGCATTGATGTTGATGCCCAGCGGGCCGAGCTCGAGGGCCAGACTGCGGACCAGAGCCGTGGCCGCCGCCTTGCTGGCGGCATAGCCCGCATAGCCGGCAAAACTGTAAAATCCGCAGATGGACGAAATGGCCACGACCTTCCCGCCCGGCACGTCACCCTCTTTCCGCCGGATGAAAGGCAGGGCGGCCTGCACGATGTGCCACATGCCATTGACGTTGATGCGCATCACCCTGTCGAACGCATCGGGTGTTTCATCCGTGATGGGCGTGTTGAAGAAAACACCTGCGGAATGGACCAGCACGTCCAGCAGGCCCACCCTGTCGCTGATGGTCTTCAGCAGGGCCTTCACGGCATCAAAATCCGTGATGTTCACCCCATGAGCACAGACCTGCACGTCGTGCCCGGCCTCACGCCCGGCAGCCTGCACCGCCTGCACGGCCTTGGTGTAGTCACGCTCCGGGCTGCTGCCCAGCAGGATGAGGCTGTCCCCCGCCCGGGCGAACGTCTCCGCAATTGCCAGCCCGATACCGGACGTTCCCCCGGTTACCAGTACGGTTCTGCCCTGTGCCATGATCCAGCTCCTCCCCTATATCTCATCACGCATGGCCCTGAATGGCCATCGCACCCAGATAATGGGCAGGTCGGCATGGCTTGTCCATCATGCCGCCCCGGAGCCGGTCCTGTCAGAACATCCCTCCCCCCAGACGGATTCCTTCGGTCGGACGGGCTTTGGCAAGATACGGCCCTCCTGCCAGGACCTCGACCGACACGAACAGCGGCTGTTTCCTGCCCGGATGCACCGGCAGCACAAGACGGGCCGCCCCGTTTGTCCAGCGGCAGGGGGCAGCCTCCTGTACATCCCAGCCATCCTGCCGGGGTGCGGAGAGGAATTCCGTCACGTTTTTCCGTTCTCCATCCTCCCAGAAGAGCTGTATCTGGCTGACAAGCACCCCGAGCCAGCGTCTGTCATCCACAAACGGACCGATGACATCACAGGGGCGACTGACACGGGAGACAAGCAATATCTCGTTGCATCCTTCGGAAAGGCGGAACAGGTAACGCTGCCCCGCCTGCCGCACCAGCGGCAGGGTCTGACCGGAAGGAGTCAGGGCGATCAGATCCGGCTCATCCACCAGCTCGCCCGGCTTCTCCATCCGGCCTCCAGACCGCCGCCGGATCGCCTCATGCAGGGGCTCCACAAATGTCCGGCTGACCCCCAGCGGAGCGGCGGCATCCGTCTCCCAACAGCCCCGGGCCCCTTCCGCCCACTGCCCCGCCTGGGAGACAAATCCCTGCCGGTTGCCCGTATCCAGGTAACTTTCTGTCAAGGCTCCATCCGCCTCGACAATGGCGTGCGGCTCTACGGCGAAATGCCAGTACTCGTACTCCTCAAGACTCCGGTCATAGACAATGGAACTGCCGTTGACCAACATGCGGACCGGCACGAAGTGCCCTTCCAGCAGGAGGCAGTGCTCCGACGTCACCAGCATGTCCTTGTGGGGGATATTGGCCCCCAGGGCGCCACGACGGATGCGCACTGGCCAGCCAGCTTCATCATCTGGCAGAGCTGGCTGAACAGTCACACGGCCCTGGCCTACCCACTTTACCCGCCTAAAGCCCTGCGGCTGGCCATCCGGTGCAAAAACGGCCACGGCATCCCCCACCGTCAGCACCTCCACGGGCACGTCACCCGTCTCGGTCCGGATCAGGCTGCCAGCCAGATAGCAGGTAATGACACCATTCCTGCCATCATCATGACCGTTGTTGCGGCTGAACGTATAGCCATACCCCGTGAGCCCACCCAAAAAATCCGTCTGCGGTTTGCCATTGACCCTCAGATTGAACGGGTCCCCTTCCAGCGTGGTCGTCCGTCCGACGTTGATGAGGCCCAGTGCGCTCACGCCATCACCAATCACGGTCTGGTTCGTCGAAGGCTTATAGACAGCTCCCACCGACTGGGTGTTGGGGAAATCCATGACAAAATTGGGCGGAATTCTGGTTGTGGGATTGCCCTGCGCATCCACGAATTTCACGGGGAAATCGACACTCACGCCAAAGCCCTGTGACTCTATCCGCAGCTCGCCAGCATTGGGGCCTACCGTGATGGTCGAGCCCAGCGAAGCACTGAGCAGGGTGGACTGGATAACCAGCCGCCCCCCATTCAGGGTCAGCCCGTTCACCACCCCGACATTGACCAGGCCACCCCCGACATAGGCCGTGGCCCCGCCCTGGACGGTAATGGTACAGTCTCCCCGCAACTGACCCAGGACCGATGACAGATCAACCTTCACCGGGTCATTGGGCGGTGTTTGATCTGTTCGGGTTACGACAATGGAAGAAATGGCCCCCAAGCCCACCAGGCTGGAAAGAGACCCGCTGCTGTAAACGGTAGCCGTTCCGGCTGACACCCTGACCAACGCCGTTGCCATAAGATAACCTGACCTTCATCATGTTCGACGACAAGGCCGCCTTAAGGCAACAGGGGTTAAAAAAAGATTACAGGTAAGCTCCTGCTGATCACATAATGTTGAGATAAACCATTTTCCGCTCTCATATTATCGGAATATTTACAGCAACCTTTTCCTGAAACACCCCAGAAAGAACTTAATCTGGGAAAGAATCTGTCACAGTAACCTGTTTTTCTTTAAAAAAGGGGAGGGAACAGCCCGCCGGCCAAGCCAGAGCCGGCAGGGCAGGCTGTTACCATTATTTCAGAACCAGCTCCTGATTCCGAACGTGAAACGGGCCTCACTTGCCCGCTCGCCTCGCTTCCGGGCCATGTGGCGTCCCTGGGTGAGGGGGGAATCATATGTAACAGCCACATAGGGAGCCATCTTGCGCCAGACCTCATAACGCAGGCGCAACCCGGTATCGATGTCCGACAGGCCTGATCCGACCTGTCGCCGGGGATCAGCCCGGCTATACAGATTCAGCTCCACCTGTGGCTGGAGAATCAGCCTGTTGGTCAGCAGGATGTCGTAAGACCCTTCAAACCGTCCCGCCACGCCACGGTCACTGAAATAACCGGTCGCCTGCACCTCAAACTGGTACAGGGCCAGTCCCTCCACACCAACCGCTCCCCAGGCACGGGTCGGACCACTGTCCAGGTCCAGCCGGAGGCCCCCCTGAAGGTTGAAATAGGTGGATATGGCCCGGCTGTAGAGCAGTTCCTGGTCTCCGTCACGGACCCTGCCTTTCGTCATGGTGCCTTCACTCTTCAGCCAGAGGCGGTTGTAGTCGCCACCATACCAGGCCTCCCCATCCCAACGGAGTGAAGACCGGCCACCCGCCTGGTAGCGCCCCTCAAACTCATCCAGCACACCATGGAACCAGCGGCCCATGTCCATGGCCTGCATATGATGGCCAATATCCACGACAGGGCCGGGGGCATCAACAGCCCTGTAAACGACATGCGGTGTTTTCTTCCGCACCTGGTGAGGCGCTGGCGGGGCTTTCTGCACAGCCGGAGGCGCCGTGGTCGGCATCTCCATGTCTGCCATGTCCGACATATCCATATCATCCATGGCCATTCCGGACATGTCATGAGCCATCGTCTGGCCCGGTCGGGCCGATCCAGCCATGTCATCCATGGCCTGGGCTGGCAGGGCCAGAAAGCAGGCGACAAGCCCCAGGGGCAGCATGTCTTTTCCCATCATGAGATGACCACCTCCCGGAACATGCCTGTCTGCATGTGATACATGAGATGGCAGTGATAAGCCCACACGCCCGGCGCATCCGCCGTGACCAGAACACTCATCCGGGACCCCGGCTGTGAAATGACGGTATGTTTCAGGGGACGGTGCTGGTCATCCGCCCCATTTTCCAGCTCACTCCACAGGCCATGAAGGTGAAGGGGATGTTCCATCATCGTGTCATTGATGACCGTGAACCGGACCCGCTCACCACGGGCCAGATGGATCGGCCCGGATTCGGAATATTTCCGGCCATTGAACCCCCATATGTACCGTTCCATGTTGCCTGTGAGGTGCAGGATGATTTCTCGTGAAGGCGGTCGCTGGTCTGGCGGCGGACGCAACGCCACCAGATCACTGTAGGCCAGAACCCGGCGGCCCGTTCCCTCCAGCCCATCTCCCGGACTGCCGACACGCTCCACCGGATGGGTGGCGATGTTCTGGTTTTCCACATTCAGGGGAGGCGGGCCGGGATCATCAATTTCATCCGCCGGAGTCCGCTCCACGGGAGGGGACATGGGCATGCCCCCCATCGCCTTCATGCCCTTCATCATGGGAATGGCCATGCCCATGTCCACCATCCCCCGCACGGGCCGGGGGTCCATGGGAGGGACAGGCCCCAACAGGCCAGGGCGAGGTGTCAGCGTGCCACGGGCATGGCCGGTGCGGTCCTCGCTCTGGGCAAAGATCGTGTAAGGCTGTGCCTGCAACGGCGTCACCATCACGACATATGTTTCCCCTGGAGCAATGCGGAACTCATCCACCGGCACGGGCACGACAGGATTCCCGTCCGCCTCCACAACCTGCATCTCCAGCCCCGGGATGCGGACATCAAACAGCGTCATGGCCGCGGCATTGATGACCCGCAGGCAGACCCGCTCTCCCGGCCGGAACAGGCCGCTCCATCCCTGTGCCGGGGCCTCACCATTCATGAGATAGGTATAGATGGCACCGCTGACATCCGAGATGTCCGTTGCACTCATCCTCATGCGGGACCATTGCAGGCGACTCTTCAGAGCGGGTATCAGCCCTCCAGCCCGGCGGCTTTCCTCCGGCAGGGACGCAAGGCTGCGCTGCCGGAAATTGTAGTAATCATCCTGCATCTTGAGATTGTTGATGATCTGGCTGGCAGACACATCCGACCAATCCGACAGCAGGACCGTATGATCCCTGTCCGCCCTCGGCAGCAGCGAAGCAGCGGCTGGCTCGATAATCAGGGCACCATAGAGACCGGACGATTCCTGGTGCCCCATATGGCTGTGATACCAGTATGTCCCACTCTGAAGGACCGGAAAGGAATAGGTGAACCGTCCGCCTGCCGGAATCCCGGCAAAACTCAACCCCGGAACACCATCCTGATCACTTGGCAGGCGGACACCATGCCAGTGCAGGGATGTTGGCTCATCCATGTGATTATGAACGTGGATGCGGACGTCCCGCCCTTCCTGCCAACGCAGAACCGGGCCGGGCATCTGGCCATTGACGCAATATCCTACTCCGGTGCGGCCTGCGATACGGACATTGCGGCGGGTGATGTGCAGGTCCATCTCCAGCGGGGGCACTGCCCCGGCCGTGGCGGCCGCAGCCCGGCCCAGCCCTGGAAGGGCCATGAGCGGACCAGCTGCGCCCAGCCCGCCCAGAAACTGGCGGCGCAGCAAAACATGACGTGACATGACAAACTACCTGAAAAACGTGACACAGAAATGCCGCCCGGAAACAGGCAGCACAGAGACAGGTCAGACAGGCAGGATTGCTGGAGGGCGCCAGGGAAGCACGACAGCAGAACGCAGCAGCAGCCTGACATCGTGAAACGGGACCGCCCTCTGCCAGAGACCGGCCGGTTCCAGCCTCTGCCCCTCCGGCAACAGGCCGGCTTCACAGACAGCATGGTGACTCTGGCAGCAGGGAGCGATATCCTCTTCCGCATCCGGCCGGGAAGAAACAGCCGCCTCCATCACCATGCCCCCCCCCGGCGGAACCATCACGGCATCAGGAGAAGCGATGTCACGGGCAGGCAGAAGCTGATGCGCAGGCGCGGACATCATCATGCCGTCCACCATGGCCATGGGCATGACAAAAGACGGCAGCTGCATCATCAGGTACAGCACCACTCCCATCATCATGCAAAAAAACCGCCCAACAGACATGAAATGCCTTTTCTCGCTCCGGAACGGACACCAGATCAGGAAGGTTCCTCCCCTGTGGGAAGACAGTCCCCTGCCATCCCTTATCATGAAACGAAATTTTTTATGAGCGAAACCCTCGTCCTCCCTCTCACCGGCCTGAAATGTGATGGCTGTGTCCGCTCTCTGACCCGTGCCCTTGAAGCCTCTCCAGCCATCGAGACGGCCACCGTCACGCTCGACCCGCCACAGGCACACATCATTTTCACTGGCCCCGCCCTCTCCAGGGAAGACTGTGCGCTCCTCATCCAGAAGGCCGGTTTCGGGACGGTCTGAAGAAAAAACCACCGGGGTCCATGGCCCCCCGGTGGTTCTTCAATATCCATGTCACCGCCCTGGACAGGCGGTCATGTCATGGCGGATCAGAAAAGTCCGCCGCCCTTGGGCAACAGGCTGCCTGTCAGGAAGGCCTGCACCGCACCGTCGCGGTAGCCCTGCGTTCCGACATAACCACCGGACAGACCCAGCATTGCGCCCGTCAGGCCACCAACCGTCAGTCCCAAGATCACGCCGACAGCCTCGGCGATCACGCCGACACCGATGACACCGCCCGTACCGTTGGCACCACCATTGGCACCACCCGTGAGACCACCAACGGCTGCGCCGACGATACCATCCACGACGCCGCCAACGAGGCTGTCCGCAAAACCAAGCGAAGCGCGCACAGGAAAAAGACCAGTGCTGCTATTGCTGCTTCCTGAAGAAGCCGTCCCGTCGCGGTAGCCGAAAAGACCACCACCAGATACCGCGCCAAGCTCGTTAAAAGAAAGTTCACGCATCATCCAGAACCTTATCGAAATAACCCGCACCCAACAGCAGATGCGAGCGATACTTAAAAGCAATTAAATTATGTTATAATTATGGTCTAACACTGTAATAATTTTTTTTTATACAATTTTACCGCTTTTCATACTATTTTTCTTCTTTATTCACGTTTTTTTCAAAAAAATAGTACAAGAATACTCCCGGTTCATATCACAATGAACCACATTCTTTCTTTTTGAGGTACACAATGCGTGAATTGAGCGTTGCGGAACTGGATTCCGTTTCTGGTGGCGGCTTCCTGGGTAACCTTCTTGGTTTTGGCAACAATCAGGCTGCCAATCAGGCAGCTGGCCGCGGTACATCTTCCGGTCTCGGTGACTCCATCATCGGTGCTATTGCCGGGGCTGCCATTGGCGCAAACAGCGGTATGATCATCGGCGGTATCCATGGTGGTGACGGCGGTGGCGTTCTGGGCATTGGATCTATCGGTCAGGCTGTTGGTCTGGTCATTCCGACGATCATGGGGGCTATCGACGGTGGTATCCTTGGTGCGATCTATGGCTTCAGCAATGGCCAGACATGGATCAACCAGCTTATCCAGGGCACGGCCAATGGTACAATTGGCCAGGGTCCGAATGCAGCAGCAATCCGGATCTGATACCAAGTCTTCATCAATGTATCCTTGAAGTCTGAGGAACACCCGTCAAGCCTCCCGGGCTTGGCGGGTGTTTTTTATGACGCCCGCCACATTATGTCTGCAAAAGTAACTCACACTCCTCTCTCCATATCCAAGGTTCTTATTAGATCGTTCTGATGATCTGCAGACACTCCGGACGCAGATTCCTAAAAGAACGCGGCCATATTTTGCAATTGATCGCACCTCCCCTCACCAAAGACCAAAAACACAAATAACTTTATCCGCAATAATAAAAAGCGCCTGCCGACATGTGATCATGTCCAATCATCCATCCCCCCCTCCTGCTTCCCCCGGAACCAGCATCAGTCCGGGCTGGGGCTTGGCAGACCGGTCACGATGGCCGACGTTTCTTTCGCCAGAGTGTCCACGATCTCCTGCGGCAACCCCATGGCAAAAATCCTGTCTGCCCTCTCTGCCGTGCCAGGGCGATGCGTCACGATCACCCTCGTGATGGGCAGTTCATTCAGAACCGCTTCCACAGCCTGCTCGGAAGCAGGATCAAGGTTGCTGGTCGCTTCATCAAGGAAAAGGATGCGAGGGGCCTGATACAGCGCCCGGGCCAGAATCAGGCGCTGCCTCTGCCCACCAGAAAGCGTGCTGCCCATCTCGCCCACAATGGTTTCAAAGGTCATCGGCATTCGCTGGATGTCCTCATATATCTGTGCATTCCTTGCACAGTCGGCCACCCATTCCATATCCATCTCATCGTCAAAGCCGGAAATATTTTCCGCAATGCTGCCAGAGAAAAGAATGTCATCCTGAAGAACACCGGCAATCCGGGCGCGGTAAGCGTCCCTGTTGGCGGCCTTCAGCTCCATGCCTTTCCAGAATATCTGGCCCTCTTCCGGCTGGATGAGCCCCATCAGCAGCCCCAGGAGGGTGGATTTGCCACAGCCGGACGGACCGATGATCGCCAGGCTCTCTCCGGGATGGACCTTGAGATTCAGGTTGCGGAAAACCCACGCATCTTCCTTGCCATACCGGTAGCCAAGATTGCGACATTCCAGCATGGGAATGTCCGGATTCTCCATGCCGTCATCATCGGAAACACCCGCCGTTTCGCCCAGCGGACTGTCTGCCTCGGTTCCTTCAGCCTCGGCCAGAGCAATGTCGGACAGACGGTCACACTGGACCTTGAGGTTCTTGATCTTGAACACGACGCTGATCAGATTGCCCACCCGGCCACAGAACTGGTCACGATAGCTCATGAAGGCCATGAGCATACCGATGGACATGGCACCGGACATCACCATCCTGGCCCCCAGCACAAGGGTTGCCACCTTGTCCAGAGCGACCAGGAATTCCTGTGCACGGGCAAAAATGAGATCATACCGCTGGATACGCAGCCCGGCATTGATGTTGTCAATCATCCGGTTGGTCCAGACAACCGTCCGGCGCCGCTGCAACCCCATCAGCTTGATGCTGCGGATACCCCGCAGGGTTTCGATGAAATGCCCCTGCTGTGCAGCCGAATGAACCAGCGATTCCTCGGTCATTTCCTTGTACGGACCATACTGGATGAACCGCACGACCAGATCCACCAGCACGGTGATGGTCACCAGCGCTGCCAGCCATTTGCCGTACATGATGATCATCACCAGCATACCGATAGCCATGATGCCATCCAGAATGCTCTGCACCAGATCCGTCGTGAAGGTATGCTGGATGGCCCCGAGACTGCCAAAGCGGGACATGATGTCACCGGCCCCACGCTTGGCAAAAAAGTCCTGCGGAAGGCTGAGCAGGTGGGTGAACAGGCTGACATTCCACTGCAGGGAAATGCGGGTGGAGAAAATCATCACCAGCCATGTGCGGAAGGTAGAGATCACACCCTGCACGATGACGAGAATGAGCATCCCGGCAGCGATGGTCCAGAGAAGGGACTTGTCCCCCGTTGTCAGCACTTCATCAATGACGACCTGCCCCAGCATGGGGTTGATCAGGGCCAGGACTTCCAGCCCCAGGGACAGCCCTCCAAGGGTCCAGAGGACCGTCTTCAGCCCCACGATGTGGCGGAACATGTCCCCCACCTTCAACAGGCGGCGGTCATCCTTCTTCTCGAACTTCGTCTCAGGCGTCAGCTCCAGCGCCACACCCGTAAAGTGGCGGGACACTTCCTCAAGGGATATCTTCCGTTCACCACGGGCCGGGTCATTGATGACGATACCGGTATCCGTCACCTTCGTCATGACAACGAAATGATTGAAGTCCCAGTGCAGGATGCAGGGACGGGCCAGCTTGCCAAGGTCGTCCAGCTCCAGCCGGACAGGCCGGCAGTGCAGCCCGTAACGTCCGGCAATTGTCATCAGGGCCCGCAGGTTGAGCCCCGTACCGGAGACAGACGTCTCCCGCCTGATGGAAACAAGGTCAACCAGCCGCCCATAATGGCACAGCACCATGGCCAGACAGGCCAGTCCGCACTCTGCAATTTCTGTCTGAAGGATGACGGGAACCTTACGCCGGAAACCAGTATGGATAGTATGGAGATTCACGGCGTCCCCTTCGTGTCATTCTGTCTGGATGGAGCAGGTGAGGGCGTATCCGGCTGGGCGGCGCTATCGGCCAGGGACCGTGCCGGTGCACCACCACCCGATATGGAGCGGACCGTATCCACCATGGATACGACCGGGTCGAGCAGCCACTGGTAGAGTTTGCGCTGGTCGATGGCGATTTCGGCATCCACGGCCATGCCGGGCTTCAGTTTTTCATGCTTGCCATAAGCAATGACGAATTCCTGGTTCGGACGGACACGGATACGGTACACATCCGCCCCCGGCTGGGGCGCAGAAGCACTGCCACCCTGCTGCCCTGTCCGGGCAGCGTAGTTGCTCCGCTCCGGCAGAGGCGCCTTGGTAACCTCCACCACTTCGCCCTCATAAAGACCAAAACGCTGGTACGGATAGGCAGCATATTTCAGCAGAACATGCTGCCCGGGCCGAACAAACCCTATGGCCTGGCTGTTCACGTAAAGTTCTGCCTGCAGGGTCGCCCTGTCGGGCAGGATGCTCAGCAGGGACTGCCCCGGATTGACACGCTGGCCTACAACCGTGCGGATACCATCAACCGTACCGCTCACACGGGCATTGATGACCCCCATGCTCTGCCCATGCGCCTGGATGAGCTGCCTCTGCACGTCCGAAAGGCGGACAGCGAGATCATTCATGTCCTCGGCCACCTTGTACTGGTGCCGGTTGATCCGGTACTGAAGATCCGCCATATGCCCGTTCATCTCAACCAGCGTCCGCAATGTCTGGGACTGCGTGTCCATGAACTGCACATAGCTGAACAGCTGACTCTGAAACTGCGTTTCCGTCACGAGGTGGCGGTCCATGGCTGTCCGCATCTCATTCATGGCCCGCTCGATCAACGGCAGGGACTTCTTGTCCCGTCCTGACTGCTCCTGCAACATGCCATACTGCTGACGCAGGGACTCCAGCTCATCCTTCAGGGAGGAGAGCTCCACGGGCGCATCAGCAGCGAGCAGATTCTGGCGATGTTCCAGCAGGTCCTTCTGTCGGCGCAGCCCTTCGACAAGCTGTTGCCCGGTGGCCCCATCCTCCGACCAGCTGGAAACATCCACGCTGAAGAGCCGTTCCCCCGCCGCAACATGATCGCCCTCATGAATGTGGATGGCCGCAACGACACCACCCTGATCTGCCTCCGCAACGACCAGCCCCTCTGGTGGCAGCATGACACCATTGGCATGGATGCGCCGCGTATAAGACCCGAAAAAAACGTAAATCCCCACACAGATAACGAGCGCCACCGTACAGAGCGCTGCAATTTTACCCGAGAGAGGCTCGATCAACTGGACGGAGCCGATCCACGCCTCCTGCCGCCATTTCAGGGCCTCCCCCCTGAAAAGCGGGCTTGCTGAGTCTTCCGCCATACACCACACAGTACAGTTAAACAAAACGATAAGGAAATATTAATAATTTTCAGGAATAATACTATAGTGGTCCACAAAACAAGCAAGTCGTTAAATGGCTAATGCTTTATTAATTTAGGGTTAATGACTTATGTATCTTTTCTTTTGCTTGCCAGAGAAAAGACACGCCTTTCGTCTGATAGCGTCCATCGGGCTCTTTTCGCCGCTTCCTGCCATGGCGGCAGACCCGGACCCTGCTCCTGCGCCCGTCACGCATCTCTCCCTGCCGGAAGCCATGGCCATTGCCTATCGCTCCAACCCGCAGATACTCCGTGAGCAGGCCATATTGCGGCAGACTGATGAATCCATGCCGGAGGCCCTGTCCGGATGGCGGCCCACCGTGAGCGGAAGTGCGACCGCCAACTACAACGAGTCCAACTACGTCACCTTCCCGTATGGCGGGAGCTTCCGGTACAATCAGAAATTCAGGGCCCCCGGCTATGCAGCGGGCGTGACCATCACCGAGCCCATCTTCCGCGGGGGCAAGACATGGGCTTCCATGCACAAGGCCCGCAGCTCCATCCTCGGGGAACGGGCACACCTTGTGGACATCGAGCAGCAGCTCTTCGTCAATGTTGTTTCCGCCTATGTTGCCGTCACACAGGCCCGGGCCCTGCTGACCCTGACACGGGAAAATGAACACACGCTGGAAGGGCAGGTCCAGCTGACTACACGACAGCTTGCCCTGAACCAGGCCACCCGCACCGATGCCCTCCAGGCGGAATCACAGTTTGAGGCAGCACAGGCCTCCACCCGTCAGGCCGAGGGACAGGTCCGCGTGGCAGAGGCAACGTTCCAGCGTGTCATAGGTATCATTCCGCCAGAGAAACTGTCTCCAGCGGAGCGGCTTCCGTCCCCTTTCGTTTCGGAGGCGCAAATAAACCAGCTGGCCATCAATGACCTTCCCCAGGTCATGCAGGCCCAGTACCAGCTGGAATCAGCAAAACATGATGTCCGGCTGGCCATCGCCGACCTGCTGCCCCAGATATCCGCCCAGGCCTCCTACCAGAGGCAGGTGAACCAGGGGAACGGCAAATTCTCGGAAGACGCCACAGCCGTGATGCTTCAGGCCTCTCTTCCGCTCTATCAGGGCGGTGCGGAATATGCCCGCATCCGTGCCGCCAAGCAGGCCGTTGATGCAGCTCTCCACAATCTGGCCGAACAGCGGCGTGAGGCCCGCGAGAATGCCATGAGCGCCTGGCAGAAACTGACAGCCGACAGCGACCAGCTCGCCCGCAACCAGAAAGCCGTCGCCACCGGTGTGGAGGCCCTCCATGCCATCCAGCAGCAGGAACTGCTGGGCGTACGGACCACCTTTGAAGTTCTCCAGCAGCAGGAACTGCTCTTCGACCAGCAGAAAACCCTCGTCCAGAATGCAGCCAACCTGATTGAGGATTCCTACCATCTGGCCGCTGCGACAGGCCATCTGACAGCCAAAGAGCTCAACCTGCACGTCTCCCTGTATGACCCGCGCGCCCATTACCATCAGGTGAAATGGAAACTCATCGGAATGGAGTAAGTCTCCTCCCCCAGACATGGCAGACACGCTGCTTTCCTTTCATTCTGCACTGGCCCTGCCCCGGCAAACAGGGCAGAATGAAGAGCCATGCAGCCGAAGCCTGATCCTACCCTCACCCCGGTTTCTTCCCCCGTCACTCCTGCCGGGGGCAAGGAGTCCCCCTGCGCCCGGCAGAGAGCCAGACGGGCCAGATTCGTACATGGCAGCATCATGCGCCATGTCGTCACCATGGCCGGGACAGGCGCCATCGGGCTGATGGCCGTCTTTTTCGTGGACCTGCTCAATTTCTTCTACATCTCACACCTGCATGACCCGACGCTGACAGCGGCCATCGCCTTCGCCACCTCTCTGGGGTTCGTGCAGGTGGCCGTCTCTCTGGGCATGTCCATCGGGCTGGGAGCCAGCACCGGCCGGCTTATCGGGGCCTGCCGCCATTTCCGGGCCAGACGGCAGGCTTCCGCCTTTCTGGTACTCATGCTCGCTGTCACCAGCACGCTGGGATTGATCACGGCCTTTCTGGCCCGCCCCCTGCTGGCCCTGCTCGGCGCCCATGGTGCAGCGCTGGAACACGCCACGCATTTTCTCTACATCACCTCCCCCGCCCTGCCGCTGGTCTGCCTCGGCATGGCTCTCTCCTCCCTGCTGCGGGCCGTGGGGGATGCCAGAAGTGCCATGCGGGTCACCCTGACAGGGGCCGCCTGCACGGTCATCGTGGACCCCATCCTGATCTTTGGCCTGCATCTGGGGCTGGAAGGGGCGGCCATCAGCACGGTCCTGTCCCGCTGTGTCATCTCTCTCAGCGGGTTCCTCAATCTCCGGGGGCATGACATGCTGGAGCGTCCCCGCCTGAGGACGATCCCCAATGCCAGCCGGGCCATAGGGGCCATTGCCCTGCCCGCCATCGGCACCAACATGGCCACCCCTATCGGAAATCTCATCGTCACGCACGCCATGTCCCGTTTCGGGCTGGAGGCCGTCTCCGGGCAGGCCGTGGTGGACCGCATGGTGCCGGTCGCCTTTGCCTTCGTCTTTGCCCTGACAGGCTCCGTCGGCCCCATCATGGCCCAGAATCTGGGAGCACAGCAGCCGGACCGGGTAAAAGAGACCTTTCTCTGCGCCCTCAAGCTCACGGCCCTCTGTGTCGGGCTGGACTGGCTGGTCTTTGCCCTTGGCGAGCCGCTGATCCTCCAGATATTCCATGTCCAGGGCACGGGGGTGGAGCTGGTACGGCTCTTCTGCCACTGGGCCGTGGCCAGCTACATGTTTGTCGGGCTGCTCTTCGTCTCCAACACGGCTTTCAACAATCTGGGGCACCCCCTCTACTCCACAGCTTTCAACTGGAGCAGGGCCACAGTGGGGACCATTCCCTTCATAGCCATCGGCATCCATTACGGGCCCAAAGGGGTGATGATCGGTCAGGCCCTGGGCGTCACGCTTATCGGCTCACTGGCCCTTGTCGCTGCCCTCACCGTCATCCACCGCCTCGGCCAGACGCTGCCCCAGCGGAAGGGGAAAATGCGCTAGCCTCTCCTGCCAGCGAACACGTCCCGGTAGAAAGCCAGCTCCCGGGCAAGGGAATCCGCAATCACCCCAGCATCCCGGAAGCCGTGCCCTTCACCCGGATAGACATGCAGCGACGAGGCCGGAAGCTGCTTCTGCAAAGCCTGCCCCTGAGACAGCGGCACGACACGGTCTGCATCCCCATGAAGGAACAGGACGGGAGCCGTGATCTTCTCCGGCCATGACAGGGGAGACCGGGCCAGATACACGGCCTCCTCCTCCGGCCACGGCGCCACGAGACCATCCAGATACCGGGCCTCGAAACGGTGCGTCTCCTCGGCCAGTGCCCGAAGGTCCGTCACGCCATAGAGCGATGTGCCCGCCACGAACAGGTCGGACCGGGCCAGAGCGGAAAGGACCGTCAGCCCCCCGGCACTGCTGCCCCGGATGACACAGCGTTGCGGGTCCACCAGCCCCTGCTCGATCACCCCCTGAACGGCCCGGCAGCAGTCCTGCACGTCCAGCACGCCCCACTGGCCATCCAGTGCCGCCCGATAGGCCCGGCCAAAACCGGTGGACCCACGATAATTGACATCCAGCACCGCAAAGCCCCGGGATGTCCACCACTGGACCTTGAAGGACAGGTCCGTCCGGGCCTGCCCGGTCGGCCCTCCATGAACGATCACCACAAGAGGGGGCTTTCCCGCCACCTTTTCACAGTGCGACCCCCGGGCGGGAGGGTAGAACTGGGCATGGAGCGGCCCCGGCCCGTTCTCCACGGGAAAGGACAGCGTCTCCGGCAGGGCGATGTCCGCCGCGACCACATGAGGCGGCATCTCCCAGGCCCTGCGGATGACCTCCCGGTCTTCCGCAGCTCCGTCCAGCGTGCCGAGCATCAGGGCAGGGGGACCATCCGGCGGGCTGTTCAGCCATGCAAAGCGTGAGCCTCCCTCCAGCGGCACGGGAACATCATCCGGCACGGCCCCTGCCAGCACGTCCCGCCAGCCTGAAGCCGGTTCATGCAGCAGGGTTACCGGCACGCCCTGCCGCACACCACGGGCCAGCAGCCGCCCCCCCGGCAGGGCCGCACAGCAGGACTGCCCGAACACCCAGGCAGGCAGCCCCACCTCGGCCGGAGCCGGGGGCAGGGGACAGGCCCGCCATGCCGTGCCGCCCCCGGTGATGTCTTCCGGCTCGAAAGCAACCGGCGTCCAGTGCCGGTCAGACTCAGGCGAGGCACCAGCCGGAGCGGCATCGGACAGCGCATGAAGCCGCCGCCCATCCCAGAACGGCCCCATGACGCTACAGTCCTGCCCCGTTCCACCAGTCAGGCAGACCGTCCCGCCCGCACCGGACAGGTCCGTCACATACAGGCCCGTTTCCGTCCACGGCATATGCGGATTCTGCCATGCGATGAAGGCCAGAAACCGCCCATCAGGTGAAAGCCGGGGCGACATGTAAAAATCCGCCCCACTCTGGAGGGAGTGGAGCCGCCCCTGTGCATCAACCTCCACAAGGTCGGCCTTTTCCTCCCCGGAGGGCGTTTCCACTTCCCGCACGCAGACGAGCCGTCCGTCCTGAAGGGACAGGTCCGCATAACGGCATGTCACGCCATCATCACCGGCAGCCGGGCAGAGCGGTTGGGCGGCCTGACCGTTGCGGCTCCGCCAGAGGCCACCCTGCCTGCTGTCGCTGAACAGCACGACCATGTCCGACCCATGAAGTTCCGCAGCCCAGGCCCCACCACCATAGACATGCATGTCCGTACCCACCTGGGCCTCTGGTGGGGTGAGATCGTGCAGGGTACCATCCGGCGCACGCCCGACCACGACACTGCGGCCCTGTTCATCCGGCCGCCGCTCCAGCCAGAGCACCCATCCCGCCACGGCCCTGATCTCCGACAGACTGCGTGTCCGGCGTGTCATCAGCTCCGGCGTGACCCAGGGCAGGGAAGGGGCTGCTGTCATGATGTCTCTCCTGCAAAAAACGTTCTTGCCTTATTTCTGCCTACCCCAGTATTCTGACAGGAGAAAGCACTGGCAGGCCGTTGCTGGACCGGGTTTCTTCTGACTGGACTTGGTGCGGCGCAGTGCCCCCTTTCTAGAGGAAGCCCATCCCCTGATACAGCATCTCTCCGCCTTTCTTGAGCATCTCCCCCCGCTTTATGCCTATCTGACACTAGGGTTTATCATTCTGCTGGAAAGCACGGGGATTCCCCTGCCAGCCGAGAGCCTGCTCATCTTCGCCTCCCTCTATGCCTCCCACACGCACCACTTCACACCGGAGGGGCTGATCATCGCCGCTGTCAGCGGGGCCATCATCGGGGACAATGTCGGATACCTCATCGGCCATCAGCTCGGTTATCATCTGCTGGAAAAACACGGGCGCAAAATCGGCCTGCACAAGGACCGCCTCACCCTTGGCCGCTATCTCTTCCGCCGGTTTGGCGGAGCGGGCGTGCTGCTGGGCCGTTTCATCGCTTTCCTGCGCATTCTCATCGCCCTCCTCGCCGGGGCCTCCCGGATGCCCTGGCTGCCCTTCTCAATTTACAATGCCCTTGGCGGGCTGCTCTGGGGAACATGCTATGTTCTCGTCCCCTACGAACTGGGCAGCCAGATCGACAGCTTTACGGGGCCTCTCGGCATCGGGCTTGCCGTTGTCATGCTGGCAGTGCTGGGCGGGTCGTTCCTTTTTCTCCGCCACCACGAACATGCCCTCATCAGGAAAGCCCTTGCCGATGAGAAACGGCGTGAGGCCAGAAAGAAACGGGCGCATCAGCACTGATCGGGCAGGAGACGTTTCCTGCCCGTGACCATCGTGGGTCTCCTGCCGCTTTGCACTGTCTTCTGCCTGAAGAGCCAGCCGGAAGAGAACAGATACGGCTTCTGCCCTCATTCCCACTGAAGCCTGAGGGAGGGGAATCCCCCTCCCTTTATGGGCGCACCACGATCATGATGACGATGAGGACCATCAGGATGGTCGGAATCTCATTGGCAATGCGATAGAAACGCTCACCATGCCGGTTACGCCCGGCAGCAAAATCACGGCGCCAGACAGAGCAGGCCCCGTGGAACATGAACATGCCCAACAGGCAGAAAACCTTGACCCACCACCAGCCGGAGGACCAGCTCACCACCCCCGGGAGAGAGGCCATCAGAGCACCGGTAAAAAAGGTCACAATCATGGCCGGTGCCATGATCTGCTTCTGAAGGCGACGCTCCATCAGGCTGAAACGGGTACTTTCCTCAGAGCCTGCTTTTATCTGCGTATGATAGACGAACAGCCGGGGCAGATAGAACAGTCCTGCCATCCATGACACGAAAGCCATGATGTGCAGTGAGACAAACCAGTTCAGATGCTTCAGCAGAAACAGTGCCATAATCCCGTTACCTTCCGTTCTTCCCGCCTCCATCATGGGGCGGTCTTCCCGCACATCAGACAGCCTCTCCGGCTGTCATGTCATTTCCGGGCCAGAGCCGCCTCAAGAAGGGGCATGACCTCATCGAGATGCTCCACCCGCACGAATCCCTCCACGGGCCAGAAGCCCGGCAGGGGATGGGATGCCGGACGCAGCAGGATGCAGGACATGCCGGCCCGGCGGGCTGCTTCCGCCCCCGTGTCACTGTCCTCGATCACCACCGTTTCCTCCGGCCGGACACCTTCCACCTCGGCCCCATGCAGATAGACGGCCGGGTCCGGTTTGGGCTGCCCCATATCGGCAGCCGAATGGATGCGGGCCTCCGGCAGGAGGCGATCCATCCCGGTAAAACCGAATTTTGCCTCCATCTCCGCCATGGATGAGTTGGAGCCGACACGGACAGGAACATGCCGTGCCGCCAGAGCCTCCAGCAGGGGAACGGCCCCCGCCACGGGTTCCGTACCTTCCTTCATGAGCCTGACAAGATTGTCCCGCATTTTCGTGTGGGTGCCCGGGGGCAGGGGATGGCCCAGCTCCGCCTCCAGCTCCTTCACTACCTGCGGCAGGGCCTTGCCCGCAAAGCGGGCCAGCCCTTCCTCATCGGAAATGTTCAGGCCCAGCGAGCGGGCAAACCCCGCCGTCGCCCGGCAGGATGGCCCTTCACTGTCAATCAGCACGCCATCACAATCAAAAATGACCAGCTTCAGCCCTGGCCGTAATGCGTTTTTCATGACTGGATGTCCCTGATCGTCTCAACCAGCGTGGCCACATGTTCCGGCGGCGTGGTCTTGATGACACCATGTCCCAGATTGAACACATGTGGCCGCCCCCTGAGGCTGTCCCGGATGCGGCGGGCTTCTGCCTTCAGGGCCTCGCCACCATTCAGCAGGATCATCGGGTCGAGATTGCCCTGGAGGGTCACTGTCTCGGGCACCATTTCAGCCACCTTGGCCATGTCCGCCACCGTATCGAGGGCCAGGGCATTGATGCCGGTCTTCTCGGCATATTCCGCCACCATGACACCGCCCAGACGGGGGAAGCCGATCAGCGGCACGTCAGGATGGCGGGCACGGATATGGGCGACGATCTGCCGTGTCGGCTCGATCACATGACGGCGGAAAGCCTCCGGCGGCAGGATACCCCCCCAGGAATCGAACAGCATGACTGCTTCCGCTCCGGCCTCGATCTGGCCGCACAGCATCTCTGCCGTATTGCGGGTCAGACTCTCCATCAGCCTGTCGAACAGGGCCGGGTTCTTCTGCATCATCGCCCGGATATGGGCGAAATCACGGGAGCTGCCTCCTTCGACCATGTAGCAGGCCACCGTAAAGGGGCTGCCCGCAAAGCCGAGCAGGGTCGTCTCCTCCGGCAGTTCCACACGCAGGCGGCGCAGGGCCTCCCGCACGGGGGCCACCGCTTCCATCATCCGGCCTTCATCCAGCCGGGCAAGGTCAGACTCGCTGCGGATGGGCGTCATCACCGGGCCACGCCCTTCCTCAAAGCGCAGGTCCTGCCCCATGGCCCAGGGGAGGATGAGGATGTCCGAAAACAGGATCGCTCCATCCATGCCATAGCGACGGATGGGTTGCAGGGTCAGCTCCACAGCGATATCGGGCGTCATGCAGCGTGTGATGAAGTCCGCCTGCTCCCGCATGGCCCGGAACTCCGGCAGGTAACGCCCTGCCTGTCGCATCAGCCAGACAGGCGGCGGCCAGACGGCCTCGCCCCGCAAGGCCCGCAGAAGCGGCTTGCCCTGTTTGTCCATCCCTGAAGGAACTGCTCTGTCCTGCTGTGTCATGCCTGCGCCTTGTCCAACATCCCGAAAAAAGGGAAGGGAAGATACCCCCTCCCACGGCCATAGCCATGATGGCATCCATACGGCTATCCTTGCCCCGCTGGGGCGGAAGGCGTCAACTATGGAATGAAGCTCTGTCATGCGATGGCATGATATGATAGCGGCTGCCCGATCATTTACACGGAGGGTCCCCATGCCTGTTCTTGCCAGCGGTTCTGCCATCCGGCTTCAGCTTCTTCATGCCGCCGGAGTCCCTGTCACGGCCAGCCCGGTTGATGTGGATGAAGACGCCCTGCGTCGGCAGGCCGAAGCGCAAGGTCTCTCCCTGCGGGACACGGCCCTTGCCCTGGCCCAGGCCAAGGCAGAAGCAGCCTCCGGCCAGCACCCCGGACGGTTCATCATCGCTGCGGACCAGATTCTGGAGCTGGAAGGCCGGGCCTTCGCCAAACCGGCTGACCTGACCGAGGCCCGCACCCATCTTCTGGCCCTGCGGGGCCGGACCCATGCCCTCCATGCCGCCGTGACCCTCTGGAGGGACGGTCAGCCCCTCTGGTCCCACATCAGCAGCCCGACCCTGACCATGCGCTCCTTTTCGGAGGTGTTTCTGGACGATTATCTCCAGAAGGAAGGGAACGTTCTGCTCTCCTGCGTAGGGTGCTACCGGATCGAAGGGCTGGGCATCCAGCTTTTTGACACTGTAACCGGGAGCAGTGATGCCATTGCCGGGCTGCCGCTCATCCCGCTGCTGGCTGCCCTGCGACAGCATGGTATCCTGCCTGGCTGACAGGCAGCAGGAAGCCCGTGCAATAATTTATGGAAAAAATTGCATCTTCCCCCTTGCCTTTTCCTCCCATGTGGGGATATATGCTCCCCACACGGTGCGTCATCGACACACCGCAAAAGTGGGGCCATAGCTCAGTTGGGAGAGCGCTTGAATGGCATTCAAGAGGTCGTCGGTTCGATCCCGATTGGCTCCACCAGATATCCTCTTACAAATTGTTCCATGTGAAACATCAGCCAGCTTACCTGCCTGATGGCAGGGCCTGTCCCGGCCTTGGCTGCTCTGCTGTTTCATGCCCGGTCGTGCGTTTTTCCTGATGCAGGCACCCCTTGCCATGATGTCCCGTCTCCGGGTGGCCGCAGGCAGCATCTTTCCACCGGGCTGGTGGGGCTTCACCCTGCGCATCTGGGCAGCGCTCGTGCTGGCCCTGCTGGTTGCCTTCTGGGCGCAGATTGATTCTCCCGCCAGTGCTGCCGTGACCGTCATGCTGCTGGCACAACCCCTGCGGGGGCAGGCCCTGAGCAAAGCCTTCTACCGGGTGGTCGGCACTCTGGTTGGTGGTGTCGTAGCCCTCTGCCTTGTCTCCATGTTCGGGCAGGAACGCCAGCTTCTGCTGGGTGGTTGTGCTGTCTGGATGGCCATATGCGCCTATGCTGGCACGTTGCGCCGAGGATTCCGGGCCTATGGGGCCGTCCTTTCAGGCTATGTCGTGGCCCTGATCGCCATTTCCCACATTGATGCCCCCCAGAATGCCTTTGATGTCACGGTGGCCCGTGTCTCCACCGTGATGATCGGCGTTGCCGCCATTGCCACGGTCGCCCTGCTTTCCGGTACACCGCATGTCTGGCAAAGACTCGTGCGCAGTCTGCAAAAAACGGCAGCCGAAGTACGCCATGAAACCCGTCTCGCCCTTGATGACACCGTGCCAACCCTTTCCCCGCTGGAAACCATAGCGCTTTCCAGCACGGTCTTTGCCCTGACCCACCAGGTGCATGATACACGCACGGAACTGACCCGAGGTCGGCTGCGCGCAAAAGGGGCACAGGTCTGTCTCATTGGCATGGTGACGGCCCTGTCCTGCTGCCGCAGCCTGCTGGCTCTCATGCGCCAGGCCACCATCGCCCCCGCCGTGCTGGCCCTGACACGCTTCGACATACACGCCCCTTCTGGCACGGACAGAGAAACCATCCTGGCAGACCTGCTCGGCCGCCTGCCGCCAGAGGCCCCCCGGCTGACCCTGGCCGATGCCTGGCGTCTGGAACGCACGGCCAGCCTGATTGCCAGCCGTCACATCAGCCGCAAAGGTCTCAACACGCTGCTGAAGGCAGCCCCACTGGGCCAGGTAAAAACCATGAGCCGGTTCGCCTTCCACCCGGACAGGATCGCAGCTCTCGTCAATGCCATCAGGGTGCTGCTCTGTTTCAGTGCGGCAGCGGCCCTCTTCATCGGCAGCGGCCTGCCCAATGCCGCCACGGCACTCTCTCAATGCGCCATGCTACTCTGCCTGGGCATCACCCAGCCCAACAGTGCCGCTTTCGGCCGGGGTATCCTGATCGGAACACCGCTGGGCATCCTGACGGCGGGGCTGACCTCGTTCTTCATCCTGCCGCATGTCAACACCATGATGGGCATGGCCATTGTCATGCTCTTCCAGGTCATGTTCAGCTGCCTGCTCATCATCAATCCCGCAACGGCGGCCGCAGGCTCACATTACGGCGCCTTTTTCTTCGTCTTTCTGGGGCTGAACAATCACCATGACTACAACCTTCTTGCCTTTGTGGACCGCAACACCTTCTATCTCTGTGCGGCTGGCATCACCGCCTTCTTCCTCATCCTGTTCCTGCCGCCACGGCCACGGCGGACCCGCTTCCGCATCACTCTCTCCATCGCCAGGGAGCTGGAACGCCAGTTTGCCGCCCGGTCACCATCCTTCACACCAGCCCTGCTGAGCCGCAAATATGACCGGCTCCACCAGCTCTACATGCTGAGCCAGACCATCAGCCAGGAGAAGAAAGGCAAGGCAGCCTGGAGGGTCTGCCAGCGTTTCATCAGTCTGGCAGACCTCACCACAGCCCTGGCCCGGCTGGAGCTGGACCTCAAGACGGCCCGCCAGTACACGGAACTGGCACCACTGGCGGACACCATGCAGATGAGCCTGACCCGCATGAAGCTCTTTTCACTGGCAGACCATCTGCCCCTCATGGCAGAGAAGATGCTCTCCCGGGCGCCAGCCTCCAGCGGGCCTGCCCATGTTGCAGCGGTTCTATGTGCTGCAGGGCTGGAGGAAGTCCGCTTCCTCCTCCAGCAGAACGGATCCGCGCTCCGCCATTACGGAATAGGGCGCAGGCGATGGTAACACGTCACCTTGTCATCAATCTGGATGGGCTGTTCGTGTCCTCCTTCATCATCGACCTGGCCCTGGCCCTGCTGGGGACCTTCCTGCTCCGCCTCATGCTCCAGTGGATGAGGCTCTGGCGTTTCTTCGCCAACCCGCCTCTGGCACAGTTTGCCATCATGATCTGCCTGCTCGGCCTGTTCACCATCCTGCTATAAGGCTGCCAGTGTTTACCCGTGCCTACCGCCTCATCCGTTTTGCTGTCACGGCTTCCATCCTCTGCGTGGCCGGGTTCGTGGCTGTTGTCCTCTGGGACTATTACACCGCCGCCCCGTGGACCCGTAACGGGCAGGTGCGTGTACAGGTGGCCAATATTGCTCCCCGTGTCTCCGGGCAGATCATCACCGTTCCTGTCCATGACAACCAGCAAGTCCATGCTGGAGACGTGCTGTATGTCATCGACCCGTTCGACTATCAGGTCGCCCTCGAAAAAGCCGATGCCGATGTGAACAAGGCCAAGGCAGACCTGGAGTTCCGCCTGAATCAGGCCCGGTGGCGCCATGCCATCCCGGGAGCGGCCGTCTCGCAGGAAGAAAAGACGCAGTATGAGGCTCTGGCACAGCAGGCCCGGGCCATCTACAGCACAGCCCTTGCCCAGCGCAGACAGGCCCAGATCAATCTGGACCGCACGACCGTCCGCAGCTCCATAGACGGCATCATCACAAACCTGACCATGAGGCCGGGGGACTATGCCTCCGCCGGGCAGGTGAACATTCATGTCATCGACACGAATTCATTCTGGGTGGATGGGTATTTCGAGGAAGTGAAGGTCCATGACCTCAGCGTGGGAGACCCTGTCCGCATGGATCTGATGGGCTATCACACCCCGCTTTATGGGCATGTCCACAGCATCACCCGTGGCATTGCAAGCAGGAACGCCCTGACCAATGCCCTCGGCCTGCCCACCGTGGACCCTGTTTATACATGGGTGCGGCTGGCCCAGCGTATTCCCGTCCGCATCAGCCTGGATTCCATCCCGCCGGACCTCAACCTCGCTGCCGGCATGACCGTCACCGTTACAGCCATTTCCGAGAAAGGGAACAGGCGGCGGCGCAGCAACGAGGATGCCTTCCAGCATCTCAGTGACGATCTCCGCCATCTGTTCGGGCACAAATGAGAGAAGGGGAGGGGAGGACCGTGCCTTTTCAGACAAACGAAATGTTATTATATAACATCCACGTCTGCTGATGGCCCTGAAAGGCTTCCATGTTCACGGTGCGTTTTCTCCCCTGCCTGCCGCTTTTTCTGACATTGCTGACAGGCCTGCTGCCCCTTCCTTCCCGGGCCAGCACGGAAACGGGACCGGACCGACCAGCCCCCCTGCTGAGCTGCGTGGAACCCGTCTGGTGCGATATCGCCCAGCAGATTGGTGGCCCAGCGCTACGGACACGCTCGCTCATCACCAGCGAGGGGCTGGACCCGCACCATCTCCAGCCTTCACCCATCATGGCCCGCCAGCTGGCAGCCAGTGATGCCGTGCTGCTCAATGGAGCCACCTATGATGACTGGGCCATGAAGCTGCTTCCCGCCTCTGTGAAGCTCTTCCTTGCTGCCAGTCAGGGGGGCTGGCAGACCGGAGAAGACCCGCATCTCTTTTTTGATCTCCCTACGGTCCGGAATACGGCCCGACAGATCGCCGTCTGGCTTGCCGGGCTTCGCCCCCAGGCCCAGCAGGACATCGACAGGCGCCTCGCCCTGTTCGAACAGCAGATCGACCAGATCGCCACCCGCCAGCAGGCCATCCAGCAGAGAGACCATGGCGCCCCCTTCGCCATGACCGAACCAGCCGGGGAACGTCTCCTGCTGGCGGCTGGGCTGGTCATGACAGACCAGAGCTGGGCCCGTGCCCTGATGAACGAATCCGGTCTGTCCCCCCGTGACACCGCCATGCTGGAAACAGCCCTGCACGAGAAGACCATCCGCTTTCTGGTCAGCAATCCGGCCATCAGCGCCCCACAGGCGAGCAGAATGGAGGACATGGCCCGTCAGTCCGGCATTCCAGTCCTTGCCATCGGGGAAAGCCTGCCCACCGGGCAACACTGGCAGGACTGGCTGAACGGCATCCTCACATCGCTCGAACAGGCCCTGTACCAGACAGCGCCCCGCAACACCCCGCTACCCCCCCATCCATGAAGGAAGCCCGCCTTACCTGCCGGGATGTCAGCCTCCAGGTAGGGGGCCATCCTGTCCTGCATCATGCCACTCTTGATGTTCCCCTGGAGGGCCTGACCATCCTGCGTGGACAGAATGGAGCCGGAAAAACCTGTTTTCTCCGAGCCCTCATGGGGCTGCTTCCCCTACAGGGGGGAGAGCTTCTCATCAATGGCCACCCACCCGCCAGAGCCCGCCGCCATTGTGGGTACATGCCGCAGAAGGCTGACGACACGGCGCCCATGCTGCCAGTCATCAGCCATGTCATGGCCTGTCTGGATGGCACGCACTGGGGCTTTCCTGCCCCTCGCAAAACCCGCAGGAAAGCCAGGGCCCTTCTGGCTGAAGTCGGGGCCCTGCCTCTGGCCTCACGCCCGCTCGGAGCGCTTTCTGGCGGCGAAAGACAGCGTGTTGCCCTTGCACAGGCCCTTGCCGGCTCCCCGAGGTTGCTCATTCTTGACGAACCCTTTGCCGCCCTGGATCGTGCCAGCCATGAAGCGTTGCTCCAGCTTTTCAGCCAGCTTCACCAGCAGAAAAAGGTCAGTCTGTTCATCACGGTTCATGGGCCGCTACAGACCACTGGCCTTGACCTGCCCATGAGAGAGATCACTCTGTCAAAGGGGGCGCTGCATGTCTGAGACCAATCCCTTTTCTTTCCCCTTCATGCAGCATGCCTTTCTGGGCTGTTTTCTCGTTTCGCTGCTGGCTGGCACGCTGGGCTGGCTCATGCTGCTGCGGCGACAGGCTTTTGCAGCCCATGCCCTGCCGCATATCGGCTTCAGTGGAGCAGCAGCGGCCGTGTGGCTGCATCTCCCCCCACTGGCAGGCATGATGGCCGCCAGCATGGTGGGCGGTCTCTTCATGGGGCAGGAACAGCGGGGCAGACAGCATCCCACCCAGCGGGACACGATGACCGGCCTCATTCTGGCCGCCAGCCTGGGGATTGGTGTCTGGTGTCTTCATGAAGCGAATGAAGCGTCTTCCCAGACAACGACCCTGCTTTTTGGCGATGTTCTGGGGCTGGATGGCCCAACCCTTGGCATGCTGGCAGGGCTGGTCTCTGTCTGTCTTGGAGGAGTGGCCATCCTCTGGCGCCCCCTGCTTTTCAGCAGCCTTTGCCCCAGCCTGGCAGAGGCACAGGGCCTCTCGCCAACCCGGCTGGGCCAGCTCTTCCTCCTGCTTGCCGCCCTCGCTGCGGCGGCCTGTGCGGAAATCGCCGGAGCACTGCTCTGTTTCAGCCTGATGGTCGGCCCCGCTGCCGCTGCCCTGAAGCTGGAGCTCCCTCCCTTCCGGGGCATGGTCTGCTCCGTTCTGGGGGCGCTTCTGCTCTCATGGGGCGGGCTGCTCCTCGCCTGGTACAGCGACATTCCCCTGCCATTCTGGATCAGTCTGGGCGGTGTCGGCCTCTACCTGCTGGCTGGAACCGTCATGACCCGGAAAGCCTTGCGTCCTGTCAGAAATCCTTGAGGTTCATCAGGATCAGATGGACGCCGATAAGGATGGCAACAATGACGACATGAAACAGGATCACCCATTTGCCATCCAGCACGAATACTTCATTGTCGCTCTTCGGCCAGACCGTGCGGAACAGCCTGACCCAGAAACCCGGAGCCATGACCGGCCCTGCTGAAAGTTTCATGTCCGTCTCTCTCCTTCGTGGCTTTCTGGCCTGTTCCCCGCCTGACGGGGCCATGCCTATCAGATAGCTGTCCCGGCGTCAGAACGGAATGAAAAACCGCATCCAGGACCGCAACAGTTTTCACAAATTATGAAACTTCTCCTTGAGAGCTGTTTCTTTCCCCGCTATGCGCCTTATCATGAATCTGTGATCAGCCTGTCAGCCCTCCCCCGGCAAACCGACACAGCTGTCTGACCCATTCGAGAGGTTTTTTTGTGACGCAGCCCGCCATGCCAGACCCTCAGGAGCATTTTCTGGATGGACCGGACCTCCCCGCCGGTGTGACACGTTTCTGGCTGGTGCGTCATGCCATCGTGGAAGAAGCAGCACGACAGACCATGTACGGCACGCTGGACGTGCCCCTCTGTCCCCAGCATCTCCGCAGCCAGAAGCCCGCCTACGAGGCCTTGGCCCGGCGCCTGCCCCGCAAGGCGACATGGTTTTCCTCCCCCCTCCAGCGGGCCCGCGACACCGGCCTGACCATTCAGAAAGCCGGCAATTTCTCCACTCCCATGAGGATTGACCCCGCCTTCATTGAACAGTCCATCGGGCAATGGAACGGTACCCCCCACGACACGTTTCCATCCCTGCTCAGAAAACCGGCTCCCCCTTTCTGGTCCATCGCAGCAGATGAACGTCCACCAGAGGGTGAAAGCATGGTGGATGTCCGCCAGCGCATCGGCCTGGCGCTGGAAAGCCATGCCCGACAGAATGCCGGAAAAGACATGGTCATTCTTAGCCATGGCGGTGCCATTCGCATGGCTCTTGCCCACTGTCTGGACATCCCCGTGGAAACGGCCCTGCGCTTCTGCATCCAGAATCTTTCCCTGAGCATCATCGAACATATTGCCGGGCATTGGCGGGTTGTCGCCATCAATGAACTTCCTGCCTTCCACGAGCCCGCAGAATGAAAGGGTGGTTCAAGGATGATCTTTTCCGCGTTGTTCTGAAAAATGCGGGAAAGCTGGGATCGACCAAACTCATCGGGGCTGTCATGGGCCTCGTCGCACTGGTCGTGACCGGGCGAACACTGCGCCCGCATGATTTCGGCGTTCTGACACTGATAGCCTCCTACATCGAGACGATTGCCGCCATCGGCCAGTTCCAGAGCTGGCAGATTGTCCTGCATTATGCTGCTGTTCCCTGGCAGAAGGGAGAGCGCAAGACTGTTCAGACCAGCATCAGCCTGGCCATGGGGCTGGATATCTGTGCGGGGCTTCTCTCCATGGTGTTCGGCATGGTGGCCTTCCTCTGTCTGGGCAAAGTGCTGGGTGTCCATGACAAGCCAACCCTGCTGATCCTGCTCTACTGCACACTGATCCCCGGCATGGGCAGCACGGCCGCCTACGGCATCCTCCGCCTTTTCGACCGCATAGACCTCGTCTCCCGGCAGCAGCTCATCACACCAGCTGTCCGGGCTGTCTGCTGCCTGCTGGCATGGGGCAGTGGCATGAAGCTGGCCGGTTTCGTCATCGCCTGGTACCTGGCTCTTCTGGCTGGCCAGATATATCTCTGGGCCACGGCCCTGCTGGAACTGAAACGCCATGACCTGCTGAAAGGGCTGCGCCCCAGCATCCTGAAGGCAGCCCGGCAGATGCCAAAGGGCATGTGGGGCTTCGTCTGGACCGCCAACATCACCACCCTGCTGGAAACGGTCTGGGAGCCGATCAGCAAGCTGCTGGTCGGCAAGATCGTCAGCACATCGGCAGCCGGCCTCTATTCCCTCGCCATGGAGTTTCTGGATGCTGTCCAGCGGCCTGCAAAACTGCTGGAGAAAAGCTACTACCCCGAAGTCGTTCTCATGGATCCACGGACCTCCGCCCCATGGAAGCTGGCCCTGCGGACCAGCGTCCTTTCCGGCGCACTGGGCATGCTGGCCATGCTGGTTGTCTATATCGGGGGGAAACCCGTCATCAGCATGTTCGGTCACCGCTTTGGCGATGCCGCAACCCTGATGATGTGGATGTCTCCGGCTCTGGTCTTCTTCACCGCCGGGCTGCCAATGGAAGGCGTGCTCTACACGGCGGGACGCTCCCATTACATCATGCTGGCCCAGCTCGTTTCCGTGATTCTTTACGTCCCGCTGCTTGTCTACATGGGCCATCACTACGGCCTGAACGGCGCCGGGCTCGCCTATGCCCTGGGCATGTTCTTTGCTACCATGACCACGTTCGCCATAATGGGTATAACCTATCTGCGCCGCAACAGGATCATCCTCCCTCATGAAAGGGAGATCCGCCAGACCGACAGCCTGCCCGCCTCGCCCGGCAGCTGATACCTTGCCAGGAGATGCCAGCCCAGCCATGCCCATTTTCCCTTTCCGCCCTTCTGCCAGCCGCCGCAGCACACCGGCTTTCCCTCAGAAGATGCTGGATACCGTCTTTGAGCATGTTCTCCTTGATGACGTTCCCCACCCTGACACCCCCCTGCCCGAGGATGTCCTGCCCGCCTGTGAGAAGACTGAAATCCGGGATGGCTACAATCTCTGCTGGCAGCTTCTCGAACATGGCGTGGACCGCAAGGCCTTCCGTCGCCTGATCCTGAAGATTGCCCTCTCTGGCACAGCCAGCAAGGACGAACAGCTGGCCTTCAAATACGCACGGGCCAAATTCAAGCACATGCGCTTTGCCTGTGCCAATTTCACCAGGCAGCACCGTTATCCGCTCCTGCTGCATGTTGTCACCATCATCATGGGCAACATGCAGGATGCCTTCAAAAACCACCAGCGGCGGGCTACGCTGATCAACGGCCTCATCCTCTGGGTCGTGCTCTCACCGGTCTATTACTGGCTGATCGCCGCCCCCATCGCCCTCTGGAAAGAAGACAGTACGGCAGGCATCATCGCTTACCAGAAGAAAGAAAATGCCAGACTGGCAAAACTGATACGCACGCTGGATGCCACAACCGGCCATGAATTCCATGTCATGCGCAAGATCGTCAGCCGCCGGGTGGCCTTCAATGACACACTGCGCACGATCCGCCCCTCCAGAGCGCTGGACCAGCTTTCAGAATATCTCGCCACGATCAACGGCATGATGGGCGATTTCCATGACGGGCTGATCGAGAAAAAACTGGAGGGAACGCAGGATTACCGGCGGGACCGCTTCCAATCCCCGGAGGGAATTCCCCAGCGCATCCGGGCCTTCCTGGAACGCAGCCCACACTGAACGCCCGCCCCTTGCGGCAAGGCCCATCCAGAAAAACGGATGGGCCTTCCTGCTTCAGACAAGCCCGTGCCGTGCCAGAATATCCAGCACGTCCTGCCGCACAGCTTCGTAAGACTGGCGGGCATCGACCTCAACCAGCGGAGCATGATTGAAATTCAGCTGCGGCATCAGCTCCGCCTTGATCCGCAGGGCCTCGAGGTCATGGTCCGGTTTGCGGCCATGGGCTGTTTCCGCATCCACATTCAGCCGGATGACCAGATCAGGCCGGAAGGCCACGATCCGGCGATAGATGCCACGTTCCAGCCAGGCCAGAAACCGGATCAGCGGATTGCTGCTATAAGCCGCTGAAAGACCAGGACCATCACACTGGCCAGGAATTTCCATTTGCGGGTAACGGTCCGTCACCACCAGAAATCCCTTCTCGACCGCCCGCCTGACCCGTAGAAAGCGCTTCAGCCGCACCAGAGAAAAGACAAACAGAACAAGACCCGTCATCAGGCCCGGCATTTTTTCACCCTTGGTCCGGGCCTTCTTGGCCTTGCCGTTCAGCTTCTTCTCCAACGCTGGACCAATAAGGGGCAGAGCCCCGATCCGCCGCCCAAGATCACCCGAACCAAGACCAAGATACCCATAAACGGTTGGACGTGTTTCAGAAAAATGCTGGACCAGAGACTGGCTGATACTGGACTTGCCAGACCCATCACACCCAACCAGCGAAACCAAACAGCCTGCCCGGGGCTGCGCAGCCAATCCCTGGCCGGAACGGGGATAGAGTGCCAGCACCTTGCGGACTGTTTCTTCTGCCTGTGCCAGCACCTGCGCCAGCGGCTCGGTGGCATCGATATCAACGATGGGAGCACCAGAAAAATCCAGCCGGGCAAGGTCTTCAATCTTGCGGGCCAGCTTGAAAGAAACATGATCCGGCTTGCGTTGCAGGGCTGTCTCCAGGTCAACATTCAGCCGTATGACGACATCTGGCCGGAAACGGGCCATCCGTGCATAGAGCGCCCGCTCCACCCGGCTGAAAATCCGCAGCAGGACGCCATCCCGGTTCAGATTGGCCAGAGTGGGGCCATCCATGGGGCCGGGCACACTGTTCTGCGGATAACGATCCGTCAGCACGGCCATGCCCCGTTCATGTTTGCACCGCATGAGTGCGAAACGAAACACACGCCGCATGGACAGAACGAAACCCGACACGGCCGCCAGCACGCCTGCTTTTTTGCCGGTCTGTATCCGGCTGTTTTCTTTCCTGGCCTTGCCTGTCACATACGGGCCAATGAAGGGCAGGGGGGCAAGCGTACGCTCCAGATTGCCTGCCTGCTTGCCGAGATGGCAGAAAGCCGTCGGCCGCTCGGCCTGCAACAGCGCCAGCAGGGCCGTCCCCACGGTGGACTTCCCACTTCCATCACACCCGACCAGGGCTATCACCGGCTGATGCCGCCCTGCGACTGGCCGAGGCTTGAAATCGCTTACACGCATAGCACTCTCATCTTCTCTGACGCTGCCATCCTATCCTGTCCTGCCTGTCCATAACAGACTTATGGCCGGCCTGCCCGCATAAAGTGCCCTGATCCAGCCATATATCCTTAACATGAGGAAACACGTCATCATCATGAAACGGTCTGCCCATAAAAAATGGCTGGCAACCTCCATGAGGATGCCAGCCATCGAAACTTGCTGAATATCGCTTATGCCTTTCTCAGGACATGAAACAGATTTTACTCTCAGCCTCTGCCGTTACCAGGCGGAGGACCAAACCTGTTGTTCCCCGGCGTCCCCGGCTGACACAAAAAAATGAGAGTAGCGATCGGGCAAAGCAGGAATGGGATAATGGGAAGGAAAACGAGTGGGGACAGATGTCCCCCTGACGGATTTAATTTATACAGGAACGCAACATAGTAAACGACGATCACTGAGAAGGATGCTGACGGCAGCCATACCCACCAACCGGACCGACCAGTATCATGTAACCGTCGCATCCCAACAGCTATACCCGGTAAAAACATTAAAATAGAAAAAACAATCCATGGAAATATACTACCAAATATATAATAGATTATTTCAATAACAAAATAAAAAATACATTCAAAAAGCCTAAAATACCAGTATTCAGGAAAAGTTGCCCGTCCGCTGAATGTCACCTAATTTTTTATACCTTTTATGCAATAGCCGAACGGACTGGCACTCTTCACGTTTCATCCTCCAGAAAGAAAGAGTAATTTTTCAAAAAAATAAATGAAAAGTCAACGCAGGGTAACGTCAGTCAAGACGCAGAATAATCATGAGCATGTCCTGTCTGACCATTTACAGAGCCATGCCATAACGTCGGGCGCACCAGACCACGACAAGATAAAGCAGAACCGTCAATACACAGCCAACCGCCAGACTGCCCCAGAAAGGCCAGCCTCGCCGCAGGAGGGCGGGAATGAGCAGAAACATGGGCAGGGATGGCAGAACGTACCAGAAAGTCGCCTCACTATGAGTGGCCATCAGCTCACGGTCCGGTTTCTCAGCCCAGAGAAAAATCATCCCCAGAACAGACACAAGCGGCAGGGACGCAATGAGCGCACCCAAAGCAGGAAGGCGACGGGCCACCGTGGCAATGGAGGCCACGAGCACGGCGGACAGAGCGGTTTTTAGGAGAAAGGGGATCATCTTCTTTCCAGCAGAAAACGCAGAGCGGGTGTCCTGCCGCTGGCATCCGGAAAGTTTTCGACATCTTTTCAGGGGAACCGGCCGATTGTGGTGGGCACACTAGGGCTCGAACCTAGGACCCGCTGATTAAGAGTCAGCTGCTCTACCAACTGAGCTATGTGCCCACAATCGGTAACCGATGGATGGTTATCTATCAGCCTTCATGAAGGCTGACAAGGGGATTTTAAATATTTTCTCAAAAAAATCAGCTCTGTCCGGTCAGACGGGCCATGAGGGCCTCAAACTGCTCCAGAGAGGAATAGTTGATCTTCAGCGATCCACTTTTCCCATTGAAGCGTATCTGCGTCTTCAGCCCGAAACGGGCTGAGAGGTCTTCCTCCAGCCGGGTGATCTCCGGAGCCGGGGCAGCCGTGGTCTTCTCCTCACTGGCCGCCTTGTTCAGCCGGGCCACAAGGTCTTCCGTCTGGCGAACATTCAGCCCCTTTGCCAGCACCTCAGCCATACCGGCCACCGGGTCGGGATGGCCCAGCAGGGCACGGGCGTGACCGGCACTCAACCCACCATCCCGCAGCTGGACCAGAACAGCCTCCGGCAGGTTCAGCAGGCGCATGGTATTGGTGATGTGAGAGCGGGACTTGCCAATCGCCCCGGCCAGTTCCTCCTGCGTCAGGCTATAATCCTGCAGCAGCCGTTGCAGCCCCATTGCTTCCTCAACAGGGTTGAGATCCGACCGCTGGAGATTCTCGACCATGGCCGCCGCCATGGCATCCGTATCATCAAGCTGACGGATATAGACGGGCACCTCATGCAGGCCCGCCTTCTGCGAAGCCCGCCAGCGGCGTTCACCAGCAATGATCTGATACCGCCCCTTCTGCTCGGGGTCCGGTCTCACAAGAATGGGCTGAATCACCCCGCGGGAGCGGATGGAATCAGCAAGCTCGGCCAGCCGGTCTTCATTCATGTCCCGACGCGGCTGGAACGGACTGGGAGCGAGCAGATCCACCCCCAGACTTCCTGGCTGGGACGGAGCCTGAACCTCACCCTGCGGGGCCCCAACACGGGCCAGATTGGGCGCCTGATCCCCCAGGAGAGCAGCCAGACCCCGGCCAAGTTTGCGGGAGGAGGGGGATGCCTTCTTTGCCATGGTGCTCAGCCTTTCTTCTTCAGCCGTTTCAGCAGCTCGGCCCCCAGAGCCTCATAGGCCAGTGCCCCGGTGGAACTGCGGGCATAATCCATGACAGGCCGCCCATGACTCTGTGCTTCGGAAATACGGATATTACGGGGAATCATCGTTTTGAAGACCTGATCACCAAAGAAGCCACGGGCATCCTCCGCCACCAGAGCAGAGAGATTGTTGCGGGTATCGAACATTGTCAGCACGATCCCTTCCAGATGCAGGTCCGCATTGAAGGCAAGACGCACCCGCTCGATGGAACGGACCAGCTGGCTGATCCCCTCCAGAGCGAAGAACTCGCACTGCAACGGCACCAGAACGCTCTGGGCCACGACAAGCGCATTGAGGGTCAACAGCCCCAGGCTGGGCGGGCAGTCGATCAGAATGATGTCATACCGGTTAAGCAATGGTTCCAGGGCATCCCGCAGCCGGTATTCCCGCCGGTCCTGGTCGATCATCTCCAGCTCGGCTCCGGCCAGGTCGCCATTGGCAGGCATGACATCCAGCTTCGGCACCACGCTGGAACGGAGAAGCGTCTCCGCCGGGGCATCCTCCAGCAAGGCGCCATAGGTGCCACGGCCACGCTCATCATAATCCAGCCCGAGGCCTGTTGACGCATTGCCCTGCGGGTCAAGGTCCACCAGCAGGACACGCTTGCGCTGCGCCAGAGCTGCCGCCAGATTCAGGCTGGTCGTCGTTTTGCCGACACCCCCCTTCTGGTTGGCAATGGCGATGATGTGCGGTGTATGTGAAGCAGCTTTAGACACGTCTGAAATCACTGATCCTGAGAAGGACCCCGTCTGGGTCTGTTCGGCTTGGGAGACTTTCATATCTCATGTGCCAGTCAGAACGGGCACTGGTCAACTCATCTGACGCTTTTCTTCCCTTGAGGAAAAGACAATACCCTTCCTCCTTCAGCAGAGGCCGTGCCCAGTCGAGCAACTGGGGCAAGGGGGCCAGCGCACGGGCTGTCACAATGTCCGCCGGTTCCACCTCTGCCTGCTCGATCCGTTTTGCCAGCACGGTGACACGGGCACCACATTCCCGTGCCGCTTCCCGCAGGAAGGCGCACTTCCGCTGGTCGGACTCAATCAGCGTGACCGGGTTTCCTGTTGCAATCGCCACGATCAGCCCGGGGAAACCACCGCCAGAACCAAGGTCCGTTATCCGCACACCAGCCGCAACATGCGGGACGAGCTGGAGACTGTCCTCAATGTGACGCTGGCGGAGGTGGGCGATATCCTTCGGGCTGACAAGATTGATCTTCTCATTCCAGCGGGTCAGCAGGCTGGCAAAATGGGCGAGCTTCTTTTCTGTTTCATGTGAAACATGCGTCATCATGTACGGCTCCTGACATGGGCAAGCAGGGCAATGAGGGCAGCGGGCGTCACACCCCGGACACGCCCCGCAGCGGCGAAATCGACCGGACGGGCAGCCCCCAGCCGCTCCTGCATTTCCTGGCTCAGCCCCCCGATCGCCCCGTAATCCAGATCATCCGGCAGGCGCAGGGCCGCCTCACTCTTCAGCTGCTGGATTTCCCGCTCCTGCCTGCGCAGATAGCCACCATAGCGGGCCTCTGTCTGTACATGCCGCCCGATACGGACCGGCAGAGCGGCAAACCATGGAGAGAGACTGGCAATCCGTGTCTCATCGGCCTGTGTCGCCAGTACGTCCAGCAGGCTGCGCCGCCGTCCATCCTGCGAGACCTCGATGCCATGCTCCCGCAGGTGCTGGGGCAGGAAGGCCGGTTTCCGGGCTTCCTCCATCGCTTCATCAATCTGGCGCACCGTCTCACGGAAGGCCGCCTCACGTTCTGTGCCAACACATCCGGCCTCGATGGCCTTTGGTGTCAGGCGCAGGTCCGCATTGTCCGCCCGCAGAAGAAGGCGATATTCCGCCCGTGAGGTGAACATGCGATAGGGTTCGCTGATACCATGCAGAGTCAGGTCATCAATCAGCACGCCAAGGTAGGATTCCTCCCGTCCCAGCGTCAGGGGCTCGCTGCCTGCCACGGCCCGGGCAGCGTTCAGACCGGCCAGAAGACCCTGTGCGCCCGCTTCCTCATACCCTGTCGTGCCATTGATCTGCCCGGCGAGATACAGGCCGGGCAAGGCCCGCAGCTCCAGAGACGGACGCAGCTCCCGTGGGTCAACATAATCATACTCAACGGCATAACCGGGGGTGACAATGCGGGCCGTCTCCAGCCCCGGCATGGAAGCGATCATCTGCGCCTGCACCTCGGCAGGCAGGGAGGTGCTGATGCCGTTGGGGTAGACCAGCTCCCCACCCGGATTGCCCGGCAAGGCCTCCGGCTCCAGAAACACCTGATGACTGTCCCGCCCTACGAAACGGACGATCTTGTCCTCGATGGACGGGCAGTAGCGGGGACCCCGCCCGGTGATCTCACCGCCATACATGGCCGAAAGATGCAGGTTGTCCTCAATGATCCTGTGTGTCTGCGGGGTTGTCTGCGTGATGCGGCAGACGATCTGTCTATTGGGCAGGGAGGCTGTCAGCGTACTGAAGGCCTCCGGCTCGGCATCGCCCTCATCGGCAGGCAGGGCCTCCCAGTCGATGCTGTCACGGGCCAGACGGGGCGGGGTGCCTGTTTTCAGGCGGCCCATTTTCAGCCCCAGGGCTTCCAGCCGTTCCCCAAGCTGCGTGGCGGGCGCATCGCCAATGCGTCCGGCTGGCTGGCTGACCCGCCCCGTATGGATCACGCCCCGCAGGAAGGTGCCGCTTGTCAGCACGACCGCCCCGGCGGAAAAACGGCGGCCATCCTCGCAGATCACACCCCGGACATGGCCCTTCTCGACAATCAGGTCGCCCACGGCCCCGGCCAGCATGGTCAGGTTTGGTGTGGCCGCCAGAAGGTCCTGTATGGCGGCCCGGTAAAGCGAGCGGTCCGCCTGCGCCCGTGGCCCATGTACCGCTGGCCCTTTGGAACGGTTCAGCAGCTTGAAATGAATTCCCGCCCGGTCTGCCGCCTTGCCCATGAGACCATCAAAGGCATCAATCTCCCGCACGAGATGGCCCTTGCCGATGCCTCCGATGGCCGGATTGCAGGACATGCTGCCTACGGTGTCCAGCCTGTGCGTCAGCAGCAATGTCCGGGCCCCGAAGCGGGCAGCGGCAGCGGCGGCTTCCGTCCCGGCATGACCGCCCCCCACCACGATGACATCATAGGTTTGCGCAGGTGATGTGCTCATTGAGGTAACGTCACTTTCCTATACAGAACTGGCCAAAAATCGTATCAAGCAGGGCTTCCACATCCACATGGCCCGTCAACCGGCCAAGGGCCTGCATGGCCAGGCGCAGCTCCTCTCCTCGCACCTCCGGCCATGGGGCTTCCAGCGCACGGGTCAGATGTTCCTGTGCCTCCTTCAGCCCTGCCCGATGGCGGGCACGGGTCAGGGGCGGGGTGCCACGCTGAGCCATGAGACGGGCCAGATGGGCTTTCAGCCATGCCTTCAGGGGAGCCAGACCGGCTTCATCCTTCGTATGGATGCCAAGCTCACCCTCCCGTGCCGGGGCGAGGTCCGTCTTCGTCCGCAGCCTTATGGCGTGATCCGCCAGCAGGGGCGTCTCATCCCCCGGCCCGACAAGATGAAAGAGCAGATCGGCCTCTTTCACGTGCCGCATGGTCCGGCGGATGCCTTCCGCCTCGATCTCATCCTCCGTCTCCCGCACGCCTGCCGTATCAATCAGCCGGACACGGATGCCCTCTATCATCCAGTCCACGGCGATGGCATCCCGTGTCGTACCCGCTTTCTGCGTGACAATGGCAGCATCCTGACCACTCAACGCATTCAGCAGGCTGGATTTTCCCACATTCGGTGCCCCCGCCAGAACGATCTTCAGACCATCACGGACGATCTCGCCCCGTTCATCGGCCAGATGGGCCTGCATCTCTTCCGCCAGGGTCCGGCAGTCACCCAGCAGGGCGTCTTCCACCTCCAGGGGGAGTTCCTCATCCGGGAAATCGATCAGGGCTTCCTGCTGGGCTAGAACCTGCCGCAGGCGGGACGCCCATTCTGTGTAAAGCTGGCTCAGGGCACCATCAGCCTGTTTCAGGGCCTGATGCCGCTGGGCCTGCGTATCGGCTTCAATCAGATCGGCTATGGCCTCGGCCTGCAACAGGTCCATCCGTCCTGCCTGCACGGCCCGACGGGTGAACTCTCCCGGTTCGGCAGGGCGGGCACCAAGGGAAACAAGGGCCTGCGCCACTGCCTCCACGATGGCCGGACCGGCATGAAGATGCAGCTCGAAGCTGTCTTCCCCCGTATAGGACCGAGGCCCCGGCAGCCAGAGGACGAGAGCGTGATCCAGCACGTCACCTTCATGCCGCAAGGCCCGCAGGCTGGCATGACGGGGAGCTGGCAGGGCACCACAGAGAGCTGCCAGCAGGGCCGCACTCTCCGGCCCGCTGACCCGCATGACCGCAATCGCCCCCTGCACCGGGCCTGTCGCCAACGCAAAAACCGTCTTGGTGGAAATGCTGGATGATGTCATGCCGCCTTTCATACAGCACTCATGCCCGAAAAGCAGCGGGCCAAAGAAAGAATTGACGCTCTCCCGCAAAAGGGGCAGCCTGACAGCCATGCCACAGCTTTCTTTCCATTCTCCCCTCGGTGCCCTGACCCTCAGCGAAGAAGAGGGGCAGATCGTCTCCCTTGATGAAGGCTGGGGCCGGGACCAGAGTGAGACGCCCCTCCTGCTGAAAGTGCGGGACATGATGCAGGATTATTTTGATGGAGAGCCGGTGGATTTCCAGTCCATTCCACTGATGCTTGATGGCACGGCCTATCAGAAACGTGTCTGGGCGGCCCTGCGTGCCATTCCGCACGGGCAGACCCGGACCTATGGCGACCTGGCCAAAACTGTCGGTGGAAGCCCGCAGTCCATCGGTCAGGCCGTGGCCCGCAACCCGCTACTCATTCTCATCCCCTGCCACCGTGTCCTGCCCTCCCACGGCAGGGGCCATGGTGACTATAGCGGGTTTGAAGGCGCAGAGAGCAAGGCCTTCCTACTGGGGTTGGAACAAGAAGCATCCAGTTCCTGAAACACGGGATCATCCAGCCTTACCTTATTGCCAAAGCTGATCATCACATGATCTTACAAAAATATGATGGCAAATTTTCATCACCTGCCATCGGCCTGACCCCGCAAAAAATGACGGGAATTTTTTATTTAAAAAATATTTATAAGAAGAAAAATAAAATCAATTGTTGAAAACTCGCCAAAATCAATAATGAAAAAATGTCAAATTCCTCCCATTCCAACGAAAAGGAATGATTATATATGGTTAATGACCATGAGTTACCTCTCACAATCGCACGAATACAATTCGCCTTTACCGTTGGCGTACATATAATATTCCCAGCATTTTCGATCGGTCTATCTGTATTCCTCACCTTTCTTGAAGGCATGTGGTTAAAAACGAATGATAACCGTTATTTGAATCTCTTTAAATACTGGTTGAAAATCTTCTCCATCGTCTTCGGCATGGGGGTCGTCTCTGGCATCGTGATGGCCTACGAGTTCGGTACCAACTGGGCAGGCTTCTCTGCCAAGGCAGGGCCCATCACAGGCGTGCTTCTCTCTTACGAAGTCATGACGGCCTTCTTTATGGAGGCTGGTTTCCTTGGTGTCATGCTGTTCGGGCTGAACCGTGTCGGCCGCAGAATGCATTTCTTTGCAACCTGTGCTGTCACTACAGGAACGCTGATCTCCATGACATGGATCCTTGCATCCAACTCATGGATGCAAACCCCACAAGGCTATGTCATTGACCAAAAGACAGGCCATTTCCTGCCCCATGACTGGCTGGCCATCATCTTCAATCCATCCTTTCCCTACCGGATCACCCATATGGGGCTGGCTGCCATGCTTTCAGTGGCCTTCACGGTAGCTGCCGCAGGTGCATGGCATCTGCTCAAGGCCAAAAAGGAAGGTACACAGGCAGACAGTACGATCCGCCTCATGTTCTCCCTGTCCCTCTGGATGATTGTCATCACAGCCCCTCTCCAGATCATAGCGGGCGACATGCATGGGCTGAACACCCTGAAATATCAGCCCGCCAAGATTGCCGCCATGGAAGGCGACTGGACAAGCGAAACACGAGCCCCTGAACTGTTGTTCGGCATCCCGAACATGAAGACAGAACGTACGGATTACGCCATAGGGATTCCGCTACTGGGCTCCTTCATCCTGACCCATGATATCAACGGCAAGGTACCCGGCCTGAAAGATTATCCGGCAGACCAGCGGGCCCCAGCACCAATCGTGTTCTTTTCTTTCCGCATCATGATTGCCCTAGGGGGGCTTATGCTGCTCTGCGGCCTCTGGTCACTCTGGCTGCGGCGCCGACAGCGTTTGTTCGACCATCCTCTTTTCCTGCGGGTGATACTCACCATGGCACCAGCTGGGTTTCTGGCTCTGCTCTGTGGCTGGGTTACGACAGAAGTCGGGCGGCAACCATGGACGGTCTATGGCCTGCTTCGCACGAAAGACAGCGCCTCACCGCTGGCACTCTCCAGCCTGTCTTTCTCCATGCTGTTTTTTGTTGCGGTCTATCTCTTTGTTTTCGGCTCAGGCCTCCTGATGCTCATCCGCCTGCTACGGGCCACCCCAGAAGCTGCTGACAACACCAGCGATGACATCATGATCCTAGGTAGCCATCATCATACGATCTCTCAGAACAAGGATGCGTCATAACATGTCCGGCCTTGCATTCTATCTTCCCTTCATCTGGGCGTTCATCGTCATTCTGGCCATTTCGGTCTACGTCATCCTTGATGGCTTTGACTTGGGAATTGGCATGCTCTTTGCTTTCGAGAAAAAACCGGAGCATCGTGACATCATGATCAACACGATTGCCCCCGTCTGGGATGGTAATGAAACATGGATGGTTCTGGGTGGAGCAACCCTGTTCGGTGTTTTCCCCGGTGCTTACAGCACGCTGCTGCCTGCCTTCTATATCCCCATCATCATCATGCTGGGGGCTTTGATCTTCCGTGGTGTTGCATTCGAGTTCCGCATCATGGCGCACTCACCCAACCATCGGGCCTTCTGGAATACGGGCTTCATGGCAGGGTCCACACTTGCCGCTTTCTGTCAGGGCTGCATTCTTGGCGGGTACGTTCAGGGGGTGCATACAAGCCACGGTGCCTTTGCCGGAGGAGCCATGGACTGGCTGACACCGTTCAGCGTTCTTTGTGGCCTGTCCGTTGTTACAGGTTATGCTCTTCTTGGTACGACCTGGCTCGTTTGGCGCACATCCGATGAACTGGAAGCACGATGCCGCCGCTGGTCCAAGAGATTATCCATTCTGATGATTCTCTGCATCATTGCTGTTAGCTGCTGGACGCCGTTTCTCCATGCGCCCTATCTCCATCACTGGATTGCCTTTCCGAACATTCTGTTCGGCCTGCCTGTTCCTCTACTGGTGGCACTGGCCGGTTTCCTGATGTGGCGGACCCTAGACAAGGAACACGCCATCACGCCTTTCCTGTGCGCCATTGGATGGTTCCTGCTCAGCCTGGTTGGCCTGGCCATTACCATCTGGCCCTACGCTGTACCACCAACCCTGACCCTGTGGGATGTAGCATCTCCAGTTCCCAGCCAGCTTTTCCAGCTCGTCGGGACCGTCATCCTGCTCCCCATCATCACGGGATATTCGATCTATTCCTACTATCTTTTCCGTGGAAAGGTCACAAAAGCCGATGGATATCACTAAGTTCACCACATACGATAAGAAGAAGGTGCCAGCCTCCTTCTCCAAACGTCTAGCGTGGTTCTTGGCCCTCTGGGGAATAGGCACTCTTGCCATCATCTTGATGGCAAGCTTCCTTCACCTTCTGATCCCCCATGGCTGATGGTCTGACATGGACTTCACCTACAGAAAAGGCAGGGCCATATGCATGGCCCCGCCTTTTCTTTCATGGACAACAGACCAGGCTGTTAATCAGTTGTTCATCGCATCGAAGAAGTCCTGATTGGTCTTGCTGTAACGCAGCTTGTCCAGCAGGAAGTCCATGGCATCCATCGTGCCCATCGGAGCAAGGATACGGCGCAGGACCCACATCTTGGAGAGGGAAGCCCGGTCCACCAGCAGCTCTTCCTTGCGGGTGCCGGACTTGGTGATGTCGATGGCCGGGAAGGTGCGCTTGTCTGCCAGCTTGCGGTCCAGCATCAGCTCGGAGTTGCCCGTGCCCTTGAACTCTTCAAAGATGACCTCATCCATGCGGGAACCTGTATCAATCAGGGCCGTGGCAATGATGGTCAGCGAGCCACCTTCCTCGATGTTACGGGCCGCACCGAAGAAACGCTTCGGCCGCTGAAGGGCGTTGGCATCCACACCACCGGTCAGCACCTTGCCGGATGAGGGCACGACCGTGTTATAGGCCCGGGCCAGACGGGTAATGGAATCCAGCAGGATGACCACATCACGCTTGTGCTCGACAAGGCGTTTCGCCTTTTCCAGCACCATTTCCGTCACCTGCACATGGCGGTGGGCCGGTTCATCAAAGGTGGAGGAAACGACCTCACCACGAACAGACCGGGCCATGTCCGTCACTTCCTCAGGCCGTTCATCAATCAGCAGAACGATAAGGAACACATCCGGGTGATTGGCAGAAATGGAAGCAGCAATGCTCTGAAGCATCACCGTCTTACCCGTTCTCGGCGGTGCAACGATCAGGGCACGCTGCCCCATGCCGATGGGAGAGACCAGATCAATCACACGGGAGGTGTAATCCTTCTGGTCCTTGCGATCACGCCCCTTGCCCTTGGCAGGAGCCGGAGCAGCGCAAGCTTCCCCTGTCGGCTCGGTTTCCATGCGGAGACGGCGCTCGGGGAAGAGGGGGGTCAGGTTGTCGAAATTGATACGGGCACGGACCTGCTCCGGTGCCTCAAAATTGATGGTATTGACCTTCTGGAGGGCAAAATAGCGCTCTCCATCCCGGGGCGCCCGGATCTCACCCTCCACCGTATCACCAGGCCGCAGGGCAAAGCGGCGCACCTGGGCCGGAGACACATAGATATCATCCGGGCCGGGCAGATAATTGGCTTCCGGGCTGCGCAGAAAGCCGAAACCATCCGGCAGGATCTCGAGCGTTCCTTCGCCATAAATGGCCTGCTCACGCTCGGCGAGAGTCTTGAGGATGGCAAACATCATGTCCTGCTTGCGCAGGGATGATGCATTTTCGACCTCCAGCTCTTCAGCAAAAGCCAGCAGATCAGCAGGGGATTTCTTCTTCAGTTCGGCGAGATGCATGAAATGATGCGCCTTGATATGCCCCGGTGGGGTAACTAATCGGAATAGACGAAAAACCAGAATACAGGCCGGGTACCCGCACGGCAGGACCATGCGCCACGGGGCATGCCGGACCTCAGGGACAGTCAGGGCTGCCGCCCCACAGGGAACTGGCAAAACTGCCTTCCGGTGCGAAGGAGATGACCCGGAAGGCAAAGCAGGACGCCGCCACCATCAGGTCGGCTTTCTTCCTAGGTGAAAGAGGGCCGCACTGTCAAGCGGGCCCTCCTTGCGGGGCAGGGCCAGCCTTTCAGACCACTTTCAGCATGGCATCCGCCGTACGCAGGGCAAGGGCCATGATTGTCAGGGCCGGATTGGCCGCACCGGAACTCGGGAAGGTGGAGTGGTCGCTGATCCACAGATTGTCGATGTCGAAACTGCGCCCATATGGATTGACCACGGCCGCTCCTGCATCGGTTCCCATCCGGCAGGTGCCGATCATGTGTGCGGCCCGGCTGATGACACGGATGTCCTTCGCCCCGATGGACTCCCACATCTTCACCATCAGGCGGGATGCATGGCGATGCATGGCGTCCTCATTGGGGCCGTATGTATGGTCGATCCGTGGTTTGGGCAGACCGAAAGCGTCTTTTTCATCAGACAGGGTCACACGGTTTTCATCCCGTGGCAGGCTTTCCCCGTGCATCCCGATACCCGCACTGTAATTGTAGGCTGCCAGCGTGCGGCTGAGGGCCTCACCACGGCGCCCATCCGCCCGGACCAGATTGGCAGCCCATGTGAGCGGCATCATGCCCAGGGACTGGAGCAGATACCCTCCCGCAAAGTCGGCATCCTTTGGCCTCAGCATGTCTTCGGAAATGGTCAGGGATGGGTAACCCTTGTTGGGCCGGGTTTCTTCATCAAACACACCCCAGACCTGCGTGGATACATGCGTCATGTAATTGCGTCCCACCTGCCCGGAACTGTTCGCCAGACCGTTGTTCAGCAGCAGGCGGGCCGTTTCCACCGCTCCGGCAGACAGGACAACAGCCCGGCATTTCTGCCGTTCCTCCCGTCCGTCACGGACATAGATGACCGCCGTGATCCGCCCCTGGCTGTCCCGCTCAAATCCCGTCGCCATGCAGCCAGGACGCAGTTCAGCCCCATGGGCACAGGCCAGTGGCAGATAGGTGTTGTCCACGCCCGATTTCGCCCCGTTCCGGCAGCCCTGATGACAGGCACCGCAATTCACGCAGGCTTCCCGTCGGCCAAAATGAGGCTGGTCATGAGCTTTCGTGATGACAGCCAGAGGACCATCTGCATGACGCAGCCCTACATTGTCACAGGCCTGACGCATCTTCAGGGCGGCATTGTTGGGTGCTGCGGGCGGATAGGCATAATGGCGGCTCTCATCCCAGGGATAAGACGCTGGGCCACTCACACCTATGAAGCGTTCCACCTCTTCCACGTAAGGCTGAAGCTCTTCGGCTCCGAAAGGCCAGTCCACCCCTTTCCCGCTCTCACTGTACAGGCGGTAATCCCGGGGATCCATGCGCGGCAGGAAAGCCCCGTAATGAAGCAGGGACCCCCCAATCCCTGTTCCACTGTTATTACCCCCAAAGGCCTGCGGTGTTCCCCCACCAGACAGACGCTCATGCAGCCAGTACAGTTCCTGTGCTGTCGGCTCATCCGGCGTGTGGGACCTGGCCTTGAAAGAAGGGCCGGCTTCCAGCGCCACGACCTTCCGCCCTGCCATGGCAAGCCGCGCAATGAGCGGTGCGCCGCCAGCGCCCGTCCCGATGACGACAACATCGGCAGTTTCCTGTGAAAAATCATTATGCGTTTTCTGCATCATGCAACTGTTTCCATCACTTATGGATCAAAGATGTTCGTACTGGGGTACATGGGGACAGTACGGCCCGAAGCGGGAGAGGTACCGAGTACCGGGGACGGTACTGTACCCCCTTATGAAACGGGGATTGTACACAGCCTCATTGTGGAAAAAGAGGGATAACGTTCTGCACCCCTTGCTCTAACTTGCCTTCAGAGGTTGTACACACTGTGAGTAAGCTGGGGTACATTTTTCGAAAGCCGGGTACCCCGGTTTCCACAAGGTCTTTCAACAACATCTAAATCTAAGATTTGTAAATTCATATGTTGTGTTGTCTGGCTGTCCTTTCTTCCATTCCAGCTCCAGACTGGCTTGCCGCCATGAAGAAAGACCTTGGTTCATGTCCCTACGATCCCTTTTTCCTGTTTCTTCCAGAGGCGGAAAAGCCCTGAAATTCTCCTTCATCCCATTTTTGAAAAACGGCGCTCATTTTCCGGCTCAAAAGCCTCTTTTTTTGTCAGTGATTCAGCCGAAAACCCTTGAATTTCCTTGTCTCCACCAGTCAGGCTGGAGGAAATTCCAAGCCGGTCCTGTGCAATCGGATGCGCCAGAAACGCTGCAACGATCTGGTTGCGGAGATCACCACTCCACAACTTCATCTGTGAGGCTGAAAAAGGCGCCTGAGCATTGACCGGCAGGGAGCCATCAAAAGCCCTGTCCAGCAGCGTACCACGCTGATCCGTGTCAAGAGAGGCATAATCCTGTCCAAAAAGGCCCCGGGCATACAGTTCCAGAGAGGCAAGACCATCTTCCCAGGCGGCCATATCTGTCGGCAGATCGGCAAAACGCCATCCATCTCCAGGCCCGGCGAGAGCCTGATCGATCATGACTGCCAGATTGAGATGCAGCTCACCCAGAAGTGGTGCCTGTGGCAGAATGTCATCACAGACCAGCTCAAGAAGCTGAAAAGCCTCTGGGGAAAGATGTTTCCTCTGGCCCTGTTCCTGTTCCATTCTTTCGAGCAGGGCAGTGCGTGTCCGAGAGGATATGTGGTCTGACTGAAGAAAAGCGGGCAGGGTTCTGGTCATGAAAGGTTTCCTGCTGGAAAAGTGAAAAGACAAAGAGAAGGCTTTACCCTATAGCCTCATAGGGAGATATAAGGCTAATGAGAGGCCGGGTCTCTTCCGGGAGGTGGGAGGCCGGGACCATGTTTCAAGTTCTGGAAGGACAGGAGTCACGATGACGGTTGAGATTAAAGTCCCTGTGCTTGGTGAAAGCCTGAAACAGGCAACCGTGATGCGTTGGCTCAGACAGTCTGGCGATTACGTGAAGGCTGGTGAGATGGTTCTTGAGCTGGAAACGGACAAGGTCACGCTGGATGTGCCGGCTCCGGCAGCCGGGGCACTGAGCCATGATCTGCCGGAAGGAACGGATGTTGAGGTCGGGCAGGTCATTGCATTCGTGGATGATCAGGCAGCAGCCCCTGCGGTTGAGGAAAACAGGCAGCAGGACAGCCAGGACGTGGTGCAGGATGTGACGGACCATGGTCCAGCTGCTTCAGCAGAGGGAGAGCAGCCCGTGGTGACGGGAGGAGCTGTCACTCATCCGGCTCCTGCTGTGGCTGAACCGGTGGCCTCCCTTCCCGAAGACAGGGGAACGGGGGAGCGGCGTGTGCCGATGAGCCGCCTGCGTCAGACCATTGCCCGGAATCTCAAGGCAGCCCAGAACAGTGCCGCCATTCTGACAACGTTCAATGAAATTGACATGAGTGCCGTCAAGGCGCTGCGGAGCCAGTATCGGGAGCTGTTCGAGAAGAAGCATGAGGGGGCCCGTCTGGGGTTCATGTCGTTCTTTGCCCGTGCTGTCGTAGGGGCCCTGAAGGATTTTCCGGTGCTGAATGCCCGGATTGAAGGACATGAGATCGTTTATCAGGATCATGTCAATCTGGGCATTGCCGTGGGGACGGAACGGGGACTGGTCGTGCCCGTGCTGCGGAAGGCCGAGACACTTGGTTTTGCCGAGCTGGAGCGCCGCATTGCCGATTATGGCAAACGGGCTCGTAAGGGTGGCCTTGCCCTGAAAGAACTGGAAGGTGGCAGCTTTACCATCACCAATGGCGGGATTTTCGGGTCCCTGCTGTCCACGCCCATTCTCAATGCACCGCAGTCCGGTGTGCTGGGGATGCACGCCATCCAGGACCGGCCCGTGGCCCGGGATGGGCAGGTTGTCATCCGGCCCATGATGTATGTGGCCCTGTCCTATGATCATCGTCTGGTGGATGGACGGGAAGCGGTCAGTTTTCTTGTGAGGCTCAAGGAGCTGATCGAGGACCCCCGTCGTCTGCTGCTGGATATCTGACAGGTATCAGGTACGAAAAAACCCCTCCGCCCATGATTTGGACGGAGGGGTTTTTCATCTGGTCAGTTACAGGGATACCGACCAGATATGGACTCAGTGGCCCCAGCCAGCAGGGATTTTGCCGCCATTGTTGGCAAGCTCGGTATAGACCTGTTTGATGAGCCAGACATTCATCGTGGCCGTGTCGTTCTTGTCCCCGGTATAGTGCAGATCGTCAGCAAGACTCTGACGGGCCTGCAGGGAGCTGTCGAGGCCCAGGAGCTTGAGCAGATCGACGATGGATTCCTTGTAGTTCAGAGGCTGGCCAGCCTTGGCGGCCAGTTCCTTCAGAACGGCATCCACATCCACCTGTGCGATGGACGGAGCCGCAGCACCGGCAGCTGGCTGTGCCGTATCCGCCGCCTTGGCAGAAGAGCCGAACAGGCTCGTGGCGAAGCTGGAAACCTTGGAAACGATGTCGTTGAAAAGACCCATGATATGTTCCTTCCCTGAAAGCAGGAATGACTGGTCGGTTATGACCCTGCCATCGGAAATGATGGCAGGGAACAGTGACAGAAAGGATCAGTAACGGTACAGGTCGTGCTTGAACGGCCCGTTGGGGGACACCCCGATATAATCCGCCTGAGCCTGTGTCATTCTGGAGAGCGTGGCGCCCACCTTTGCAAGATGGAGAGCGGCAACCTTTTCATCAAGGATTTTTGGCAGAGTATAAACTTTTCCTGCCTCATACTGGCCCGGTTTTGCATTCCAGAGTTCGATCTGTGCCAGCGTCTGGTTGGTGAAGGAGGCGGACATCACGAAGGACGGATGGCCTGTGGCGTTGCCCAGATTGACCAGACGGCCTTCGGAGAGAAGGATGAGGCGGCGGTTCGGGGCCAGCTCGATCTCATCAACCTGCGGCTTGATGTTGGTCCATTTGTGGTTGCGCAGGGCGGAGACCTGAATCTCGCTGTCAAAATGCCCGATATTGCAGACGATGGCCCGGTCCTTCATCTCACGCATATGTTCGATGGTGATGATGTCCTCGTTGCCGGTACAGGTCACGAAGATGTCGCCACGGGGAGCGGCATTTTCCATCGTGACGACCTCATAACCTTCCATGGCAGCCTGAAGGGCGCAGATCGGGTCAACTTCCGTCACCAGCACGCGGCAGCCTGCGCTGCGGAGGGAAGCGGCAGAGCCTTTGCCCACGTCACCATAACCGGCCACAACAGCCACCTTGCCGGCCATCATGACATCGGTGCCACGGCGGATGGCATCCACGAGGCTCTCACGGCAGCCATAGAGGTTGTCGAACTTGGACTTGGTCACGCTGTCATTGACATTGATGGCCGGAACCTTGAGCAGCCCCTTGCGCTCCATGTCCCAGAGGCGATGCACGCCCGTCGTGGTTTCCTCGGAAATGCCACGGACCTCCTTGAGGAGCTCGGGGTATTTCTCATGCATGAGGGTTGTCAGGTCACCACCATCATCAAGGATCATGTTGGGGGTCCAGCCATCCGGCCCCTTGATGGTCTGCTCGATGCACCAGATGAATTCTTCCTCGTTCATGCCCTTCCAGGCGAAAACGGGAATGTTGGCGGCGGCAATGGCGGCAGCTGCCTGGTCCTGGGTGGAGAATACGTTGCAGGAGGACCAGCGGACTGTGGCACCGAGGGCGATCAGCGTCTCGATCAGCACGGCGGTCTGGATGGTCATGTGCAGGCAGCCGGCAATCCGGGCGCCCTTCAGCGGCTGGCTGGCGCCATATTCCTCGCGGAGGGCCATCAGGCCCGGCATTTCGCCCTCGGCAATGGAGATTTCCTTGCGGCCCCAGTCGGCCAGGGACATGTCACGAACCTTGTAGTCCTGCGTAGCCATATGTGTTTCCTTGGTTTTTGGCAGTTGATGATCATGGATGGAACAGCAGGCAGGCGAGGCCTCCATGCGGTTCCTGCACCGGGAAACTATAGAGCCTTGCCGTAAGGCTGGAAAGAAGAACGGACCAACAGTTTTCCGTTACAAAATGGTGTCATCCATATTGCGTCCCATCGGGCAACGTGTCAGAGAACGGGCGGTATTCATGTGTCTGGAGCCTTGGCTCTTCCCGGTGCAAAGGGATGTCCTGCCGCCTTCAGTCCGGGCAGGAAAACTGTAATGGGGGGTGGCTGTGCCCGACAATACTGTTCCGAATTTTCCTTTTACAGTGCTTGACCCGTCCCTGAAGGAGGCCCACCCCATGGCCCGGATCAAGGGCCTTGTCTGGGCTGTCCGTGCCGTGCCGGGGCAGGGGATCATGCCGCTGGATGCCGAGGACGTGCAGCGTATCCTCCAGTCTCCCGGGGAAGAAGGCTATGAGGCGGCGTCCGGAGAGAATGGCTGGTGCTGGCTGCATTTCGATACGGTTCACAGTTCTGCCCGTACCCATGTGGGGCGGCTGCCGGGGATGCCGGAAGATGTGGGGACCATGCTGGCGGAAACGGATTACGGCATTGCCCTTGAAGCTGCCGATGATACGGTCTGGGGGGCCCTGCCCGCCTTTGACGATGCCCTGGCGGAGGAAGACCGGGAGATTTGTGCCTGGCGCTTTGCCATGCGGCAGAATATCCTGATCACGACACGGCGCACGCCCATTCCCGTACTGGGGTCGGCCTACCGGTCTCTCCAGACACAGGGGGTACCCCGCAATCCGGCTGGGGTGATAGACCGTGTCCTGCGGGATTTTACCGGGACGGTCCGCCGCCAGCTGGCCCAGCTTGATGACGAGCTGGACAGGGCGGAAGATGTTCTGCTGGCCATTGTCCACGGGTCCGATCTTGGGCATCTTGGTGGTATCGTGGGTAAGGTGAGGCGCCGCTCGACAGAGCTGCGGCGTGTTGTCATGCCGATCGACCGTGTCCTGCGGGATGAAGACCTCGAGCTGCCGGAATGGGCCGAGGATGATCTGCGGGACCGGGCTGAACGGCAGATTCACGCAGCCCTTGATGATCTCATTGCCTTGCAGGATCGGGCCCGTTCCCTACAGGATGAGCTGGCTTCCAGCCAGGCGGAAGAAACAAACCGCCGTCTGTGCATCGTGTCCATCGTGACGACCCTCATGCTGCCGGCCACGCTGGTCACGGGGTTCTTCGGCATGAATACGGGGGGCATGTTTCTGGCCTCTGGTGGGTTGGGGACCATTTTTGCTGGTGGGCTGTGTGTGGTTGCCATGGCCGTGACCTTCATTTTCATGAAAATGGCCCGACTGTTCTGAGGAAGCTGACTGGTCCTGCTGATGACTGAAATAAACAGGAATACGTTATTGCATATCATTCTCATAAACTGAGGTGATGTCTCTGTTCAATGACATTGATCAAATAGAACTTCACATTATTTTTGAAGAAAGAGGGGATGGACACTGTTCGAAAACCTGCCTACTTTCCCTAATCGAGGGTTGATATCGGACTGGATCAGGACTGTTTATTAGTGAAACAGGATCAATCATTTTCCTTTTCCTCCGGATGTTACCTATTTTCCATGGTCAGATAAAAGGTAGGAGTCCTTGAATGTCTGATAAGAATATCATTCGCACGACCGCTGGTGCCCCTTGGGTCAGCAACCAGGACAGCAAGTCTGCCGGTCCTCGCGGACCGCTTCTGCTGGAAAACTATCAGCTGATCGAGAAGCTCGCTCATCAGAACCGTGAGCGCATCCCGGAGCGTACCGTGCACGCCAAGGGCGTTGGTGCTCATGGAACGCTGACCATCACCAAGGACATCACGAAGTACAGCTGCGCATCCATCTTCTCCGAGGTCGGCAAGAAGACGGACATGTTCCTGCGTGCATCCACCGTGGCCGGTGAGCGTGGTGCTGCCGATGCCGAGCGTGACGTGCGTGGCTGGGCCCTGAAATTCTACACGGATGACGGCAACTGGGACCTGGTGGGCAACAACACCCCGGTCTTCTTCATCCGTGATCCCATCAAGTTCCCGGACTTCATCCATACGCAGAAGCGTCATCCCCGCACAAACCTGCGTTCCGCCACGGCAGCCTGGGACTTCTGGTCCCTCAGCCCGGAGAGCCTGCATCAGGTGACGATCCTGATGTCCGATCGTGGCATCCCCAAGGGCATCCGCAACATGAACGGGTATGGCAGCCACACCTATTCACTGTGGAATGCCAAGGGTGAGCGCTTCTGGGTGAAGTTCCACTTCAAGACCCAGCAGGGCCATGAGTTCTATACGACCGAGGAAGCTGCTGAGGTCGTGGCCAAAACCCGTGAGTCCACCCAGGAAGACCTGTACGAGAACATCGAGAAGGGGAACTTCCCCAAATGGACGTTCTACATCCAGGTGATGGAAGAGGAAGAGGCCGAGCGCGTCAACTTCAACCCGTTTGACGTGACCAAGGTCTGGTCCCACAAGGACTATCCGCTGATCGAAGTCGGTGAGCTGGAACTGAACCGCAACCCGGATGATTATTTCTCCGAGGTTGAGCAGGCTTCCTTCTCCCCGTCCAACATCGTGCCGGGCATCGGTTTCTCTCCGGACAAGATGCTTCAGGGCCGTATCTTCGCCTATGCGGATGCTCACCGCTACCGTGTCGGCACACATTACGAGTCCCTGCCGATCAACCGTCCGAAGTTCAAGGTGAAGAACTATCATCTTGATGGTGCCATGCGCTTTGATGAGCCGAAGCGTGGCGATGGCGACTTCTACGAGCCGAACTCCTTCGGTGGTCCGGTTGAAGACAAGGCTGCGATGGAGCCGCCGCTGCGCGTGAGCGGGGACGCCACCTACTACGATCACCGTAGCGATGGTGATGACTTTGCACAGCCGCGTGCTCTGTATCATCTCTTCGATGATGCCCAGAAACAGCGCCTGTACAACAACATTGCCGGTGCCATGGCTGGCGTGCCGCAGAACATCGTCGAGCGTCAGCTGGGTCTCTTCGAAAAGGTTGACCCGGCCTATGCTGAAGGTGTCCGCAAGGCACTGAAGGGCTGAAACCGCTTTTCGCTTCCTCTTCCGGTATGACCGGAAGGGGAACAGTTAAAAGGCTCTCCGGATATCATGCCGGAGAGCCTTTTTTCATGTCGGATCAGTCTGCCCGGCGGAAGGTGAGATGGTCCTGCCCGAAGGAATGGGAGAGTTCCTGCCCCGGCGGAAGCCTGCCAAGCTGGATGAGCGTCTCCAGATGGTCAGCCAGACATGTCGTGATGGGGCCGAGTGCCAGCCCGTGAGGTTTTTCCGAAAGGAAGGAGGCCGGGCCGATCATCGTGCCATCAGCTGTCCGGACGCTGGCCAGGCCCCGGTCAAAGAGCATGGCAAGTCCGAGCAGGGCCTCACCTGTCAGAGGCAGGAAATACCCCAGTGGGGTCATCTTCGGTGCATCGAAATGAATCTCATGGAGATCGGTGCCAATGCTGATCCAACCCTGGTTGCCGTCTACGCAACGCAGGGCGATGCTGTCCTGCAATGTGGAGAAAACGTCAATTTCCGGCAGGGGAAAGGGCAGGGATGCCTGTTTCCTGAAACGGGCCCGGATGGGGGAGGAAGCATAATTGCGCCGTGTCAGGGGGGACTGTAGATGGAGGCTCAATCCTGGCACGGCCCGGGTATCAAAAAGCTGCCGGATGATCCTGTCATTGAGGGTATCATGGCCCAGCATCTGCCCTGTTGCATCCAGCAGCCACAGGGGCGGAGAGGTGGTCTGGTCCGTGTGATCAGTGTTCATGCAATGTGGCTCCCTGCCCGGATTCCCTACAGGCTTATATGTTTCACGGGAAACATGCCAGATGGAACATCCTTCTTTCCGGGCAGGGAGCTGTCAGATCATGATGTCGTATCTACCAGAATTATTTCCGAATCTTCCAGTGCTTCAAGCGTGATGGTGTCTTCCCCTGCAATGGCCGCCCCACTGCGTGCCGTGATGGTCTGCCCATTCAGCAGCAGGGTGCCTTTTGCAGGAACAAGATAACCCAGTCGGCCAGGTATGAAGGCGTAACTGGCCTGCTGTCCTTTCTGGAGGGAAAGCCCCAGAACACGGGCATCAGTATGGATGGGCAGGGCATCTTTGTCATCGGCATGACCAGACGCCAGAACGGTGAACTGGCCTGTCTGCTCTCCTTTGGGGAAACGCCGTGTCGCCCAGGATGGTCCGTGCCCTTTGTCTGTCGGGATGATCCATATCTGGAATATCTGTGTGGGGATGGGTTCATTGTTGTATTCGCTGTGGAAAATGCCCGTTCCAGCGGACATGACCTGCACATCTCCAGCCTCGGTCCGCCCCGTGTTGCCGAGACTGTCCCGGTGCGTGATGGCGCCCTGGCGGACATAGGTGATGATCTCCATGTCCCGGTGGGGATGGGTGTCAAACCCGGTGCCGGGGGCGATGGTATCATCATTCCAGACACGCAGGCGCCCCCAGCCCATGCGGTCATGATCCAGATAATGGGCGAAAGAGAAATGGTGCCGGGCATCCAGCCACCCATGTGAGGCATGGCCGAGCTGGTCAAAGGGGCGAATATCAATCATGGTGTCATTCCTTGCTGGTTCAGCTCACCCACCATGTAAGGCGTGAAGAGAGCGGATCACACAGGCATGAAAGAAAGACATTCTTTCCATATTTTGCATCATGACCTGTCAGCAGCCAGAGGCTGGCAGGAGGGGACGGAATTATGAAATTGCCGGATTTCGAGGCGTGGGCCATTTTTGCCAGGGTGGCCGAGCATGGGTCTTTCTCGCAGGCTGCCAGGGAACTTCATCTTTCACCCCCCACTGTCTCAAAAGCGATCAGTCGGTTGGAGCAGTCTCTTGGTGTCGCCCTGTTCAGCCGCAATTCCCGGCATATGTCCCTTACACAGACAGGGCAGCTTGCGCTGGAGCGGGCCAATCGCATGTTCATGGAGGCGGAAGCGGCAGAGAATGAGGTGCGGGGTGGCCGTATCCGTCCTTCCGGTCTGATCCGGATGACGGCTCCAACTACCTTCGGGCTTCGGTATGTTTCCGCAGCTCTGCCATCTTTCCTGAGGGCCTACCCGGAGATTGATATTGCCATCACGTTTACGGACAGTTTCGTGGATCTCGTTTCAGAAGGTTATGATGTGGCGATCCGCATTGCGGCTCTGGAGGATTCGGCGCTCAGGGCCCGCAGGGTATGTACGGTACGACGCCTGCTTGTGGCCTCCCCGGACTATCTGGCCCAGCAGGGTGAGCCTGCCCATCCGCGGGAACTGGAGGGGAGGAAGAGCTTTGTCTATGTCAACGGGGCATCATGCGGGGCCATCCGGCTGATGGAAAAAGCGACAGGGGCAGTCCATACATTGTCCCAGACGGCACGACTCCAGTCCGACAATGCGGAAGGATTCCTGCCAGCGCTGGAGGCCGGGCTTGGCTTCGGACTGATGCCGGATTTCATGGTGAGTGAAGCCATGCAGGAGGGGCGGTTGCAGGAAATGATGCCGGGCTGGAAGGCGGACGACATTGCCCTTTATCTCGTCACATCCGCCACAAAGCTGCGGCCTCAGAGGGTGAGCCTGCTCATGGAGCATCTCATCCGCCAGTTCAGCACACCGCCATGGCGGCTGTCCGACTGAAAGCGGACTGATGAAATCCGAAAAGCATCCTTTCCCGATTTTCTATATCCAGTCTGGAAAGGTGGCGTTACCTCTTGTGAAGGTTTCAGTGTTCCCGGTAGCGGGAAAGACCGACAGATCAAGGATGTATCGTCATGTCAAAAGTGCTCGTGCTTTATTATTCATCTTACGGTCACGTGGAGACCATGGCCCACAGCATTGCCGAAGGTGTACGTGCAACGGGCGTAGAGGCCGTTGTGAAGCGTGTGCCAGAGCTGGTGCCGGAGGAGGCTGCCAGAGCGCATCACTTCAAGCTGGAACAGGACGCACCTGTTGCAACGCCGGCTGAGCTGGTCGAGTATGATGGTATCATCATCGGGGCTCCGACCCGTTTCGGGCGTCTGCCGGCACAGATGGCCAATTTCTGGGATCAGACCGGTGGTCTCTGGGCCAAAGGGGAGCTGATCGGCAAGGTGGGGGCTGTCTTCACCTCCACGGCAACCCAGCATGGTGGGCAGGAAACGACACTCTATTCCCTGATGTCCAACCTGCTGCATCATGGCATGGTCATCAGCGGTCTGCCCTACAGTTTCCAGGGGCAGATGCGTAATGACGAGATCGTAGGTGGCGCTCCTTATGGGGCCACAACCATTGCCAATGGTGACGGCTCCCGCCAGCCGAGCGAGACAGACCTAGAGGGGGCCCGTTTCCTTGGCAGGCATGTGGCCGGACTGGTCAGGAAGCTGGCCTGAGTTTTTCCGAAAGCCTTTATTCACGCACAGAAGAGACGGACATGGGGGCCGGGTTGCGGCCCCCATGTCTGTTTTCAGTGTTTCATGTGAAACATGATCAGCCCGGGACAGGCCTGTGCCGGTCGCCAACCAGCAGGCATTTCTTCATCACGCTGGAGAGAACTGCCTCCTTCAGGAAGCGGAACCGGCCATGCTTCGGAGGAATCGGATAATTGCTCTGTGCTGGTATCGTGCAGCCATAGATGCGGACAAGCAGCGTAAAATGGCTGAAGATGTGTCTGACCTCTCCACAATCTTCCCACTGTGCCTGCAAGGGGGCGTAGCGGGTAAAGGCCGTTTCGGCCAGTCGTGCAGGCGAAGGCGTGCTTTGGCTTTCGGACCATGGTGTGCCGGGAAGGTCGTCCGTTCCTCCCAGCAGGCCTTTCGGCGGTCGTGAGCGGAGCAGGACACGGCCTTCCGGATCGATGACACGGAAAAGAATGGCATGACGGGTCGGGCGGGCTTTCTTCTTCTGTCGGGCAGGGAGAGCTTCAGCCATGTTGCGGGCTCGGGCGAGGCAACCGTCCCGCCATGGGCACGTCAGACAGGAGGGTGAGCGGGGCGAGCAGAGGCTCGCCCCAAGGTCGAACAGGGCCTGAGCAAAATCGGAAGGGCGGGCCTGTGCTGCCGGATCGTCATTCAGATGGCTGGCAAGACGGGCCAGCAGGGGGCGGGCAGCGGGCAGCGGGTCTTCCACGGCATTGAGGCGGGCCGTGATGCGCTCCACATTGCCATCAACCGGAACGGTCGGAATATTGAAGGCAATGGCGGCAATGGCCCGGGATGTATAGGCCCCGATTCCGGGGAGTGTCTGCAATCCTTCGACCGTACGGGGAAAGGCTCCCAGCTTATGAACGGCCTGAGCACAGGCATGAAGATTTCGTGCCCGTGCGTAATAGCCCAGCCCGGCCCAGAGCTGGAGCACCTCTTCCTGCGGCGCTTCCGCCAGAGCATCAACTGTCGGAAAGCGGGCTAGAAACCGCTGGTAATAGGGAATGACCGTCTGCACGACTGTCTGCTGGAGCATGATCTCGCTCAGCCAGACATGGTACGGGTCCGCCTGCTGTCCGGGTGCGGCACGCCAGGGCAGGGTACGGCGATGATGGTCATACCAATGGAGAAGGAGGGAAGCATCAGGTGTCACGCCGGTGTCTATGACGAAGAAACAGCATCGGGGCAAGGGCTGGCCTTGCTGAAACGTTTCCGTCTGCTCCCGTGATGATGGTATGGAGAGTCCGTACGCAGCATACTGGGATGGGTCGGATGGCAGATGAAACAGGAATGAAAAAAACTGCCCGTTCATCAGCATCGGGGCAGGACCGGAAAGCGGATGGCAAGGGCTGGGGCGATTACCGTCGGGGCAAGGGCCGGATGATCGGGGCCCTGCTGCCCCCCCTGACAAAACCCATTTTCCGCAAGAAATCACCGCTGTTCGTGCGTCTGCTCATGGAGTGGGAGACGCTGGTCGGTCCAGCGCTGGCGGAGGTGAGCGAACCCTGCCGCCTGCGGCCCGGCGTGTTGACCATACGCTGCTGTGGTCCGGCAGCGGTGGAGATGCAGTACGCAGCGCCCCGTCTTCTGGCCAACATCAACACAGCCTGTGGTCTTTATGGAGATGAAGCGCTGAAACAGATCAAGCTGTTACAGGATCGGCCTGTCCAGCGTAAACCGTCCCACAGGCCCCAGAAGAAATGGAAGGATGCGGCGCCAGTTCCCGTAAATGGTATCGAGGATGCCGGGTTGAAAGAAACGCTGGAGCGTCTTGGTGGGCATATCCGGGCCAAAAAACAGGGGACAAAAAAAGCCCGCCGCTTTTGAGGGCGGCAGGCCATGCCCGTGTCATTGGCCCGAGGCCGAAGACACGGGGACAATGGGAGGATATGTCAGTCGGTCACGATATCGGCAGCCGTGTAGCCCTGCGCAAAGAGGTGCGTCCGCATCCCGGTAAAGTTGACCTGCTGTTCAATCACCTGCCGGACATTCGGCTTGGCGTGATAGGCAATGCCAAGACCTGCTGCCTTGAGCATGGGGATGTCGTTGGCACCATCACCTGTTGTCAGGCTGGCAGAGAGCTTGACGCCCCGCTCGGCACAGATGGTCTCCAGATGTTCTTTCTTGGCATCCGGGCCGAGGATTTTGCCGATCAGCTGGCCGGTGATGATGCCGTCCCTGATCTCAAGCTGGTTGCCGTAATGTTCATCAAAGCCGAGCTTCCTGGCAGCCCGCTCGGTGAACCAGTCGAACCCACCGGAGATGAGGGCCGTGCGTGCGCCATTGGCCTTCATGGTCTGCACCAGCTCCCTGATACCATCAGTGAAAGGCAGATGTTCCAGAACATCCTTCAGCAGGGATTCAGGATGGCCCTTCAGGCCGATGGTGCGCTTGCGGAGGGATTCATCAAACTCCATCTCGCCATTCATGGCACGCTTGGTGATTTCGGCTACATAGTCGCCCGTGCCTGTTGCCTTGGCCAGATCATCCAGCGTTTCGCCATCGAAGATGGTGCTGTCCATGTCGGACACCAGCACGGCTTTGCGGCGGCCACGGGTCTTGGTGAGAATGGCATCAACCTTGTAGGGAGCCAGGGCGGCACGGATTGTTGCAGGCGTGGCATCGCCGGGCCCGGGTGTCGGGCAGAAAATGTCAACGGCCTCGCCTTCGGACAGAACGACCGGCGGCTCACCTTTGACAAGATTGCGGGCAATGTCGATCGCCTCTTTGGGAAGGGTCCCATGGCGGCGATTGGCAACAAGAGTCAGAACACAGGGAAGGGACATGACATCTCTCGCTAAAAGATCAGAAGATATGGCAGGATAGGTGTATGAACTCTTCTGAAAACGCCCTCATTGTGGCGGGACCGACCTGTTCGGGCAAGTCGGCTTTGGCCTTTCATTTGGCAGACCTGTATTGTGGTACGGTCATCAATGCGGATTCCATGCAGGTTTACAGGGAGCTGCGCATCCTCACTGCCCGCCCCGGGGAGGAAGAGGAAGCAGCCATTCCCCATCGTCTTTACGGGGTATTGCCCGCAGCCATACCCGGCAGTGTGGCCTGGTGGCGGGAGCAGGCTCTGGCAGAAATCGCCGCCTGCCGTAGCGCCGGGCGGCTGCCCATCCTCTGTGGTGGCACGGGCATGTATCTCCGTGCCCTGACGGATGGCCTCGTGGAGGTCCCCGACCCCGGAGAAGCAGCCCGGCAGGAGGCCCGGACCCTGCTGGAGGCGATCGGCCCGGAGGCACTGCACGAAAAATTGATGCAGGCCGACCCACAGACGGCCTCCCGCCTGCACCCGCAGGATTCCCAGCGCATCAGCCGGGCCTGGGAGGTTCTGGCAGGAACCGGGCGAGGGCTGGCCTCATGGCAGGAGGATAGGGCACTGCCAGCGGCACCCTGCCGTTTCATCTCACTTCAGCTTGATCCCCCCCGGGACGAGCTGCGGGCTTCCATTGTCCGGCGTTTTGATGACATGGTGGCCGCTGGTGCGCTGGAGGAGGTGGCGGCCCTGCGGGAGCAGAACCTGCCCTCCAGCCTTCCTGCCATGCGTGCCCATGGTGTGCCGGAGCTGGGACAGGTGCTGGAGGGGCAGTGCAGCCTGGAGGACGCCCGGCTGGCTGCTACCCGTGCCATTGGCCGCTATACCCGCCGGCAGGCTACATGGTTCCGGCACCATAGGCTGAGCCGGGAGGGAGATGACGAAATAATATTTCAAAGAACCAGTGGAAGAGAGTTCTTTTCGAGTAAAAAAATGCGCGAAATTGAATATTTTATATCATCCAGAATTGACGGACCCGCTCCGGAACGATAGAGCAGAAGCGTTGCGTTAAACGGCGAAAGGACAGACGCCATGCCTGCCAGCGAGACAGCTCCCATGATGGCAACAGGTGCTGAAGTCATTCTGCGTGTTCTTGAGGAAGAAGGCGTGGATGTCATTTTCGGTTATCCCGGCGGTGCGGTCCTTCCCATTTACGATGCTCTCTTCAAACAGAAGAAGATCCGGCACATTCTGGTCCGGCACGAGCAGGCGGCAACCCATGCGGCCGAGGCCTATGCCCGTTCCACCGGCAAGGTCGGTGTGGTGCTGGTGACATCCGGCCCTGGTGCGACCAATGCCGTGACCGGCCTGATGGATGCGAAGATGGATTCCATCCCGCTGGTCTGTCTGGCCGGACAGGTGCCCGTGCCGCTGATCGGCAAGGATGCGTTTCAGGAAGCGGACATGGTGGGCATCACCCGGCCTGCGACCAAGAAGAGTGTTCAGGTGCGGGAGGCCGAGGCTCTGGCCCCAACAATCCGGGAGGCTTTTGCTCTGGCCCGTTCCGGCCGTCCCGGCCCGGTTCTGGTGGACCTGCCCAAGAACATCACGGTGTCCGAAGCACCCCTGCCGCCCCGTCCGGCGGAAGCAGCAGAGGGAAAGGCGACTCCGGCTCTGGATGCTCAGGCGGTCAGCCAGGCCGTCGAGGCCATGAAGAAGGCCCGCAAGCCTCTGCTTTATGTTGGTGGTGGTGTCATCAATGCCGGGCCGGAGGCGGCAAAGCTGCTGCGCCAGCTGGCAGAGAAGACCGGTTTCCCCGTGACATCCACCCTGATGGGGTTGGGGGCCTATCCGTCTTCCAGTGATCATTTTCTGGGGATGCTGGGCATGCATGGTGCCGTGGAAGCCAACATGGCGGCCCATGACTGCGACGTACTGGTCGCCTTGGGTGCCCGGTTTGATGACCGGGTGACGGGCCGTGTTGACGGGTTCTCTCCCCATTCCTTCAAGATACAGGCGGACATTGATCCCCGGGAATTCGGCAAGATCATCAAGGTTGATGTGGCTCTGAAGGGGGACCTGAAGGCCACGCTGCACGCTCTTCTGGAAGGCTGGGGAGACAGTGCAGCCCCGGACCTGTCCGGCTGGTGGCAGGAGATCGACCAGTGGCGGGCTGTTGACGGTTTCGGGTTCGAGCAGGACGGGGCCGCCACGGCCACCATCAAGCCGCAATATGCCATCAGCCGCCTGTATGAGCAGGTGAAGGCCAGCGGGCGGGACTGCTTCGTTTCCACCGAGGTGGGGCAGCATCAGATGTGGGCCGCCCAGCATTTCGGGTTTGATGAGCCCAATCACTGGCTGACATCCGGTGGTCTGGGCACGATGGGTTACGGTCTGCCTGCTGCCGTGGGGGCACAGATCGCCCACCCTGACGGGCTGGTGATTGATATTGCCGGCGAGGCATCCACCCTGATGAATATTCAGGAGCTGGGAACCATTGCCCAGTACCGCTTGCCGGTGAAGATCTTCATCCTGAACAACCAGTATATGGGCATGGTGCGGCAGTGGCAGGAGCTGGTGCATGATTCCCGCTATTCCCAGTCCTACAGTGCAGCCCTGCCGGATTTCGTGAAGCTGGCGGAATCGTTCGGCATCCGTGGTCTGCGGGTCGAGACGCTGGGCGGGCTGGATGAGGCCATCGAGACCATGCTGACCCATGAGGGACCGGTGCTGGTGGATGTGCATGTGGAGCAGGAAGAATGCTGCTTCCCGATGATCCCGTCCGGGGCCAGCCATGACCAGATGCTTCTGGGGCCGGGGCGTGTTTTCGGTGGGGCCGAGCTGACAGAAGAAGGCAAACGCCTCGTCTGAATGAAGTTTTGCCGGTCATCCTGCTCCTGTTCCGGGGCGGGAAGGCTGGATGGAGTGTTTCATGTCCGGGGAGTGTCTCCCCATCTGGGGCAGGATGATTGAGGGGCCTGCACCCGTTGTGAGGAAGGAAAAAAGTCATGCGTGTTTATTATGATCGTGATGCAGACATCAATCTGATCTGTGAAAAGAAGGTCGCCATCATCGGGTATGGCAGCCAGGGTCATGCCCATGCCAACAACCTGCGTGACAGCGGTGTGAAGGATATCGTTGTGGCGCTGCGCCCGGAATCCAAGGCAAAGGCCAAGGCGGAGGCAGCGGGTTTCCGTGTCGTTACCCCGGCCGAAGCCGCAGCCTGGGCTGATGTCGTGATGATCCTGACACCGGATGAAGGCCAGGCCGCCCTGTACAAGGAACAGCTGGCCCCGAACCTGAAGCCCGGCACGGCTCTGGTGTTTGCTCATGGTCTGGCCATCCATTTCCGTCTGATCGAGCCGAGCCCCGAGATGGACGTGTTCCTGATCGCTCCGAAGGGCCCTGGCCACACTGTGCGTTCTGAATACCAGCGTGGCGGTGGTGTGCCCTGCCTGGTGGCCGTGCATCAGGATGCTTCCGGCCAGGCCAAGGATGTAGCTCTGGCTTACGCTTCCGCTGTTGGCGGCGGCCGTGCTGGCGTGATTGAGACCAGCTTCCGTGAGGAAGTGGAAACAGACCTGTTTGGTGAGCAGGCTGTGCTGTGTGGTGGTACGATCGAGCTGATCAAGGCCGGGTTTGAGACACTGGTGGAAGCAGGCTACGCACCGGAGATGGCCTATTTCGAGTGTCTGCATGAGATGAAGCTGATTGTGGACCTGCTGTATGAGGGCGGCATTTCCAACGTCAACTACTCCATCTCCAATACGGCGGAGTATGGTGAGTATGTCAGCGGGCCGCGCGTTGTGACCCCGGCCGCCAAGGAGGCCATGCGTGAGGTGCTGAAGGACATCCAGAATGGAACCTTCGTGCGCAACTTCATTCTGGAGAACCAGTCCGGTAATGTGGGCTTCAAGGCGTCCCGTGCCCGTGATGAACAGCATCAGATTGAGCAGGTTGGCGCAAAACTGCGTGAGATGATGCCGTGGATCGCCAAGAACAAGCTGGTTGACAAGACCCGCAACTGAGGTCCGATGACCGGTCTTTACGAATGGGGAGGATTTTCCTCCCCATTTTTTATTGTGGCTTCATTTGGGCATTTTCTGTTCAGAAAGAAAGAATAGAGTTGCGTTGAGGGTTATATTCCCCTAGAGGTCAACCCTTCCGCTCCTTCATTGGGGGAGGATGCGGCAATCTGCTGGTTCAGGGGTACGTTATGGACGCACTTGCTCGACTGGGGATGGAATCGGACCTTCCGAGAGATATCCAGAATACTGAGGCAATCGATACAATCGCTGATTGTAAGGACTTTTTCATCAAGCGTGATGGGATCACCTACGCAGGGAACCATCTCCTCATCGATTTCTGGAATGCCAGAAATCTGGATGACCCCGATCAGATTGACGCCACTCTGAGGCGTGCTGCCGAGGCAGCCGGGGCGACCATTCTGCATGGTCATTTCCACCATTTCACACCCAATGGCGGTGTATCTGGTGTGCTGGTACTGGCCGAAAGCCATATTTCCATCCATACATGGCCCGAGCGTCATTTCGCCGCTGTCGACATTTTCATGTGCGGTGTGTGCGATCCCAACATGTCCGTCCCTGTCATGCAGGAGCTGTTTCAGGCAGGACGTGTGGAGATTGATGCTTTCAGGCGTGGACGTGTCAGCTCGACACGGCATACGGGCCGGTAAACCGGATAGGGAAAGGCCAGGGGGTTTTTCCCTCAATTTCCAATGGATTCCATGGAGTGTTCCTGTTCGCTGGCCAGCGTCCATGCTGGAGGGGGAGCAGGGGTAAGGAGCGGCGTCTGTGCCGGCCTCCCCGTGATGGAGGGCGGCAGGCGTCGTTGATTGAAGAAAGGATGCCGCCATGACATCTGGCACGTCTTCCGGGACCTGGTTCAACGAGGCCCTCTATCCCGATTGGGGCCAGCGTTTCAGGGTTGTGAAAGAACTGGCCTACAGGAAGTCCCCGTTTCAGGACATCCGCATTTTCGAGAGCAGCAGCCATGGCCGTGTGCTGGTGCTGGACGGTATCGTGCAGATCACGGAGCGGGATGAGTTCATCTATCAGGAGATGCTGGCTCATGTGCCGCTCTTCATGCATCCGAACCCAAAACGTGTTCTCATCATCGGGGCCGGTGATGGTGGTGTGCTGCGTCGTGTTCTCCAGCACAGGACGGTCGAGAAAGCCGTCATGGTGGAAATTGATGGCGACGTGATCGAACTCTCCAAGCAGCACCTGCCGATGTTTGGCAAGGATGCGTGGAATGACCCGAGGGCTGAGGTCATCGTTGGGGACGGGATCGATTACGTCAAGAAATCTGGTGATGCAGCCTTTGATGTCATCATCGTGGATAGCACGGACCCGATCGGCGTGGGTGATGTGCTTTTCACAGATGATTTCTATGAGAACTGCGCCCGCATCCTTTCGGATGAAGGGATCATCGTCAATCAGTGTGGCGTGCCGTTCCAGCAGGCAGATGAGCTGCGGGAGACAACGGCCCGTCGTGCGAAATTCTTCCCGCATGTCACGGCCTATCTGGCTGCCGTGCCAACCTATGTTGGTGGGTTCATGACACTGGGCATGGCCAAGAAGGGGGCTCCGCCGCACCGTCCGGACGTGGTCGAGCTGGCCCGTCGTGCACAGGGCATTGCGGAAGGCTGCCAGTACTGGACGCCAGAGGTGCATGTTGCCTCTTTCAGCCTGCCCCCCTATATCGCCCAGAACCTCCCTCGTTCATGAGGCCATAGAGAAGGATCCCCACCATGCGCCGGACTACAATCGCAGACTTCCAGACCATGAAGGATGAGGGTCGGCGGATCGCCATGCTCACGGTCTATGATTACGCTTCGGCCCTGATTGCCGAGCAGGCGGGCGTGCCGGTCATTCTGGTGGGGGATTCTCTGGGCATGGTCATGCAGGGGCGGGATACGACCCTGCCCGTGCGTGTGGAGGACATGATCTATCATGCACGGATGGTCCGCCAGGGCAGCCATAAAGCCCTTATTGTGGTCGACCTGCCCTTCCTTTCCTATGCTACCGAGCAGGATGCCGTGGATGCAGCCCGCCGTGTGATGCAGGAGGGTGGTGGACAGGCCCTGAAGCTGGAAGGCGGCCGGGAGATTGCCCCGGTCGTGCGTCGGCTGACGGAAATGGGTGTACCCGTCATGGGGCATCTGGGTCTGACACCGCAGTCCCAGCATCAGATCGGCCTGCGGGCGCAGGCAAAGCAGGTCGAGGCCGCCCGTAAACTTCTGGATGATGCCCGTGCGCTGGAGGAGGCCGGAGCTTTCGGTATTGTGCTGGAGGTCATTCCCGCCGAGCTGGCCGAGCTGGTTTCCAGAACCCTGACCATTCCGACCATCGGGATCGGAGCCGGGCCGGGTTGTGATGGGCAGGTCCAGGTCTGGCATGACGTGCTGGGTCTTTTCGAAGGCAAATCCCCTCGTCATGCCCATCGGTTTGCTGAAATCGGAGAGCAGATGGTTGGAGCCTTGTCCCATTATGTCCGGCAGGTTGAGGAAGGCTCTTTCCCGACACAGGCACAGAGCGTGAGCATGAAGTCGGATGTACTGGCCAGCCTGAAGGCGGGGGAATGACCAGCTCCCCCAGGTGGGGAACGTGGTGAAGCCTTGCCCGGGCCCGGATTGTCAGACGGGGATGAAGCTGGCAGAGTGGTGAACTTCCCCTGTATTTACAGGATAAAACAGAATGACGGATGAAACATTGAAGTCCAGCCCCCTTCAGGCGCTGCATGAAGAGCTGAAGGCCACGATGGGATGCTATGCAGGCTATGCCCTGCCCGAGCATTACCCTCTCGGCATGGAGGTGGAGCATCTTCATACCCGCAAGCAGGCGGGGCTGTTTGACATCTCCTTTCTGGGGCAGGTCCGTATCCGTGCAAAAGAGGATAATGCCGCTGTTGTTGCTGAGGCGCTCGAAGCTCTGATGCCTCTGGACATCATGGGGCTTGAGAAGAACCGGGTCCGTTATGGCCTGTTGACGACTGATCAGGGCGGCATCCGGGATGATCTGGCCATTTCCCGTCAGGAAGAAGAGTTCATCCTGACACTCAATGGCCAGAACAGGGAAGACAATGCTGATTATCTCGAAAATGCCATTGGCAATGATTGCAGGCTGATCCGGGAATTTGACCGGGCCATGCTGTCCCTTCAGGGCCCTCTGTCGGCCGAGGTTCTGGCCCGTGTGCTGGACCAGACGACCATCATGGGGATGCGGTATCGGGACAGTCTGGCCATGCAGTGGGAGGGTGGCAGCCTCATTGTATCCCGTTTCGGTTATACGGGTATGGAAGGGTTCGATCTTTCTCTGGAGGCCAGTCAGGCTGAAGCCTTTGCCCGCCGTCTGCTGGACGATCCCGATGTGGCTCCGGCCGGGCTGGAGACACGGAACAGCCTGCGGATGGAAGCCGGGCTGTGTCTGTATGGGGCGGACATCGACAAAACCACATCTCCGGTGGAGGCCGCTCTGGTCAGCAGCATAGCTGCCTGTCGCCGGGCCGGCGGAGCACGGGCGGGGGGGTACCCTGGTGCCGGGACGATCGAAGGGCAGATGGAACATGGCGTATACCGCCAGCGCGTTGGTCTGCGTCCGGAAGGGGACGTGCTGCTGGGTGGCGGTGTGGAACTCTTCTCGGATGAAGGAAGGACAGACCGGGTCGGGCGCATTACGTCTGGCTGTTTCAGTCCGACCCTGCGGGCCATGATTGCCATGGCGTATGTCACACCATCCCATGCAGCAGAGGGTACGGTGCTTTACGCCGCCGATGCGGACGGGCAGCTCCACAAGGTTTCTGTCACGGCTTTGCCCTTCGTCCCGCAGACGGCCCGCTGAGCAGAAGACACCTGAGTGAAAGTTTGTGAACAGGGCTTTACACGGCCCTGTTTTTTGGTGAGGCTCGCATTCATGCAGGGCTTGAGGCAGGCCTTGTCCGCCTTCTCCCACAGTGGGAGAGGACTGACAGGAATGTGTGTTGCCTCCGGCCATTTTTTTTGCTCAGCGTGGTTCCATCGGCAGCTGGGCGGGGCAACTCAGGGAGAGTCGAAATGAGCGAGAGCATCCATATTCTGGCACTGGTCACCATTGCTGAAGAGAAAGCCGCCCAGCTTGAGAAAGCCGTGCAGGTCTGTGCTGGTCATTCGCTGAAGGAAGAAGCCTGCCAGCGTTACGAAATTTCCCGTGATGCTGAGAAGAAGGGGCGTTTCATGGTCAGCGAGATCTGGGCCAGCAAGGACGGGTTCGAAACCCACCTTGCCAGCAAGCATTTTGGCGCTCTGGCCGGTTTCATCAAGGAGCATGGAGCCGAGCTGGAGGTCATCCGACAGCAGCCTCTGCATCCCGCATCGTAAGCTGGATTAAGGGAGAATCATCACATGGCTGATTATCGTCTTGGAATTGATTTTGGCGGCACGAAAATCGAAATTCTTGCTCTGGACCGCAGTGGCAAGGAAGTGCTGCGCGAGCGTATTCCCAACCCCGGGGTTTATGACAAGGCCATCGAGGCCATCCGGGACCTGGTGCTGAAGGCTGAGGACCAGATCGGCTGTGTGCCTGCCCATCGCATCACGGGGACTCAGCTGACATCCACTCTGGGCATCGGCATCCCCGGGTCCCTGTCCCCCGAGACAGGCCTGGTCCGCAACTCCAACGCTACATGGCTGAACAACAATGCCTTCAAGCGTGATGTGGAGGAGAGTCTTGGCCGTCCCGTGCGTGTTGAAAATGATGCCAACTGCTTCGCTTTGTCCGAAGCTGCTGATGGCGCTGGTGCCGGTTATTCCGTCGTTTTGGGCGTGATCATCGGGACAGGCATGGGCGGTGGCATCGTGGCCAATGCTCGGGTGCTCTCCGGTCATCATCACATCGCCGGTGAATGGGGTCATATCCCTCTGCCGTGGGCAAAGCCGGAAGACATGCCCATGCGGAAGTGTTTCTGTGGCAATGAGGGCTGTCAGGAGCGCTATCTCTGTGGCCCGGCACTGGCTGCGGAATGGAAGGGTGAAGGCAACCGCTCCCCGAACGGAATTGAAGAGGCGGCCCGTAATGGGGATGAAGCTGCCATCCGTGCGCTGGACCTCTACATGGACCGTTTCGCCCGGGCCTGTGCGCAGGCTGTCAATTTCCTCGATCCTGATGTGATCGTGCTGGGTGGTGGCGTGTCCAATCTTCCCAGCATCTACGAGCGTGTGCCCAAGCTGCTGCCCCGTTATGTAATTACATCGCCTTGCACGACACCGATCGTGCAGAACCGTCATGGTGACAGTTCTGGTGTGCGTGGGGCTGCCTGGCTGTGGGATGTAGCCGAAAATGGTATTTCCAAGAAAAATGCCTGATCCGGCATTGCCAGCAGCATGAGGCAAGGGCCTGCTCCTTCAGGGGGCAGGCCCTTTTTTCATGGGGCGGCCATCATGAAAAAAAACCGCCTGCCCCTCATGGAAAGGCAGACGGTCTGTTCCGATGGTGCGCTGGCCAGCCCTTCCTGCCCCGGCAAGGAGCAGGAAGAACGGGGTGGCTCAGACGGAGTAGTACATCTCAAACTCAACCGGATGCGGTGTGTGCTCAAAGCGGTATACGTCCTGCATCTTCAGCGTGATGTAGCTTTCGATCTGGTCCTTGGTGAAGACATCACCTTCCAGAAGGAAGGCATGATCGGTCTTCAGGGCCTCCAGAGCTTCACGCAGGGAGCCGCAGACGGTTGGAATCATGTTCAGCTCTTCCTGCGGCAGCTCGTACAGGTCCTTGTCCATGGCTTCGCCCGGGTGGATCTTGTTGCGGATGCCGTCCAGACCAGCCATCAGCATGGCACTGAAGGCAAGGTAGGGGTTGGCTGTCGGGTCGGGGAAGCGGACCTCAACACGCTTTGCCTTCGGGCTTGTAGCGTAGGGGATACGACAGGATGCAGAGCGGTTGGCGGAGGAATAAGCCAGCAGCACAGGGGCTTCAAACCCCGGAATCAGCCGCTTGTAGGAGTTGGTGGAGGGATTGGTGAAGGCATTCAGTGCCTTGGCGTGTTTGATGATCCCGCCAATGTAGTACAGGGCCTCATCGGAAAGGTCAGCATAGCGCTTGCCAGCAAAGAGCGGCTTGCCGTCCTTCCAGACGGACTGATGTACATGCATGCCGGTGCCGTTGTCGCCATAGATGGGCTTCGGCATGAAGGTGGCCGTCTTGCCGTAGGAATGGGCGACATTGTGCACGCAGTATTTGTAGATCTGCATGAAGTCGGCTGACTTCACCAGTGTGGCGAAGGCCGTGCCCAGCTCGTGCTGGCTGCGGGCCACTTCATGGTGATGCTTCTCGATCGGCAGACCCATCTCGCCCATGGTAGCCAGCATCTCGGCGCGCAGGTCATGTTCGCTGTCCACCGGCGGAACAGGGAAATACCCACCCTTGCGGGCCGGGCGATGGCCCATGTTGCCTTCCGGGTAGTCCTTCAGGGCAGCTTCCGGCCCTTCGATGCTGTCGAGGTGGTAGGTGCCGTAATTCTCACCCGTGCCGAAGCGGACACTGTCGAAAATGAAGAACTCGGCTTCCGGCCCGAAGAACGCCGTATCACCCAGGCCACTCTTCTTCAGGTAGGCTTCGGCCTGTTTGGCTGTCGCACGGGGGTCACGATTGTAATAGCCGCCCGTTCTGGGGTCGATGATGTCGCAGATCAGGATGAGCTGCGGGCGGGCGGAGAAGGGGTCGACCACGGCTGTTTCCGGGTCCGGCAGCAGGACCATGTCGGACTCGTTGATGGCCTTCCACCCCTGGATGGAGGAGCCGTCAAACATGAAGCCTTCCGTGAAGGTGTCCTCTTCAATGGTGCGGACCGTCTGCGTGGTGTGCTGCCATTTGCCCTTCGTGTCGGTGAAGCGGAGATCAACGAACTCGATGCCGTGCTCTTCGATCAGCTCAAAAACGCGCTGGATGGCGGCTTTCTGAGGGGAAGGGCGTTGTGCGGAAGGAGAGGAAACTGCTTTTTTCGCCATGGCTGCGTGCCTCGCAATTTTTGGACTGATACCAAAACGATTAGGGGACAATTGGCCATCTGTCGAGTGCTTGCTCATAAACTTCATTTTATGAGACAGTGCTGCCTCAGTTTTTTATAATCCCCGGCATCTGTGCCGTATGGAAAATCCATCTGGTGGTCATGTCTGCGCCTTCCCCTGTAAAAATATCCGACGCCCTTTTTTTTCATGAGACCCTGCCATGGACGCCTGATGACGTGAACCGTCAGCTTGCCAGCAGTCTTGCTGGCATGGATGACGGGGAGCTGTTTCTGGAATACCGGGAAGAAGAGACGCTGGGGCTGGAAAATGGCCTGCTGCGGACGGCTGGTTTCAACCGCTCTTCAGGGTTTGGCCTGCGGGGTGTCACGGGCAGCCAGACCATCTTTGCCCACTCGGATCTTCTGGGGATGGGGGCGTTGCGGCGTGCCGCCGAAGGGCTGGGCAGTGTAGAGCGCATGGCTCTCCGACCGGACCAGCAGGCCCCTTCCCGCCTGCAGGAGGCTGCGGCGGCAGATGGACGGGCCTCTCTTTATGGTGCAGCACATCCGCTTGAGGGGGGGGATTTCTCACAGCGTGCGGCGTTGCTGGGAGAGATTGAGGCCTATGGGCGAGGGTTGGACCACCGTGTCGTGCAGGTGAATGTGACCCTCAACACGCAGTGGCAGGTCGTGCGGATCATGCGTCCTGCGTTTCTTCAGGAGGGGCATGCAGGGCCGCTGGTGGATGTCCGTCCGCTGGTCCGGCTCGATGTTTCCGTGGTGGTGGAACAGGGCGGACGGCGGGAGAGTGGCCGTGCCGGACAGGGAGGGCGGTATGCTCTGTCCCGCCTTATGGAGCCGTCCTGCTGGCAGGCCATGACACAAGAGGCCCTGCGGCAGGCCCTGGTGACGCTGGAGGCCGTGGCGGCTCCGGCAGGGGACATGCCGGTTGTGCTGGGGGCCGGCTGGCCCGGGATTCTGTTGCATGAGGCTGTCGGGCACGGGCTTGAGGGTGATTTCAACCGCAAGGGTACGTCTGTTTTTTCCGGGTGCGTGGGCCAGCGTATTGCTGCCCCGGGGGTGACTGTTCTGGATGACGGCACCTTGCCGGAGCGGCGTGGCTCCCTGAACATGGATGATGAGGGAACTCCCACCAGCCGGACCGTGCTGATTGAAGACGGGATATTGCAGGGATACATGCAGGACCGGCTGAATGCCCGCCTGACATCAGTAACGCCAACAGGGAATGGCCGCCGTCAGTCCTATGCCCATGCGCCGATGCCGCGCATGACCAATACCATCATGGCGGGGGGACAGGCCTCGGAGGAGGAAATGATCCGCTCCACGAAGAAGGGCCTGTATGCCTGCAATTTTGGTGGCGGGCAGGTTGATATCACCTCTGGCAAATTCGTGTTTGCTGCTTCGGAAGCCTATCTGATTGAAGATGGCCGGGTTACGGCACCAGTGCGTGGGGCGACGCTGATTGGCAGTGGAGCAGCGGTGATGGAGCAGATCAGCATGATCGGCCCCGCCATGGAGCTGGACCCGGGCATAGGGACATGTGGCAAGGCCGGGCAGGGTGTGCCTGTTGGTGTGGGGCAGCCCATGCTGAAGGTGAGTGGCCTGACAGTTGGAGGGACAGCGTCCTGATGACTATCTGGAAACAGACCATTGGTCTGGTTTTCCCCGGGGCTGTCCCGGATAGATAAAACAAATGGAATATGTTTCAGATATAAATAATTTTTCATTTCTCTATTGCAAACTATCTTTTTGCTGTCGTAATGTTTTCTCATCACAACAATGGGATGATGGTTTATCGTGATGAAGACGTCCGTGCGTTACGCAGCCCTTCTGTCCAGTCTCTTTGCAGGTACTTTCGGTGCCTGTGCAGATGTGCATGCTGCGGAGACGGCTGTGGCGGCCAGTAACGGTAACGGAGCAGGTGACAGCTCGGCCCAGAAAACGGGCAAAGCTACCCAGCCGGCCAGCGCAGCTGCGGGGACGACTGTTGCGGCTTCTTCCCATGAGGCTGCTGCCCAGAAGCCGGTCGTGTCCATTGCGGAGAAACCAGCCTCCAAGCCGTTGCCGGAGCAGTGGTATACGGGGTCCCTCTATTCTCCCTCACCAGCTCTGCCTGTCCCGGGCATGATTGCTGTGGAGCCTTATGTAGCGGCTGGCCTGCCTGCCGGTGCGTTTGATTCCAACGGGCATCTCAATACCCGGAAGGGAGCCGGGGGGCAGCATTCCATTTCCCAGTTTTCGCTGGCGAAATATGGTATTACGGACCATCTGTCCATCTATCTGCTGCCGACATACAGCTATAGCTGGGGGAATCATACCAAACACTCCGGCCTGAAGTTTAATGATCTGCCGGTGGAGTTCCAGTACCGTCTGACACCGCATTATACGCCGTCCATCACGCTTTATTTTGGTGTGAATACCCCGACAGGTGATTACAAGAACCTTTCCAATGCGTCAGAGGGGGTTGGCCAGGGTGTCTGGGCACTTCGCTATGGTGTGCACAGCCAGTTTGCCCTGCCGTTTTTTGACCATGCAATGCGTGTGCGTCTTTGGGCGCAGGTCCGCCATCCGGTGGCCAGTACGAAACTGCGCAACATCACCAGTTATGGGACAGAGAAAGGTTTCACCGGGCGTGGTCATGCCGGTCCCTATGGGAATGAGGGTGGTTCAGTCGAGCTGGGTATCACCAAGAAGTGGGTGTTTGCGCTGGACCTGTACCATACCTGGGCTACATCCAGTTCGGTCAATGGGTACAATGTTTATTCAAAGAAATACATCAACTCTCGGACGGGTTGGTCTGGTGCCTTCAATGTCGGGCCTGGGATTGAATATAACTGGACGTCGAGTGTTGGTGGGATTGTCGGTGTGATCCTGCCGGTGGCCGGGCACAATACGTCCCGGTCCATCTCACCGGAAGCCGCTGTGTTTGCCGTGTTCTGATCAGCTCTTCATCGGACAGGAAAAACCCCCACCTGATTTTCAGGCGGGGGTTTTTTTCGTTTCAGCCTTGTGGGAGGAAGAAGATTCTGAAAATGCTCTTCAGGATGAAGGGAATGCCATACTGAATGGCCAGGAGCAGGATGAGGGGGGAGAAGTCCATCATGCCTGTGTCTGGTAGAATATTGCGGATGGGTTGCAGAACGGGTTCCACAAGCCTTGCCAGTATCTCAAGAAGGCTACTCACGAAGCGGTTGGTCTGAGGGTTTATGACGCCAAAACCGATGGCCATGGAGGCAAGGCAGTAGGCAAGGATGATCCATGTATAAACATCCAGCACCACCATGAGGAGATTGATGACCTGGAGATAGATGATGGCAGCATGCACAGGCGGATATCCTTCCTGATGGCGTGAGGAGATGCAGACCCACACATGTAACAATCTTCTGCATGGCTGGCGAGACCAATTGCTGGGCAGTCACGACTTGACAGTTCATGGCGTGCATGGTGTCTTGAACGGCAGATTGTGGGGCTATAGCTCAGTTGGGAGAGCGCCTCGTTCGCAATGAGGAGGCCAGGGGTTCGACTCCCCTTAGCTCCACCACGATTTTCCTGAAAAACAGCTTGGGATGGCATCGGGGAAGAGGGCTGGGACTGGTTCACTGTTTCAGTCCCGGGGGCCGTCTTGCTTTACGGTGTTGCTGGGATGGATCTGGAGATATGCTCCGCCAGCTGTATTACGAGTTTCCGCATCAGTGCGGCCGTATCGGCATCTGTCCTGACAGGCCCGTTGGCAGCGAGATGCGCAATGTTGCGGACCATCGGTTTGTGGCGATCATGCGGAACAATGGCCCAATGGGCGTTCAGTATGGCATGACCACTCACATCCACATCGAATTCGGAAATGGCAACCATGATCTGCATGTCAGCTGCCTGGGCCAGGGGCTGGTCCGTCACCAGGATGTCATGCTGGGAGGCAGCCACTTCGTTGGTGATCAGGTCCGTAATGCCAAGGGACAGGCGGGATGCCCAGCGGGAGTTGGGGCTGCGGCGGATTTCCTCCCCCTGACGGGTGATGATCTCCTGGCTGTCCAGATAGTCCGGCATGATGATCCGGCTGATCTGCACGATGGTTGTTTGCGGAGACACCTGGAGGGATTTCGTATCGGTATGGACAGGAATGCCGAGCGTATAGATGTGCAGCTGGGGAGATGCACAGCCTGCAAGCAGGGTGCAGCTTCCCAGAAGGGCAAGAACAGTACGGCGTGATGGAAACATCATGGGTGGCGTCCCATAAGCAGAAGTTGCGGATTGCGTTCCACATCGTTGGCGAACCCACGGAGAGAGGAAGCCGTTGCGGCAATATCCCGCAGCGCAGCATCCAGATTGGCTCGGTCCACGGAACGGGCGGAGAGAATGTCCTGCAGGGCCTCCAGCGTGGCTGTGGCGGAGAGGAGTGTCCTGTGGATATCCTTGCCACGCATTTCAAGCTGGTTGGTACCTGTATCAAACAGTCGGTCCAGTTTTGCCAGTGATCCATCCAGCTGGGTATGCAGGTCCCTGATGGTGGCAGTGGCAACCTGCATGGTTTCCTGCGACTGGTCGGATGTTCTCTTCAGGCTGGCAATGAGGCCGGGCAGGTCCTGGCGCAGGCCCTCGCTCAGCTCCGTGACGGATAGCAGGGCGGAATCAGCATGCTGGCTGATATCCTTGATGGGAATCTGCTCCAGTGTGTTTTTCAGCTTCTCCATGGTGGAGAGCCGGACAGGAATCTCCGGCAGTTTTGTGATGCGGGGATGCAGCGTGGCGGGAACGGATTTGTCGAAGTCCAGTTCGATGTTGGATTGTCCCGTCACGAGGCTCTGCAGGTTCAGCCCGGCGCGCAGGCCATTGTCAATCATTGTCTGGAAATTGACCTGCTTGCCCCCCGCATCGTCCTGGACAACATGCATCTGCCCGGTCTCCAGAGTAATGATGACCGGGATATAGGCTTTGTGGTCCTGTGGGTCGAAATGCAGGGTGATGCTCTGGACGGATCCGACCTTCACACCACGGAAATTGACTGGGGCCCCGACAGACAGGCCAGCAATGGAGTTCTGGAACACCACGGCAACGTCCCGTGTTTTGGAGAAGAGGCGGAGATGCCCGAATGTCATGATGATGAACAGTAGCAGCACGCCCCCAAGGACGACAAAGATGCCGATCTGGGTTTTTCTGTTGGTGGTTTCAGACATGCTGTTCGGCCTTCTGTTCTGTCTGGGAAGGGATGGAAGCAGAGCGGTGCATGAAGGCCGTCACCTCCGGGAGGGTACAGCTGTCATGCAGGGCACGGGGTGAGCCACTGGCAATGGGCCTGTGCGTGACAGCATCCAGAAAGATGCCATCATCAGCAATGGTGAAAAGGCTGGGCAGTTCGTGGCTGACAATGACGATCGTAGCCCCAAGTCCGTCACGCAGGGTGAGGATGAGGTCATCCAGCCGGGCGGAGGTGATCGGGTCCAGCCCGGCGGAGGGTTCGTCAAAAAAGAGGATGTCCGGCTCCAGCGCAATGGCCCGGGCCAGTCCAGCCCGTTTTTTCATGCCGCCGGAAATCTCGTAGGGGAAGAGATCGATGGCATGCTCCATCCCCACCAGCCCCAGTTTCAGGCGGACGAGATGGTCTATGGCATCAGGCTTGAGGTCCGTGAACATCTCCAGCGGCAGGGCGACATTCTCGCCCACGGTCATGGAGCTCCACAGCGCACCACTCTGGAAGAGAACGCCATAACGGCGGTTGATGGCCGTGCGGTGGGCGTCATCCTGCTCCCAGTAATTTTCCCCACCCACCATGATGTGCCCTGCCGTGGGGCGCAGAAGACCGATCATGCTCCTCAGCAGGGTGCTTTTGCCGCAGCCGGAGCCCCCCATGACAGCAAAGATGGAGCCTTTTTTCAGGTCGAATGACACATTCTGCTGGATGATCTTGGGCCCGAAAGAGAGTTGCAGATCACGGACGGAAATGAGAGTTTCTCTATCAGACATCATCAGATTCCAGCGGCGTTGGCGAGGACGGCAAAAACGGCATCCAGAGCGATGACCCCGACAATCCCGATGACGACAGCCCGTGTGGCGGCAATGCCGACATCCGCAGCACTGCGGCCGGCTTTCAGGCCGATCCGGCAGGCAGCCAGAGCGATGAAGCCAGCAAAAAAGAGTGCCTTGATGAACCCGAAGGCAAACTGGCTCAGTTCCACGCCGTTGAAGGTGGAGAGCCAGTATCCGGTGGGAGAAATGTCCATCATGGTCATGGAGACGACAAAACCGCCGAAAATCGAGACCAGCGTGCCATAGAGATACAGCAGCGGCATCATGAGGATCAGCGAGAGAATGGAGGGGAGCAGGATATAGCCCGCCACGGAGATGCCAGTCACCTGAAGAGCGTCAATCTCTTCATTGCCCTGCATGGTGGAGATGCGGGCTGCATAGGCTCCGCCCGTACGTCCGGCCATGATGATGGCTGTCATGATGGCGGAGATTTCACGGGCGGAGGCAATGCCCACCAGATTGGTCACATAGATTTCAGCTGCGAATTTGCGTAATTCCAGCAGCCCCACGAAGGCCAGGATGGCCCCGATCAGAAAATTGACAATGCTGACGATGAGCAGTGCCGAGGGGCCAGCATTCCAGACATCCACAAGCAGGTCCTTGAGACGCATGGAGTTTTTGCCACGCAACGTCCCGACAGCTCCCCGCATGACTTCCAGCAGCAGGGCGCTGGATGTGGCTGTCTCATGCAGGATGTCCAGCGTCTTTCCGCCAACACGGGCAAAGAAGCTTTCCCGGTCCTGCTGGTGGGGGGCGGGTTGTTCCACTTTTTCTGGCAGAAGAGCCAGAAGGCGCTGGGCGGAAGACGGCAGGGCGTGATCATCAAATGTCAGGGAGGCCTGGCAGGCGGCCTGCTTGACGGTCCACAGGAACATGATGAAGCAGGAATCCCAGCTGCCCAGTCCGTCCGGGTTGATGGACAATGTCTTCCCGCTCCCTGGGTGGGAGGAGGTGAGAGCAGTTGCCGGGAACTGCACCACATCATCCTGCAGGGCCTTCCAGTCCCCCCGGATGGTCAGGGACAGCCCGTTGGCCGTATCGTCAATGGACCATGAAGGCGGGGTGCTGTCTTTGGTGGGGGAGGGAACAGCCTGTTGTGTCATGAGGAGACGGTATGCCCTGCCACAGGCACGGGGGAAGTGAAATTCTGCAACATGGCCCTGCCCACAAAATGTTCTGTCCGTTCATTCTATGTCAGTTTTTTAATGAAAGCGAGCCGCTTCTCTTCAGGGCTGCCATCAGGTCAAGGCATGAGTTTCCTTTTCAGCGGGTGGGTTTTTCACTGCTGGCATAGAGCCGCAGATGAAGCCTGTGACCGTTGGAGTAATTCAGTCCGTCAAACTGGTCATACAGAATGCTCTCCGTGCCAAGGCGGGCCAGTTCCTGCTGGAAGGCTGGGTCATCCTTCCTGTCCAGGAGAGCCAGATCGCAGCGTGCGTGGTCATGCAGTTCATGGGCTGCTTGCGATGGTGGCAGCAGTCTGGCCCGGCCCCCGGTAAGGAAGACAAGGCTGGGTTCCCTGTAGGAGGGGGAAATCAGGGCGCTGTCGGGACAGGGGCGGAGCTCCCGGAAGCTCTCGGCAATGCGGGGAGCAAGCTGGATGCTGGTCAGATGGGGAATGACGCAGAGGAAGATGCCCGTTTCGGTCAGCAGGGCGGCACCCATGGCGCAGAGTGCCCCGCCGGACCAGTTCTGTTTCCAGATGAGCCGGAGGCCTGCCAGAAGGAGTGGCAGGCTGCCCAGGGCAGGTATGAGCGCATCCGCAAAGAGGTGGCCTTCCATCCTGTAGAGCAGGACTGGCCCGGCCAGGCAGAAGAGGAGTCCGGCCAATCCCCAGGCGAGGGCGTAGAGGGACACCCCCAGTTTCGTCCAGAGAGAACGTAGCGGTACGAGGGGCCAGACCGTCAGGCTGGCAGCCACCAGAATGGCAATGGCCGGGTAGGTTGGCAGGACATAATGAGGGAGCTTGGTGGCCAGACACTCAAAGATGAGCCAGTGTGGGATGATCCAGCAGAGAAGAAACAGGGTCTCTGGTTTGGCACGTCGCTGCCAGAGGGCTGGGAGAGAGCGTATGGCTGCCAGAGCCCCTGGCCAGAAAGCGAGCAGGAACAGGAGGAGATAATAGCCGGGGGGGAAGCCGTGTGTTTCCTGCGGGTGGGCAATTTTGCCAAGTAGATTGTGGCCTACGGCACGGCGGAAGAACTCACCATGACTGACCAGAGCAATGCCAAGACACCAGGGAAGGACGATGAGTACGCTGAGCAGCCAGCCCCACCCGGCCCGCAACTGTCGGATGAGTGCCGTACTGCGCAGACAGATGGAGAGTGAGATCAGGGTGCCCAGGGCGGGGATGAGAACAATGGGGCCTTTCAGCATCATCCCTACCCCGAGAGCGCTCCAGTAGAGGATGCTGGAACGGCATGGTGTCGTTCTGCCCTTCTGCATGTCGGTGAAATGGCAGAGCAGCAGGGCCTGAAGGCACAGAATATCCAGCAGCAGGGTGCTGTCGATGGTGGCCATCCGGCTCTCTGCGGCAAATAGCGGTGCCACCATGAGCAGGCCTGCCGCCAGCAGGCCTGTAGAAAATCCGAACAGACGGGTTCCGATCCAGGCTGTCAGGAGGATGCTGCAGACTGATGCCAGAAGGCTGGGGATACGGTAGGGCCAGCTTTCATGGCGTAGCGTTTCATCCTGTGTGATGATTTCGGAGGCCTTTACCGCTCCGGCTTCCAGCCAGTAGATGCCTGCTGGTTGCAGATAGCGGGGTTGGTCCTGGAAGCGTATGTCCAGGAAATTGCCGGAAGAGAGCATCTGGGCTGTGGCCTGCATGTAGCGTGGTTCATCCCTGTCCAGCGGGGGCAGGCTCATGCGCCCCGGCAAGGCAGCCAGAAACGCCAGAACGGCAAGCAGAGCGTAATGACGGAATTTTGGAGGCATGAAAACTCCGGTTCGCACTGGATGAACGGGCATGATGCCCGGATCGTCAGAAGGGTCGTCCGGTGCCGGGCGGGGAGAAAGGCTGCTGTCTTACAGTTCGTTCAGTGGTGGTGGCCGACGGGTGCGGTTCTGTAGCCAGAGAACCCCCAGCATGTCACGCACCCCCACGAGAGCCCGGTGCAGATTGGTATATTTGGAATGGCCATGAAGCCTGGCCCTGTGTCGTGTCTCGATGCAGATGAGGGGGGCGCCGTAGCTTTTCATCAAGGCGGGGATGAAACGGTGCAGCCCTTCAAACTGGGGCAGGGAGAGGAACAGGTCGCGTGGGAAGAGCTTGAGCGGCCCGCCCGTATCAGGGCAGTCATCCTTGAGCAGATGCTGGCGCAGACCATTGGCGAAACGGGTGGCAAACCTGCGGGAGAGCCTGTCCTGACGCTTGCGGCGGACGCCAACAACCAGAGGGCCGACAGCCCCTTCACCATGGTTCCATGCGGCTTCGACCATTGTTTTGATGAAGGCAGGGTCGTCCTGTCCGTCTCCATCCATTGTGGCGATCCATGGGGCACGGGCGGCCCTGATGGCCGTGCGCAGGGCCGTAGATTTACCCAGACAGGAGGGATGGGACAGAATACGCAACCCGGGCAGGATAGTGCTGCGGGCTTCCTGCAATTTCTGGAGGGTGTCGTCCGTACTGCCATCATCCACGAAGATGATCTCTGCCGATGGCAGGCTCTCAAGAGCCGTGCGGATTTCCGTACAGACGGGAAGGATATTCTCGCCCTCATTGAGGACGGTAATCACGACAGCCAGCAAGGGACTGGTCATCTCACTGGCTGTCATGATGTCTTACGCAGCTTTGTCACCAAAGGCTTGCGGGAGTGCTTTGAGGCCATCATTGATGAGCCTGTTGGCAAGGTCGGGGTCTTCAGCCAGCTTTTTACCAAGAACGTCCTTTGTAGCTGCCAAGGCCAAGGCGGCCGCCTCACGGCGGATGTCGCGCAGGGCGATTTTTTCGGCAGCTTCAATACGCTCACGGGCCATTTTTTCGTGGCGGGCAACAATCTCTGCCGCATCACTTTCGGCCTGGGCACGCAGCTGCTGGGCCTCAGCATTGGACTTGGCAATCAGTGCCTGAGCCTCTTCCTGAGCCTGCTTGTGGTCACGTCTGGAATCTTCGAGCATCTGCTCGGCCTCACGGCGGAGACGTGTGGCCTCATCCAGATTTTTGCGGACCTCATCAGCCCGGTCATCCAGCTTGGATGTGACAACAGCCCATATCTTGCGACCGAAGATGACGAAGAACAGGACAAAAGCAAGTGCTGTCCAGAAGCGGGGTTCATGAAACATGCTTAGCTCCTCGCAGCATGGGCGTGTTCAACAGCAGCGGCAATGGCCTGCTGGTCGGCTGTGCCAACAAGGCGCTCTGTCAGAACCGTAGCAGTGCTGGATGCGATCTCATTGATGCTGCCCAGCGCATTGCTGCGGGACAGAGCAATCTGCGCTTCAGCCTTCTTGATCTCTGCTTCCAGGCGGGCTGCTGTTTCTTCTGCCTGAACCCGGATTTTCTCCTTGGCCGTATCGCGGATGCCCTGGATGGTGGCGCGGGCCTCTTCCATGGCTTTCTCGCGGGCCTCGCAGAGTTCCTTCTGGGCCTGGTCGGCATCCTTGCGGGCGCGGCGGGCAACGTCCAGATCGTTCCGGACGCGGACTTCACGGGCCTTGATGACATCCGCCACCTTAGGCAGGGCGGAACGGCTCAGAAGCAGGTAGAAGACGATGAAAATGATGGCACCCCAGACCACCTGCCCCTGCAACAGGGGATCCTTGAAGTGGAGCTGGGGCATGCCTTCCGCCACGGCCCGGCCCGGTAAGGCCGCAAGGGGGGCGGCGGCAGACAGGAGGAAACGAGGCGTAAGGCGCATGGGTCCTGCCCTCAGACGAAGAGAATAAGGAAGGCAATCAGCAGGGCGAAGAGGGCAATGGCCTCCGTCAGGGCGAAGCCAAGCATGCCCAGACCGAACACATGCGGGCGGGAAGCCGGGTTGCGGGCGATGGAGTTCACCAGGGCGGCAAAGATGTTGCCGATACCAGCACCGACACCGGCGAGAGCAATCACGGCAAGACCAGCACCAATCTCACGGGCGGGATGAAGAAGATCCATGGTTCAGGTTCCTTTAAGACAGGGCGAAGGAAAACACGTGGAGGTATCGGTCACTCAGTGATCGACAGCCTCACGCAGGTAAATGCAGGTAAGGATGGCAAAGACATAGGCCTGTAGCAGCCCTACCAGCAGCTCAAGTGCCGTCAGTGCGATGTTGAGCACAAGCGGAGTGACAGCCAGCACATCGCCGACAACTCCGAGACCGGCAAGCATGATCGTGAAACTTGCGAAGACTTCCAGCAGCACATGCCCGGCCACCATGTTGGCAAACAGACGGATGGACAGGCTGATGGGGCGGGAGATGTAGGAAAGAATCTCGATGGGGATCAGGATGGGGCACAGGGCCACCGGAGCCCCCTCCGGCATGAAATGTTTCAGGAAGGCGATGCCCTGGAACCGCAGCGAGGTCAGGATGCAGAGAATGAATACCGTGATCGCCAGGGCGAAGGTCACGGCGATGTGGCTGGTGAATGTATAGGAGAATGGCAGCAGACCGATATAGTTGCCGGCCAGGATGAAGAAAAACAGGGCAAAGACGAAGGGAAAGAAGGCCGTGCCCTTCTCACCGATGGTATCGACAGCCAGGCCGTGCACGAACTCGTAACTGACCTCCGCCGCAGCCTGGAGACGACCGGGCACAACAGCCTTCGGCTTCATGCCGAGATAGAGGAACGCCAGCACGACAGCCACACTGATGACCATGTACAGCGGGGCCTGGGAGAGGCACAGGGCCTCACCAAAAGAACCAAAAATCGGATGCAGCTCAAACTGCCCGAGCGCGTCAATCGTCGATCCGCTGGCCACGCTGGCTTCTCCCGTTTTTCTGCGTCCCACTTTCGGGGACATCCATCACATTCACAACACGCCAGACATTCCGCAGGCCGGCTCCCATGCCAAGCATGGCGAACACAATTATAAACACAGGCCTGTATCCTGTCCATCGGTCAAGCTCATAGCCAATGCCCAGACCAACAGCAATACCGGCAATCATGTCACTGGCGATGCGGAAGGCCATGCCGAGGGAGGACTGTTCTGAGAGGGCTGACGGCTTCGCTTTCCCGGTCCGGGGAGCCACCTTCTGCTCCAGCCGGGCGAGACGGTCATCGAACGGCTCACGTCTGGCTGTATCGTGATCGATCATGCGCGATCCCCCATAACTCCCCGCCGTATCTGGCGGGGCAGCGCTCCGTTCCTTTCGTGGCGTGGCGCCATCGGAAAGGAAGCCCGTGCTGGACAGGTCTAGCTAGACAGGCTGTTCAGTCACTGTCAATGATTTCCCGCCCTGCATTTCTGGCATGGCGCCTCAGCCGACGAGGCGCAGCTTCCTGTTCCGGGGGCGGGAGGATGGACCGTCCTGCTCCGGCCCAAAGGGCAGCATGGGGGCTTCATGCTGTTTTTCGCCGGACTCGGCAGGGGCATCAGGCATGCGCTGGCCCAGATAGGCCTCCGAAAGGGCGCGGAAGGCATAATCCAGCATGGATGTCGCATAGCTGGCCATTTCGTCCCCTTCCACCGTGCCGCAGGCTCCGAAGCGGGAATAGGCGAACTGCTCGACAAACACCTCCAGCGGCACGCCGAACTGGAGGCCGATGCTGACGGCCTGGCTGAAACATTCCATCAGCCCACGGGCCATGGGGCTTTCCCGAGGAGGGGTGAGGGACAGGGATGCCAGACTGCCATCTTCAAATTCACCGGTCCGCATGAAGAGACGGTGCCCGCCAATGGAGGTCCGCTGGCTGAAGCCCCCCTGACGCATGGGCAGGGGACGACGGACGCCACGGCCCAGCTTCTCCTTGAGGTCGTCCGTTTCCGGCTCGGGCAGGGCCGGCAGATGGTCGCAGAAGGGCAGGACAGCGTCATGCATCAGGGCGTGTGCCTTGGCACCAGCTGGCTGGAGGGGTGTTTGTCCGTCCAGTGTCAGGGCGAGGGCGGCTTCCGGTGAGAGGCCCTTGTGGGCCAGACGCTCCAGAGTGGAAGGACGCAGCCCACCCTGACTGTTGACCAGCGAGAAAATTGGGCCGAGCCCGCAGGATTCCACATCCAGCAGGGCATCGACCGGCCCGGGGGAGGAGAACCCGGTCTCGATCGTGGCAAGGCCGGACAGGGACTGTGTGGCGGCGCTGATGGCAATGCTGGCCTGCTCCAGGTCTGGTGCCTGCGGGCAGGAGAAGGCTTTTTCCGGCGTTGCAGTACCGGCGTGGGCAACAAGCCGTGTGAAACGGGTGATGGCTGTGGCAATGGCCCGGCCTTCGTCACTGTCATAATCCAGCCCGAGGCCCGCCAGGCAGGCGTCCAGGTCTGTCAGCAGGACAATGCCGGCGGGACCGTCACTGTCGCCACGGGGGGCAGGGTCATCAAAAAGCGGAAGGTCGCCGCTGCGGTAGGGGCGCCGTGCGGCATCCAGCCGACGCAGGCTGTCGCAGGCCAGCTTCAGGCAGGCTGCGAAATGTTCCGTGGCGAAAATGCCATCCTGCACGAAACCGGAAAGCCGGATGATGAAGCCGGGCTGCCCGTCCGGCTCATTGCGCCAGAGAGCCGCGTTGGGTGCCATCTGCTGCATCAGAAGCAGGCAGGACAGGCCACGGCCGACCGGCGGAGCATCCTGCGGGCTGTGTGGCAGGTGGGGGGTGGTGTCGATCATCTCCACCCAGCGGGCGGATTCACTGGCAAGGCGGACAGGCCCACCTTCTGCCGGGGCCAGCTGGACAAGCGCCTGGGCGGCGTCATCACTCCAGACAGAAGGAAGGGTGACCGCACGCAGGGCTGTGCTGTCGGGGTCGATGCTCGTCTGAAGCGTTCTCATGTGAACGCCATTCCAGTGAAGATGCGCTTTCATGCTGACGAGTCTAGTACTGAAGGGGGAATGATGAAACCATGACCGCAGGGGGAAAACGGGCATAAGCGGGCAGAAAAATGGGGATATGGGGGATAACTGCCAGCCTTGGGAGGAAAAAGAAAAAATGGCGTCCATCATGCAGGATGTTGGACGTGAAGGGCTGAGTCCGCTAGAGCGGTACGGCGTGACTGCATGATGGGTCAACAATGCTTGAATGAGGATGTGTTCATGGCTTCGGACAATGCCGGATATATCGCAGCAAGGCGGGCTGGCCGGGAGCGGATGGAATTGCTGGTCGGGCTGGTGGCGGCTGCTGCACTGGTGGTGCTTGTCGTGCTGGCTCTTGTCGGGCGGCAGCATCCGCAGGACAGTGGCTATCCCCTTCATGCGGCCTTTGGCCATGTTGACGGGCTGAGTGTGGGCTCGGATGTCCGGCTGGCAGGCGTAACTGTCGGGCATGTGCGGAGCATGCAGGTGGACCCACACACCTTCCAGGCCAATGTCGTTTTTTCCGTTGCTTCGGACATACACCTGCCAGTGGATAGCGGGGCCATCATCACGTCGGATTCCCTTCTTGGCGGGAAATATGTGGCGCTGACGCCGGGTGGCGATACGGCCATGCTGGCGCCTGACGGGACCATTGGTGAAACGCAGGGGGCCATCAGCCTTGAGCAGCTGCTGAGCAAGTTCATTTTTTCGGTCACGGACTCCCTTCAGAAGAAGGCTGCTCCGGCAGCGCAGTCGGCCGCCGCTTCTGCGGCCGTTCCGGAGCCGGCGCCTGGTGCAGGGCAGACATCACCGTGAGCCACGCCTCTGATGAGCAGACCTGGCTGGACAGGGAGGGGCAGCCCATAAGCTGCACGGGAAAGCTGCGTGTCCTGCGGGACAATGAAGTGGAACTGAGGCAGGTGCTGCGCGATGCCTGCGCCGATGCTTTGCTCATGGAGGTTGGGCCTGTCTTTCTGCGGCACCGCATGGAGCGGCTTCTGGCCGATGTGATGGTGGAAAGTGGTGTCGTCGAGGTGGTGGAAAAGGAAGGTGTGGAGTGAGGATCAGGAAGACAGTTCTGGCCCTGTCCTGTCTGGCGGGGCTGCTGGCCACGGTGCCGGAGAACCTGCGGGCGGAAGGAGTCCGGGGTGTGGCCGCTCCGGCTGTTTATCCGGCCACGGCGTGGCAGGGGCGCAATGGAGCCGTGCTGCGGATCATGCGGCGCCTGGATTCCCATGTGGAACTCGTACCGCTGCATGTGGGGGATGATGCTGTTTATGGGCCTCTGTCCCTCCGGCTGGAGCGGTGCCTTCAGAGGCCGGATGGTCTCCCGGCGCAGACGGCCATCCTGCTGAAGATTGAAGAGAAACAGGAATCCGGCAGTCCGCCCTTCGAGGGATGGATGTTCACGGACGATCCGGCCCTGGGAGCGTATGCAGGTGCCCTGTATGATGTGCAGGTCGTGTCCTGTGATGGGGACAGGGTAGACCCCATGGTTGGGCCGTTGCCAGCGCCTGTGCAGCCGCAGCTGCCCATGGCCATTGCCCCGCATGTGGAGGCGGATGAAGGACGGGGGGCGACCGTGCTGGCACCGCCTTCTTCTGGTGGTAGTGGTGGGCAGGGAGCCGCCTCATCCGGGCCGACATCCCTGTTGCCACCGGCGGCTCCATTGCTACCGCCGCAACCGGCGCAGGGTGTGGGCACCCAGCATTGAGGCTGGATGGATGAGACTGGGAGGATGAGGGGAATGCTGTTTACCGACAAGCGGCAGATCAGGGCCGTCTGGCATATTGGTGGGCTGTATGTCCTGGCCGCCCTGCTCGTGTTCCTGATCGTTTTCGTGGCGGAAACATTCCTGCACATGGTGCCGTGTGAGCTGTGCCTTTGGGAGCGGGGACCTTGGCGCGTGCTGCTGGGGCTGGGTGTGCTGGCTCTGGTCCTGTCCCCCCGTTATGCCCGCTGGGCGGCCGTGGCCGGGCTGGTCTGCCTGGCGGTCAGCGTCGGTCTGGGGGTTCTTCATGTCGGGGTGGAGCATGGGTTGTGGCCGAGCCCTGCGGCGGAATGTCACGTTGGCCTTGTGGAAGGGCATGATTTTGCGGACTGGATGGCCCATCTTCCTGCACGGCCCACGAAACCCTGTGACCTGCCGGATTATCCTTTCGGTCTGCCTGTCTCCATGACGACGCTTTCTGCCCTGTATGCCGTGCTGGTCTTTGGTCTGGCTGTCATGGAGACGCACCGTCTGTTCCGTTTTGTGCGGAATGGTCGGCTGGATGTGTGAGCTGTCAGGCTGAGAGGAGTCTCCAACGGGAGGAAGCCGCCATGACCATGGCTGATTTTCTGTGTCTTTACCGGCAGGGCTTTGCCCGTGTTGCGGCCTGTACCACGCCCATCACTCTGGGCGACCCCCGGCAGAATGGGAGGATCGTGCAGGAGTGGCTGGAGCGCTGCCATGAGCAGGGTGTTGCCGTGGCGGTTTTCCCGGAGCTGGGGCTGACAGGCTACACGCTGGAGGACCTTTTCTTCCAGCAGGTGGTGCTGGATGGGGCGCTGGAAGCTCTGCTGGCTCTGGTTGAGGCGACGGCAGGATGCATGACGGTTGGCATCGTTGGTCTGCCCGTTCGGCGGGGAGATGCCCTGTACAACTGTGCGGCCATTTTCCACCGGGGACGGATTCTCGGCACTGTCCCCAAAACGATGCTGCCCCGGTACCGGGAGTTTTATGAACCCCGGCATTTCACCAGTGGTCAGGGCTGCTCCGGAACCATCATGCTGGGAGGGTGTGCCGTGCCATTTGGGACGGACATCCTGTTTGAAGCAGAGGATGTTTCCGGTCTGGTGCTGGGGGTGGAAATATGTGAGGACCTCTGGGCTCCCCAGCCTCCCAGCGGAGCCCTGGCTGTGGCCGGGGCCACGGTGCTGGCCAATCTTTCAGCCTCGCCGGTGACGGTTGGACGGGCAGAGCACAGAACCCTGCTCTGCCGGGCACAGTCCATGCGGACCGTCAGCGCCTATCTTTATGCAGCAGCCAGCGAGGGCGAATCCACGACTGATCTGGCCTGGGATGGTCAGCTTCTCATCCATGAGGCCGGGGACTGCCTGGCCCGGTCGGAGCGTTTCCTCCAGCAGGGTGCCATGATCATGGCGGATATCGATCTCGACAGGTTGCGGCAGGAACGGCTTCAGATGGGCTATTTCGTCCCGGCCGATGATGATGGAATCCGTCATGTCCGTTTCACTCTGGCACCGGAGGTGAAGGACCGTGGGCTGATGAGGGATGTGCCCCGTTTTCCTTTCGTGCCCTCCCGCCCGGAGCAGTGCGAGCAGGATTGCCGGGAAGCGTGGAACATTCAGGTTCAGGCGCTGTGCCAGCGGCTGAAGGCAGCTCATGCCCGGACCATGGTCATTGGCGTGTCGGGCGGACTGGACAGTGCTTTGGCCCTTCTGGTGGCGGTCAAGGCGGCGGATTGCCTTGGCTGGGAGCGGAGCCGCATTCTGGCCAGAACCATGCCGGGCTTTGCGACGGGCAGTGCATCCCTTGCCATGGCCCATGGGTTGATGGAGAGCCTTGGTGTCAGCGCCGGGGAGCTGGACATCCGCCCCACGGCGAAAGCCATGCTGGTGGCCATCGACCATCCCTATGGGCGTGGGGAGCCTGTCCATGATGTGACCTTTGAGAATGTGCAGGCAGGTTTGCGGACGGATTTCCTTTTCCGTCTGGCCAACCATCATCAGGGGCTGGTGATCGGTACGGGAGACATGTCCGAGCTGGCGCTGGGCTGGTGCACCTATGGCGTCGGGGACCAGATGGCGCATTACAATGTCAATGCCGGGTTGCCAAAGACACTCATCCAGCATGTCATACGCTGGGCCGTGGGGCATGATGGGAGCTTCTCGGCATCGGTCCGTACTGTTCTGGAGAAGATTGTCTCGGCAGAGATTTCACCGGAGCTGGTGCCCGATCAGGGGCAGGGGGTGCAGAGTACCCAACAGATGATAGGCCCGTATCCCTTGCAGGATTTCACTCTCTATCATGTGCTGCGGTATGGCTTCCCGCCTGAAAAGATAGCGTTTCTCCAGTTTCATGCATGGCGGGATGCGGGAAGGGGCGATTGGCCCCTGAACTATCCGCAGCAGGACCGGGTCGCCTATGACCTGCCGGCCATCATTCACTGGATGCGCCTGTTCATGCGGCGTTTTTTTGCAACCAGCCAGTTCAAGAGGTCGGCCATGCCCAATGGGCCGAAAGTGGTGGCTGGGGGGAGTCTTTCCCCCCGTGGGGACTGGCGGGCGCCATCTGATGGGACAGCCACGCTCTGGCTGGCTGCTCTGGAGCGGCTCGAGTCCCGGTTGCAGTAAGGCTGGCTGTTCCGCAAATCCAGATTCGTAGTCTCGGCAGTTGATGGACGCCTTCCATGTGATTCTCATGGAAGGCGTCGTGCGGTTTGCACCTGATGGACGATTTGTTTAATCAAAAATAAATAAATCTGTTGTAATTCAGAAGCCAGATGTTTACTACTCATGAGTGAAAAGAGAGTCCTTGTCAGGCAGCTCCTGAATTCGTGCTGAAGCGTAGGGTTTTGAGGGGGGTGTCACAGATATTCCTTAATTTGGACCCGAGGAGGCCATGAAAAATGTTGACCCTCAGAGCTCAAGGGGGAGGTGAGAAGGGCCGGTCGTTCCGTTTGTGGCGGCAGTTCTGCCTGTTGGCCCAGTTGAGTGTGACAACGCTGCATTGAGGTGAAGTTTCGTGGCTATTGTAACCGTCCCGGGAGGGCAGCAGCATCAGTATCCTGTAAGCATCCCCACGCAGGGGGCAGAGGACCTGAACAGACTGTTTTCAACCTCCTTTGCATCTCTGGTGTCTTCTTCAGGCTCTGGTGATGGCACGCCGCTGGCCCCGTCTGATGTCGTGGGCAATGGTTCAATTGATTTCCGCATGGGGAATGATGCGACCAGTCTGCCGCAGGCAACTGTGCTGGGTGGTCAGGATACTATCTCCGCTGCCGGGGATGGGACGCGGCTTTCCCTTGGTGGAACGCTGAGCTTCCTTGGTGGTGTGGGGTCCGGTACCCACTCTGTTGGTAACAATGCGACCATCTTCGGGACGGCCAATAGTGTCTATCACTATGCCCGCCAGGGAAGTGCTGGTCAGAGCGTCTTCAAGACGGATCATCAGAGTGATGCCCTGCATCCGGACAACATCCTGTTTGATGCATCCAAGTCCCATCAGTCTCTTCAGGCTTTTGCCGGAATTGGTGATACCATCAAGGGTGGTACGGCGTCCGACACGATCACCGTGCACAATACGGTCAGTGGTGGCACTGATGCCGGTGCTACGTTGAGTGGTGGCAGCGGGTCTGCCAATCTCTTCCAGTTCCTGAACAACAAGGGCGGTCATTACACGATTACCGACTTTGGCAAGGCTGCGGGCAACAAGGTTGGCCTCAAGGCGACGGACGAGCAGATCGGCCAGATGCTTGAGCATCAGACCGTCAAGGGTGGCAACACGACCATCGAGCTGCCGAATGATCAGGGCCAGATCACCTTCCTTGATCAGAACCAGCTTCACCCGAAGGACTTCCAGAAGTTCTGATGGGGTGTCTGCCCTTTCGTCAGGGAGGGCAGACAGCATCTGAGTGCAGCTACGGATGAAACGCCGTTTCCGAAGAGGGAGCGGCGTTTTTTCATGCTCTGATTTTCAGGGATGAAATACTGGCTGGGGCGGGAGGATTCGAACCTCCGCATGGCGGAATCAAAATCCGCTGCCTTACCGCTTGGCTACGCCCCAACGCAGACTCTTCTCTTATCCCGAACGGCCAGAAGGGTAAAGAGAGGGCCGCCATTTTTTGTAGGAGGGATCAGTCCAACACGTTGTTATTACTGTTTTCCTCAGGGGCAACATGGTCGGGCAGTCCACCCTCTTCTGTAACCATGTCAGCCTGCCCAGAGGCGGAAGATTCCTTCAACAGGCCCATCCGTTCGGCACGGGCGAGCGTGCTGTCCAACACCTGCATCGTATCGGCAAGGTCTGGGGTTGAGTCTTTCTCCCAGCGTGCCAGCGTTCTGGACCATATGGCCAGCAGGCTGTTGAGGCGGATCATGCCACCAAGGCCGTGACGGTCCAGTGCTGCGGCATCAGCGACCCAGCGCAGGCTTTCCATCGTGGTTCCGGCGAGAAGCGCTGCCAGGGCAGGGTCTCGGGGGAGGGTGTGCATGATGGCGCAGATGCCGGAGCGGTAATCCTGCATGGCATCAAAACGCCGCATGAGCAGATCAAACAGCCGTTCACGAACAGTCGCACCGTAACTTTCCCCGCAGAGTGCGGCATCATCAATCTGGCTGTTCAGCCGGATCAGAATCATGGACTTGAACGGGAAACGCTGCCGGACCTGCTGGAGGGGCAGCCCCGCTTCACGTGAAGCATCAACAAGAGAGACACGCTGCCAGCCATGGCTCTGGGCGAGCTGGAGGGTGGCCTCAATCATGGTCCTGTCGAAAAGCGGGTCGTGATGGTCAAGAGTCATGATGGTTTTCCCTGTCCGTGCGGCTATGGTGATGCAGGCAGAGTGGTGTCTGCCTGCATCCGATGTCAGTCATCCAGCTCACGGGACCGTTTGATGGCGGCTTCGGCTGCCAGCGGGATCAGGCGGGGCCAGTTTTCTTCAGCCATGAAGACATTCAGGGCTGCGGCCGTTGTCCCGTTGGGGCTGGTGACGTTCCTGCGCAGGGTTTCGGCATCGTCCGGCAGTTCATGCAGCATCTTGCCCACACCGTAGATCATGCTGCGGACCAGCGTACGGGCGGCCTGTTGTTCCAGCCCCAGGTCCTGCCCTGCTTTTTCCAGCAGTTCGGCCAGCAGGAAGACATAGGCGGGAGCAGAGCCGGCAATGGCGATGACAGACCGCAGGTCTTCCTCATGTGGAACGGGGACGACCGTACCAACCTGCTCCATCAGGCGGATGGCCAGCTCTTTCTGTTCCCTGCTGACATGCGGTGAGGCGTATAGCCCCGTGCTGCCTGCTCCAACGCTGGAAGGTGTGTTGGGCATGGTGCGGATGATGGGCATGTCCGCCCGGCCACACCATTCAGCCAGCTTTTCGCAGTTCTTGCCTGCCATGACGGACAGCAGGGCGGCCTTGTCCATGCGGGCACCGAGGCTCTGTCGCAGGGCTTTGAGCACGGTTTCCGCACCGGCTGGTTTGACAGCCAGGACGATGATGTCCGGTGTCACGTCCGTAGTGATTTCTTCCGGTGTACGGAAGACGGTGCTGCCTGCCGGGGCGTCCTGGAGCTTCCTGTCCAGGATGAAGAGGCGTGGCGGGTTCGGGCTGTTGACCCAGCCCCGCATGAGGGCGCCGCCCATTTTGCCGCAACCGACGAGAAGAAGGGTGGGAGCTGTCATGATGGGAAGTCTCCGTTCATGTCCTGTGAAAAATCAGTGCTGTGAGGGTGGGGCTGTCAGGGCCTGTTCCAGCTCGTCCAGTCGTGCTTCGAGCTCCCTGAGGCGCTGTTCGGTCCGTTCCTGCTCGGCCCGGGTGCGGCTGGCCATTTCCTGCACGGCCTCGAATTCGTCCCGGCGGACAAGGTTGAGGGAGAACAGCATCTCGTTGATCTGGCTGCGGATCAGCGTATGGACCTCCTCCCGCAGGCCGGATGCGGCAGAAAACGCCGTTCCGGCAAGGCCGGTCAGATCATCGAGAAAACGGGGGCGAGAGACCATGGTGCTACTCCTGGACATTCAGCATTGAAAACGGACCGTCTTTTCCGCCACGACTCTTTCAGAACAGGAAGCCGGTCTGTCAACCGTCATCCCTGTTTCTGCGTTCTTTCTGTTGGAAGCCGCATCTGGCCAGACTATACAGGAAGAATGATTATCGTCACCGGCGGAGCCGGATTTATTGGTTCATGCGTGCAGCAGGCCCTGTTCCGGCAGGGGCGGCGGACTGTCATTGTGGATTATCTGCATGATCAGGGGAAGTGGCACAATCTTGCCAGCCATCCTCCCCACCAGATCATTCCCCCCCATGAATTTTCCGCTTTTCTGGCAACGGTGAGAGGGGTGGAGGCCGTCATCCACCTGGGGGCCATCAGTGAAACGACGGCCCGGGATGGAGACCTGGTCTGGCAGAGCAATGTCACCCTGTCCCAGCAGCTCTGGCGGTGGTGTGTGGAGCATGAGGTGCCGTTCCTTTATGCTTCTTCGGCAGCAACCTATGGGGCGGCAGACCGGCCAGAGCTGTTTGCAGACGGGTTGGACAGCATCGAGGGATTGCAGCCGCTCAATCTTTATGGCTGGTCCAAACAGGCGTTCGACCTCTGGGTGAAGCGGACGGTAGAGGCTGGGGAACCGACCCCACCACAATGGGCCGGTCTGAAGTTCTTCAATGTTTATGGCCCTAATGAGTATCACAAGGGGCGGATGATTTCGGTCATCAAGGTAAAATATGATGAGTTGATGGCCGGTAATCCCATCCGTCTGTTCCAGTCCGACCGGACGGATATTGCGGATGGGCAGCAGAAGCGTGATTTCATCTGGATCGGGGACGTGGTGAATGTCCTGCTCTGGCTGTTGGAACACCCTGCCGTCAGCGGGCTGTTCAATTGCGGGACAGGACAGGCCTGTACATACGAGGCTCTGGCCCGGGCTGTCTGTGCTGCGGCGGGACGGGCAGCAGAGATCGATTATGTTCCGATGCCAGAGAGCCTGAGGGGGCAGTACCAGTCCTTCACGCAGGCTGACATGAGGGCACTGCGGGCGGCTGGATATACGGCTCCTTTCACAACACCGGAGGACGGGATCAGCCATTACATCAAGGGGTATCTGGCATCAGGAAGGCCGTATCTGTGACACATCCGCTTATCTTCCCGGGGCTGGACCCCGTTGCTTTCCAGATCGGGCCGCTGGTGGTGCGCTGGTATGCTCTGGCTTATATTCTGGCTTTCATCATTGCCCTGCCCCTGGCCCGCAGGCTGGTCCAGCTTGGGCCGAAGGTGGCAACGAAGGTAGCCGTGGATGATTTCCTTGCCTATGCGGTGCTGGGTGTGCTGCTGGGGGGGCGGCTGGGTTATGTCCTGTTCTACCGGCCGCTTTTCTTTCTGTCCCATCCTCTGGAAATCTTCGCCACATGGAAGGGCGGCATGTCCTTTCATGGGGGAGCGGCAGGGGTCATCATTGCACTGGCCCTGTTCACATGGCGGCGGGGCCTGAACTTTCTGGCCTTTGCGGACCGGATCGTCGTGGTGGTGCCCATCGGGCTGGCTCTGGGGCGGTGTGCCAATTTCATCAACGGGGAACTCTGGGGACGGCCAGTGGCGAGTGCCGTGCCGTGGGCCATGATCTTTCCCGCTGTCGGGCCGGAGCCACGGCATCCGTCCGAACTTTATGAAGCCCTGACGGAGGGTGTCCTGCTGCTGGTCGTGATGCTGCTGGCTGTCAGCCGCCCAGCCTTGCGGGCACGGGCCGGGTTCCTGTCCGGGCTGTTCCTGTTTGGCTATGCCTGTGCCCGGGCCTTCTGTGAGCTGTTCCGCCAGCCGGATGACAATATCGGCTTTCTGGCTGGTGGAATCACGATGGGGCAGCTCCTGTGCCTGCCCATGGCACTGGCCGGGATTGGCCTGATGGTTCATGCCTTCAGCCGTCCCGCCCGGCAGACGGACTGGATTGCAGAATGACACAGCCTGTCTTCTTACGGTCGCCGCTTCTGCCTGTCCGGCATGGCTTCTTTACCCGGGAGGGGGGCGTGTCTGTGGCTCCCCATGATACCCTCAATGGCGGGTTGGGGACGCAGGACCGGCTGGACAACGTGCAGGAGAACAGGCGGCGGATGGCGGCTGTCGTGGGTGTGGAGCTGGAGCGGTTTGCTGCGCTCCGGCAGGTTCACGGAGCGGATGTGCATGTGCTGCGCCAGGTTGATGAGGTCTGGTCTCATACGCAGGGCCACGAGGCCCTTCCGGCGGGTGATGCGCTGGTGACGGACTGCCCGGAGATTGCCCTGGGCGTAGCCACGGCGGACTGTGCCCCTGTGCTGCTGTCGTCGGACGATGGGCGGATTGTTGGTGCAGCCCATGCAGGTTGGCGTGGAGCTGTGGGAGGTGTGCTGGAAGAGACAGTCCGGCAGATGCGCCTGTTGGGGGCGGAGGGACTCCGTGCCGTGGTGGGGCCCTGCATCGGCCCTGTCTCCTATGAAGTGGGTGAGGACATGCGCCGGGCCGTTCTGGAACGGCACCCGGAGGGCGAGCGGTTTTTCAGCCAGGCAGCAAGAGCTGGGCATTATCAGTTTGATCTGCCCGCTTTCTGCCTGTTCCGTCTGGCAGAAGAGGGCGTGCAGGCAGAATGGACAGGCCATGATACGCTGGCGGAGGAGCGTTTTTTCAGCCATCGCCGGGCAACAGTGCATGGTGACGGGCGGACGGGCCGCCAGATTGCTGTCATCCGTGCGGGGCTGGACTGATAAAAAAATTGTCTTTTTCGCTTTTTTCCGCTAGGGCGGGGCAACCATCCGGCACCCCTGGAGGCCGGTTGGGCATGACAATTTCAGAACGCAGGAGCGTATAACGTGGCGAAAGTAACGACACTGGAGATCTCCCAGCGCGCCAAAGCAGGTAAGGGGGCAGCGCGCGCAACACGTCGTGAGGGCATGGTCCCGGGCGTGGTGTACGGTGGCAAGAAGGAGCCGGCTCTGGTCTCCATCGACCCCCGCATCATCATGAAAGAGCTGCACCGTGGTGCCTGGCAGTCCCGCCTGTACCAGTTCAGCATCGGTGGTGAGCAGGTCCATGCCCTGATCCGTGACATCCAGTTCCATCCGGTGTCCGATGCGCCGATCCATATCGACTTCCTGCGTCTGGTTCCTGGCCAGAGCGTGCATGTTCAGGTGGGCATCACCTTCACGGGTGAAGATGAGGCTCCGGGCATCAAGCGTGGCGGCGTGCTGAACATTGCCCGTCACTCCGTTGACGTGGAAGTTCCGGTCGAGAACATCCCTGAGCACTTCACGGTTGACCTCAGCAAGCTGGACATCAACGACAACGTGCGTTGGGACGACCTCCAGGGGACGGAGCACTCCACACCGACCCTGCATATCCCCAACTTCGTGATTGCCTCCATCGCTCCGCCGACGGTTGACGAGGAGCCGGAAGAGGCTTCTGAGGAAGCAGCTGAAGCCAAGTAAGGGGTATTGCGGTTGTGAAGCTCTGGGTCGGACTCGGTAATCCGGGCGCATCAATGAGCCGCAACCGGCACAATATCGGCTTCATGGCGGTCGATGCGATCGCTGCGCGCCACGGGTTCGGCCCGTGGCGCAAGCGCTTCCGTGGGGAAACGGCGGAAGGCATGGTCGGGCGGCAGAAGGTTCTTCTGCTCAAGCCGCTGACCTACATGAACCTGTCTGGTGACAGCGTGCAGCAGGCAGCGCGTTTCTATAAAATCCCACAGGATGAGATTACCGTCTTTCACGATGAGCTGGACCTGGCCTTCGGAAAGATGCGGGTCAAACGGGGCGGGGGAGCGGCCGGGCATAATGGCCTGCGCTCCATGGACAAGGCCCTGCCCGGCCCTGATTACTGGCGTGTGCGGCTGGGGATCGGCCATCCGGGCAGCCGGGAAAAGGTGCATGGCCATGTACTGGGGGATTTCTCCAGCACGGAACGGTCTGAGCTGGAGCTGTGGCTGGATGACATGGCCGATGCCACGCCACTTCTGGCGCAGGGTGAGCATGAGGCCTTCATGACGAAAACAGCCTTGCGGCGGAACTGAAAACAGAGAATCTAACAGGCCTGCGGTGGCGAGAGATGAGCCAGACCGGCAGGGCACAGAAAGGGGAGAGAGCGAATGGGGTTCAACTGCGGGATCGTCGGCCTCCCCAATGTCGGCAAATCCACCCTGTTCAATGCGTTGACACAGACAGCGTCGGCACAGTCTGCCAATTATCCGTTCTGCACCATCGAGCCGAACACGGGGCGGGTGGCCGTGCCGGATGAACGGCTGGAGGTTCTGGCCAAGGCTGGCAATTCCCAGCGCATCGTGCCGACAAGCCTCGAGTTCGTGGATATTGCCGGGCTGGTCCGTGGGGCTTCCAAGGGGGAAGGGCTGGGCAACCAGTTTCTCGCCAACATCCGTGAGGTGGATGCCATCATCCACGTCCTGCGCTGCTTTGATGATGATGACATCACCCATGTCGAGGGCGGTGTGGATCCCGTGCGGGATGCGGACATCATCGAGACGGAACTGATGCTGGCCGATCTGGACAGTCTGGAGCGCCGCAAGGTCGGGCTGGAAAAGCGTGCCCGTGGCAATGACCGTGAGGCCAAGGAACAGCTGGAACTCATGGAGCCGCTGCTGGCCGCCCTGCGTGAGGGCAAACCGGCCCGTACGGCCGTTCCTGAGGGGAAAGAAGTAGAGGCTGCCCGCCTCCAGCTGATGACGACCAAGCCCGTCCTTTATGTCTGCAACGTGGAAGAATCGGCGGCTTCGACCGGCAATGCCTATTCCGAGCAGGTGCGGAAGAGGGCCGAGGCGGAAGGTGCCGGGGCTGTCATTGTCTCTGCGGCCATCGAGGCGGAGGTCAGCCAGCTTGAGGCTGAGGAACGGACCGAGTTTCTGGATGGCCTCGGCCTGAAGGACAGCGGTCTGGACCGTGTGATTGCTGCTGGTTATCGCCTTCTGGGCCTTCAGACTTACTTCACGGTAGGGCCGAAGGAGACCCGGGCCTGGACGATCACGGCAGGTACGAAGGCCCCGCAGGCGGCAGCCGTCATTCATAATGACTTTGAGCGTGGCTTCATCGCCTGCGAAACCATCGCCTATGATGATTACGTCACCTACAAGGGCGAGGCGGGTGCCCGTGAGGCCGGCAAGCTGCGTGTCGAGGGCAAGAATTACGTCGTGCAGGATGGTGATGTCCTGCTGTTCCGCTTCAACGTGTAAGACAGCCTCATGAAGGGGCCTCGTCCCGAAAGGCTCCCGGCGACTCCGCTGGGGGCTGCTGCATCCCGTTTCGGGGATGGCCGCCGGATGCGCATCGGCCTGCTGGGAGGGTCGTTCAATCCGGCGCATGAGGGGCACATCCAGCTGGCCCGCAAGGCTCTGGCAAGTCTGAAGCTGGATCAGGTCTGGCTGATGGTGTCTCCGGGGAATCCCCTCAAGCCCCGCAAGGGAATGGCGCCGTTCTCCCGGCGGCTGGCAACGGCACAGGCTCTGGCAGATGGACGGCGCATCATCGCCACGGACATAGAGCAGAAGCTGGGGCAGCGTTACACGGTCCGGACCGTGGCCATGCTCCGGCAGCGTTTCCCACAGTGCCGTTTTGTCTGGCTCATGGGGTCAGACGGGCTGGCCCAGTTTTCCCGCTGGCGGTCATGGCGGCGGCTGGCGCAGATGGTGCCGATTGCTGTCCTGCCTCGTCCCGGAAGCATCATACCGGCCCTCAAGGGGCGGGCCAGTTCCGTCCTGCGGCATCATCGTCGTGATGGAAGGGCGGCGTCTCTTCTGCTAGAAAAAGGAAGTGGGCCGGGCTGGACATTCCTTTCGGCACCTCAGAATGACATATCTTCGACCGCTTTGCGTCAAAAGGGGCTGTTCTGCCCGTCTGTCGATCAGGAGTGAGAACCATCATCAACGCGACTGAAACCCCCGCTTCCGCCCCTCATAGTGATGAGGAAGGGCTGGCCCGTCTTCTGTCTGTCATTACGGACAGTCTGGATGAAGACAAGGCCGAGAACATTGTCGTGCTGGACCTGACAGGTCGTGCCGGATTCGCTGAGCGCATGGTCATTGCTTCCGGTCTTTCCGAGCGTCAGATTTCTGCCATGGCCCAGCATCTGGAACGTCGCCTGAAGGAAGAAAATCTTGCCCGCCCGCAGATTGAAGGGGACCAGGGCAGTGACTGGGTTCTGATGGATGCAGGAGATGTGGTTGTCCATCTCTTCATGCCGGAAAGCCGTGAGCTTTATGCGCTGGAACGCATGTGGGGTGGTGACTTTGATGCGGCTGTGGAAGAAATTGCCGTTGAATGAGGTGGTGGCTGGCGAGAGGGTTTTCTGATGAAGCTCATCGCCGTAGGAAAGCTGAAGGCCGGCCCGGAACGGGAGCTGCTGGAGCGGTACTGCGCCCGGTTGCGCCCGAAGCTGGAGATTGTGGAAGTGGCCCAGGGCCGGGGTGCTCCTGCCGAACTGAAACGGCGGGAGGCCGATTCCCTTCTGGCTGCCTGTCCTGACAATGCGTTTCTTGTGGCGATGGATGAAGGGGGCCGTCTGCTGGATAGCCCGGCCTTTTCGTCCCGATTGCAGACGTGGCAGGAGAGTGGCCGCCCTGTCTGTTTCATGATTGGGGGAGCCGAAGGGTTTGATGCCGCCATTCTTCAGCGGGCGGATGCTGTTTTTTCGCTGGGGAAGTTGACATGGCCACACATGCTGGTGCGGGTCATGCTGGCGGAGCAGCTCTTCCGGGCACAGTCCATCCAGACAGGTCATCCATACCACAAAGCCGGACGTCCCTGAGGGAACGGTCCGGCTTTGTGGGATTACGGTCGTGAGGTCCAGTTCTTACTGGAGAGACCGGCTGGGAGCCTCGTCTCCGAAGAAGCTGGCATCAGCCGGAACGGAGGCTGTTTCCATGTCACTGGCCGTTCCTTTGGCAATGACATTGCGGTACCGTGTGGAAACAGGGGCAGAACCGTCCTGACGGTTGTAGATGAAGCCATGCGTCGGATAGATGCTGCCGAGACGTTCCCCATTGCCCGGGAGAGCCACACGGACAGCTGTCCAGTCATTCTCAGGAGACACGTCTACCACTTTCGTGTTGTGGCTGATGCCGTTGGAGGCCCAGTGTGCCTGGTCGATCATGATGGTCCGGCTGTCGATCTGCCGACGGACAACGGCAACATGCCCAAGTGGCATACGGCGTGTGGGACGGAAGCTGAGGACAGCACCGGGCTCGGGCTGCTGGCCACGGGCGTACATGCCTTCAGCATTGCGCCACCAGTCCCGTGCATTGCCACGGATGTGGAAGTCCGTGCTCTGGTGCACATAGGCAACGCACTGGATGACATGGGCATGACCATAGTGGCGGTAATGCCTGTGCAGGAAGTGGCTGCTTCTGATCAAACGGCTTGAATGGCGGACATGGTGCCTCGCTTCGGCCTTGGGAGCGCAGAATGCTGCCGCAGATAATACCAGACATGATAAAAATAACCGTTTCCCGGCACGGCGCATGATACCTCTTCCCGTTCTGTTTGACCGAAGTGGACCTCACTCTTTCAGTAGTTCCGGGAAACTATCAGAAGAAGCCTGTGAATGACAAGACAAATAATGGCATGAAATGGGCAGAGAAACCTGAATAAGATTTAACATTAGGAAATATATACCAATTAGAAATATGTTTCAGGCTGATCATACTCATTTGGCAAGGCAAAGCCTGCAAGAGGCATGGCCCTCCGGAAAGGTAAAGGAGAAATGGCTCCAGAAACTGTATTTAGATCCGAATCTTCTATTCGTCTACTCTGCTTTTCTTGCTGCAGTATTTTATTTCATGGGTGTGGAGTGTGGGGAAGTGGTGGTTTCTTGTCGGGTAGGGGTATGACGTTGTAGATCATTTCTTGTTTGATGCCCGGAAATGGAAGCCCGTCATGAAATTAACCTTGCGGAAAGTGACCGTGACACCGATTCGTCAGAACTGCACGATTCTGTCGGACCAGATGGGGCGGGCGATTGTTGTCGACCCTGGCGGAGAAAGTGTGCGGCTGGCCCGGGAAGCCGAGGGGCTGCATGTCGAGGCCATCCTGCTGACACATGGTCATCTTGATCATGCCGGAGGTGCTGCCGACCTCAAGAAACTGCTGACGGACCGGCAGGGGGGTGACGTGCCTGTCATCGGGCCGTTGCGGGAGGACCTGTTTCTGCTGTCGAGAATCGAGCAGCAGGCGGCTGCTTTCGGGCTGGATGGCATGAAAAGCGTCACACCGGACCGTTTTTCCAGCGACGGGGATATACTGTCCTTTCTTGGGCATGACATTGAGGTTGCTCATGTTCCCGGTCATACGCCCGGTCATGTCGTGTTCATCCTGCGGCAGGCAGGGCTGGTGATTGCCGGTGATACGCTGTTCCGTGGTACGGTGGGGCGGACAGACTTCCCCTATGGCAATGAAAGACAGCTGCTGGAGGGGATCCGCAGCAGACTGTTCACTCTTCCGGCCGATACCATCGTCCTGCCGGGTCATGGCCTGCCGACCACGATAGGGGAAGAGCGGCAGCATAATCCGGCATTTCAGCACTGATCGGCATGGTGGTGCAGATAAGGAGAGGGATGATGAAAAGAGTTTATCAGTGGGGTCTTTTGGCAGGTGGACTCGTCCTGGCGGGTCTGGCTGCTGCTGGTGGCATGGTTCGGGCTGAAGAAACGGTTACGGAGGCACAGCCACCATTACCCGAAGTTGCCTTGACCATTACCGATCAGACCGGGCGCAGCCATGCCTTCAGGGTGGAAGTGGCCAGCACGCCACGCCAGCAGGAAGTGGGTGAGATGTTCCGCAAGGAGATAAAGCCGGATCATGGCATGCTGTTTGTCTGGCCTGCCCCGCAGGAATCCGCCATGTGGATGCGCAACACCTTCATCTCGCTGGACATGATCTTCATTGATGATCAGAACCGCATTCACGCCATTGAGGAACATACAACACCCCTGAGTGAGGGAATCATCAGCAGTCATGGGCCTGTCCGGGCTGTTCTGGAGCTTCCTGCCGGAACGGCGGAAAGGCTGGGGCTGGTGGTGGGGAACCGCATCGTGTCCGATGCTCTGCCTGGTGGGGCACACTGAATGTGTCCCGCACGGTTTTCATAACAGGGGTTGCTGGGTTCATCGGGTCCCATGTGGCCCGTGTCCTGCTGGCTCGTGGATGGCGTGTCATCGGGCTTGATAGTGAGCAGTCCACTCCGGCCATGGCGCCTTTGCGGCTTGCTGCACTGCATGGGCAGTCTGGCTTTCATTATGTCAGGGCCAATGTGCGTGATCAGGCTGCCCTGGCAGGTCTGTTCGCACAGTATCCTGACATTGATACGGTTCTGCATCTCGCTGCCCGGGCGGGGGTCAGGCAGTCTCGGCTCAAGCCCCATGCCTATATAGAGGACAACATTGCTGGTCAGGTCAGTCTGTTGGAAGCCTGCCGGACCCTGTCCCGGTTGCGGCAGATTCTCTATGCCTCGTCCTCCGCCGTGTATGGGCCTTCGGCGGCCCTTCCTTTCTCCGAATCCGTTCCTGTTGGGGCGCAGGCATCTTTTTATGCCACGACCAAAAGGATGAACGAGCTTACGGCGCAGACCTACAGTCATCTTTACGGGTTTGCCCAGACCGGTCTGCGTTTCTTTACGGTATATGGCCCGATGGGGCGCCCGGACATGGCCTGTTATGGTTTTGCCAGAGCGATTCAGGCGGGGCATCCTTTGACCCTCTGGGATGCCGAAGGGCTGGCAAGGGATTTCACGTATATTGATGATGTCGTAGAGGCGATTCTGCATCTGATGGATGCGCCGCCGAGTGCAGGAGAAAGCCGACTCTTCAACGTGGGATATGGGCAGCCCCGTCTTGTGAGGGATCTGATCCGGTGTCTTGAAACATCTCTGGAACGACAGGCCATTATCCAGAAAGCTCCCAGACCTGCGGAGGATATGCTGGAGACATGGGCTGATACGACCGCTCTGAAGGCAGCGATTCCATGGGAACCGCAGGTGTCTCTGGAGGAAGGAATCAGCCGGTTTGTGGCGTGGCTCTGCGGAAATTCAGAATATTTTAACTTTTTTTGAAGTTTTTTTGATTTTTTTGGTGTGATGGGGTTGTGCGGTGAGGGGGATCTGCGTATAAGCCCATTCACCGGCGGCGCTGGGGCGGGAGTTCTGGGGCGGCTGGGGTGGTCATTGACAAGAGAATATGGGTTATAAAGTAGAGACTGGAAGGGATATGTTGGCGGCGTTTTCGTTGGCGAAGGCTGATGGAAGACGGAAGCTGATGTATCTGACTTTAAGTTTGATGCGTTGAATTGAGCTAGATGTTTTATTCTGTTGGTCTGGATTGAACCTGAGAGTTTGATCCTGGCTCAGAGCGAACGCT
>NZ_NWUT01000002.1:0-415970 GCF_023337635.1 Parasaccharibacter sp. TMW2.1882 | reverse complement strand
TCGCCGCCAGGTCCCCTCGCTCACCCACCCCCATAAAAACCACCCACCAACGCGGGGTGGAGCAGCCCGGTAGCTCGTCAGGCTCATAACCTGAAGGTCGTAGGTTCAAATCCTACCCCCGCATCCAAAAATATCCCCCCCAAACAAAATACATTGCTCCAAATCGCTTGGATGGTTAGCGATTCGCCTATGGTAGGTTCGATTGCTCCAAGGGCCTCACGGCGAAAGGGCCGTGGTTTCCCTACCGATTTGCCTATGGTAGGCTATAGCCAGCCTTTCCAGTCACAGACAAGAAACCGTGGTTTCCCTACCGATTTGCCTATGGTAGGCTTACGGATGGCGAAAGCTGGCCTATCTACAAGCCGTGGTTTCCCTACCGATTTGCCTATGGTAGGCTGGCGCCGCTCTGCTGGATGAGGGTGGCGTCGCCGTGGTTTCCCTACCGATTTGCCTATGGTAGGCTCACGAGTGATGGGATGACAGCCGAACTTAGGCCGTGGTTTCCCTACCGATTTGCCTATGGTAGGCTAGCTCTTGCGTAACAGATTGATGTTGCATGATTTTTTATTGTTTTTACGATCGAAAATCATAGCAACACCATCTGTTTCGTGCCTATTCCTTCGGTTTTTTTGGCAAGGCCGAGCATAATCTCCATCCTTCCATACTGTTTGTCCGTTACTTGCAAAGCTCGGACGCTTCCTTCTTTAGGGAGGGCGGTCCGAACCCGGCGTAAATGTTTATCGAGACTGTCTTGTCCCCGTCCGACACGAACATAGACAGAATATTGTAGCATGATGAATCCATCATCACGTAGGAAATTACGAAACTGCGCTGCCTGCCGCCTTTGAATTTTGGTGCGGACGGGGAGGTCGAAAAAGATTATTAGCCACAAGAATCGGGTCTCCTCTGCTTTCATGAGCTACCCCCAGCGATGCAGACAGGCAGGCGCAGTAAGGCAGCACTGTTATGTTCAAGGGCTTTAACCAGGTTAGAGGCAACAATTTCAGTCGCTGCAAGAATAGTCATGGTTTCTTGGCCTATCAGAACAGATTGTGACAGGATGCCAACCATGAACTGGCGGTCCTCAAGACTGGCTGAAGCAGTGGCTGGCTCCGGATGGTATTGGGCTACCATCTGGTCCACGAAGGGGCGGAAAGGTTCTATGAGATCATCAACAAGATTGAAGGCGTTGGTGCGAGATGCATGATGCACTCCTAGTGAAGGGATAAGTCCTGCAGCAACGCAGGCACGTGCCAAGGCTGCACGAAGGATGGCATAGCCATAATTTAAAAGGCCATTGCGCTTATCAGCTTCGTTGGCGCGAGTGAAGTTGAGAAAAAGCCGGGACCAGTAAAAGCGGGCGGCTTGTGCCTCGATGTTAGCCTTATCGCCTGAGGTCACGAGGTCTATCATGTTTTGCAACCTGTTGGCCTCACTATGCCTTTGCATGTTCAGAACGGCCGCTTGATTGTTGATCTTGGTAGTGACGAGCAGCTGCCAAAGTCGTTTACGGAGTGGCAAAGAAGCGGATATCTGAAACTGTATGATGTCTGCTTGTGCATAGTGTTGGTGGAAGGGGAGGAGAAGTCCGGCTGGGTGGTGTCTGGCATCCGGTACGATCAAGATGATGCCCTGCACGGCAAGCGTGGAAAGCAGGGCACCAGAAAGAGTGATCTGTGGCGTGTCGAGTACGCAGCAGGCTATGTCCTCTAATGGCAGGGTGATGGTGTCATCATCCTGCACAATAAGCATTTGTCCGTCTTTTAGCTTCAATCGTGCTGGTCGGGAGATGTGCACGCAACGCCATGCCATGTTCGTGTTTCCTGTTTGACGGGTGACAATTCGCCGAAGCGATTAACGGAAAATTTTTGGATATGCTCCAGGGTTTTTATACATTTGTCTTTTTGTGACGGTGCAGCATCGGTTGAGTCGGTTGATTCGGTTGAATCGACTAGAGTAATATAAGCTTTTGACCGATTACAGCTGTAGAAATATCCTTTTATGACAGATTTCTCGTTAGAAAGCTGCACATAACTGTAGCGATAGAGACTAAACTGGAATTGAGCTTCTGCCCCCATGATAGGCCAGTCTTCCTCGGATTTTTTTTCGACGACAGCTTTATTAGGGGGAGCTGGCCATTGGGAACGATTCATGATCTGGTGGGGATATATGGGGATCATGTACCATTCTGGCTTCCCCTTTTTCCCGATGACTTTGAAGATATCAACCCGTGTTATGTCACCTCTCTTCGCCATGCCCCCTCGGACAGGAACAGCTGGTGTAATTATGGTAGCAAGGCGTACTTTGCGTATTTCATGGCCTGCTGCGCTCTGGTGGCACGGGGTTCTTGGTGGCTTGTCTGCCGGTTTCCCAGCTTCAATCCACTGGCGGAGGGAGGCGATAAGACCGGCATTGCGGTCTGGGTCTTTGATTTTGGCAAGATCAGCTAAGGTTAGGGCGCTGACGGCTTTGCGTTCATAGATGACCGGGCCTGTTTCTTCTTTCCGGACCTGTCGGATCGTGGCTTCGTGGCCTTGACCACGGGCCCGCTGGCGTTCGGGACGGGCGACGAAAATGGTCTCGTATTTTTCTTTTAACTGATCCCGGAATCCGTCCCATGGTGGGGCAACATCCCGCATGGGGCGGGATAGGCCTTTCTGCTCACATTCCTGAAAAGACTTCGTGAGTTTCTGGATTTCCGCTTCGCTGACAGCAGCCACAATGGCGGCATCCAGTGCATGATGACGGTTATCATGGAGGCGTTCCCCACCGATCTTTTTGAGGGATTCAACACCCCAAGCATGACGGAGAGCAGCTGTTAGAGCCCCAGGACGGGTGAATACCCGCCTTGTTCCCCCTTTTTCGCCGCGCTGTCCGGCGGGATATAGCAGGCGTGCCGCCTCGACCATCAGGCGGGCCGCATAGCGTGTATCATTGAGATTGCGGCTACGGAACCGTTCCTCTATCTCTTTGCTGCCTTTAAGAAGGAAATTGCGCTTTTTCAGGCCCTTGGTGTTTTTACGGCTTTCCACATCGGCGACAAATTTGTCCCATTGTTCCTTCTGGGCCGTGGTTCCCTGGCCATGAATCCACTCATAGGGTGTCTGGTTTTTTTTGGCTTGATTTTCTTTTGCGAGACAAAGCCCTTTATTGCTGTAACTGTCATCCCCAAAACGAGACCAAGGCAGGATATGATCAATCTGAATCCGATTATCCTGTGCCATGAGCATGTCCGGTGTAATGGACTTGCCCGAATAACAGCAGCGGCCTCCCTGTTCTTTCCAGAGGCGGTACCGTAGGAGGATATCTGAAGAAACCTCCTTCAAGTTCAGTAGTTCACAGGCTTCTTCACGCTCTCTGGCACGCTGTTTGGCCGTGGTTTTGAGGTTACGCTCAATTTCCTTACGTTTTTCAAGGCTGTTACCTACATCACGAGCAAGTTCAATACAGATGGCCCCCGGTAGACCCCAGCGGTTTCGCATGGCCCAGAGCTGTTTCATCCCTTCACTCAAGGCTTTTCTGGCGATGGGGTTGGCAATACTGTCCCGGACCTCAGCCATGAGAGCGTTAAATTTGGCTTTTGTATCGATTGTTGCACGGCCGCTGAATCGGGATGCAGCGTGATCATATCCCGCCTTCTGGCAGGCTTTGTCGTACGTTAGACCCTGCTGAAGGTAGGGGATAAGAGCCCGTACGGCTTTGTCGGAGAGGGAGGAGGCCCCTTTGAATTTTGCAAATGGACTTTTGTCACTTTTCAGAGCATCGCAGATGAGTTCGTAGGCTTCGACAGGAAGGCCGATTTCGCCCAGTTTCTTTATGATAGTTTCCGTTAGTTCATGGAAACTGATGATCCATGCAGCGTTATCAAGCCATTCAGGATGTGGCAGTAACTGCCGCCATAACGATTCTCCCAGTACGGAACGGAACGTTGCCGTGCCTGCAAATGTCTCTCCCGTCCGGCTTGTGATGTCTTGTTTTTCTTGCTCTGGTGGTATGGTGGTGAAGTGTTGATCATCCCGTAGACCGATGAGCTTACGGATGGCGGCGGCTGTCAGTTTGCGTGTTTTACCTGCGTGCTCGTAGGCAAGGCGTAGCTCTTCTTCTGTCAGAGGGCGTTCTTCTGGGCCATCGGTGACACGGAGATTGATAAGGCGGCAGAGAAGACGAAACCGCTCGAAGGACGGTGAGAACCGGGATGAACGTTTTTCTTTCGGCTCGAAAGGGCAGGAGGCTACAAGTACGCCGCTGTCCTGCATGGGGTTCTGCCAAAAGGCGATGCGGGTAAAAGCTTCCTCAATTTCGGTACTGGCAACGGGGTTGCCTAGCGCATCTTGCCTATTGAAGAGGGTTTTGACCTCCTTAGAGAGGTCATCCCGGCTTATTGTACGGTCAAAGAGACCATCCCGGTTGCGCCGCCGCTGTACATAGGCGGACTCATGGACGAACATTTCGCCGATTGTGCGATATTGGTCTGATAGCTTTTTGGTTTTTTCAAGCGCGGCCAACATTTTACTGTCGTCAGGCGAGGCATTGCTTCCGACACGTTTCGCAGAGGATTTGAAGCCTCGATGTTTGGCAATATGAGCCAAGGCTACGGCAAATTCTTCGGGGGTCAGTTTGTGATCAAGGCCCCGTCTCCTCATTTCCCATGGGTCAATGGCAGGTTGGTGGAGAGCATCTGGTCGGTCATTATCAATCAGGCCATGCCGAGCAAAGAGACGGCGTATCTCAGTCATCCGGTTGCGGCGACGGCGGACGACACGGCGGAGAAGGCGGCTGGAGCGTCTGATCTGATTGGTGGGTGTGCGTTCTTTCTTTGTTTCGGGGGCATCAAAGCACCAGCTTCCAAGGGCTTCTATGTGTCCTGTTGTGTCTGAGTGCTTGAGTACGGCCCAGCCACATGAGCTGATTCCAACATCAAGACCGAATAGGAGGGATTCGGAGATAGGTGTCATAAAATGTTTTCCTTCATGTCTATTGACATCATTTGAGTATTATTTTTAGTATCGATTCTAGGCAAATCGGTTGGGAAACCACGGTAACATGGTTTTCCATGCGAAGGATTACCTCCCCCTCGTTTACGAGGGGGAGGGATTCCCTTATTAGCTATATTTATCAATATATTATGATTGTGTTGTGTCTCGCTATTGCCTAGCGGGGGCGATATATGATGGCCCCTCGGCGCTCTTGTAAGTAGTGGTCAAGGGGGGTGTCCACGACATAGCGATGTTCGGGAAGGGAAGAGGCGTTGCGGAAGAGCAGGGTTCTACCGTGCCAAATTGCTAGCCCGATATGGAAGACATCTAACCCTGCCAATGGGCTATAAATACCGATAACATCGCCCGTTTTTACAATCTTGCGAACACCACCGGTTTGTAAATCATCAAGCAATGGTCGTGTTGGCAGGTAGGTGATGAGGCGTTCCTTCAGTGGAATACCCGGCACATAACGGTCTTGGGTCTTTTCATGCCCGTTATCTGGATTGTTGGAAGAAGAGAGTTTCAGGTTCAGTGTTTTCTCAACCCGCTGTGCATACGAAAATTTCGGGCTCAGATCACGACAGAGAACGGGTGAACCATGTAACCAGTCACTCAGAAAATGTCGTCGTTCTGTAAAGCTGACATGATGATGACTGTATCGTGTGGCGATTAGTGCGTGTATGAATTGCTCCACATTAAAGCTTTGGCTAGCGGCTAGAATGATTTCCACGAAGGTCATGCAATTTACACCCCGCCATGAAAGAATAAGTTCTTCAGCTGTATTCGCTGAGCCAATAAGTGGCTGCGCCAGATAGGGCGTGCCCTTCATGAATTGTGAGATCAGCATGATGCGCTCTTGCCGTGATTTATGAGGAGCTATGCTGACAAGTTGGGTAATCTGCTGACGTGTTGTGTCTGAGAGCGTACTGAGAGCGGGCGCATCAGATGGCGGGGCGGCAGCAGGTGCGTGCTCATGACCATGAGGCAGATGCCGTTGTTTAGTCCGTGCATGATGATGTCCATCTCCTCTTGCGAGAGATGGACCGGAAAAAGCGAGACCTCCCAAACCGAGGCCGGTGAGGAAGGTCCGCCGTTTCATCATATTGTTGTCGTTGTACCCGTCAGACAAGATAGCGTGCGCTCTGCTCTGCCATCATGAAATGGATACCAATATCATTGCCGTCTTGCAGCTCCCGATAAAGATGCTGCACTGGGTTGCTGCCTTCATGGAATGTTTCTTTTACATGGCTAACAAGAACACGCAGCCCCCGGATATGGTGACGCCCGCCGCAAATATGTCCCAGGTCCCGCAGAGTTTGTAGCAGGTCTTTAGGGCGAAGCTGGCCACAGAGGGCGTTTTCTGGCTGTGCATCCGGATAGGTTACGCCCATGATGATGGTGTGCAGCTTTTTCTCTCGTAGCAGAGGCGCAATAGCCTTCCAAAGTTTTTGGAGGTTCTGTGGGCCATCTGGTTGATCTGCTTGCGTATCACCCAGATAGAGAATGGCCCGTCCATGGTGCTGAATGAGGAAGGCCGTGGAAGTCGTGCTGGCATGGCTGAGAGGCCAAGCCGTGATTTCCAGCCCGCTGCCTTCAATGTTCTGGCTTTCCCCTGCTTCCATATCTTTATAGCTGTATTTTCCGATGCGGGGTTCTGGCCCTTTATCCCCCATGGCACCCCAAATACGGCCATTGAAAAGATGTTCAGCTAGAAGGGCGTTTGTTTCTGGCAAAGCATAGATGGGTTTTGCTGTGTCCTCGGGAGAGGAGAGGACCAATCCGGCTACATGGTCCAGATGGGTATGACTGATGAGATAGGCCCGGACCGTCTGTTTCAGCACATGACCGGCCCGGCCAAGGGCGGAATCGGGCATGATGGGAATGTCATTCAGGACACCTCGGGCCTCGGCCCGTTTCAGCCCGTGCCCCAGAGTGCCTGCATCGCAGATGACGGCCTCATTCGTGCCCAGAGGGCGGATCAGGTAGGAGGACAGATTGCCATCTGCAACACCACTCCGCACACCGAGGGCCACGATCTCGAAAACCGGGTTGCTGTCAGCAAAGGTGACAGGCGTTTCCCCAGCTCCAGCCCGGCTGGTTTTCAGTCGGTCACGGAGCGTTTTCAGGTGATGTAGAGGCATGGTTTTTCCCTCCCTGACGGTAAGGTGGTGGTGGAACGCCCGGCCACGAATATGGTTGAGCCGTTAAGGGGTCATCCGGTAATGAATGGGCATCATGTCTGGCAATTGTTCCAGTAATGATGAAACATTCCAAGGATACTCCTGCCTCGCCCGTGGGGGAAGGGGGAGGAAAAGGAGAAGATATGCGGTTTTTTCATCCCGTCATGATGAGGGCAGGCATGCTTGCGGCTCTGGCTGGTGTGATGGCCCTGAGCCATCCGGCAAAGGCAGAAGCCACCATGCCGGCACAGTGTGACAATGCCCGGTTTGTAAAGGATCAGGCAGGATACGCCCAGCAGTTTGCCCATCGGCAGGTGCCCTATGGGCAGCATCTGGACCTGCCAGAGCATGTCTGCGGAACCGTTGTGAAGGTCTTCCGGGCCCGTCGCAGCCGAAGCGGGATGCATGGTTATTTTCTGATGTCCGTTGCGGGCGGCCAGCCCATCCGTGTGGTGTCCAATCTGGATGAGATGAAGGCCCCGTCATGGCCATGGGTGAAGGTTGGGGATCAGGTCGAAGTACAGGGGCGGTATTATTATGATGGCCCCAGTCGGCAGGGGCTAGATTGGACCCATCACGGCACGGGCCGTCACTGGCCGTGGCCGGGCTATGTCAGCGTGAACGGTCAGCGTTACGATTGAAGACCGACCCACCCCGGTGTCAGGCCGGGGTGAGTGTTCCTGCCCGTTTGCGGCCCTTTCTGTCTGATGGTGCCGCAGGCGCAGCGGAGATGGTGAAGGTCAGCTGGCCATCACGTGCCCCGATTTTGACGGTTCCCCCATCTGTCAGCCTGCCAAAGAGAATTTCCTCGGCCAATGGTTTCTTGATGTGGTTCTGGATCAGGCGGCCCAGCGGGCGGGCTCCATTCGTCCGGTCGTAACCCCGTTCAGCCAGCCATGCCCGGGCACCGGCGGTGAGGTGCAGGGAGACGTTTTTGGCCGCCAGCATGGTGGTCAGCTGGGCAAGGAATTTCTCTACGACGTGGGCCACCACAGCGGGTGTCAGCGGGGCGAAGGGGATGATGGCATCCAGCCGGTTACGGAATTCGGGTGAGAAAAGCCGCTTGATGGCTTCCTCGTCATCACCGGAGCGGGCAGTGCGTGCAAAGCCGATGGCTTCTTTGGAAAGATCACTGGCTCCGGCATTGCTGGTCATGATGAGGATGACATTGCGGAAATCCACCGTCTTGCCGGTATTGTCTGTCAGCTTGCCATGATCCATGACCTGAAGCAGGATGTTGAAAAGGTCTGGGTGGGCTTTTTCAATTTCATCCAGAAGCAGGACGGCATGGGGTGTCTGGTCTATGGCGCTGGTCAGGAGGCCTCCCTGTTCAAAGCCTACATAGCCGGGCGGCGTACCGATCAGCCGGGAGATGGAATGGGCCTCCATATATTCTGACATGTCGAAACGGATCAGCCTGATCCCTAGGGATTGGGCGAGCTGCCGTGCTGCCTCCGTCTTGCCAACACCTGTTGGACCGGAGAAGAGATAGCTGCCAATGGTTTTTTCCGTATCCCGCAGCCCGGCCCGGGAGAGCATGACGGCTGAGGAGAGGGCATCCAGTGCTTCATCCTGGCCGAAGACGGCCTTGCGGAGGTCGGCGGGCAGATGGCGGATGGAAGTCCTGTCATCTGCGGAGAGATGACGGGGCGGGATATGGGCGATGCGTGCCACAGTTGCTTCGATGTCTCGAACACCAACCGTGCGCCGTCTGCGGCTGCTGGGCAGGAGGCGGCAGGCGGCGCCGGCCTCATCGATGATGTCGATGGCTTTGTCAGGCAGTTTCCGGTCATGGATGTATCGGACCGACAGCTCCACAGCACTGCGGATGGCCGGGTCTGTGAAACGGATGTCGTGATGCTCCTCATACCGTTCCTTCAGGCCCCGCAGGATGCGGATCGTGTCGGTCTGTGAGGGTTCGGTGACATCAATCTTCTGGAAACGCCGTGTCAGGGCGTGGTCCTTCTCGAAATGCTGCCGGTATTCCTGATAGGTGGTGGAGCCGATGCAATGCAGCTTCCCGGTTGCCAGAGCCGGTTTTAGCAGGTTGGAGGCATCCATGGAGCCATTGGTCGTGGCGCCCGCCCCGATGAGCATGTGGATTTCATCAATGAAGAGCAGGCTGCCCGGCTTCTGCTCCAGTTCGCTCATGATGGTCTTCAGGCGTTCTTCAAAATCGCCACGGTAGCGTGTACCGGCCAGCAGGGCACCGAGGTCCAGGCTGTACAGGCGGGCATCAGCCAGGATGGCGGGCACCTGGCCTTTCACGATTCTCTGGGCCAGCCCTTCGGCAATGGCGGTCTTGCCAACACCGGGATCACCAACCAGCAGGGGGTTGTTCTTTGTCCGGCGGCAGAGGATCTGGACAACCCGCTCCACTTCCTTTTCCCGACCGATGAGCGGGTCGATTCCATCACGGCGGGCCCGCTCGTTGAGGTCCGTGCAGTAGGTCTGGAGGGCCTCTTTCTGGTCGGCCTCGGCAGGTTCGCTGTTTTCCCCACCATCCTTGCGGGAGGCCCTGGTCCTGCGGCCGGTCTGGCCAGTCTGTGGCGGGATGTCTGCCACGTCGTCATGCCGCATGGCATGGATGGCATTCAGCCGTGTCAGGCCCCGCTGCTGGAGGAAGAAAACGGCGTGACTTTCTTTCTCGGCGAACATGGAGACCAGTACATGGGCTCCTGTCATGATGGCCTGGCCTGCACTCTGGATATGGACTGCCGCCCGCTGGATCACCCTCTGGAAGGCGGCTGTCGGCTGGGGGGCATCGTCCAGCTCGGGGCGGATGATGGCCTGCTGCTCATGCAGGAGAAAATGGTCGACATCCTGCCGGAGCAGCTCAAGGTCGATCCGGCATGCTGAAAAGATCGCCATGGCATCACGGTCATCACAGAGAGCAAAGAGGAGATGTTCCAGTGTGATGAATTCGTGGTGATTCTGACCCGCAAGGAGGAGCGCACGCTGAAGCGTCTGTTCAAGTGTGGAGGACAACATAGGCGCTCCTTGTGCCATGAAGGAATGTCAGAATGATGAAGCGGCGGTACAGAAATCTGTCAGGATACCAAGTGGCGATGGCCTCAGGCTTTCTCAAGGGTGCACTGGAGAGGGTGCTGGTTCTTCTGGGCAAGGTCCATGACCTGTCCGACCTTCGTTTCTGCAATTTCATAGGTGAAAATCCCGCAGACTCCGCTGCCCCGGTTGTGGACTTCCAGCATGATAGCCTGTGCTTCTGCGGGGGATTTGTCAAAGAACTGTTCCAGCACGAACACCACGAAATCCATGGGGGTGTAGTCATCATTCAGCAGGATGACATTGTACATGGAGGGGTAGGCGATATCCGTCTTGCGGGATGTCAGTGTGTCTTCCCGGGCAGCGTGGACAGGCAGGGCCATGCCGGTATCGTCTATGGCAGAGGCCATGGGAAGCCCATATGTCATGGCATGTGGCCTGTGCTGCATGGGGGACGCTCCTGAACTGGTTGGTAAATATGACTTATTTCTTGTATCAGGAAAATGCACGAAGGGCATGGTGTGATGCTCTGACGGGATGGCGTTGGCCCCATCATGATACAGAGGCATATGGCGTTTTTCTGCCGGTCATGCTGCCTGCTGCCTTTCTGGTTCATAACAGGGTTGTGGTGAAAACGTTTTTTCAACTTTATGGGCCGGGAGGATATCTGGCATGTCTGGTGGAAAAATCTGGACATTCTCAGGTACTGAAGACTAGAGTTGCACGGTTTTTATGGATTCCAGACAAACTGGGGATGATTCCTTCTGATGCGCCCGTTTTTCAGTCGTACCCTGTTTTCGTGTGTGGTCGCCCTGGCTGCTTTCTCCGGTACGGCACGGGCGCAGTTTGCCGGACATGTATCGTCCCTGGTCATTGATGCCCGGACAGGAGCCGTCCTGTCCGAGTCGGATGCCGACCTCCAGCGTTATCCCGCTTCCCTGACAAAGATGATGACGCTGTACATGACCTTCCAGGCACTGGAGCGGGGCAGCATCACCCTTCAGGACAGCATGCCGGTTTCCATCCATGCCTCCATGCAGGCCCCATCGAAACTGGGTATGCGCCCGGGGACGCATCTGGCGGTGGAGCAGGCCATTCTGGCCCTTGTCACCAAGTCTGCCAATGATGCGGCCTGCGTGCTGGGCGAGTATCTGGGGGGTGGGGATGAGACCCGCTTCGCCGCACTGATGACCTATCAGGCCCGGCGGCTCGGCATGGCCCATACGACATTTCGCAATGCCTCCGGCCTGCCCGACCCGGATCAGGTCACCACGGCCCGGGACCTGTCCGTGCTGGCACGGGCCCTGATGCGGGATTTCCCCCAGTATTACCATTATTTCGGCGTGCGTGAATTCCCGTTCCGCCGTCACATGATCCCCAACCACGACCCGCTCCTTGGGGTGTATCAGGGGGCAGATGGCTTCAAGACCGGTTATACCGATCTGGCAGGGCACAATCTTGTCAGCTCTGCCCAGCAGGGGCAGGTGCGGCTGATTGGCGTCGTGCTGGGGGCTTCCAGCAATGAAAGCCGGAACCAGACAATGATTTCCCTGCTGGATGATGGTTTTTCCGCTTCCGGGCAGGCCCCGCTGCCGCTGCTCAAGCAGCCGGGTCATTATTACGCCCTGGCCCGGCATGGCGGCAGCCGGGTGGCGCACCGTTCCCATCTGCGGCGGGGAGTCGTGCTGGTCACTTACCGGTCTCACGGCGCTCCACGGGGGCTGCATCATTCATGGGCCTCACGCCGGGGGCATCATCGCTCCTGAGGCTACAGCCGGAAGCCCCTCCGACCCCATGGCCGGAGGGGCTTTTTTCTGGCTGGCAGGCTGTTCCGCTTCCGGCAGCTGAGGGGCGGTCACTTGGCCGTGTCTGAGAGGGTCTTGCACTGGGGCAGGGCAGGGCGCATTCTGCGGGCAGTTCCGACATCATGGTCGAGCCGACAGCACATCACAGAACAAGAACAGGGATTACGATACTTCATGTCTTCTCAGGACGGGCGCAGCATCCAGCATTACACGACGGACGATTTCAGGCATCTCAAGGCAGCCGGGCAGCTGGCCGCCGCCACGCTGGACATGATCACCGAGCATGTACGTCCCGGCATCACGACAGGTGAGCTGGACAGGATTGTACATGAATACACGCTGGAGCATGGCGCAACGCCAGCCCCGCTCAACTATCACGGTTTTCCGAAATCCTGCTGCATTTCCCTCAATCATGTTGTCTGCCACGGGATTCCCGGTGACAGACGCCTTCAGGAGGGGGACATCCTCAATATTGACGTCACTTCCATCCTGAATGGCTGGTATGGCGACACGTCCCGCATGTATGTCGTGGGCAAGCCGCCCCGCAAGGCCGAGAAGCTCATCGACCTGACCTATCAGGCGCTCATGCTGGGGATTGAGCAGGTGCGGCCCGGGGCCACGCTGGGCGATATCGGTCATGCCATCCAGAGCTTTGCGGAGAAGCACCGCCTTGGCGTGGTGCGGGATTTCTGCGGGCATGGCATTGGCCGCAACTTCCATGAGGCGCCAAGCGTCCTGCATTATGGTAGGCCCGGCCAGGGTACGATACTGAAAGCGGGCATGGTCTTCACCATCGAGCCGATGCTCAATCTTGGCCGCCCGGACGTGAAGGTGCTGGCTGATGACTGGACGGCCGTGACACGGGATCGCTCCCTGTCCGCCCAGTTCGAGCATCAGCTGGGTGTGACGGAAGACGGGTATGAAATCTTCACCCTGTCGCCCCGTGGTTATACGAAACCGCCTTACGCCCTCTGAAATCTGTTTCGTGGACAAGGAAGCCCGTCATGATGGCATTGCGTAAACTGGCTGCCCGGCTGGCTCTGGGGAGCATGGTGCTGGGCAGCGTGGCCCTGTCCCAGGCCGAAACGCTGAGTGCAGCACATGACCCGCTGGCCTATGGGCCGGACACCACCCGCCCCGGCACGCTGGTGAAGGGGGAGACGGGCATGGTCGTCTCTGCCCAGCATCTGGCCTCCGAGGCAGGGGCACGGATTCTGCGTGAGGGCGGCAATGCCGCCGATGCTGCCGTGGCCGTCGGCTATGCGCTGGCCGTGGTCTATCCAGCGGCGGGCAATCTGGGCGGTGGCGGCTTCATGACCCTGCGCCCCCCGCATGGTCCTGCGGTATTCATCGACTTCCGGGAACATGCACCCCTGCGTTCCCAGCCTGCCATGTATCTGGATGAAGAAGGCCGGGTGAAACCGGGTCTTTCCACGGTGGGCTGGAAGGCCGTGGCCGTACCGGGGACGGTCGCCGGGCTGGAGGCCGTGCGGAAACGCTGGGGACGGCTGAGCCGGGCGAAGGACATGGCCCCGGCCATCGCCCTGGCCCGGGACGGTTTCGTTCTGGAAGAAGGTGACGTGGAGCTTCTGCACACGTCCACCGACTATTTCCGGCAGGATGAGTATGCCCGTAGCATTTTCCTGCGGCCTGACGGGACGGAGCTGGCCGTGGGGGACAGGCTGGTCCAGCCCGGTCTGGCCCGGTCGCTGGAACTGATCGCCAGGGATGGCAGGGACGCCTTTTATCGTGGCCCCATAGCCTCGGAAATCCTCCGGGCCTCCCGTCTGGGTGGCGGGTTCCTGACGGAAGCGGATTTTCGTGCCTATAAGCCACGCTTCATGGAGCCGGTCACCTGCCAGTATCGTGGCTATCAGATCGAGACGGCACCTCCGCCAAGCGGTGGTGGTGTGGCCCTGTGCGAGGTGCTGAACATTCTGTCCGGGTATGACATGGGTCGCCTTGGCCTGCACAGTGCGCCTGCCGTCCAGCTGGAGCTGGAGGCCATGCGTCATGCCTATTCCGACAGGCGGGACCTTGGTGATCCGGCCTTTGTCGTCAATCCGGTTTCCTATTTCCTCAACCCCACTTACGCCGGGCAGATACGGGCCGCATTGCCCAGGGACAGGGCCGTGCCATCCGATACGCTTCAGGTCGGGCGTCCGGCCCCCGGCAGGAGCGTGCCGACTTCCGGCCTGGCCGTGGAGAAGCACGAGACGACCCATTTTTCCACGATCGATTCCCATGGCATGGCGGTGTCCACCACCTATACGCTCAATGGCTGGTTTGGAGCGGGCGTCATGGGGGGGCGCACCGGCATCTGGATGAATGACGAGATGGACGATTTCTCCATCAAGCCGGGAGAGCCGAACATGTTCGGCATTGTCGGTTCTGTGGCCAATGCCATTGCGCCGGGCAAGACGCCCCTGTCATCCATGTCCCCGACGATCGTGAGCCGGAACGGGCATGTCGTGATGGTCACAGGCAGCCCCGGTGGCTCCCGCATTCCTACCATCGTGCTGTCCAGCCTGCTGGGCGTGGTGGATTATGGGCTGGACCTGGCACAGGCGGTCGATCTGCCCCGCCTGCATGAGCAGTGGAAGCCCGATGATGTGGAGATGGAGACGGGCGCCCTGAGTCCGGACGTGCAGAAGACGCTGGAACAGGAAGGGTACCATTTCATCCCCCATCGTCCGTGGGGCATCACGGAGGCGATTCTGGTCGGGGGGCCCCGGCTGGATGGTCAGGACCCGGCCCGGAAGGGGATCGGCCCGTTCTATGGCGTGGCGGACCCCCGGCATCCCGGTGGTGCGGCTGTCGCCCCCTGAAAGGGCATGGGGTGTGGTGGAAAGTAAGGGCTTGCCTGCCCCCCCTGTTCCTGTGCTAGAAGCCCGCTTGGGAGATCGGCCCCGGGCGGCTGACCTGCGAACCCGGTCAGGCCCGGAAGGGAGCAGCCGTAGTGGGCTCGTGTCGGGTCGGGTGTCCGGTCTCCTCCGATTGCCGTGCAGGCCCGTGTGCCTCCGGGGCGTCCTTTCCAGACGATGAAAGCTGTGGGAGGCACGTTGCAGCCGTGAGCGAAGAAGACATTCCCCTCCCACCCGAAGGCGGAGCCGGTTTTTTCTCCGATGCTGCCCCAGCGGATGCCGTTCCTTCGGAACAGAAGGCACCCTACCGTGTTCTGGCCCGCAAATATCGTCCCCAGACATTCGATGACCTGATCGGTCAGGAGAGCCTCGTCCGCATCCTGCGCCGGGCCTTTGCCGTGGGCCGTGTGGCCCATGCCTTCATGCTGACAGGGGTGCGGGGCGTGGGCAAAACCACCACGGCCCGGATCATCGCCCGTGCCCTGAACTGCACCGGCGTGGATGGCAGGGGTGGCCCGACGGCTGATCCCTGCGGTGTCTGCCCCAACTGCAAGGCCATTCTGGCAGACCGTCATCCTGATGTGCTGGAGATGGATGCTGCCTCCCGCACGGGCGTGGATGATGTGCGGGAGATTATCGAGGCCGCCCGGTTCCGCCCCATGCAGGCCCGCATGAAGGTCTTCGTGATTGACGAAGTGCACATGCTGTCCCGCAATGCCTTCAATGCGCTGCTGAAGACGCTGGAGGAACCTCCGGCACAGGTCACCTTCATCTTTGCCACGACCGAACTGCGGAAGGTGCCTGTCACGGTGCTGTCCCGCTGCCAGCGTTTCGACCTCCAGCGTGTGCCGCAGGCCATGCTGGCCGAGCATTTTGCCCGCATCGCCCGCAAGGAGGGGGCGGAGCTGGAAGAGGGGGCTTTGGCCCTCATTGCCAGAGCCGCTGACGGTTCCGTGCGTGACGGCCTGTCCCTGCTGGATCAGGCCATCGCACAGGGAGCGTCCGATACGGCCAGCGTGGCGGACATGCTGGGGCTGGCGGACCGTGGCATGGTGTTCGACCTGCTGGAGGCTGCCCTGCACGGGCAGGTGGCGCCCGTGCTGGAGATTGCCGGGCGGGCTTATGCCCGTGGGGCTGATCTGGGCGTCCTGCTGACGGACCTGATGGACGTGCTGCACCTTCTCTCCCGCATCAAGGCCCTGCCGGAACTGCGTGACGGCCCAGAACTGCCGGAAATGGAGAAGGTCCGTGGCGGGGCGATCGTGGATCATGTGGGGGTCACGGTTCTGGGGCGGGCCTGGCAGCTGCTCCTGAAGGGGCTGGCCGAGGTGGAAGCCGCTCCGGACCGGCAGCAGGCAGCCGAGATGGTGCTGATCCGTCTCTGTCATGCCAGTCTCCTGCCCACGCCGGACAGGCTGATCCGGCAGATGCAGGAGGCATCGTCTTCCGGTGCCATCCAGACCGAGGGACGGTCCGGTCCGCAGGGAAATGCCGCTTCATCTGCCGCTCATGGCGGGGGGACGGCTCCAGCAGGGGGCGTGTCCTCATCCGTGTCCCGGTCTTCCGTTCCCCGGGGGCAGGAGGGAAGTAGGCCTTCAGCTTTCGTGCAGGGGGCTGGGACGATGGCCGGGGGGAGTGATGTGGTCCGTCAGGGCAGTACCGTCCTGAAGCCGCAGCTGGACGGGCCTGCTCCGGAACCGGTCCCTGCGAGGCAGCCTCTGCGTCTGGCCACGGAGAATGGCACAGCCGTGTCGGCCCGTGATGAAGGGCCGGGGCCGGATGATGGCGGTGCGGGCGAGGTCATTCCGCCCATGCCCCGAAGCTGGCGGGAGCTGGTTGCGCTTGTGGGGCAGCAGAAGGAAGCCCGTCTCCACGGAACGCTGCGGCATCTGGGGCATGTCGTGGAGTTCGAGCCGCCCCGTCTCGTGCTCCGTCTGGCTGAAAATGACCGGGATCAGAAGCGGCAGGCCTTCCGTGCCCTGACAGCCCTGCTGGACAGGCTCTATCCCGGCCGCTGGCAGGTGGTTGCCTCCGAAGAACAGGGTGAGCCGACGCTGGACGAGCAGGGGGCAGAAATCATCGCCCTGCATCAGGACAAGGCCAGGCAGCATCCGCTGGTCCGGGCCATCATGCAGCGGTTTCCGCATGCCCAGATTGGTGAGGTGCGGGATCATACTCTGGATGATTACGGCCTGCCGCCGGAGACGGTGGTGCCTTTGGGGGAAGACGTGCCGCCTGATTTTGAATTTGCCCCGCCGGATGCCGATTACCCTGATGAGGATGAGTTTTACTGAGCCGTCAGAGGTCACCATGGCCCCGGCCCAGTTCTGTAACCAAGGAGTGACGTGATGAAAAATCTTGCTGGCATGATGAAGCAGGCCACACAGATGCAGGCCCGCATGAAAGAGGTTCAGGCCAGGCTGGAGAGTGCGGAGGTTGACGGTGAGGCCGGCAACGGGCTGGTACGGCTGACCCTGACGGGCAAGGGGGCGCTCAAGTCCATCACGATCGACCCCAAACTGGCTGATCCGGAAGACATGGAGACCATGCAGGACCTGATCGTCGCTGCCTTTGCCGATGCCCGCAGCAAAACGGAAGCCATGAGCCGGGAGGAGATGAAGAAGGTCACCGGTGGTCTCCAGCTGCCGCCGGGCATGGACCTGCCTTTCTGAAAGCCGGAGCGAGGATGAGGGTCTGACGTGCGCATAAGCCCCGAAATCGAAACCCTGATGTCCCGTCTGGCCCGTCTGCCCGGCCTTGGCCCCCGTTCGGCCCGTCGGGCGGCTCTGGCGCTTCTCCAGGCACCAGAGGTACGTCTCCAGCCCCTGATTGCTGCCATGCAGGCGGCGGCACAGTCGATCCATACCTGCCCGCAATGCGGCAACCTGGACAGCTGTACACCCTGTTCGCTCTGTGCAGACCCCCAGCGTGATCCATCAGTCATCTGTGTGGTGGAGAGTGTTGGTGACCTCTGGGCGCTGGAGCGGTCCGGAATGCATCGGGGGCGGTATCAGGTACTGGGTGGTGTGCTGTCGGCCCTTTCAGGCTGTGGGCCGGAAGACCTCAATCTGACGGGCCTCATGGAGCGTGTGCAGTCAGGCGAGGTGGAAGAGGTCATTCTTGCCCTTGGGGCCACGGTGGATGGTGCGACCACGGCCCATTGGTTGCAGGAAAAACTGGCCCCTCACAAGGTGGCGGTGAGCCGTCTGGGTCACGGCATGCCGATGGGCGGGGCGCTGGATGTGCTGGATGAAGGCACGTTGGCGGCCGCCATGTCATCCCGGAAGGTTCTGTGAGCATGTTTGGTCTGTCGCCCCATATGCCCCGTGTTGCGCTTGTAACGGGGGGAGCCCGTCGCCTCGGCCGGGCGATGGTGGAGATGCTGGCCCGGGAAGGCTTTGCCGTGGCCATCCATTGCCGCCACAGCCGTGATGAGGCCGAGGCCCTGCTGCGGCAGATTGATGGTCGTGGCTGTGTCGTGCAGGCTGATCTGGCGGAGGAGGCTACTCTGCTGCCCCTGTTGGCGGAGGTTGAGGCCAGGCTGGGGCCGGTTGGCGTTCTCATCAACAATGCGTCCGTTTTTGAACGGGATGAACTGGGCGGCGTGACCCGTGCAAGCTGGGATGCACATATGGAGCCGAACCTGCGTGCTCCGTTTGTTCTGTCCCAGGCTATGGCCGATTCCTTGCCGGACGGAGCGGAGGGGCTGATCCTCAACATGCTGGACCAGCGTGTCTGGAATCTGACGCCTCATTTTGTCAGCTATACCGTATCCCGCTCTGCCTTATGGAGCCTGACCCGCAGCATGGCTCTGGGGCTGGCACCCCGCATTCGGGTGAATGCCATCGGGCCGGGGCCTGTCCTGCCTGCCGCAGGCCAGTCTCTGGACCATTTCGAGAGCATGTGCCGCAGCACACCCCTTCAGCGGGGTGCGGGTCCGGATGAAATTGCTGCCATTGCCCGCATGTTCCTGATGCTGCCATCTGTCACGGGACAGATGCTGGCACCTGATGGCGGGCAACATCTGAACTGGTCGCCTGCGGCGTCCTGATCTCAAGGGCCGCCTTTTTGTAGCGTTCAACAAGATAGGAAAAACCATGCTGATCCACCCTGCGGTGGAGGATGGCCCGGTTTTCCAGCACGACGCCTGCGGGCAGCCCTGTGAAGCGGCTTCCAAGACGCTGCCGGGAAAAGGTGGTCTCACCAACGGCCTGGCCGAAAGGCACATGGCTTCCGGCTAGTTTCCGGCGGGCGTCTGGCGTCAGACGGTCGGGCAGGTATAGATTCCATGCCTCTGACCATACTGCCTGTCCGCAGAGAAGCTGGACGTGCCGGATGACCAGTCGTGTTGTTGGGGAGGCCTGCAGGGCCTGTCTGGCGTCCCGCTGGAGGGCAGGGGGCGCCGCTCTGTCCAGAAGATGGGCTGTAATGGGGCGGGGGCAGTGCTGTTGCAGGGTGGCTGTGGCACTGGCCCGTTGGCCCAGCTCGTGTGCGAGGGCCTCTGCTGTCGCTGGGCGGGGAGCTGCGGCATGGGCCTGCACGATGCCGGCCATGCAGGTGCCAACCCCGAGACAGAAAAGCCGCACCCGGGTGGGGGTGCGGCTCCTGCATGGGAAGAACAGGGAGAGCCCTTTATGAATCGTCCCGGTCATCCTTGTCGGTCGAGACCTCGATATCCTGGCTGATGTCATCATCGTCATCCAGATCATCATCACCGGAGATGACATCGTCATCATCGCCAGTGTCGATGTCCATATCATCCTCGTGCTCTTCCTGGGCGAGATTCTTGTCCTTCTCGTCGGCCAGCTCGTCCTCTTTCTTCAGGCGGGAGAGGTTTCCGGGCTGGGTTGTCCCACATTTCGGGCAGACAGCCGGTACGCGGTTGAGATCATAGAAGCGTGCATTGCAGTCAACGCATGTCCGTTTCAGACCGAGTTCTGGTTTTGCCATAATGCTGGAGCCCATGTTGCCACAAAAGAGAAGTGACTGGGCCATGCCACCGAAATGTCCCGCTGTCAAATATTTCTCCATGTGGTGGCAGAAGAGGCGGAGCTCTGCCTTGGGGTCCGTTCCTGCTGGCAGAATTGCCGCATGGGGGGACAGACTTTTCCAGATGGATGGAGTAGTCTGGTCCTATTGGATGATCCCACCCTTGATGATGTGAAGCAGGATTATGACAGCACAGCGTCCCTTGAAAGTCTCCTCTGCCCCGGCTGGGCTGGCCGGGCGGGTCCGTGTTCCCGGAGACAAGTCCATCAGCCATCGTGCGCTCATGTTCGCCGCCCTTGCCGAAGGGCGGACCCATATTTCCGGCCTGCTGGAAGGTGAGGACGTGCTGCGTACGGCAGAGGCCATGCGTGCCCTCGGGGCAAAGGTCGTCCGGGAAGAGGGCCGCTGGATTGTCGATGGCTGTGGTGTGGATGGGCTGAAAGAGCCTGCCGATGTGCTGGACATGGGCAATTCCGGTACGGCAGCCCGGTTGCTCAGTGGTGTTCTGGCGACGCATCCCTTCATGAGCATCATGACGGGTGATGCCTCCCTCCGCAGCCGCCCGATGGGGCGTGTCAGCGTTCCGCTGGGTGAGATGGGGGCACGATTCGTGACCCGTGCGGGCCAGAAGCTGCCCATGGCCGTGGAAGGAACGGGCAAGGGGAAACCGCTGCATTACCGCCTGCCGGTGGCCTCGGCACAGGTGAAATCCGCCATCCTTCTGGCAGGGCTGAACTGCGAGGGGGAAACGGTGGTGGAAGAGCCGGCCCCGACCCGGGATCATACCGAGAACATGCTGCGTCATTTCGGCACGGAGGTGAAGGTCGAGGAGCTGCCCGGAGCCGGACGGCGCATCACGCTGAAAGGCCCGGCCCGCCTCGTGGCGCAGGACGTGCTGGTGCCGGGGGACCCGTCATCAGCGGCTTTCCCCGTCGTGGCGGCCCTGCTGGTGCCGGGTTCGGAGATTGTCGTGGAGGCGGTGGGCCAGAATCCACTGCGGACCGGCCTGTTCAAAACCCTGAAGGAAATGGGGGCGTCCCTGGAGGTCCGTGATGAGCGGATTGAAGGAGGGGAGGTCATCGGAGACCTGCATGTTCGTGCGGGGCGGCTGAAGGCGGTGGATGTTCCAGCTGTGCGGGTACCCTCCATGATTGATGAATATCCGGTTCTGGCCGTGGCCTGTGCGTTTGCGGAGGGTACATCCCGCCTGCGGGGCCTTGCCGAGCTGCGGGTGAAGGAGAGTGACCGCCTAGCCGCCACCGTGGCGCTGCTGGAGGCCAATGGGGCGAAGGTGCATGTCGAAGGAGATGATCTGATCATCGAGGGGCAGAAAACCCTGCCTGGTGGTGGGAAGGTCCAGACCCACATGGATCACCGTCTGGCCATGAGCGCCACCGTGCTGGGGCTGGCGGCTGAGAAGCCGGTCCATATTGATGATACGGCCTTCATCGAGACCAGCTTCCCCGGTTTCGTATCCCTGATGAATGGTCTTGGTGCGGGGCTGGAGGCATGAGCCGGCGGGGCATGAAATATCCGGTCATCGCCATTGATGGCCCTGCCGCCGCAGGCAAGGGCACGCTCGCCCGCCAGCTGGCGGACACGCTGGAGCTGCCTTATCTGGATACGGGGCTGCTGTATCGGGCCGTGGCCCGCCGGGTGCTGGACCAGGGGGGCGATCCGGCTCATGACGGGCCGGAGCAGGCCCGTCAGCTCGTGCCGGAGGACATGCGCCGGACCGACCTGCGGGAGCCGGAGGTGGACCGGGCGGCCTCCGCCGTGGCCCGGCACCCGGAGGTCCGGGAAGCTCTGCTGGAGCGGCAGCGTCATTTCGGGCGGGCCCGGGGTGCCGTGGTGGATGGTCGTGATATCGGGACGGTCGTGTTTCCTGATGCCACCGCCAAATTCTTCATTACGGCCTCGGCAGAGGTCCGGGCCCAGCGGCGTTATGTGCAGCGGCATGGTCAGCCATGCACGTCTCCGGCCCAGCTGGCTGAGGAAGTGGCGGCCATCAATGCACGGGATCAGCAGGACGCCTCCCGCGAGACGGCACCGTTGCGCCCGGCCGAGGATGCCGTGCAGATTGTAACGGATGATCTGGATGCAGCCGACGTGCTGGACCGTGTCTGCCAGATTCTGCAGGAAAAGGGCATCATCCGGCGCTGATTCATATCTTCGCTGTTGACAGTCCCCCCCTTATGCGTGTTGGTGAGGGGGTATGACGCCGCACAGCCCGTGGTGTCATGAATCCCCTGCCGCGGGGTGGGGGATCTGCGATTTGTGATGACTTCCGCTCCGGGCTGTGGGGTCGGGGGGAGACGTCGTTTTTTGGGCCCATCACTGTGTTTTTGGGCAGAGGGAGACGGCGCATGGCTGGGTGCCGGGCACTGGCTGCGGCACTCTGGAATGCTGGAAATACATGGCTTCTGCCACTCAGAATACACCGGAACACGGTAAAGAAGATTTTGCTGCCCTGCTGGATGAAACACTGGGCAGTGACAGTGCGTTTGACGGGACCGTTGTCCGCGGCCGTGTCATCCGTCTGACAGACGATCACGCCATCGTCGATGTCGGCCTGAAGAGCGAGGGGCGTGTTGCCCTGCGCGAGTTCGGCCCTGTTGGCACAACCCCGGATGTGAAGCCGGGTGATGTGTTCGAGCTGTTCATCGAGCGCTACGAGGACCGTGACGGTTCCATCGTTCTGTCCCGTGAGAAAGCCCGCCGCGAAGAGGCATGGACCGCTCTGGAGAGCGCTTTTGCCCACAACCAGCGTGTCAACGGCACGATCTATGGTCGCGTGAAGGGTGGTTTCACGGTTGATCTGGGCGGCGCCATGGCCTTCCTGCCGGGCAGCCAGGTGGACATCCGCCCCGTGCGTGACGTCGGGCCGCTCATGGGCCAGCCGCAGCCGTTCCAGATACTCAAGATGGACCGGGCCCGTGGCAACATCGTCGTGTCACGTCGCGCCGTTCTGGAAGAGACCCGTGCCGAGCAGCGTTCCGAGCTGATCCAGGGCCTGAAGGAAGGCATGATTCTCGATGGCGTCGTCAAGAACATCACCGATTACGGTGCGTTCGTTGACCTCGGCGGCGTTGATGGCCTGCTGCATGTCACCGACATCGCCTGGAAGCGCATCAACCATCCGTCTGAAGCTCTTCAGATCGGCCAGCCTGTCCGCGTGCAGGTGATCCGCTTCAACTCCGACACGCAGCGCATCTCCCTGGGCATGAAGCAGCTTGAGGCTGATCCGTGGGAGAATGTGGCCGTCAAGTATCCGGTCAATGCCCGCTTCACGGGCCGCGTGACCAACATCACGGACTACGGTGCCTTCGTTGAGCTGGAGCCGGGTGTTGAAGGTCTGGTGCACGTCTCCGAAATGTCCTGGACGAAGAAGAACGTCCATCCGGGCAAGATCGTGGCCACCTCCCAGGAGGTCGAGGTCATGGTTCTGGATGTGGACAGCGCCAAGCGCCGCATCTCCCTGGGCCTGAAGCAGGTTCAGCGGAATCCGTGGGAGCAGTTCGCTGAAGAGCACAAGGTTGGCTCTGTCATCGAAGGCGAGATCCGCAACATCACCGAGTTCGGTCTGTTCATCGGCCTGTCCGCCGACATCGACGGCATGGTCCACATGTCCGACCTGTCTTGGGACGAGTCCGGCGAAGAGGTCATGAAGCGCTACGAGAAGGGCCAGGTCGTTCAGGCCAAGGTTCTCGACGTGGATGCCGAGAAGGAGCGTATCTCCCTGGGTATCAAGCAGCTTCAGGAGGACCCGGCTGCCGATGTGCTGGACCGCATCAACAAGGGTGATGTTGTCACCTGCGTTGTGACGGCTGTTCAGAGCAACGGGATCGAGGTCAAGGTCGATGATGTCCTGACAGGCTTCATCCGTCGTGGCGAGCTGGCCCGTGACAAGAGCGAGCAGCGTCCGGAACGCTTCGCTGTTGGCGAGAAGGTCGATGCCAAGGTGGTCGGTCTGGACCGTTCTTCCCGCAAGCTGTCTCTGACCATCCGTGGTCGTGAGGTTGAGGAAGACAAGCAGGCCATCAGTGAGTATGGCTCTTCTGACTCCGGTGCATCTCTCGGTGATATCCTTGGTGCGGCCATCCGTCGTCGTAGCTCCGAGGACTGAGAAGCTCATTTTCGGACCATGGCGGAATGGTAACATTTCTTCATGGATTCAAAGCGGTAAAAGGGCGGCCATTTGGCCGCCCTTTTATTGTTTTGTAATTATGTTGGTGGTAAATCTTTACTGGAGCTGCGCTTCAGACTGGCTCGTCCTCTGTAATTAAGCCGTTCTTACGGTCTGTCTGGTGCGGCCAGACTTGAAGATAGGTTTTTCTTGGAACTCAGGGTTGGCAATGGCGATTATCTACAACACGAATCATACCCATAACCCGAATGCCTATCTGACACTGGCAATACAGCGTGCGGCAGAAGAGCTGTTCGGGAAAGAAAACATTGTCGTTGCCGACAATATGAGTCTGGCCAGTGCGGCGGCCTCCGGCCAGCATGACACCCTGCTCTGTATTGATGGCCAGCGCATCAATCAGGCCCTGATCCGCCGTGTGCGCCCCGCCTTCAAGACCGTGATTCTCTGGACATTTGAAGACCCCTTCATGCAGGAGATAAACGGTCAGCTGGCTCCGCTGTTTGACCATGTTTTCACCAATGATCCGGCCTCCGTGTCAGTCTATCAGGGCAAGGGGCATTATCTGCCGCTGGCTGCGAGTCCCAGCCTACATGAGCGGCCCGTGCGGGCTGCGGCTGATTGTGAGTATGATCTGTTTTTTGCCGGGACGATGTGGCCCAACCGGGTGCGGACTCTCCGGCGTGTTCTGGCCAGCTTTCCTGATGTAAGGCTGAAGCTTGTCTGCCCGGGCAATGAATATCTTCCCCCGCTGCCGGACGATATTGCTGCACTGGCCCTCCAGCGGCCTGTCAGCCATGAGGCCTTTATTGATTTCGCCAATGCCAGTGCTGTGACGCTGACCATGTTCCGGGACTATGCCAGCCATGGTGATGTCAGCCAGGCGACGGCGCCTGGTCCACGCTATTTTGAGCTTGGCCTCGCAGGGACAGCGCAGGTGGTTGAAGTGGCCCGTGGCATGGATGTCGAGCACTTCAGGAGTGTGGATGGCGTTCATCTGGCCCATGATGATGATGAGGTGGTGGAGAGCATCGCCCGACTGCTGCGGGATCATGAGCTGCGGCAGGACTCCGCCCTGGCGGCGCAGAAGTCGGTCATCGGGCAGCATCTCTATGCGCATCGTCTCCAGTTCATCCGTGAAGTCACGCAGGCGGAGTTCACATGCCATGCTCCGGCCAGTGTGGTGCCGACACCACGCCGCAACCGCCTGCGGGTGCTGATGTGCACCCACTCCACCATTCATGAGCAGGTCTGGGGTGGGGTTGAGGTTTACCAGCGGGAGCTTTGCTCCTTTCTGGGCCGGGATGTGGAGTTTTTCTTCTGGCTGCGGCGGGGGACGAACTGCCGCCTCCTGTCTGCCAATGGGCATGAGCTGGAGCGTTTCGATATTGCGGAATGCAGCTGGGATGATGTCGTCTGCGATGCGCAGGAAGAGATGCTCTTCTCCAGTGTGCTGAGCCAGTACAATATCGATGTGGTTCACTTCCAGCATCTGGGGCATCACGCTCTTTCCCTGCCGCTCATTGCCAAGGCAAGCGGGGCAGGCGTCCTGTTCTCGGCGCATGATTTCTGGCTGGTGTCATCCCGCTACAACCTGCTGAATCAGGAGATGCGGCATGTGGAGGACCAGTTTGGTTCCGTTCTGGCCATGGATATCATGCTGAAGCAGGCGGAAGGGATCGAGTATGGCGGGGAACAGACCCGCCGTGCCTTCATCGACCGGATGCTGCACCACGTTGATGCCATCATGTTCGGTACGGCCCATTCTCGGGACTTCATGCACAGGATCTACCCTGTGCTGGACAGGAAGATCAGTCTGGTCAACGGGATCCCGAGCCCCGACGTGACGGTGCCGGTTGTGCCCAACGCTTACAGGCCGCTGGAAGAACGCCCGCTGGGCGTGGCTGTTGTTGGCAATTTCGCCCGGACCAAGGGAGCGGATACCATCCTTTCCCTGATAGAGGCGGCCCATCCTGATCATTTCCATTTCCACATTCTGGGCTATGTCCATCCGGATTATCAGCCGGTGCTGGAGGGGATGAAACGCCCGAACGTAACGGTGCATGGGCGGTACGAGGTCGGCAATACGGATGTCATGAAACAGGCCGATGTGGCGCTGTTTCTCTCCATATGGCCCGAGACCTACTGCATCTCCCTCTCCGAGGCATGGCAGTACGGGCTGGTGCCTATCGTGACGGAAATCGGGGCGCTGGATGACCGTGTGACGGATGGTGTCAATGGCTTCAAGGTACCGGTCAGCCGGGCAGACGTTGTGCTGGAACGTCTGGAGCTTCTGCGGTCTTCGGAGGATATCCGCCGGAAGATGATGGAGGCCATCACGCCTGATCTCTGGACGCATGAAGGAGATTATACGGCCGGGTTGCTCAGCCTTTACAGGGAGCTTGCACCAAAGCGTCTTCTCGGTGTGTCAGACCTGATGCTGGATGCCGGGCAGCTTGGCCTTCTGCCCATCTCTTCCTGGAAGAACCAGGCGCCGCCCCGTCATATTTTTGATCCCCCGCTGGTGCGGGATCTGGCCATCAATCTGCCATCGCACATCAATGACTGGTTCGCCATCCAGGGGGCCAACTGTTATCTGGATGACATCTGCCACCATGTGCTTGTTGAAGGGGCAGAGAAGACCTTCAAATCGGCTGATGAATTCCATCTCCGTGGCTGGCTGTTCATTCCTGGTGTCACGACGGCGGGACAGCTGCATGTCGTGCTGATCAGTGAAGATGAGCGGAGCCCGCTGATCTTCCTGAAGAGCGAGCGGGAAAGCCGGGGGGACATTTCGGAACTGTTCGGTGCCGATGTGCCGCGCCGGTCCGGTTTTTCCGTCAAGGCGGCGCTCCGGGGCAAATGGTGCGAGGGCTGGTACAGGATCGGCCTTGTCAACTCCATCAATGGCCGTGGGGCGTTCCAGCTGCTGGCCTATGGCCTGGAGGTCGAGGGCAGCAAGGTCAAGAGCATCAGGGCCTTCCGTCCGGACAATGATGTGATTCTGAACGATTTTTACAGGGTCGTGAATGATGACAATGTCCTGCGGGGTGTTCCGCTGACCCGTTTCCCGCGAGGGCGCCTCTTTGCGCAGGAGCAGGGGACGCAGTTCTATTTCATGGACCGTCTGGAGCTTCTGGCAGCCAATGAGGATACGACGCTGGTCGTGCCGCCTGAGGAGTGGGGGGGGGTCGTCCTGCGGGGCTGGAGCTTCATGGCGGGGCAGGGCCGGTCTGGTACGGTGTACGCTGCCATGGTCAGTGAGGAGACGGATGAGATCGTCCTTTTCGCCATGTCCCGTTTTGCCCGGGATGATGTCCGGACAGCCCATCACGATGCGCCACTCTGCTCTGGCTTTGAAGGGCTCCTGAGACCATGGAAGGGACGTGTCAGCCCAATGGGCGGCGTCTGGCATCTGGCTCTGGTGAATATCATCGGAGAGATTTTCGGGACGGTCGTGACGGATATCTGCATGCAGATGGAAGGGGGCCGTTGCCAGGTGCTTTACCGTGAAATGCCGACCGACGAGCAGCAGGAGCGTATCCGGCAGCTGGTGCTGGACCTTTCTGACCGACAGTCCCGGCAATGAGTTCTGGCGTGGCGGACAGGGCCGGTGGGCCATTGGGGGGACTGTCACCCCAGTGGCTTGAGTTCCAGCCGCAGTGGTATCTGCTGCGGTACCCTGATGCGCAGGAGCTGATGCTCCAGCATGGCTATGAAGATGCGCAGCGTTTCTACGAGGAGATTGGCTGCCACAGGGGGCATTCGCCCAACCGGTATTTTGATGAGATATGGTATCGGCAGGCCTATCCTGAAGTGCGACGTGGCCTGTTGGAAAAACGCTGGAAGTCCGGCTTCGAGCATTACCGGTCAGAGGGGTATCATCGCTTCTCGCCACACTGGCTGTTTGATGAGGTGGCCTATCGCCGTCGATATCTGGAGCTGACAGACCGTCATCTGGCGGAGCGTGGTTTCTGCAACGGGTATGACCATTACCTCTCCCATGGTGAGGCGCATGGGTTCAGGGCGGGGCCCTTTGTGGATGTGACGCTGCTTCAGGAAATGGCAGGCCGTCATGAGGAGTGGTTCGGCCCGGAGGGGCTGCTGGCCTCATGGCTGGTTCTGCCGGCCTATATCGCAGATGCTGCGTCACTTTCCTGGTATTTTGATGCCCCCTGGTATCTGGAAACCTACCCGCAGGTGCGTGAAGCCATCGAGGCCGGGGATTATGGTAATGCGCTGCATCATTATCTGACAAATCCAACGCCGGAGGCCTTCAATCCGTCGCCCTGGTTCGATGAGGCCTATTACCGCAGGACATCGCCGGATATTCTTCCTTCCGTCGGTGCCGGGGGATTGCGGAATGGGTATGAACATTTCGTTCTGTTCGGGGCGCATGAGGGACGTTCACCAGCAGAGGGAATTGATCTGGCGCTTTATAAACGCCATCCTCTCGTCTGGTCGGATTGTGAGGGCGGTGTCTATGACAGTCCCTTTGCCCGTCTGGTAGCGGAAAAGGCTGGCCATGCCGTACCAGTGGGATGTGAGGACCCTCTTCCTGATGAGGACCAGACCCGCCAGCTGTTCCGGGATGATGCGGCCCTGCATCTGCCTGCCCTCGCCCGTCAGAAGCTGGATTTCCGGGTGCGGGGCATGGCGGAAGTCAGTGTCATCATGGTCGTGCATGACCAGATCGACCTCACCCTTCAGGCTCTGGCGTCCCTGCGGGCTGGATATGATGGAGCCATCGAGCTCATCATCGTGGATTCCGGCTCCTGTGATGAGACATCCGGTCTGGAACAGCTTGTCGAGGGGGCGATCATCCTTCGGCACAGGACCAATATCGGCTATCTGCTGGGCTGCAATGAGGCGCTGGAGCATGTCACGGCACCGGCTGTGCTGTATCTCAACAATGACATACGGCTTTATCCCGATGCGCTGCACCATGCGCTGAAGCGCCTGTATCGTCAGGAAACAACCGGGGCCGTGGCAGCCCGTCTGGTGCGGACCAATCTCTTCCTTCAGGAAGCCGGGTCCATCATCTGGAGGGACGGAGCGACCTATGGATACCGGCGGCAGGATGACCCCAACATTCCCGAGGCCAGCTTCAGCCGGGAGGTCGATTATGGCTCGGCAGCTTTTCTGCTGGTCAGGACAGGGCTGCTCCGGCGTCTTGGTGGGTACGATACCCGGTACTGGCCTGCCTATTTCGAGGATACGGATCTGTGTGTCCGGCTCCAGAAGATCGGGGCCCGGATTGTCTATGAACCGCTGGCGATGGTCGAGCATCTGGAGTTCGGCAGTTCCGGGCAGAGTGGCTCCCATCAGCTCATCCAGCGGCACTGGAAGGTTTTTGCCCAGCAGCATCAGGAGTTCCTGCGTCAGCAGCAGCCCCAGCATATCCGCAATGCCTTGCTGGGGCGCGAGCGGCGCAGGCCGGAGCGGCAGCGTGTCCTGCTGATCGAGGATCGGATCCCCTTGCGGGGTCTGGGTTCAGGCTATGTGCGTTCCAATGATATTGTCCGTGCGCTTGTGGCGCTGGATTATCATGTGACGGTCTTTCCCGTCATGAGGGAGCAGATACCGCCCTTCCTGCTTTACCGGGACTTCCCGGAAGAGGTGGAGCTGGTCTTCAATCAGGACATGTCCACTCTGCTGGAGTTTCTGGAAGAACGGGCCGGGTATTATGACCTGCTCTGGGTCGGGCGGACCCACAACATGGCCCGCCTTCTGCCTCTGCTGAATGAGGCAAGCCGCTTCCTGCCGCATTGTGGCTCCGTCCTGGATACGGAAGTGGTGGCGGCCCCGAGAACTCTCCTTCAGCAGCAGGTGACGGGCCTGATGGCTGATGGCAGCCCGGCTCCGGAGCTTGCGCCGGAAGCCTGGGAGGAAGAGCAGGACCGGCTGCTGGCGGAGGAGCTGCGCTGTGCCCATTACTGCCAGCAGATCGTGGCTGTGACAGAGCATGATGCCGGGCTGATCCGCCGGGCGGGCTATCCCAATGTGATGGTTCTGGGGCATGGCATGGCAGTCGAGCCGACATCCCGGCCTTATGGGGAGCGGCGGGACATCCTCTTCCTTGGGGCCTTCCATAGCGAGGCCTCGCCCAATTACGACAGCATGACGTGGTTTGTCGAAGAGGTCCTGCCTCTGCTGGAGGCGCTGCCGGAAGATGTATGCCTGCACATTGCCGGGTATGTTCATCCTGCCGTGGACATGACCCCGCTGGGACAGCATGACCGCGTCGAGATTCTGGGAGCGGTGGATGATCTTGGTGCACTGTTTGACAGGTACCGGGTGTTTGTGGCGCCGACACGCTTTGCCGGTGGTCTGCCCTTCAAGGTGCATGAAGCTGCTGCCCGGGGTCTGCCCATGGTCGTGACGGATCTGCTTCGGGAGGAGGTGGGCTGGCAGGCTGGGGAAAGCCTGTTGAGCGCACCGGGAACGGACCCGGCAGGTTTTGCCGCAGCGGTGGAGCAGCTGTATGGTGATGAAACACTCTGGCAGCGTATCCGCCAGTCTGCCCTGGAGGCTGTGAAACGGGATACCGATCTGGGGCAGTTCAGACATAGATTGAAACAGATTGTGGATGCCTCCCTGAACTGACATGGGGCAAGGCGTTGTGGGGGAGTGACAGATGAGCGCAGGTGAAGGGCAGACCGCCGTGAAGGACAAGGACAGCCGGAAAAAGAACAGGCCCAAAAGAAAAGAGCACAAAGTGCTGCTCTGCAGCGGTGGCCGTTATGAGAGCCACGCCAATGCCCAGGTGCGTGCCACCATCATGGAGGGACTGGAAGACTGCTTTGGCAAAGGGAACGTGGTGTCCGTGCATGTGACGGCCGCTGCCTCGGCCATCCATACCCTTCAGCCAGCCCTGGTGTTTGCCATGGGGTCTTACCTGCCGGAGAGCACCTATTTCGGGGAGGTCTCACGGGCTGCGAAAAAGGTTGGTGCCGTGACGACCTTCTGGGCCACGGAAGACCCCTATGAGCAGGATGCCCATTACCAGATCGCCAATGATTTTGATGTGATCTTTTCCTGCGACCGCTGGGGGCACAATTTCTACCAGCGTGACCGGGTGTTCCATCTGCCGCTGGGGGCCTGCCCCAAACAGCACTATGTGCCGCTCGACCGGCAGGCGGACAAGACCATTGATGTTCTCTTCTGCGGTGTGGCTTTCAGTTCCCGCAAGGAGGTCGTGCGCAACCTCATGCCGGTGCTCCAGCAGCTCAATATCCGTATCATCGGGCCGGGCTGGGGTGAGATGGGTGTGGGCTTCTCAGATGCCCGGATTGAGAAACAGCAGCTCATCGAGTTGTATAGCCGCTCACGTCTGGTGCTGAATCTGGGCCGCTCCCTGCATTTTGAGAACAAGCGCTTCATGATTTCCCCGTCCACGCCGGGCCCACGCACGTTCGAGGCTGCGGCGGCCGGGGCTTTCCAGGTTTTTCATGAGGAAACCTATGAGCTGCGCCGGTATTATGAAGCAGACGAGATTCCGGTTTTCTCGAACCGTGATGATTTCGAGCAGATCGTGAACCGGTATCTGCGGGATGATGACCTGCGGTTCGAGATGGCCAGGAAGGCACAGGAGCGGACCATGAAGGAGCATCTGTATGGCAACCGCATCCTCCAGGCCGTGAATTATCTGATGGATGAAGGCCTGCTCTGACCTTCAGTGCGCCATGGGTCACGCTGACGTGTGGCAGGTATGGAAAAGGGCACCCGTGGGGGTGCCCTTTTTTCGTTCAGGGGGCTGAATGACTGCCCTTCATCGTGCCGGTGCGGGCCCCATGATGATGCGGGCCAGGTCTGTCGGGCGGATCCACCGGGCGAAAGCTTTCTGCACATCCGTTGCTGTCATTTCATAAACGGCTTTGGCGGCCTTGTCCGGGTTGTCCAGCGGCAGGTCGAGATCAATCAGAGAGAGCCAGAGACCGGCAAGGGAATCGAAGCTGGCCCGGCTCATCGGGAAACTGCGCAGAAGGCTGGCCTTGGCGAGGTCCAGCGTCTCGTCAGAGACAGGTTTTGTCCTCAGCCGGTTCAGGTCCTTGATGGCCAGGGCCTGTGCGGCGGGTACTTTAGCCGGGTCCGCTCCGAAGGTGATGGAGAAACTGCTGCGTGTGCGGCTGTAATTCAGTGCACTGCCAACACCATAGACATACCCTGTACGGACACGGAGGTCCTGCATCAGGAGGGATGAGAAGCCATCACCCAGAATGGTGTTGCCGACGGCCAGAGCATGACGGTCCGGGTTGGTGACGGTCAGGCCCAGTGTTTCTGTCAGTGTCACCTTGTCCTGGGAGCGCCCGGGGTCGGCAACCACCGTTCTGCTGGCACGGCTGGGGGGAATTGGCGGCAGGTCAATCTGCGGGGCCGGTCCCCTGGCCTGCCAGCTGCCAAAGGCAGCCGTGATTTTCTGTACGGCATCCTCTGGCGTAATGTCCCCGATGATGACGATGGTTGTCAGGTCTGGCCGGTAGGCCAGCCGGTAATAGGTGTTCACATCATTGAGGCTGAGGGCCCGGATACTCTCTGGCGTGGCTTCACGCAGGGTCGGGTCCTTTGCTGGGACCAGTGCTTTCTTGACAGCCCGGCCGAAGCGATAGGCGGGGGATTGCAACGTGCCCTGCTGGCTGCGGGCTTCCTGCTCCCGTGTGATGACGAAGGCCTGGGCCGGGAAGGCTGGGTGCAGCTCGTGCTCTGCCAGAAGGGACAGGCCCGTGGTGAAGGAATCTGTCAGGGTGCTGAGGCTGAAGCTGCTTCCGGCTTCTTCTTCGGCAGAGATGTCATCAAGGGCACGGGCCAGCGAGAGCCGGTCATGCTGCGTGCTGCCATAGAGGAAAAGCCGGTCCGTCAGGGAGGCTATACCCTCCTTGCCCTGTGGCTGCTCCAGGGCGGGGTTCTGGCGGATGCTGCCATACAGCTCGATTGTATGGCTTACATGCTCGGGCTGGACAATCAGCCGCAGGCCGTTGGGCAGTGTGGTGGCATAAGGCTGGGGGGAGGCTGGGGGCAGGGTCAGCCGGGCAAGAGCCTGCTCTGCCCAGTCCGGCAGGGTGACATGCTCCTTGGGCGGATTGGTGAAGGATTCGGCACCACCAAAGCCTTTATCTGCCAGCGGCTTGCCAGAGTTGCTGGGTGTCAGCGTCGCACTGATGGCGTGGTTGGGGTCCAGCCATTCCTGTGCCAGGGCATCAATATCGGCTTTGGTGACGGTCTGGAAGGCCCGGATCATGTCACGGGGATTGTGCAGGTGCTGGATGGCCACAGCCTGGGACCAGCTTTCCGCCTGTCCGCTGATGCTGTTGGCGTTGAATTCCAGCGCAGCGATTTCCCGCCGCCGTGCCGCTTCGATGAGGTCTGCCGGCAGGCCTGAGGAGCGGTAATGCTCCAGAATGGAGGCCATCTTCACCCGGACCGGGTCTGGATTGCCACCCTGCGGGAAGACCGCATAGGCCGTGGCAATGCCGCCCTGGGCTTCTGGTGCATACATGAAGCCGGTCTCAAGTGCTGTTCCCTGCGGGACGAGGGCAAAGAGATCAGCCCGCTGGCTGGCCAGCACGTCGGCCAGAAGCGTGGCGGCGGCAAAGCGGGGGTCACGCTGCCCGGGCATCTGCCATGCCAGCGTGACCAGTCCAGCTGGCAGGTCCGTTGGCAGGGACAGGGTCTGGCTGGCGACAGGTTTCGGCACAACCCGTGGGTGTTCTGGCAGGGTGCGGGCTGGCAGGGAACCAAAAGCGGCGTCAACCTTCTTCAGCGTTTCGGTCGGGTCCACATCACCGGTGATGACCAGCACGGCATTGTTGGGGGCGTACCAGCTTTCATAGAACTGCCGCAGCTGATCGACCGTCGTGGCATCGAAGGACGGGCGGCTGCCCAAGGCATCGGCTTCGTATGGTGTCCCCTTGTAGAGCAGGCCTCGTACCTGTGAGAGGTAACGATAGATCGGGCTGGAGAGATCACGGGAGACTTCCTGCTCGATGGCACCGCGCTCATGTGCCCATTCATCTCCGCTCAGAGTCAGGCCCTCCATCCTGCCTGCTTCGATACGCAGGAGAATGTCCAGATCACTGGCAGGGGCGGTGAAGTAATACTGGGTGACGTCTGCTGTCGTATCGGCATTGTCGTTGTTGCCGAGCCGTGCGCTGAGTGTGGCCAGCTGGTCCCGGCTGAGGGACTTCGAGCCATTGAACATCATGTGTTCAAGCGCATGGGCCGTACCGGGGAACCCTTTGGGGGTATCCACGGACCCGACTTCGTAATTCATCATTGTCTGCACGACCGGGGCCAGATGGTTCTGGACGATGATGACACGCAGGCCGTTCTTCAGGGTCGCCCGGGTAACGCCTTCCTCATCGGTTGTGGTCAGGGCAGCTGGTGCCGCTGGGGTCCGGGTCGGTTGGGGAGGCGTTTCGGCCAGGGCGGGCAGGGCCGTGAGGCTGGTGGTCAGCAGTGTGACCGCAAGCAGGGCCGGACGGAACAGTGAAGCGGGTAGAGCCATGAGGGCTGCGCATCCTTTCAGCAGGGGAAGGGTCTGTGTCTGTTTTCGGTGTGTTGGTTACATATCGTCAAGGGGTGTGTTCTGTTATACTCCCGGCCAGGAGTCAGGCCACGCCAAGATGGCATGGTATCAGAGAAAAGGAGACAGGATGAAGGAGGGGGTTCTTCAGGCACTGGATGATTTCATTCTGGACAGGCTGTTCCAGCCCGTTGCGGACCGTCTGCCGGGTGCCATGTCTGCCTGGAGCATCGGCATCAATTTTGAGCTTGGGTCCGTCGTTCTCCAGTTTGCCTGCCTTCTGGCACCGTTGCTGATGTACGGGGCCTCCATCAGCGAGAGTGTCCAGTCCGTTCTGGTACTTCTGTGCAGTATCGTGCTGTTTGTCGGCTTCCAGCGGTTCCGCCCATTGGTGAGGCCGAACACGCTCAATCCCCTGCGCCCGCTGATGCGCAGCCTGCGGCTGATCTGTCTGGCCTTTCTGGTTTATGAGACCATATCCGTTTTCATGGCTCCGTCTTCTCCGGCCACATGGTTGTGGAACCGTCTGGGCCTGCTGTCGCAGCTGGCGTTTGTGACGGGTCTGTATTTCATGGCCTGCCAGCCCCGTCCGCCGGAGGAAGAACGCAGGGCCGCAAGACGTCGTGTCGAACTGAGAGGAGTCGTGACTGATGGCATATGACCGGATGAAGGTAGCCTCCCTGTGTGGGCTGCTGCTGGGCGTGGTCTGGACTGGGGGGCATGAGGCCGTGGCAGGTGATGAAACGGCTGCGTCTCTCCAGGCTCAGTCTGTCGCACCGGTACAGGACAGAAAGCCTAGTCCATCACCCCGCAAAAAGGCCGTCCCAGCCCGGAAGGCCGAGAATCATCTCCTGATTCCCCTGCCGGCCGATGAGGTCGTGGGGCGGCAGGATGTCGATTATACATGCAGCCTGGATGAGAAGAAGGCGGGTGACGATGTCCGGTCCCTGCGGACTTCCCTGCCTGCTGGCCGTTTCACGGTGACCTATCTGACAGCAGATATCATGGCATTGGCCATTCTGCCCGTGGATGGTCGTGTGCTGGTGTTTTCCAATGTCGTGGCGGCTGATGGTGCCAAATATGTGGCAGGCAGCTATAGCTGGTGGTCGAAGGGTGATGAGGTCACGTTTGCCCGTGAGGGGAAGGATGATGTGTTCTTTTCCTGCCATGTCGTCCCTTCCGGTGGGAAAACGGCTGATCATTGAGCATGGGGCAGATGCCCTGCAGCAATGGAAGCGGAAATACAGAAAAGGGCTCCCCAGAGAGGGAGCCCTTTCCATGTGGGGGAGACTGTTTTAAATCGCCCCCCGGAACCCGGCTTCATTGGATGGATCGTGCTAGGTAACGAAGCCGGATTCCATCTCTTTCAGCCTTCAGCCACGCAGGATCTCGGCAGCCTTGACCATGTTGGTGATGGCCGGGCGGACTTCCTTCCAGTTGCGGGTCTTCAGGCCGCAATCCGGGTTCACCCAGAGCTGGCGGCGGGCAACCTTCTTCTCTGCCGCACGCAGCAGCTCGACCATTTCCTCGACGGACGGAACACGGGGGGAGTGGATGTCATACACGCCCGGGCCGATCTCGGCAGGGTATTTGTGATCGGTGAAGGCTTCCAGCAGTTCCATCTTGGAGCGTGCCGTCTCGATGGAGATCACGTCAGCATCCATGTCGGCGATGGCCTGGATGATGTCGTTGAACTCGGAGTAGCACATGTGGGTGTGGATCTGCGTCCTGTCCTGCACGCCGCTGGCCGTGACACGGAAGCTTTCCACGGCCCAGTCCAGATAATGCTGCCAGTCCTTGCGGCGCAGGGGGAGACCCTCACGCAGGGCGGCTTCGTCAATCTGGATGACGGGGCAGCCAGCCTTCTCCAGGTCCTGCACTTCGTCACGGATGGCGAAGGCGATCTGGCGGCATGTCTCCGAGCGTGGCTGATCGTCACGGACGAAGGACCAGTTCAGGATCGTGACCGGGCCTGTCAGCATCCCCTTTACCGGCTTCCTGGAGCAGGACTGTGCATACTGCCACCAGTCGAGCGTCATGGCTGCCGGGCGGGAGACATCACCAAAGATGATGGGCGGGCGGACATAGCGGGAACCGTAGGACTGCACCCAGGCATGTTTGGTGAAGACGAAGCCTGAAAGCTTCTCACCAAAATACTGCACCATGTCGTTGCGCTCGAACTCGCCATGCACGAGGACGTCCAGCCCGACTTCTTCCTGCCACTTGATGGCGGATGCCGTCTCCTTCTGGAGGAAGGCCACGTAATCCTGCGTGGAGAGTTCCTTCTTGGCGTGGCGGGCACGGGCCTGACGCACTTCCTTCGTCTGCGGGAAGGAGCCGATGGTGGTGGTGGGGAAGAGCGGCAGCTTCAGGGCCTCTTCCTGCGCCTTCTGGCGGACAGGGAAGGCGGACTGACGCTGTGTCAGCTTGGCATCCTTCTGGGCGGCACGCTTCTTCACATCCTGATTATGGATGCGTGTGGAGGTGCGGCGGCTCTCGGCAGCAGCATCGGAGGCGTCCAGAACGGCCTTCACGCTCTCATGGCCTTCGTTGAGGGCCTTGGCGATGGTGGCGAGTTCGGCAATCTTCTGCACGGCAAAGGCCAGCCAGTTCTTCACCTCGGCATCCAGCTGCGTCTCACGCTCCAGATCAATCGGCGTGTGCAGCAGGGAGCAGGACGGGGCCACGATGATGTCACGCTTGGCGGCAACCGGAGCGATGTGCTTCAGAATTCTGGAAAGGTCGGCCTTCCAGATGTTCCGGCCATCAATCACGCCGAGGGAGAGCAGCAGGTCCGGGCGTGCCTTGGCAACGACGTCCTCCAGCTGGTGCGGGGCACGGACCAGATCGACATGCAGGCCATGAACCGGCAGGGACAGGGCTGTCTCCAGATTGTCACCGAGCCCGCCGAAATAGGTCGTCAGCAGCAGCCTGATGTCAGGAACGGCACTGGTGAGGCTCTGATAGGCCAGGGCAAAAGCCTTGCGGGTGGCATCATCAAGGTCCAGCACCAGGGTCGGCTCATCAATCTGGACCCATTCGGCCCCAGCCTGACGCAGCTCACGCAGCACCTCGGTATAGACGGAGAGCAGCCCCGGCAGCAGGTCCAGCTTGTTGAAGGCTGCACCGTGGGCCTTGCCCAGCAGCAGGAAGCTTACCGGCCCCAGCAGGACAGGGCGTGTCTCGATGCCCTGGGCCTTGGCTTCCCTGTATTCGTCAATGATCTTGGTGGAGGAGAGGCTGAAGCTCTGCCCTTCTTTGAATTCCGGCACGAGGTAGTGATAGTTCGTGTCGAACCACTTCGTCATTTCCGCAGCGGGAACATCGGTGGCGGCATGGTGATGACAGGAACAGTCGTGGGCATGGTCCCCGGCCTCTTCCCCACCGGCGACCTGACGGCCACGGGCGATGGCAAAATAGGTGGTGAGGTCCACCTTGCCACCCTTGTGGCCATAGATATCCGGCACGGCTCCGACCAGGGCGCTGGTATCCAGCACATGGTCATAGAGGGAGAAATCGTTGGAGGGGATGATGTCCGCTCCCTGCTCCTTCTGGCGGGTCCAGTTCTCCTTGCGGAGGCTGGCGGCGGTCTGGAGCAGCTCGGCCTCGCTGCTGTTGCCGGCCCAGAAACTTTCCAGAGCCTTTTTCAGTTCACGGCGACCACCGATACGGGGAAAGCCCAGTGTTGCGACGCGTACGGTCATGACATGCCTCCTGGCGTTGGGTGGGCACCGTTCCATTTGCCTTCCACCACCCTGCGGGATGTGCCGCCGGGGGAGAAAGGCAAACGGGCGGGCGGTATCTGCCCCACCGATGAGATCGGGACTGCCTCCGGGAGGCAGCCGGGAAAAGCGTCCGGTCCATCTCCTGCACGGGGTGGGGAGACAGGCCGGGCTGTGCTTCGGGAACCAGAAGTGACAGGGCTTTTTAAATGTGTCAACAGATATTGCATATATAATGAAGTCATTATATATAGTCTGCATGGATCGTGCTCTTATAATCTTTCAGGCTCTTGCAGAGCCGACGCGTCTGAGAATTTTGCGCCTGCTGCGCGAAATGGAGTTGTCAGTTGGCGAACTGGCCCAGGTTCTGGGCCAGAGCCAGCCGCGGGTTTCCCGGCATGTGAAGGTGCTGGCGGAGGCCGAACTGGTAGAGCGCCGCAAGGAAGGAAGCTGGGTTTTTCTTGCCCTCGGGGACGAGAATGACCTGGAGCCCATCTTTGCAGCGTTGGACCATTGGCGGCGTTATCACGAGGAGGATGATGACGAGATGGGCCGGGCGGACCGGCAACGCCTCCAGGCCGTGCGGAATGTCCGCATGGGTGAGGCCGAGGACTGGTTTGAGGTTCATGCAGCGGAGTGGGATGCGATTCGCTCCCTGCATGTTTCGGAAGAATCGGTCGAGTCGGCCATCGTGAAACTGGTGGGTGATGGACCGCTCGGGCGTGTTGTGGATATCGGGACGGGGACAGGGCGCATGCTCGAGCTTCTGGCCCCGCAGTGTGAAAGCGCCATCGGGTTTGACCGCAGCCCCTCCATGTTGAGGTTGGCCCGGGTCAAGCTGGAAGAGAACCGGACGGCGGATGGAGAAGAGATCAAGCTGCGGCAGGGCAATTTCTATGCCCTGCCACTGGCTGCAGGCTCGGCTGATCTGACCATTCTGCATCAGGCGCTGCGTTATGCGCAGCACCCGGCCGCCGTCATTGCCGAGTCGGCCCGGATTCTCAGCCCCGGCGGGCGTCTGCTGGTGGTGGATTTTGCCCTGCATGACCGTGAGGAACTCCGCACACGGGATGCCCACATGTATCTCGGCTTCAGTGATGACCGCATGAAACAATGGTTCGAGGCGGCAGGGCTGGAAGCAGACCCCCCTGTCTCTCTCGATGGAGAATTGACGGTGAAGCTCTGGATGGGCCGCTTGCCGTTGGATCAGCAATCAAGGGTTACGTAGAACCGTATGTAAAAGGAACTGGCATCATGCCTGAGGTCTCATTTGAATTCTTCCCGGCGAAAACGGATGAAAAATCCGCAGCTCTGCTGCGTGTCGCCCAGCGGCTCACGGCTTATGAGCCCCGCTTCATGTCTGTCACCTATGGGGCAGGCGGTTCCTCACGGGAACGGACTCTGGAGACCTTGCGGCAGATGTTGGCCAGGGTATCGACTCCTCTTGCGGGGCATCTGACCTGCGTCAATGCGTCCCGGGGAGAGGTGGACGATGTGGCCAGAGCCTATTGGGACAATGGAGTGAAGCATATCGTAGCTTTGCGGGGGGATCCGCCGGTGGCAAAAGGGGCGGCGGCAACGCCCTACGTGCCACACCCGCAGGGCTACCGCTATGCAGCAGACCTCGTGGCGGGGTTGAAGAAGGTTGCTCCTTTCGAGATTTCTGTCGCAGCTTATCCGGAGACTCATCCGGAAGCGGAGTCGTCCCAGTCAGACATCGATCATCTCAAGGAGAAGTTTGATGCCGGGGCAGACAGGGCCATCACGCAGTTTTTTTTCAACCCCGAGAGTTTTCTGCGTTTCCGGGATCGTGCCGTGAAGGCAGGAATCACCAGGCCTATCGTGCCGGGCATCCTGCCCATAGGTCGGGCGTCGCAGGCATGGCGCTTTGCCCGGATGTGCGGTGCCTCCGTGCCGGAGGAACTCAAAGCCCTGTTTGAGGGGGTGGATGATCTGGCTCCGATCCGCTCCCGCCTGAGTGCCGTGGTGACAGACCGCATCTGCCAGCGTCTGAGAGATGAAGGGGTGGAGCATTTCCATTTCTACACGCTCAATCAGAGCGCACCCACGTCAACTCTCTGCACGTTGCTGGGCCGCCAGCGCTGCCATGCTCTGGTGGAGAACGTGGCCTGAGGGTGTTCCCGTACTCATGCGCTCCTTCTTCACCGGAGGGGCGCTGCAACGTGGGGTCATGAAGGTAAAAACCCCCGGCTCTGCCATGCAGGACCGGGGGTTTTCATGGAGCATGTCTCAAGCCACCTTCAGGACAGGGTGGCTGGAAACATCATTTGGTGTCCCGCTGCTTGCTCGGGGCCAGAATCATGATCATCTGGCGATTCTCAAGGCGAGGCATCTGTTCGGCCTTGGCAATATCTTCCACGGACTCACGGATGCGATGCATCATCTTGGCACCGAGGTCCTGATGGGCCACTTCACGCCCTTTGAAGCGCAGGGAAACCTTGACCTTGTCACCTTCCTCCAGGAAGGAGCGGACGGCCTTGGCCTTGGTCTGGAAGTCGTGCTCACCCGTACCCGGGCGGACCTTCACTTCCTTGATCTCGATGACCTTCTGCTTCTTGCGGGCTTCGTTACGTTTCTTCTGCTGTTCGTACTTGAACTTGCCGTAATCGAGGATCTTCGCAACCGGGGGCTCCGCCGTCGGGCTGATTTCCAGCAGGTCCAGTCCTTCAGAAAAAGCACGGGAAAGAGCCTCACGCGTCGGCATGATGCCGATCATTTCGCCTTCGGCGTCGATAACACGTACCTGCGGCACCCGGATCTCTTCATTGACACGTGGCCCATCGCGGTTCGGGGCGGCGTGAAACGGCGGTCTAGCTATGGTCATCTCCTGTTGATGCTGCGGCCCCATCACTGATGAAAGAGCAACGGGACTCAAACTACCTGTTCAGATTCATACCCCCCGCACCGGTATGGTGCAAGGGGGCAGACGCAGGAGAGATCAGGCCGTTTTCCGGGAGGCAGCCCGCAGGATATCCGGCGGTGTGGCTTCCTCCACCAGTGCGGCGATGATCTCATCGGCAGCCATCACATTCTGTGCCTGCTCACCAAGACGGCGGACGCTGACAGTGCCTTCTTCCGCTTCCCGGCGGCCGACCACGAGCATGACCGGCACCCGGGCCAGACTGTGCTCACGCACCTTGGCGTTGATCTTCTCATTGCGGACATCCGCCTCGGCATGAAGACCGGCCTTGCGCAGACGTTCGGTGACTTCCAGCGCATAATCGGCGGCATCGGTGACGATGCTGGCTACCACAACCTGCGTCGGGGCCAGCCAGAGCGGGAACTTGCCTGCATACTGTTCGATCAGGATACCCAGGAAGCGTTCGAAGCTGCCAAGGATGGCACGGTGCAGCATGACAGGGCGGTGGCGGGCACTGTCCTCACCAATGTAGGAGGCATCCAGCCGTTCCGGCAGGACGTAGTCCACCTGGAGCGTGCCACACTGCCAGTCACGCCCGATGGCATCGGTCAGGACAAATTCCAGTTTCGGACCATAGAAGGCCCCTTCACCGGGATTCAGCTCATACTCCACGCCGACCATTTCGCAGGCCCGCTTGAGGGCCCCCTCGGCCCGGTTCCACACCTCGTCAGACCCGGCACGGGTTTCGGGACGGTCGGAGAATTTCACACGGAAACTCTCGAAGCCGAAATCCCTGTAGACCTCGCCCAGCATGGTGACGAAACGGGCCGTTTCTTCGGCGATCTGGTCATCCGTGCAGAAAATGTGGGCGTCATCCTGCGTGAAGCCCCGCACCCGCATGATGCCATGCAGGGAGCCGGACGGTTCGTACCGGTGGCAGGCGCCGAATTCCGCCATGCGCAGTGGCAGTTCACGGTAGGAGCGCAGGCCGTGACGGAAAATCTGCACATGGCAGGGGCAGTTCATCGGCTTGAGGGCGAGGGTCTTGTCCTCATCCTCCACCGTGGCGATGAACATGTGCTCACGGTACTTGTCCCAGTGGCCGGAGGCTTCCCAGAGGGTCCGGTCCACCAGCTGCGGGGTGCGGACTTCCTGATAGTCATTCCGGTTCTGGGCACGGCGCATGTAATCCTGTACCGCCGTGTAGAGGCGCCAGCCCTTCTGGTGCCAGAAAATCTGGCCGACCGCCTCCTCCTGAATGTGGAAGAGGTCCATGTCCCGGCCGATGCGGCGATGGTCCCGCTTTTCGGCTTCCTCAAGCCGCAGGAGATAGGCCTTCAGTTCCTTCTTGTCCCGCCATGCCGTGCCGTAGATGCGGGTCAGCATGGGGTTGCGGTGGTCACCACGCCAGTAGGCCCCGGCCACCCGCATCAGCTTGAAGGCGTTGCCGACATCCGCCGTGCTGCGGAGGTGTGGCCCACGGCAGAGGTCCAGCCATTCGCCCTGACGGTAGATGGAGATTTCCTCACTTTCCGGCAGGTCCCGGATCAGCTCGGCCTTGAACTTTTCACCACGTTTCTCGAAGAAGGCAATGGCCTCGTCCCGGTCCCACACCTCACGGGTGAAGGCATCGCCCCGTGTGATGATCTCGGCCATCTTGGCTTCGATGGCTTCAAAGTCGGCTGGTGTGAAGGGTTTGTCCCGGAAGAAGTCGTAATAGAAACCATCCTTGATGCTCGGGCCGATGGTGACCTGCGTTCCCGGCCAGAGCTCCTGCACGGCCTCGGCCATGACATGGGCGGCATCGTGGCGGATCATCTCCAGCACGTCATCATCCTTGCGGGTGATGAAGCGGACGGTGCTGTCTTTGCTGATCGTGAAACCAAGGTCCACGGCTTTGCCATCAACTTCCATGGCCATGGCGGCACGGGCGAGACCCGGCCCGATGGCTTCGGCGATGGTTGTCCCGGTCACTGCCCCATCGAAGGTGCGAATGCTTCCATCGGGCAGGGTAATGGCGGGCATGGAGGAACTCCTTGGTTGTTGGTCAGAAGAGGATGCTGCCCTTGTATGAAAGGAAAGGCGCAGCAGACAGAGATGGGGGCGAAAATGGCCTTTTATGGCGCTGTCCTGCAAGCCCTAATATGCAGCCAGATGGAGGAAGGGCGGTTTTTTGCCGGTTCCTGCCAGTTTTCGGGGCAGGGTCGGCTGGTCACGTTTTGTCGATCAACCATGCCTCTGAAGCGTCAGGCGGGCCTGCATGAGGGGTCGGCCCCAGTCTTCCAGCAGTCTGAGAACCCGTTCCGGGTGCAGGGTGGAGAGGTCGGGGCAGTCCAGTACCCGGCTCTGCCCGGGCGTGATGCTGAGGGGGGCACAGCGTCTCGGGTCACTGTCGGCGGAAAAGAGGGTCAGGGTTGGGCAGTCCATCGTGGCGGCCATGTGCAGCGGGCCGGTGTCATTGCCTATGCAGAGCAGGGCACGGTGGAGCAGCCCGGCCAGAGCGGGAAGGTCCGTCCGGCCTGTCAGGTCCAGTGCCTGCGGAACCCGGGAGCGGATGATGTCTGCCAGTGGGCGGTCCGCCGTACTGCCGATGATGACGGGCTGGCAGCCCCACGTGTCGAGAGCCTGTGCCAGCGTGGCAAAATGGAGGGCAGGCCAGCGTTTCGCCGGGCGGTGTGGTGCGGCCCCGGGCACGAGCACGGCATAGGGGGCGGGCAGGTATGGGCCTCGGTTCTTGAGAAATTCCGGGACGGTACGGGGCAGGGAAGGGAGTCCAGCCGCCCGGAGCTGATCGGCCTGCCGCACGAGCGTGTGCATCTGGCGGGCCTGTGGATTGAGATGGGGCAGGCTGGCCCGCCTGTTCTGGCCGGACCAAACAGTGCCGGGGCGGACAAGATGGAAATAGCGGGCTGTCCGGCCGGAATTCTGGAGGTCAAACACCATGTCCATCTGTCGCAGGATGTGGCGGATTTTCAGCCAGTGGCGCAGATTGGTGAAGGGAGGCCGGTCATCTGTGGCGATGGCATCGAACCACGGGCAGCACGAGGCCAGATCATGATAGGGACTGGCTGTCAGGAGAGTGACATGGTCGTTGGGGAAAGCATGACGGATGGAGGCAAAGGCTCCAAACGCCTGAAAGAGATCTCCCAGAGCACCATGACGGATGATCAGTATCTTCTGCGGCATGAGGCTCCGGGTGATCGTTCCGGGAATCAGTCCTTCTTTTCGGGAGGCTGACCTGTTGAGGAAGCGTTGGAGACGATGACCATGGCTGGCTTCAGCAGGCGGTCTTTCAGCATCCATGTTGGCGTCCATGCCTGCACGACATGGTTGGGCGGAAGGTGGTCGACTTCCTGCTCCTGCATGGCCTGATGCAGGTTGGCATCAAACGGTCCGTGTGTCGGGTCCAGTCTGGTGATGCCATTCCGTTCCAGAATGGAGAGGAAGGAGCGCTCTGTCCCTTCGAATCCTTCCCGCAGGCGGGTGATCAGGGCATCCTCGCCCTCTTCATGCGGGGGCAGGGCGGACAGGCCACGGTGCAGGTTCTCGGCGGCTTCGACGACATCACGGGCGAATTTCTGAACGGCGTAATGGCGGGTGTCTTCAATCTCGCGCTTGTGGCGGGCACGGAGATTCTGGTTGTCCGCTTCGGAGCGCTTCCAGCGGTCTTCCATATCAGCCAGTTTCTCTTCAAGGGCGGCAATGCGCTCCTCGGCAGTGCCGGTCCCGGCCTGTTCTTCCGTAGCGTGAGCCTCATGCGCCTCGGCCTGGGATGCCGTGTTGTGCGGCTGGGCTTCGTGCTGTGTGGTATCGGTCTGTGGCATGTCGGTATGAGAAGTCTGTTCTGTCATATCGTGACCCTGTTTCCGTCTTCATGAGCACATTTCCTGCGGACTCGACTCACTATGCCCTTTCGGGTTTTCGTGATTGCAGCGGCAGGATGCGCTCCTTTCGTGCCTCTAGGAGATAGTGTCCCATGCGGCAAAAGCAAGGGGGGAGGTAGTGCTGGGGAAGGGTGGCGCTGAATTTTGGATGGCAGCGTAAAAAAACACAATTTACATAATGGGCTAGCGGAATTACCGGGATTCAATGTATAATGTTGTCAGAATAGTGGCATGTGTTGGCAGTCGTCTTCCTGTTAATATTTGCTGTAAACAGTCTTAACTTTGTGTTGAGATTTTTTTGTTGCTTGTTATGTTGCAAGGCACAGGAGTTTGCATGAAGAAGACCACTTTCCCTCCCGTGGTTCCGTCTCACACGGAAGAGAAACATGGTTCCAAGGCCCAGCAGGTTCCGGTCATTGCCCTGGTGGATGATGACCGGAACATTCTGACATCTGTTCAGATGACGCTGGAGGCCGAGGGTTTCACGGTTCATGTCTATACGGATGGGGAAAGTGCCCTGCAGGGTATCCTGTCCCGCTCGACATCCCTGGCGGTGCTGGATGTCAAGATGCCCCGCATGGACGGGATGGAGCTTCTGCGTCGGCTGCGCATGCGTTCGAGCAGCCTGCCTGTCATTTTCCTGACCTCCAAGGATGAAGAGATGGACCAGCTCATGGGGCTGCGCCTGGGGGCGGATGATTATATTACCAAGCCTTTTTCTGTTCGCCTGCTGGTGGAGCGGATCCGTGCCCTGCTGCGTCGGCATGAGGTCAGTCAGGCGGAAATCACGGGGGAGGCTGGGGCAAGCAGCAGCATCTTGGTCCGCGGTGCGCTGGCGCTGGATGAAGCCCGGCACCAGTGCCTCTGGAATGGTCAGGAGGTGGCGCTGACAGTTACCGAGTTTCTGCTCGTCAAGGCACTTGTCGTGCGTCCGGGGCTGGTGAAATCCCGCGACCAGCTGATTGATGCGGCTTATGGGGACAGCATTTATGTTGATGACCGTACGATCGACAGTCACATCAAACGGGTCCGCAAGAAGTTCCGTCGGGTGGATGAATGTTTCAATCATATCGAGACCCTTTACGGTGTCGGGTACCGCTATCGGGAGTGAGGTGATCCTATGGCCTGCCCTGGAGAGATCATGTCTGTCGGCACTGGCAGGGTTCCGTCATGATTACCGGGCATGACGAGCTGATAAGCCCCCTGCGGAGCACTTGGGAGTATCTGCGTGCCGTGCGGCTGCGGCGCTGGGTTTCGCCGCTGACGAGCCGGCTTCTGCTGGTCAATTTTCTGCCGCTGCTGTTCATGGGGGGGCTGCTTCTTTCCATCAATGAGGTACGCAACACGCTGCTGAATGACAGTGTGGATAGCCTGCGGGAGCAGGCCCGCATTTATGCCTCTGTTCTCCAGCAGGCGCAGAAGGTCGATCCTGAAAGCGGGGAGGTCGAGCTGGATACGAAGGTGGCCCACCTTTTTCTGGATGACATGATCCGTTTCAGCCGCAATGCGCAGGTCCGGCTTTATGCGCCCAACGGGTCCTTGCTGACAGAAAGCGCCAGGGGCGGCGTCCTGACGGCATCCGGCACCCGCTGGCAGCCGAATGTCAATGTGGTTGACCGTATTTATGGCTGGGTCCTGTCCCTGATTCCTCTCAGGACCAGAGAGGGGGATGTCCCTCTGGACAATTCGACGACATCACAGAATTTCGGGCAGGATACGGGTGAGGATGTCCATCTCAGTGCCCGGGAGGACCTGCCACCCTATATTCGGCAGACTGCCCAGCATGAGCTGGTCATGACCGTTGTGGCGCCTGTCGTGGTGAATGGGGAGACGGTCGGCGTCCTTCAGCTGACCCGTCACAATGCGGATATCGATCGGGCCATCATCAAGGTGCGATGGGTCATCGTCATCATGATGCTGATGAGCATGGGAGCTGCCGTCCTGCTGTCGTGGTATTTTGCGATGACACTGTCCCGGCCTTTGCGTCGCCTTGTCGTGCGGTCGCGGGAGATGCGTGAGCCCGGGCAGGGGCGGGTGGATGGTCTGCCCTATGCTCTGCTCAGCCGCCGGGATGAGATTGGTGAACTCGCCCGGACCCTGCGTGAGAGTGCACTGGCCCTGTGGGCCAGAATGGATGATGTGGAACGTTTTGCATCGGAAGTCAGCCACGAGCTGAAGAATCCGCTGTCTTCCATCCGCTCGGCTCTGGATACCCTGCCCCGCATTGCGGATGTTCAGGCCCGGGACCGGCTGCTTGGTATCCTCGGGCGGGATGTCCAGCGGCTGGAGCGGCTGATAGCGGACATTTCCTTTGCCAGCCGGGTTGAGGGAGAGCTCAAGCGGGGCGGGCGTGTGGTGGTTGATGTCGTGGCGCTGCTGGAGCTGTTTGTCGAGGTGAACCAGGCCACCCGCAAGGAGCATGCTGCCAGGCTGGTGCTGTCCATTCCGGAAGGGGAAGAACCCCTCAATGTGATGGTCGGGCGGGATGGGCTTGTCCAGGTCCTGCATAATCTGATCGGCAATGCGAAGTCCTTTTCCCCGCCGGATGGTATCATCCGGCTTGCTGTCCGTGTCATGAAGGGGCTGCCGAAGCTGGCCGAAGATGGCACCATCTACCCCGGTGGCCCGACCATAGAGATTGCCGTGGAGGATGACGGGCCTGGCATACCGCCTGCAAAGCTGGACAGCATATTTGAGCGCTTTTACTCGGAACGTCCCCCCGGGGAGAATTTCGGGAAGCATTCCGGCCTGGGGCTGGCCATCAGCCGGCAGATCATTCTGGCCTTCGAGGGAACCCTGCACGCAGAGAACCGGGAAGAGCTGGATCCGGAAACCCAGCAGAGCCGCATCTGTGGGGCCCGCTTTGTCATCCGTCTGCCCCGCTTTACGGCTGCGGCACTTCCGCCTGTTCCGGAGTAGGCAGGCGGGGGTCTGTTTCTTGTGGGTTGGAGACTGTGATATGCTCCACTGCGCTGGCAGTTCCGCCAGCGTGATGCAGGGAAACAGGTCATGGGTATGAGGATGCAGGGCCGGTCTTCACGGGGTATTGTTCTGGTGACGGGTCTTTCCGGCGCCGGGAAGGCCTCCATCCTTCATATGCTGGAAGACCTTGATTACGAGGTGGTGGACAATCCGCCGCTGGACCTGTTTGAGGCGCTGATTACCCGGACAGGGTCCCGTCTGGCCATCGGGGTGGACGTGCGCAGCCGGGGGTTTGATGCCCATCGGATCGTGGATTTTCTGACACTGGCCCGTCGTGAACCAGACTGTTCGGCTCAGCTGGTTTTTGCCACGGCGGATTATGATGTCCTGCTGCGCCGGTTCACCGCCACAAGGCGGCGCCATCCTCTCGCCGGGGAAGGTGGCCTGCGCCCTGCGCTGGAGCAGGAGGCCGGACTGCTGGAACCGCTGCGGGCCGTGGCTGATTTCGTGATAGATACCAGTGACCTGCCCCTGCCGGACCTGCGCCAGATGATCGAGGCCCGTTTCAGTGCCGGGGTTGGGACCATGCTGTCCGTGGCACTCATGTCTTTTGCCTATCCGGCAGGTCTGCCGCGGGAGGCAGATATCGTGCTGGATGCCCGTTTCCTGAGAAATCCGCATTATGATGAGGAGCTGCGGCCCCATACGGGGCTGGAGGCCAGCGTGGCGGAGTATGTGAAGGCGGATCCGTTCTACCAGCCTTTTTACAGCCATGTATTGGGGCTGGTGCAGACCGTGTTGCCCCGTTTTGCGCAGGAAGGGAAAAAATACGTCACCATTGCCGTTGGCTGTAGCGGGGGGCGGCATCGTTCCGTCACGGTCGTGGAGGCGTTGGCACAGGACCTGGCAGCCGACCCGATGATCGGGGAGCTTCGGGCCCCGGTGATGGTGTTGCATCGGGAGCTGGCCCGCAACGGACTGGCCTCATGCCGCTGGGCCGTGCCACCATTGGATGGTACGGCATGAAGGCGGCGCATGGGAAGCCGGACAGGATGGAGGAACCGGGCGGGCCGGCGTTCAGCCGGGATGTCATGGCCCGGCTGGAAGAGGCCACTTGCTGGTGCCGACATCACGGGCAGAAACTGACCCCGGTCCGCCGCCTGGTTCTGGGACTTGTTCTTTCGGAAACCAGACCGCTGGGCGCTTACGATATTCTTTCCCTTTTGCGGGCCTATCAGCCAAGGGCCGTGCCGCCGACCGTCTATCGGGCTCTGGATTTTCTGCTGGAGCAGGGGCTGATCCACCGGATAGAGCGCCTGAGCGCCTTTGTGGGCTGTCATCACCGGCTGGACTGTGAAGAACATTGCACGTCCCATGGTGCGTGGGGTGCCCATAGGGCCCAGTTCCTGATCTGTCGGAGCTGTGGTCAGGTGCAGGAGCTGGAGCAGGATGTTGTGGCGGCGGTGCTGTTGCAGTCTGCCCGGGGGCAGGGGTTTCGGGCTGAGGCCGCCACGGTGGAGATTGAGGGAGTCTGTGCCCGTTGCGCCGGAGAAAGGAAGGTAAGGGAAAATTAAGGCCTGCCTTGTTTTCCTGCCATGCAGACATATGGTTTGTCTTTCTGAAAGATCAGGTAGATCAGGGAGTTATGCGACCTCTCAGAACTGTGATCCTGTGGTCAGTCATGGTGCGTAGGTTAAATTGTTTTTTATGATATGGAAGATTCTCTTCAGGGAGTTTTCCCTCCAGTAATAAAGGTCCGATTGTTATGAACGGGACAGCTGAATCTCCACGGTCTGCTGTGGATCCCGCTGCCAGGCGGAGAGTGCTTTTCATCTGCATTCTTGCCTCTTTGGCGGGGCTGATGTGCGGTATGGACATCGGGGTAATTTCCGGTGTGCTGAGGCCGTTTGGTATTGAGTTCCATGCCTCCACCGTGGCGCTGGAGTGGATTGTTGGGGGTATGCTTGTCGGCGCCACGATTGGCGCCCTGACAGGGGGACAGCTGACCCAGCGTCTGGGCCGCAAATACACGCTGACGACCGCTGCGGCTTTCTTCTCCATAGGGGCGGCTGGCTGTGCGGCTTCCCAGTCCATCACCATGATGATCATCTGCCGTGTGCTGGTGGGCATGGGCATGGGCCTTTCCGACTTCTGCACGCCACTTTATCTTTCCGAGGTAGCCCGGACGGAACAGCGTGGTGCCATGGTCTCGCTGTACCAGCTGCTCAAGACGATCGGTATTTTCCTGGCCTTCTTCTCCAACAGCTGGTTCGCCCCCTCCGGTGCATGGCGCTCCATGATGGTGGTAGAGGCCGTGCCGGCTGTCGTGTTTCTGGTGATTTTCCTCTGCCTGCCGCAGAGCCCACGCTGGCTGATGCTCAAGGGCCGTGAGGAAGAGGCTCTGGAGACGATGACAAAGCTGCGTGATGCGCCGTCCCAGGCCCGGCAGGAGCTGAAGGCCATTGGCGAGCAGTTGCAGACCAAGGAAGAGGGCTGGAAGCTGCTGCGGACCAACAGCAACTACCGCCGTTCCCTCGGACTGGGCATGTTGCTGATGGTCATGCAGCAGTTCGCTGGCATCAACATCATCATGTACTACGCCCCGCGTATTCTGGAGACAGCCCATTTCAGCCTTGAGGCCCAAATGTGGTGTACGGCGCTGATCGGCCTTGTGAACGTGCTGATGACATTTGTGGCCGTTGGTTATTCCGACCGCTGGGGCCGCAAGCCGATCCTCTATGCCGGGTATGCCAGCATGGCAGCCAGCATGGCCATTCTTGCCTTCCTGCTGTGGTACGGGACGACGACCCTTGCTCTTCAGCTTCTGGCTCTTGGCATGATCATCATCTTCGTGGGTGGGTTCGCCATGTCCGCCGGGCCGCTCATGTGGGTCATCTGCTCGGAGATCCAGCCTGCCGCAGGGCGCAGCCTTGGCATCTCCATCTCTACCGGGACAAACATGCTGAGCAATCTTCTTATCGGCACGACATTCCTCAGTGTGCTGGAGCTGATTGGCGGCCCCAATACTTTCTGGCTGTTTGCCGGATTCAACGCCATCTGTGTCGTGTTACTTTATCTCTTCGTTCCAGAAACAAAGGATGTTTCGCTGGAAACTATTGAGAAGCGCCTCATGAGTGGTGTAAAACTGCGTGATCTTGGTAGTTGATTGAAGATCAGCCCTGTTCATGCACTGCCGGGCAGGAGGGACAGTCCGTCTCTTCTGCCCGGTTTCGTGTCTGGCTGGTGGGGCTGGTCTGCATCAGGGAGGTTGCGCCCTTTACATGGTAGATGAAGTTGATCCCCGTTCTGTATCCCCAGGGACAGGCGATGATGACGATGCGTCATTTTTCGATCCCACGAAATTCAAGATTCTTGTCATTGGTGGTGTTGCGGCCCTTGCGGGGCTGATGTCTGGTATTGATATCGGCGTGGTTTCCGGTGCGCTGGATCTGTTTTCCCGGGAGTTTCATCCTTCCACACTGGCGCTCTCATGGGTTGTCAGTGCCATGATGGCCGGTGCGGCCCTTGGCTCGGTGAGTGCCAGCAAGCTGGCCCAGAAGGTCGGGCGCAAGCGGGCGTTGATCTGCGGGGCCGCAGTGTTCGTGATTGGGGCACTGGGCTGCTTCCTGAGCTGGTCTGTCGCCTCCATGATCTCCTTCCGGGTGGTGATGGGCTATGCCATCGGGCTGTCCGCCTTTACGGCGCCGCTCTATCTTTCTGAAATTGCCAGTGAAGATACCCGTGGTGCGATGATCTCCACCTACCAGCTTATGCTGACGATCGGCATATTCGTGGCTTTTCTGGCTGATGCCTATTTTTCCTATCGTGGCAGCTGGCGGAGCATGTTTGCTTTTGCAGCCTTCCCGGCAACGCTGTTTCTTATCGGGGTTCTGTTCCTGCCTTACAGTCCGCACTGGCTGGTGATGAAAGGCCGCCACAAGGAGGCGCGGAGAATCCTGCTGGACCTGCGGGATGACCCGCTGGAGGCCGCCAAGGAGATTCAGGCCATCCGCCAGCAGCTGGAAACGAAGCAGGAAGGGTGGGCACTGCTGAAGCGCAACAGCAATTTCCGTCGTTCCGTGCTGCTGGGTATTGGCCTTCAGGCCATGCAGCAGCTGGCGGGCATCAATATCGTCATGTTTTATGCTCCGAAGATTCTTCAGGCTGCCCATTTTGATACACATGCGCAGGTCTGGTGTACGGCCATCATCGGGCTGGTGAACATGCTGGCCACGTTCGTGGCGGTTGGTCTGGTGGACCGCTGGGGCCGCAAGCCCATTCTTTATGTCGGTTTTGCCGTCATGGCGCTGACAATGGGGGCTCTTGCAGCCCTGTTGCATGAGGGTATGGCGGAGCAGGCTTCCCAGATGATCGCCGTGTTCGTGCTGATGGTTTTCTGCGCTGGTCATGCCATGTCGGCGGGGCCGCTCATGTGGGTGCTGTGTGCAGAGATCCAGCCCATTCAGGGGCGCAATTTCGGCATGTCTGCTTCTACCCTGATGAACTGGCTGGCCAATATGGGCGTGAGTGTCAGCTTTCTGCCGCTGATGGAGGCCTTTGGGGCCTCTGGCACGTTCTGGCTTCTGGCCGTTCTGAACTTCATTTTCATTGGTCTGACATATCTGTACGTGCCGGAGACCAAAGGCATGTCTCTGGCCAAGATTGAAGAACGGCTGATGAGTGGCGTGAAGCTGCGCAAACTTGGGCGCTGAGCCATGGCGGTCAGCCTGTCTGGCACGAAGAGAAAAAAGGCTCACCAGTCCTCTGGTGAGCCTTTTTCAATGAAGGGAATGGGCCTGCTCCCCTGTTCTTACAGGATGAAGGGGGCCAGGGCGCCCAGATGGCTGTGCAGTTCCCTGTATTGTGGCGCCTGTAAATGGAGGGCCAGAAGAGGGAGAAGCCATACGGTGGTTTCCCGGTCGATGGCTGTCAGGGTGGAAATGGTGTCCAGCGTGAAGGTTGGAGCGCCCAGAGCCATCTCCAGCAGGTTGAAGGGCGACAGGCTCAACCAGGAGGCCCCTGAGGGTGTGGTCTCCTGAGGAATGGTGATGAAACATTCCCAAAGGCTGACGGCCTGCCTGTCAGGCGCCATCGGTTCCGTGGGAGGAGAGCAGAGAAAACGTTTCTGGCCCCCATGCTGCCTCAGGGCAATGGCTGTCTGTTCGATGACAGGCAGGATGTCGTAGCGGGGCAGGCCGGTGAGGCGGCCATCATGCAGGATGAAGAAGTCCCGTATCCTGTCCTTTTCATCCAGGCCGAACAGAAAGGCGGCTTCGGGATGGATCAGGCTCTGGATCAGGAAAAGCTGGAACTCACCCCCCTGCTGCTCGGCACTGCCAAGGTCCTGGAGCAGATCATTGACGAGACCGGGATGGCGGGCATCCTTCGGATGCAGGGAAAAGACCCGGAAGCCAGCCGGATTCTGCCGGGTTGAGGGGGGAGTCAGGCCGGGGATGGGAGGGTGCTGACGCCGCATCTCTTCCAGCACGGTCATGGCCCCTGCCGTGATGACCGGCCTGACCCAGCGCAGAATGTCCGACGTCTTTTCACGGGGGACCGTGTCTTCAATGTCGTTCCATTGGGCCAGCTGGTGGTCTGAAAGGGTGAGCTGGAGGTCTTTGCGGTTGAGGACCCGTTTGACGAACTGTTCCAGACTGCGCCGCTGGAAATGCATCAGGCTGGCAACAGCCCAGTCAGGATACCCTACCGTAATGCCGGGTACGGCAGACCAGGCAACAGGCGCACCGGATGAGGTGACATAACGCCCTTCAGCCAGCGCAAAATAATGGACATTGACCCATTTGCCTTTCTTCCAGCAATGAGGGCGGATGAAGCTCTTTACATGCCGGTTGATGGCCTCTCCCGCCGTGCTGTGGCGGCTGAAACTGTGGAAAGGCGGCAGGCTGGGGGTCGTGATGTGATTGTCATGGCCATAAACCTGCCAGTGCAGGGCTACTGCACCGGCATCGGCAGGCAATGATTCCAGAAATTCCGGCAGGGTTTCGTGGGCGTACAGCCTGACATATTCGTCCGTATCCAGAAAACCCACCCAGTCGTAAGACTGTTCATCCATGGCAATGGCCGACAGGGCATCAAGATAGACCTGTCTCTGGCGCTCTGCATGGTCCTGGCTGGACAGGTCAAGGCTGTGCTCACGGATATGGAAAAGGCGCACATCCCAGTGCAGGCTGGCGGCCGTGATGAGATCCCTCGTGCCATCATCTGAATCATCATCAAACAGGATGAAACTGTCCACACCGAGGAGGGCATGCCAGGCCAGCCAGTACAGTATGTCGTGTGCTTCGTTTTTGACGATGCCGACCAGAGCAGTCTTCATGGTGCTACGTGGCCCCTGCGTTACGGTGATTCAGCGCCGGAGAGAGGCGAGGGTGCGGATGCCGGAGCGGCTCATCTCGTGCAGCAGCTCCTGCTTCAGCCGGGTGAGGACGGCGGGCCCTTCGTAGATGAAGGCCGTGTAGACCTGTACGAGGTCCGCCCCCATTTTCAGACGCTCGAGAATGTCTTTTCCGGTTTCGATGCCGCCGGAAGAAACGAGGCAGAGGCGGCCATTGTTCAGGTCGCTCACGAGCTGGAGCACATGGCGGGCCCGTTCGGCCAGTGGCGCACCGGAGAGGCCTCCGGCCTCCTCACGGTGAGGGTCCGTCAGGCTGGCGGGACGGGCCAGCGTGGTGTTGGTGAGAATGAGACCATCAGCGCCACCGTCCAGTGCCGTCTGGAGGATGGGGCCATAGGCGTCATCTTCAAGATCAGGGGCAAGCTTCACCAGCAAAGGGGGGCGGTCGGGATGGGCGGTCTGTATGGCATCCAGCAGGCGGGCCAGCATGTCGGTAGCCTGAAGGTCCCGCAGGCCGGGGGTGTTGGGGGAGGAGAGGTTGATGGTGATATAATCGGCGTAGGATTTCGTCCGGCCTACCAGGGCGGGGTAGTCCACAAGCGGGTCTGCCCCTGTCTTGTTGATGCCCAGATTGATACCCAGCGGAACACCGGCGGCTTTTACGGTGCCATTCCCGTCCGGGCGGAAAAGGGGTGTCAGGTTCTGGCAGAACCGGTCAATCCCACAGCTGTTGAAGCCCATGCGGTTGATGATGGCGTGGTCATCGACCAGACGGAACAGGCGGGGCCGGGGATTGCCCGGCTGGGGCCGGGGTGTGACCGTGCCGGTCTCCACAAAGCCGAAGCCGAGTCTGGCCAGCCCCCGCACGGCCCGGGCATTCTTGTCGAACCCTGCTGCAAGGCCGATCGGGTTGGGGAAGGAAAGACCCAGAGCTTCCGTCCGGAGGGCCGAATGATCGGGTTTGCCGCGACCGGCGAGGCCGTGGGCAATGCTGTGGATGGCAAGCTCATGTGCAGTTTCAGGGTTGAGACGGCGCAGAAGCCACGTGGCTGTTTTTCCGATATCGAGCATTCACTCTTCCCTTACTGACAGTTAAGAACCTTTCAGAACGCATGGTCGTTCTTGTCAAGACAATTTGCGGTATTGATGACTGTTGTGTGGCTTTGCAGAGAGGGAGTTGCGCCATGTCGATGAAACGGGAGCCGGAGCCATGAGCTGGGATGACCTGTACCTGGAAACCTGCTGCCGTTCGGCCCTGCACCGGCTTGTGCTGAGCGGTGAAACGGGCCGCCCGGTCGGCCCCCCGCCGGAAGGGCGGATGCCCGATTTCCGGGCCCCTCTCAAGGACCGGTCCTGCCTGCTGCGGCTGGCTGGCATGGGGCTGGCCCGGCAGAGGGATGACGGACGTTTTGAGGTCACACCGGCTGGGGAACAGCGTCATGACCGGGAGATTCTTTCCATGAGGCGGGCCCGGCGGCGCAGGCAGGGGTGAGGCAGCCGCCATTTGCGCTTTGAAGGCCGTAACTGTAAAATCCCGCCCCGGTCTGCTCCACGAAAACCTGACAGGTATCCCGTATCCATGCCAATGCCGATTCCTCTGCCGCCCATCACTCTGGGGACGGGCTGCGTGATTGATGACCCTGTCATCCTCGCTCCCATGTCCGGCGTCACGGACCTGCCGTTTCGCAGGCTGACCAGAGAGCTGGGAGCGGGGCTTGTCATTTCGGAGATGATCGCTTCATGGGCGATGGTACGGGAGAATGAGCGGACCCTGAGCATGGCCCGCAGCGCCGGGGCTGGTGGTGTCAATGCCGTACAGTTGGCGGGGTGTGACCCGCAGGCCATGGGAGAGGCAGCAAAGATCGCCGTGGCGGGTGGTGCGGATGTCGTGGACATCAATTTCGGCTGTCCGGTCAAGAAGGTGGCCATCGGCCAGATGGCCGGATCGTCCCTCATGCGGGATGAAGTTCTCGCCGCCCGCCTGCTGGAGGCGACAGTGAAGGCGGTGGATGTCCCCGTGACGCTGAAGATGCGGATGGGGTGGGACCATGAGCATCTCAATGCTCCTGCCCTGGCCCGTATTGCCGAGGATGTCGGCATCCGCATGATCACGGTGCACGGGCGGACCCGCCAGATGTTCTACAATGGCCGGGCGGACTGGAAGTTTGTCCGCAGGGTCAAGGAGGCGGTGAGGCTTCCGGTGATCGTCAATGGTGACATCGTGAGCATGGCCTCGGCCCGTCAGGCCCTGGCGGATTCGGGGGCGGACGGCATCATGGTGGGGCGGGGCTGCTATGGGCGGCCCTGGTTCCTCGCCCAGCTGACCCAGTCCCTGCGGAGCGGCGTGGACGTGCCGGACCCCGATCTCGCAACGGAGAAAGAGATCGTCCTGAAACATTATCACATGATGATGGACCATTTTGGGGAGCGACCGGGCCTGCGCCTTGCCCGCAAGCATGTCTCCTGGTATTCCGCCGGTCTTCCGGGGTCGGCGGCATTCCGGGCGGAGGTGAACCGGCTGGATTCCGCTCCTGCTGTCATTGCTCTGCTGGAGCGGTTCTATGATGACGCCATCGCGGCTGGCATCGTGCGTGATCGGGAAGGGGCTCTTGCCCGGCATGTGGCGTGATGGGTGAGCCGACGGCCCGGGCAGTCCGTGCGCTGCGCCCGTTGTTCCTGCATGGTGCCAGCTCGCAGGAGCGTCTGGACGTGGCCCAGAGGATTCACGCCCACAGTTCCTGTGCAGGCGGAGCTTTTGTCGTTGCGGGGCTGACGGCTGTTCCCCGTGCCCTGCGGGAGGAGCGGCTGTTTGGTACGGCAGGCAATGGCTGGCTGGAGCAGGCCCGTGGCGGCACGCTTCTTCTGGATGAGCTGGATTGCCTGTGCCCGACACTCCAGAAGCGTTTTGCGGCTGTTCTGGCCCACAGGCCGCCGGCACGGCGGGAGGAGGCCGTGCGTATCGTGGTGGCCAGCCGGCATGACCAGGCGACCCTGTTGCGTCACGGAGGGCTGGAGGATGGCCTGCGGCACTGGCTGGCTTCCCTGCCGATGGAGCAGTGCCTCGGGCCGGAACGTCTGCGGGCCGTGCGGGCTCTTTCCGGTGACCGGAGCGGGGGGCTGGCAGCGATGTTCGAGCCGGTCATGCGCAGTTATGTACGGGCAGGGCTGGAGGCGGGCAGCTGCAACCTGCATGGCAGCGTGGTGGGAGCAGTGGAACGTCCCCTCATCACCATGGCCCTCCAGCATACGGGTGGGAATCAGCTCCGTGCCGCTGCTCTGCTGGGGTTGAACCGCAACACCCTGCGCAAGCGCATCAGGGAACTTCATATCGTTGTCCCCCGGCCCGGAGCGAAGCCGGGGGACCGTTGAGCAGGAAAGATACTGTGATGATCAGACGTCTTGCCAGCAGGATGCGGGCCTCTCTCGGGCGTCTGACCAGCCCTGATGGCGTGGTGGTGCTGACGGTCGTGGCGCTGGTCCTCACGTTCGTGACATTCATCGTCCTTGCGGGTGGTGTTTCACTGGCCCGGGTACCACGGGCGCAGGCCCTGCTTTTCCTGCTGGATTTCATCACGCTCATGCTCATCGGTGCTGCCGGGGTACGGCAGATCGGCCGGATGCTGGCCGCACGGCGCATGGGGCAGGCCGGGGCCCGGCTGCACAGCCAGCTTGTCATGCTGTTTGGCGTGGTGGCCGTGGCGCCTACACTGATGGTCGGTGCCCTTTCGGCCCTGTTCTTCCATTATGGTGTGGAGATCTGGTTTTCAAACCGGGTCAACACGGCCCTGAGCGAGGCCCGTTCCGTAGCGGCAGGATATCTGCGGGAGCATAATGAGAATACGAGGACAGAGGCCTTTGCCCTGGCCAACACGCTTCTGACAGTCCAGAACGACGAGATGTTCGCCCACGGGACGGACCTGTTCCACGACCAGCCACGCCTTCAGGCCCTGCTGGAAGATGAGGTGACGGAACGGGGACTGAATGATGCGATCATTTTCAATCCGATCACCTACAGGATCATCGCTACGGGGGGGCTCATGGCCATCCGGGCAGGGGACCCGGAAAAGGAGCTGCCGCCCCGGTCTGTGGCGGCCATGGCCAGAACAGGAGAAGTCGTGCTTCTGGACCAGCCAGAGGCGCAGCTGGTGCGGGGGGTTGTCTCGCTGGGGGGCAATTCTGGTCTCATGCTGGTCATTACCCGGCCAGTGGACCCGGACATCCTCCACCATATGACACGGACAGACACGCTGGTGCAGGATTATCAGCGGATGCTCAACAATCGTGGCAAGACCCAGCTGACACTCATCGTGATTCTGGCGCTGATGGGTCTGCTGGTGCTGGCGGTGGGAATGCTCAGCGGCCTGTCCCAGGCCAACAGGATCACTCGGCCCCTCAGCCTTCTGATCCGGGCAGCCCGTCGCATTTCCCGGGGGGATCTGACGGCACGGGTCCCTGTGGAAAGCCGTGGCCTGCGTGAGGATGAGCTGGTGGCCCTCTCCCGTGCCTTCAACCTGATGGCCAGCCAGTTGGCCAGCCAGCGTTCTGAGCTGATGCAGGCTTATGACCAGATTGACGAACGGCGGCGTTTCACGGAGACCGTTCTTGCTGGTGTGTCCGCCGGTGTGATCGGGCTGGACCATGACCAGACTGTCGAACTTCCCAATCGGGCTGCCTCCTCCATTCTTCAGCGGGACCTGGAACAGGCCAAGGGGTGCCCTCTGGTCGATCATGTGCCCGAATTCGCCACTCTGCTTCAGGCTGTGAAAGAGCATCCCGAGAAGGAGCATGGGGCTGAAATCCAGATCGATACTGAAAGTGCCCGGGCGCCGGGTGGGCCGGGAGGCGGGGGTGGTGCCGGAGCCGGACGGACCCTGCTCGTCTCTGCCGTGGCGGAGCAGAACGGGCATGAAGGCCGGGGGGGATATGTTGTCACCTTTGATGACATCACCCTCCTTCAGGTAGCCCAGCGCAAGGCCGCCTGGGCCGATGTGGCCCGTCGCATCGCCCATGAAATCAAGAATCCACTGACCCCCATCCAGCTGGCGGCTGAGAGGCTGAGACGGCGTTTTTACAGGGAGATTACCAGCGACCCGGAAATCTACGATCAGCTCATCAGCACGATCGTGCGGCAGGTAGGGGATATCGGGCGCATGGTGGATGAGTTCTCATCCTTTGCCCGTATGCCCCAGCCAGAGATGGCCGAGCATGACCTTGTCCGCCTGTGTCGTGAGGCGCTGTTCCTCCAGCAGAATGCCCATCCGGAGATAGCGTATCGGCTGGATGTCCCGGCTGGTGGGCCGGTCATGGTGCGGTGTGACCATCGCCTGATTGGTCAATCTCTTATCAACCTGCTACAGAATGCAGCAGATGCCATCCTGATGACAGGGCGGCGCCTGGGGGTGGACCAGCCCGTGCTGGGCTGGATTGTCCTCCGCTTGACGCTTGAGGATGAAGCGGCAATCATTGGTGTGGCTGATAACGGCGTGGGGCTGCCCGCTGGGGAGCATCAGCGTCTGACAGAGCCTTACGTGACCCACAAGGAGAAGGGGACCGGGCTGGGGCTGGCCATTGTTCACCGGGCGATGGAGGCCCATAAGGGGCGGCTGCACCTGCGGTCCCTGACAGAGGAAGAGCGCCGGGTGCTTGCCGGTACCGGAGATGTGGGAACGGCTGGCACCCTGGTGGCACTCATCCTCCCGCTGGTGGGCAGGGGGCTTGCAGCAGAGGGCGTGAGCAAAGCATGAAGGTATCCCATGGAGCATGAAATTCTGATCGTTGATGACGAGCCGGATATCCGCCTCCTGCTTGCCGGGATTCTGGAGGATGATGGCTACGTGACCTGTGGAGCTGCGGAGGCTGATGAGGCCATCCGGGTTTTCCGGGAGAATCGGCCCTCGCTGGTGATACTGGACATCTGGCTCCAGAACTCTCGTCTGGACGGCATGGCCCTGCTGCGTCTGTTCCGGGAGGAGCAGCCGGATGTGCCTGTCATCATGATTTCCGGGCACGGAACGATCGAGACGGCCGTCTCCAGCCTGCATCAGGGGGCTTATGATTTTCTGGAGAAGCCCTTCCAGTCGGACCGTCTTCTGGTCATTGTCCGTCGGGCGCTGGAGGCAGCCCGGCTGCGCAAGGAAAATGCCGAGCTGCGCCTGAGAGCCGGAGAGCAGAGCACGCTCATGGGCAACAGTGCGCTTGTCAATGCGCTGCGGGGGCAGATCAACCGTGTGGCCCCTACCAATTCCCGTGTTCTTATCACCGGCCCTGCCGGTGCGGGCAAGGAGGTGGTGGCCCGGCTCATCCACGCTGAATCCAAAAGGGCGGAGGGCCCTTTCGTGGTGCTGAACTGTGCCGCTTTGGCCCCGGAGCATCTGGAGGAAGAACTTTTCGGGGTTGAGGGAGCCGGTGACAGGCCGGGCCGTCCGGGCCTGCTGGAGCGTGCCCATCGGGGCACCCTGCTGTTGGATGAAGTGGCCGACATGCCGCTGGAGACACAGGGCAAGATCGTGCGGGCGCTTCAGGTCAATACGTTCGAGCGTCTGGGTGGCAATCACAGCGTGAAGGTGGATGTCCGGGTGCTGGCGACCACCAGCCGGGACCTTCAGGCTGAAATTGTCCGGCGCCGTTTCCGGGAGGACCTGTATTATCGGCTGGCCGTCGTGCCCCTTCAGGTTCCGGCTCTTTCGGAGCGACCAGAAGATATTCCGGTCATGGCGCAGCATTTTCTGGAACGTTGTGCCCGGTCTTCCGGCCTGCCGGTCCGGACACTTGCCGTGGATGCTCTGGCCTGTCTCCAGACTTACGAATGGCCGGGGAATGTGCGTGAGCTGCGGAACCTGATGGAACGGATGCTCATTCTGGCCCCCGGTGGGGATGGTGACACCCCGCACGTCATACGGGCAGACATGCTGCCAGAGGCAGTCCGGGAGGGGGCTCCTTCCATGACCTGCCTGACAGCTGGTGCTGATGTGATGAGCCTGCCTTTGCGGGAGGCTCGGGACCAGTTCGAGACACAGTATCTGCAGGTCCAGCTGATGCGTTTTGGTGGCAATATCAGCCGGACGGCCAATTTTGTCTGCATGGAGCGGAGCGCACTGCACCGCAAACTCAAGCAGCTTGGTGTAACACAGGAAGATCGGTCTGCTGCCCCGTCCGAACGTGACGGGCAGGGTGGGAAATGATGAAGGAATCCATGTCAGAACAGAGAACAGGCGACGTGCAGGAGCAGTTTCTGGCCCATGTGCAGCAGCGGGAAGAACCGGTGACGGTTTTTCTGGTCAATGGTGTCAAGCTTCAGGGGGTCATCACACGGTTTGATGGTCGCAGTGTGCTGCTCCGCCGGGACGGGCATGTGCAGCTCGTCTACAAACATGCGATCAGCACCATCATGCCCGTGGCGGCTCTTTCGGACCTGCCCTGACTGGTGCCTCTCTTCCGGGGGGTGCTTGTGTCTGGCAGGGCTCCCTCCCATATGAGGCGGGCCTGAAGAAGGCCGATACAGGATTTTGAAGACAGGATGTTCCGGATTTGAGACGTCAGCCCAAGGAAACCGCCCGCAAGCCCACCCTCGCCGCCGTCATTCTCCCTGCGGAGAAGCAGGCCTTCGCTGAAGGCCGAGCCGCAGAAGCCCGGCTGGAGGAGGCGGTGGGGCTCGCGGCCTCCATTGGGTTGGAGATCGTCCATACGGCCATTTATCCGCTGCGGACGAAGCGCCCGGCGACCCTCCTCGGTGCGGGGCAGCTGGAGGAGCTGACAGAGATCGTCAAGGCGGAGTCCGTGGGCGTGGTGGTGGTCGATGCCCGTCTTTCGCCCGCCCAGCAGCGCAACCTGGAAAAAGAGATGGGCTGCAAGGTGGTGGACCGGACCGGCCTGATTCTGGATATTTTCGGAGCCAGAGCTGCGACACGGGAGGGTGTGTTGCAGGTGGAGCTGGCGCATCTGGAATATCAGCGGTCCCGCCTTGTCCGGCTCTGGACGCATCTGGAGCGGCAGCGTGGTGGGTTCGGCTTCCTTGGTGGCCCGGGTGAAACGCAGATCGAGGCGGACAGGCGGATGCTGGATGAACGTCTGGTCAAGCTGCGGAAGGAGTTGGAGCAGGTCCGTCGGACCCGTGGCCTGCACCGCCATGCCCGTCGCAAGGTTCCGTTCCCGGTCGTGGCTCTGGTGGGTTACACTAATGCGGGAAAGTCCACCCTGTTCAACCGGATCACCGGGGCGGGTGTCCATGCGCAGGACCAGCTCTTCGCCACGTTGGACCCGACCATGCGGAACCTGACCCTGCCTTCAGGCCGTCGGGTCATCCTGTCCGACACGGTGGGATTCATCAGCGACCTGCCGACCGAGCTGATCGCCGCCTTCCGGGCGACGCTGGAAGAGGTGGCGGAGGCAGACATCATCCTGCATGTGCGTGATGTCGCCCATCCGGACAGTGCCTCCCAGCGGGAGGACGTGCTGTCCGTTCTGGGTGACATGACAGCCGACGGGATGTTGGATGAGGCGTGGCCGGAACGGACGATCGAGGTGCTGAACAAGGCCGATCTTCTGGGCGGTACGGAAGCCGTGCCCCGCCGTGAGGGCAGCGTGGCCGTGTCCGCCCTGACGGGGGAAGGGCTGCCGGACCTCATGGAGGCTCTGGATGCCTTCATGACACGGTCCATGAAGCAGTTTTCGGTGCAGGTTCCTGTCACGGATGGTGCCGCACTGGCATGGCTGCATGAGCATGGGGAGGTGATGGAACGGCTGGATGATGAGGAGAGACTGCATCTCCGGGTCCGCCTGTTCCCGGCGGATCAGCAGCGTTTTGTCCGGCAGTTTCCAGCCTTGCCCCTCATGCTGGAACAGGAGGGCTGATCATGAAAAACCCCGGCGAGGTCATCCTGCCGGGGTTTTCCGTATCCGGAGGCCGAGGTCGGGCCTCCTTCAGATGGTGAAAGCCTTTTCGTCGGACTGCTCGGTGAGGATGCCATGCTGGGCATGATCCAGCCCGCAGACGGTCACCTCCTTGCCGTGCTTGCGGAATTTCTCGACAATCTTCTCAAGGGCCTGCACGGCCGTGATGTCCCAGAAGCGCGCGTGGGAAAGGTCCAGCGTCACCCGGTGGGCATGGGTGGTGTAGGTCATGGCCTCGGCCATCAGGTCTGCTGAAGCAAAGAAGATCTGACCCTGTATGTGGTAGGTCAGTATGTCATGTTCTTCCGTGGAGCGGACCTGCACCAGCCGGGCCGTATGCCATGCAAAGAACAAGCCGGAGAGCAGGACGCCCACGAGCACGCCAGCCGCCAGATTGTGGGTCAGCACGACCACGCCGACGGTGACGAGCATCACGAGGCTGGTCAGCTTGGGGTGGTGGAAGAGGTCTTTCAGGCTGCCCCAGGCGAAGGTGCTGACGGACACCATGATCATGATGGCCACGAGGGCGGCGACCGGCACCCGGGCCACCCACGGGTGCAGCACGACCATCAGCAGCAGGAGGAAGGCCCCGGCCGTGAAGGTGGAGAGCCGCCCACGCCCGCCATAGCGCAGGTTGCCGACGGTCTGGCCGATCATGCCGCATCCGGCAATCCCGCCGAACAGGCCGACGAAAATGTTGGAGATTCCCAGCCCGGTACATTCTCTCTGTGGTGTGCCATGCGTGTCCGTCAGGTCATCCACCACACTGGCAGTCATCAGGGATTCCAGCAGTCCGACAGCCGCCACGGCCAGGGCATACGGAAAGGTGATGGTGAGCGTTTCAGCATTCAGGGGAAGCTGTGGCAGGGTGAACTGCGGCAGGCCTGTCGGCAGGGCCCCGAGGTCCGCAATGGTACGGACCGGCATCGGATGGATGATGGTGATGGCCGTCAGTACGATGATGCAGATGAGCGGTGAGGGAATGGCCTTGGAGAGCCGGGGCAGAAGATAGATGATGACCAGCCCGATGATGATGAGCAGATGGGTTTGCCAGCTCACTCCCAGCATCTGCGGGACCTGTGCGGAAAAGATGAGAATGGCCAGGGCGTTGACGAAGCCGGTACGGACCTCGCTGGAGACGAAGCGCATCAGGGAGTGGAGGCGCAGCAGCCCGAAGATGACCTGCAGGCCCCCGGCCATCAGGGTGGCCAGCAGCATGTACTGGAGGCCATGGGCATGGACGAGCGGTGCCAGCACCAGGGCAACAGACCCGGCGGCCCCGGAGATCATGCCCGGCCTGCCTCCGAAGATGGCGATGGAGACGGAGATGACGAAGGAAGCGAACAGCGAGACGGCCGGTGACACGCCAGCAATGTAGGAAAAGGCGATGACTTCAGGAATGAGGGCGAACGTGCCCACCATGCCTGCCAATATTTCCCTGACGGGTCTTTGGGTCCATTGCTGGATGTAGGAATCACTGGCCATGAATGCGGCTGGTCCTTCTCTCTGTTGAGGCTGTGGGGCAGATACAAGGTTCTGCCATGGTCACCGTACTAGCGGCCCGGTGCGGCCAATTGTGCGGCAACTATAGGCGGCTGCCGGGAGGCTGTGAAGCATTGTGGCCATGTCGTACCGGATATCGGCCCATGATGGCGGGTTTTTCGGCCCGGAGGGGGTACGTCCTAAAAAAATATGACAAAAATGCTTTTGAGGGCTGGACGGCAGAAGCAGGATTTAATAAATGTCAGGTCGCTGTGTGGCGGATGTAGCTCAGTTGGTAGAGCGCCGGTTTGTGGTACCGGTGGTCGCGGGTTCGAATCCCGTCATTCGCCCCAGCATTTCCCCTAAAACGTGATGTCGAGTGACGCAGGCAGGCTCTCCTGAGCCTTTACTGGTCCTGCGTTGTGACACTCAGTACATGCAGCCGGTCGAATTTGGCCGTGTCGCTGCTGTCGCTCGGGATATGGGCCAGTTCCTCCAGAGAGAGCGGCCCGGTCTTGAAGGTGAGGGTCCGCCGTTCGGGTGCCAGCAGGAAATCCAGTACAGGGGCCAGAATGGGTTTCTGGAGGGCCAGAACATTGAAGCGGGGTGTAACGACATACCCCTGTTCGGCCATCATGGAGCCTTTTGGAGACTCCAGTGTGGGTTTGGCGGCGCCCGTTCCATCGGCTGGTTTGTCCGTTTCGGAGGAGGCTTCAGCCTGGTGGGTCAGGATGCCGTAATAGGAGAAGATGTCCAGCCCCTGCACGGTCAGCTCTGTCCCCAGGCATTGCCCAGCCTGGAGGAAGCGTGACACGCTGTCATCGCCCAGATGGAACGGATTGATGTCAGGCAGACTGAAGACCACGGACATCAGGGCGGGGCTGTCCTTGCCAAAAAGGGTACGGAGCTGGAGGGTCTCGTCCCATTCCCCCATCCTTTTCCGGGAGGTGGCAATGATGTGGTAATCCGTCGGCAGAGCCACGGGAGAGGCCAGCAGTGAGGGGGGGGGCGAGAGCCGGGTCGTCAGGCCGGACAGGTCTCCCTCCGTGCGGAGATCATCATTCTCTCCGGCCCGCCGCTCGCCTGCCAGATGGGTGAGGATGAGGGTCCGTCGCAGGTCTGTCCGGCTGAAGAGAAGGGACAGGCCGTTGATTTCCAGTTTGCCAGGCTTTTCCCACAGGGTTGCTGCCGGGTCCTGCCAGAATGTTTCTGCCGGGTTGCCTGCATGCTGGAAGGGGCGCTTCAGCCACTGGATGTAACCTTCTCTGGCTTCCAGATGCTGGAGGGCCAGATTCAGTTCCATGGGAGATTTGGCCCCGGGCGTGGCGTCCGTGTTCCCGGGCAGGAGGATCTGCTGCAATACTGGCGGGAAGAGGCTGTTTTTGCCGCCGGGGAGGGAAACGGAGAGGGACAGGCCGTTCATGAGTGTATGGACACGGAGTCCCTGCCCGTAGCCTTCAACGATCAGGTTGTCAGCCGACAGTGTTTTTATGGTGAACGGGCGTGCAACTGCGGAGCCAGCCGCAATGGGCGGGGCGTTTTCTGATGGTGAGACACGCAGTTTTGTCAGCTGCATCTGTTCAAAGCGCAGGGCTGTCACGTCTTCCGGTTCAAACGACATGATGGCTGCCAGGGAGCGCATGCTGTCCGCTTCGCCATGACCTTCATGCAGCGTTTCTGCCGAGGAGGGGATATGGAGGTGATGGAACGACGCTTCGTCTGCCGTGATGTGATGTGTCTGGTCGGTATAGCTGGGTGAATCCAGCAGGAGGCTGGCCAGTCTCAGGGTTCCGCTGGAAAGCAGCTTGGGGTAGCCGAAACGGACACGCCGGGCGTGGAAATCTGTCGCCTGATAATGGAACGACACATCATACAGGGTCACCCCGCCAAGCAGGAATGCGGGCCGGACCTCGCTGTAATGAAAGTCCGCCCCGGCAGGCAGGGCAGCCCGGAACCGGTCCAGTGCGTGGGAAAGACGGATTCCGGCCTCGCGGTAGATGCCCAGTCCCCCCAGAATCAGGATGAGGAGGGCCAGACAGAGGGGAAGCCGTAACCGTTGCATGCTGCACTTACCTCGCTTGGGCACTCTTGATATGCGAACCGGCACAATACCCTTTGGCAGAGGCATGAGCAAATGGGGATGGAGCTGTCTGCTGCCGGAAGGAGGCAGAAAGAAGGGATTATTTTGCGGTATTTTAATACCACATCATAAAAAATGGCTGTTCTCTGCCGCTTGTGGCGCAATGGTCCAGAATTAAAGGGCTTGACCTTTTTCCCGTCTCCCGCAATAACGCCCACATCCTGAATCTGTTTCCGGCTTTCAGGGTGTCTGGCCTCTTACGGAGCCGGCATCGTCGGGGCAGTCCTTTTCCTGATGCCGCATTGTCTGTGGCATCTCAAACTGGAAATGATACGTCATGAAGACCACACTTTCGCTGAAACCCGCGGAGGTGACGAGAAACTGGATCCTGATCGATGCCGAAGGGCTGGTTCTGGGCCGTCTCGCCACCATCATTGCCAACCGTCTGCGCGGCAAGCACAAGCCGCAGTACACCCCGCATGTTGATTGCGGTGATGCGGTTGTCGTCATCAACGCCGAGAAGATCGCCCTGACAGGCAACAAGGTCGGCCAGAAGCTCTTCCATTACCACACCGGCCATCCGGGTGGCATCAAGGAGCGCACCATCACTCAGCGTCTCGAGGGCAAGAACCCCGGTCAGGTCGTGGAGAAGGCTGTCGAGCGCATGATCACCCGTGGTCCGCTCCAGCGCGCCCAGATGAAGCACCTGTACGTCTATGCCGGCACGGAGCACCCGCATGAGGGTCAGAAGCCCGTCAAGCTGGACGTTGCTTCCCTGAACCGCAAGAATACCCTGAAACGTCAGTAAGGCCTGTCATCATGTCAGAAACTCAAGAGCGCCCCGCCGCCGAGCTTACCGGCACTTTGCAGGACCTGGCCAATGCGGCTCCTGCTGTTGCCAATGCAGCTCCCGTCTATGAAGCCAAGCGTGATGCGCAGGGCCGTTCCTACGCAACGGGCCGCCGTAAGGACGCCGTCGCCCGTGTGTGGATCAAGCCTGGCAAGGGTGAGATCACCGTCAACGGCCGCCCGGTCACGAACTATTTCGCACGCCCCGTGCTGCGCATGCTGATCACCCAGCCCTTCCTGCTGACAGATCGCTACAACCAGTTTGACGTGTATTGCACGGTCACTGGCGGTGGTCTTTCCGGTCAGGCTGGTGCGGTCCGTCACGGTATCTCCCGTGCCCTGACCCACTACGAGCCGGAGCTGCGTGGTGTGCTGAAGATGGCTGGCTTCCTGACGCGTGACAGCCGTGTCGTCGAGCGTAAGAAGTACGGTAAGGCCAAGGCCCGCCGTTCCTTCCAGTTCTCCAAGCGCTGATCTTTCAGCCATACGGAAAACTGGCCTGCGCCGGAAAAACCCTCACCCTGCCGGGTGGGGGTTTTTTTTATGGTGCATGTCTGGCATTCATGAAATAAAGTTTCAAAAATATGGTCTTGAAAGACATAGTATTCCATATATTAGTCTCTTGACGGAACAGCACATAAATTCCGAAATGTGACATCTTTGAACCGACCGGGAAGGCAGGAAGCATCATGGCAGAGTTCAGCATTGAACGGACAGAGACCCCTACATCAGCCGAGCAGCGGCAGGCCCTGATGGTGGACCCAAAGTTCGGGCGTGTCTTTACGGACCATATGGCCGTCATCCGTTATACGGATGAAAAGGGCTGGCATGACGCCAGAATTATTCCTCGTCAGCCTTTGCAGATCGACCCGGCATCGACCGTCCTGCATTATGGGCAGGAGATTTTCGAGGGGCTGAAAGCCTATCGTGGCAAGGGGGGGGCTGTTACGCTGTTCCGGCCGGAGGCCAATGCTGCCCGGTTTGCGGCGTCAGCCCGCCGCCTTTCCATGGCCGAGCTGCCGGAGGAGCTCTTCCTCGGGTCCATCAAGGCCCTGCTGAAGGTGGATCATGACTGGGTGCCCACCAATCCGGAGCAGAGCCTCTATCTGCGGCCGTTCATGATCTCCAATGAAGTGTTTCTTGGCGTGAAACGGGCCAATGAATATCTGTTCGTCGTGCTGGCCAGCCCTGTAGGGGGGTATTTCAGTGGTAATGGCAGCATCCCGGTCTGGGTGTCGGAGCAGTATACACGGGCGGCTCCCGGTGGCACGGGTGAGGCCAAATGTGGGGGCAATTACGCAGCCAGTCTGCTGCCCCAGCAGGAGGCGGCGGACCATGGCTGTAGCCAGGTGCTGTTCCTTGATGCGAAGGAACGCCGCTTCATTGATGAAATGGGCGGCATGAACGTCATGTTCGTCCGCAAGGATGGCAGTGTGGTCACACCACCGCTTGGTGGGACGATTCTGCGAGGCATCACGAGGGACAGCATCCTCAAGCTGGGCCGCAGGATGGGCCTGACCATGGTTGAGGAGCCTCTGGCCATAGATGATGTCTTCAGGGCTGCCGCTGCTGGTGAGATTACGGAGGCCTTTGCCTGCGGCACGGCGGCAGTCATTTCACCGATTGGCGAATTCCGCCGGGATGCTGGCTCCGTGGCGTTTGGTGATGGAAAAACGGCTGGGCCGGTCACCATGAAGCTGCGCAACGCCCTGTGCGCCCTCCAGCGTGGCGAGGAAGCGGACCCGTTCGGCTGGGTTCATACCGTTTCCCTGTGAGGGAAGAGCGCAGGCCGGGTGTTGTCAGTCATCGCCCGGCAGGGCTGTTTTCAGCCGCTGCCTGAGTGTTTCCATGAGGTCCGGGTCCTGTGGGGCTCCGGGCCTTTCCAGCTCCCGCTGCATGGCCTGAAGAATATCTGGCGTGGCGTCCTTTACGGCCATGCGCCAGTAGCGCAGAGCATCTTCCGGCTGCCCCATACCCATCAAGGCGGTAGCATAATTATGCTGCCCCCGGTAATCGCCTCCGTCAGCAGAGCGCTGATACCATTCCAGAGCGGCAAGGGGATTGGCGGGGGTCTCCCATCCCTCCTCAATGAAACGGGCCAGCAGGTTCATGGACTTCGCATGGCCTCGCAGAGCTGCCCGACGGAAGAGAAGGAAGGCGGTTCGCCGGTCTGCCTGCACTCCCAGGCCCCGCATGTGGCAGATGCCGAGATTGTAGATGCCCCACAGGTCATCCAGCTGCGCAGCCCGGCTGTAATGGCGGACAGCTTCTGTCAGATCCAGCGGGCACCCCCAGCCGAACTGTGAACAGCGGCCCAGCATGTTGTGGGCCGGGCCATAACTGGCAGAAGCCGCAATGGTGAACCACTCCCGTGCTTTGTCCACATCCCGGGGGACATACTCGCTGTCCAGCAGGGCTTTCCCCCAGAGAACCTGCTCCAGTACATGGCCGTTCCGTGCCTTCTGGTAGATTTCTGCAAGATTGTCCGGCAGGTCGGGCTCTTGCGGATGGGCGGAAGAACGGCTGAAAAAGCGACGGAATCGGGCGAACACCATGGCGTTCCTTACTTTGCTGGACGGGTGCCAGGCCTTGGGATCAAACTGATAATCTTTTGCAGGAAGATGAAGATAGAGCCGGGCTGCATGGAAAGGCAATGGTACCGCGCAGAAAAGGCACCTCTGGTGCGCGCTGCGGGACTTGAACCCGCACGTTCTGACCGAACTCGAGATTTTAAGTCTCGTGCGTCTACCATTCCGCCAAGCGCGCAGAGGAAGCGGGCGTTTTATATCATGGCCAGCAGATGAGCACCATTCTGTGAAAGCCATTTTTCAGCTTTTTTGCGCCCCGGCTGTCCGCCCGGGGCGTATTGGTCCACAAGCGCCCAGAAGGCCGGCCCATGGTTGAAATGGCGCAGATGGGCGAGCTCATGCACCATCACGTAGGTGTAGATGTCCGGCGGAGCCATGATGAGCCGCCAGCTGAGCATGATGCGCCCTTGCCTTGTGCAGCTGCCCCAGCGGCTTTTGACATCCCGCAGGCTGAATTTTGCTGGTGAGGCCTCCATACGGAGGCTCTGTTGCCGGAAGAGGGGCGGGAACAGGCTTTCGGCACGGCGCTTCAGAAAGGAGAGCAGATGGCGGGCATGTTCTTCGGGCGGGTGGCCCACATGCAGCCCTTTGTCTGTCAGGCGTGTACGGCCATCCAGTATTATGGTGGGGAGGATGGGAATGGCCTGCCCCTCCAGCCATATCTGGCCCTGATCGACTGCCGGAGGAGGGAGGTCTGCCATGGCCTGTGCCAGCCATTGTGACTGGCTCTGGAGGAAGCGCAGCCCCTGTTGGCGGGTGGCTCCAGCAGGGAGGGTGATGACAATGGCCCGTCGGCGGAGGTCCAGACGGAGAATGATCCGCCGGGCCCGGGAGGACATACGCCAGAGAACGGGTGGAAGAAGCACGGGAGTGTCAGCTGTTACCATTCTGACGGAGCGCAACGCAGGGTGGGGCGCCCTCCGGCCAGGTACCGGGCCAGTCGGCGATGTGGTTTTCCAGCAGGCCGGCCCGGCGTTCGCTGATGCAGCGGCCACTGGCCGAGGCGCCGGCCTTCAGCACGGTGTCGTCCGTTCCACTGCGAAGGGGATGCCATTCCGGCAGGTCGAACCCGTCCCGCAGGAGGCGATAGGCGCAGCTCGGGGGCAGCCAGTCGATGTCGTCCAGCAGGGCCGGGGTCAGGGAGATGCAGTCCGGAATTTTTTTCTGGCGTCGCTCATAGTCGGTGCAGCGGCATGTCTGGGTATCAAGGAGACGGCAGGAAACGTCCGTCCAGATGATCTCATCGGTGTCTTCGTCCCGCAGCTTGTTCAGGCAACAGCGGCCACAGCCGTCACAGAGAGATTCCCATTGGCTGGCTGTCATGTCCTGAAGGGAAGTGGTCCGCCAGAAGGGAAGGTGATCTGTCATCGTGTGGTCTGTTCTGTCGTCAGGGGCCTGGAAAGAGGAGTGTGGGTGAGCCATGCGTTAAAGCGCTCACTCAGCAGCAGTTCATGTGTTGCCCAGAAACCGTCGCTGATTTCAAGTGATTCGGCAGGAATGGGGGAAGGAGGATAGGGCAGGTGTGGAGGGTTCTTCAGCAGGAGGGTGCGGATTTCGTTGGCCTGCTCAGTGGGCAGTGTCGCCGGAATTGCCCACATGGCGGGACTGTACAGAACGTTGCCCATCTCTGCCTGATAAGGTCGCACCAGTGTGTTTCTTGCCTTGGGAGAGAGAATGATGGCGCCGGGGGTGATTCCCATCAGCACGGCCTGTTTCTGGAGGATATGGTAGGCCTCGGAGGGAGAGCGCCACCAGATTATATAGGGCCGCAGCTGGTTGAGCTTGTGGAAGGCCCGGTCGATCCCTGCCGGGGTGGAAAGCTGGGCGTAGACCTGGTTGGGGGGGATGCCATCGGCCAGCAGGGCAATCTCCAGCGTCATGCGGGGGCCCCGGAAGAAGGCTCGCTGTCCGGGATAGCGGGCAACATCCCACAATGTTGGCCAATGTGGTGGGGTGGTGATGCGGGATGTATCCCAGAAGAGGACATTGCGGAAAAAACCGGCCGGCCGACCACAACGGCCCAGGGCATGGAGGGGCTGCAACCAGGCTCGTGCACAGGCGATGGCCGATTCCGTGCTGTTCAGCATGATGGCCTGTACGGTCTGTGGATAGGCAAGGGCCTGCTGTTCTATTTCGTCCAGTCCACGTCCTTCACGGCTCAGGAAAGCAAGATTCATGGAGGTGGAATCACGCAGTATCGGGCCGATGAGATCATGCTCTGGAATGGCCCAGTAATAGGTCCTGTCCTGTGGGGCAGGGTCGGTCTGTGTGCTGGCCGCATCCGCCATGGCGGAGACAGGGGCTGCGCCAGCCATGGCTGTGAGGGCCAGACAGAGTGCAGGCAAACGCCCGATGGATGGATGAATTTTGTCCAGGAACTGCCTGACAGGACAAACCGCCCGCATGATGGAACGGAACAGACGGTGCCCCGTGTGGGGCAGTGAGGGGTGTTTCTGGCAGCTCCGGGGGCGGACTGTTTTCATGACGTAGCGGCACCGTACGGACTTGAGGTGGCGGTGGGATTCAATGGACAGGATAAATGCATGGAAGTGGTTGAGATGAAAGGATATTACATGATGATTCTTGAAACTTCGTTACAGAGGGGAGAAGAAAAAAGAATCAGAACATCTTTATGCCTTTTTTTCTTGATAAAATTGAGTGTAACTTTTCATTAAACCTTTAATGGGGGGTGGTAGCGCCGCTTCGTGAGGTGCTTTGGCTTTTTCCCGTGCAGTGCTATAGGTGAGGGAATGGTCGGCGGAGGGGTGTGTTCTGTCCTCCCTCTGGCAAGGGCCTTGGTGTTTTTCATGAATCTGGAAGGGGCAGCAGTCGTATCATGAATGGTCTACTGGAACTTGGTCAGGCAGTGCTCGCTGCCCAGGGAAAAATTTTCAGGGAATGTGCAAAACGGCACGGTATCCGGCTGTGCTTCCTTGTCGTGGCTCTCGTGTTTCTCGGCTTTGCAGCCATTACCCTGCACGGAGTGTTCTGGGCCTTTTTCAGGCAGATCTGCCATCTGGGTCTTCTGCTGTCTGCTACCTGTGTACTGGGGATAGACCTGCTGTTCTTCATCATTTTCCTGCTTCTGGCGGTGCGTGCTGGTCATTCCGGCCTGGCAGAGGCCCGCGCCCGCATGGAGCGGGACAGGAAGATGCATGAGCTGAAGCAGAGCTTTGCGTTGACGTCCCTGCTTGGTCTCGCCAGTGGTCCGGTGGGCCGTTATGCGGGTGGGCAGGCATGGCGTATGGCCAAAGGTGTCTTCACACGCCGGAAAAAGTGATTTTGTCGGTTCCATAGGCATATGAGACAAAAGAAGCGGCCTTCAGGGGCCGCTTCTGCTATGGGCTTTCTGTTTCCAGGTGGGTTCCATCTGGTCAGACGCCTGTAATTGACGTTAAGAAGTGGTAAGAGCTGCTTCTGCCTCTGTGGTTGAAACGGGAAGATGGCCTGGCGGTGGTGCCGTGTCGTCCTCTGGATGGATACCCGGCATGGTACCTTCGGGAGGAAGCAGAGTCCGGCCCGTCTGGACGGACACCGGGCCTTTTGCAGGTGCGATAGGGAACAACGTGAGCAAAGCATCAGACACATCACCCGCACGGTCCCGTTCTTTCGGGGATTGCGGCGCATGATGCTTTCGGAAGTCAGCCTCTGCGGAGTGTTCGTTTCTCCAATAGCTGTTTATGCTGTCTGCGCAGTGCTGGTGACTCTGGCCCTGCGCTATGTGTTGTGGCGTCTCGGAGCATTGGGCTGGTTCTGGCATGTCGCCTTGTTTGAGATTGCCCTGTATGTCTGTGTTCTCTGTCTTCTGGTTATTTTCGTCTGAGGTGGAGCGGGGGTATGAACTGGTTTCGGCGTCTTGTACGTCCATTGCTGACACTGATCATCATCGCTCTGGCTATTGGTCTGGGGTATGTCGTGTGGGACCTTTATGTCCTTGATCCCTGGACACGTGATGGTCGTGTCCGTGTTTACGTCGTTACGGCCACGCCTGAAGTGTCGGGAACGGTCGTATCTGTTCCGGTTGTGGACAACCAGTTCGTTCATAAGGGGGATCCGCTTTTCACGGTGGATCCACTGCGTTTCAGGCTCAGGATCGATGAGGCACGGGCCCGTCTGGCGGGTGTGACGGAAGATTACAAGCTGAGCGTCATGAATGCGAAGAGGCGGCGCGGGCTTGGTGGCGTCGTGTCCCGTGAGGAACAGGATGTGTTCGACTCCGAGATGGAAGTACGCCGGGCACGGCTGGAAGAAGCCCGGTCTGCCCTCGATACGGCCCTGCTCAATCTTCAGCGTTCCACGGTTTATTCTGCCGTGGATGGCTACGTGACCAATCTCAATCTGCGTGTCGGTGATTATGTGACGGCTGGACAGTCCCGCATGGCCGTGATCGATGCGAACAGCTATTGGGTCTATGGTTATTTTGAAGAAACCAAGATGCATGGTGTGCATGTTGGTGATGAGGCCCGTATCAAGCTCATGGGATATCGTCATGTCCTGCGGGGGCATGTCGTCAGTATTGGCCGAGGCATCAATGATGCAAACGGCATGTCGGACAGGCTCGGCCTGCCAGATGTGAATCCGATCTTCACATGGGTAAGGCTGGCTCAGCGTATTCCCGTGCGTATTGAAATTGATGAGATGCCGCCAGAGGTCATTCTGTCTGCAGGCATGACAGCCACCGTGGCGGTGGGGAAGGCAAAAGCCGGAGGCAGGGGGCTGTTGACGACATGGCTGCAGGATCACCTGTGAGATGAAGATGCGGTTTGTTCCCCTTGTTGTCAGCAGCTGTCTTTTCTTGACGTCCTGCATGGTCGGACCGGAATACAGGCCGGACAGGATGAAAGTGCCGGGCCATTTTGCCAGTGAGCCCCACCCCGCCACCAAGGAGGAAATTGCCGAGACGGAAGCCAACCTCCGGGACTGGTGGGCGCAGTTTCACGATCCTGTTCTGGACAGACTGGTGGAGCAGACCATCAGAGGGAATTACGACCTTCAGGTGGCCACCCAGCATGTTCTGGCTGAGCAGTCTGTCCGGCGGCAGGCACAGGCCAACTGGTATCCCCAGCTGGATGCCAATGCGGGTGGGGGAGACAACCGCTACTCCATCAATGTTGACAACTGGCCCCTGCGCCCGGGCAACCCGAACAATCACCCCCATGCGTCTGTGCTGACCTATGGTGCCCGGGCAAGCTGGGAGATTGATGTTTTTGGCCATATCTCCCGGCAGGTGCAGGAGCGTAAGAGGCTGGTGGAAGTCAGCATCGAGGAGCGGCGGGGGCTGCTGCTCTCTCTGCTGAGCCAGCTGGTGACAGACTATGTTGAGCTGCGGACCATCCAGACCCGCATGAGCGTGACAGAGGATTCCATCCGCACGGCTCGGGACAGTACCCAGCTGGTGGAGAGGCTCTTCAATAATGGCGTTGGCAATACGCTGGCCATTGCCCAGTCCCGGACGGAAGAACATGCCGAGCTGGCTCGTCTGCCCCCCCTGCGGGCGCGGCAGGAGCAGCTCATCCATGCCATCAACGTGCTGATGGGTGAGATGCCCGGTAAGGAACAGCCTGATCTTGAAGAGCGGCGGCCCATCCCGACCCTGCCCCCGTTCCCGGCCATGCTGCCTTCCACCGTGCTGACCAACCGGCCTGACATCCGTTCGGCCGAGCGGCGCTATGCGGCGAGCGTCTCCCGCATCGGAATCACGATTTCCAATCTGTATCCCAATTTCAGCATCCCGCTGACCTTCAATCCCAATGCCTCTGCCGCCTATCAGGCGTTCCAGATTGGAGGGATGAGCTGGAATGTCATGATGATGGCCTCCCTGCCCATCCTGCATGGGGGTAAATACAGCGCCCAGATCGCCCAGGCCAGAAGTGAGGCGGAGGCCAGTCGCCTGCAATATCGTCAGACTGTTCTGAATGCTTTTCGGGAAGTGGAAGACAGCCTCGATGACTGGCATCAGGACAGCGAGCTGGTGCGGGAAGAACGGGAGGCCGCCACGCAGGCCGGTCTGGCCCTGTCCCGTGCCCGCAAGCTCTATGCCGCCGGGCTGACGGGCTATCTGGATGTTCTCAACTCCCAGCAGACCTACCTGTCCCGCCGGGTGGCCGCCGTGTCGGCTACCGGCAAGCGCATGGATGATGCCATCTCGCTCTACATTGCTTTCGGTGCCGGTTGGCAGGGGCGGGAACTTTCCAACACCACTCTGAAGGTGGAACAGCATGAGAGCAAGGACATGATCCTGCGGGCCTTCAGCCGTTAGGTCATATCTGGCTGGCGGGTGTCCCGGTAAGCCTGCATCGTGCCGAACCGCAGATTGAGGGCCTGTGTTCCTCCTGCCCGGTCGGGCACGTCCATCGTCACGGTCGGGTCCAGCCGCATGGCGTCGTGCCCGGCGAGATGGACGATGCCGACAGGGCGGTGCGGAAAAGTGACCTCGCAGAGCAGGCCCGTTCGTGAGTCGATCTGCCACGGTCCCAGATAATTGCATCCGGCAGGCATCAGGGCGGTGGCGTAGCCATCGTGATAGCTTGTCAGGGCCATGGCGAGCTGGCCGGAGCTGAATATCTTGCCGTGCCGCAGGGCTTCTTCCTGCCAGTGGCGGAGCCGGGGCCAGTGCGGAGCCGTGCGGGAGAGGGCGAAAACACCGGCATTGAGGGTGGGGCGCACGCCGATATGACGGCATATTGCCCGGGGCAGCCGGGCCAGACGGGAATTCTTGTACAGGATGGTGCGGAGCTGCACGAGGCCGAAGGGCAGCCAGCGCAGCCGGAACAGCGGCTTGTGCAGGAAGAGTTCCGGCGTGATGGCCAGAGCGTGCGGCGTCTGCTCGGCGGCCTGGAAGAGAAGCTCTACGGCCTGACAGTCCTGCACCCAGGCATCTGCATCGATCCATACCAGCGTGTCATGCTCCGGGAAGAGCTGGTCCAGCCACATCTTGGAGAGTTCGATGGCCAGATTGGGACGCCTGCGCATGGCCCATCGTGAGACATGAGGAAAGGCTCTCGGGGTACGGACAGTGATGCCATTCTGCTCCAGCCATGTGACCTGTTTCCGCTTCAGCCCGCCATCAATGCAGGCGACCGGCAGCCCGGCCAGCTCCGGGAAGCGGCGGATGGAAGCGACCAGCTCCTGAAGCAGGGGAAAATAACGGCTGTCGCTGCCTGTAATGATGAGGCGGCGGGAAAGGTTGGCAGGGGAGGGGCTGTCAGCATGCAGCATGAAGAACTGTCTTTCGGCAAGGTCTGGGAAAGTGTCGGGAAATGCACGGGCAAAAATTCATTCTCTATTGACCTTACCTTACAGGCACACCACTTCTTTGGGAAAGAAAGGTTTTTTCCATGACAGGCACACCAGTACAGTCAGCCGCCGATTTCCTGCGCCCCCGGGTGCAGACCCTCATCAGGGAGGCGGAAGCTGCTGGCTATTCCAGAAGCAGGGTTCTGGCCGTGCTGATCGACCTGCTGGATGATACGGATCTGGAGGATACAGGACAGTAATGGCGACTGACCCATATAAGGTTCTTGGCGTAAGCAGTACAGCGTCGGAGAAGGAAATCCGCAGCGCCTACCGTCGGCTGGTCAAGCAGTATCACCCCGACCGCAACCCCGGTGATACCAAGGCGGAGGAGCGCTTCAAGGAGATTGGCAAGGCGTACGAGATTGTCGGTGACGAGGAGAAGCGCGCCCAGTTCGATCGTGGCGAGATCGATGCGGATGGCCAGATGAGGGGTCCCTTTGGCGGGGGCGGTTTTGGTGGCGGTGCCGGGGCCGGTGGCCCAGGTGGTGGCTTTGGCGGATTTGGCGGTTTCTCGGGCGGTGGTTTCAATCCGGAGGACCTGGGGGACATTTTCGGTGCCTTTGGTGGCGGGGGCGGTGGTTTCCGGTCTGCCCGTCCCCGGCGGGGCGAGGACCTGCATGGCGAGCTGCGTATCAGCATGGAGGAATGTGCTCTTGGTACCCGGCGTGATGTCAGCCTTGGTGGAGGGCGTGAGGTGTCCGTCACCATTCCTGCGGGCATCGAGGATGGCAAGACGCTTCGTCTGAGGGGGAAAGGTCAGCCGGGGCAGCCCGGCATGGATGGTCGGCCCGGCCCTGCCGGGGATGTGCTGCTGAAGATTCATGTGGCGGAAGACCCTTATTACAGGCGTGAGGGGCGGAATTTGCGTGTCACGCAGGATGTTGACCTCCATACGGCCATTCTGGGTGGCAAGGTGCATGTCCGTACCCCGGGTGGAACGGTGGCGCTGAAGGTCAAGCCACATTCTGACAGTGGCACGGTCCTGCGTTTGACTGGTCGTGGTATTGCGGCGGATAAACGGCATGAGGCGGGAAATCTGCTGGTGACCCTGCGTGTTGTGCTGGGGACCATTTCGCCGGAGCTGGAAGCCCTCGTGCGGCGTGAAGCCGAGGAGAAAACGGAGAGCTGAGGGCCAGTCCCTGCTGGAGTGTGGTGTGTGGCAGGGTGGTGAAAAAGGAAGGCAGGCCCTCTGTCCCGCTTTGGGATGTGAAGGGCCTGCCTCTGGTGTGTTGGTGATGGCCCTGCAAGGGGTTGGGAGTGGCGGGGAAAGGACGGGTTAGCCATGGTCTGGGGGATGTCTTTCTGGCTGCGTGTCAGACAGTCCAGCGTTCTGGGAGCATTGGTGGCCATCGTGTTTGTGGTGGCCCTGTGTGTGCTGGGCCTGGTGGGGATTGCCCATGTGGATGGGTTCCACCTCGCAGGGGGCTGATTTTTGCGCTAGTGAGGAGGGAGCCAGTGTCCTTCCCGTAACGGAGTAGCGTGCCCTCATGACCGATCAGCAACATTCTGCGGCGTCCTTTTTTGTCGCACGGCGGCAGGCTTTTGCTGTCGTCATGGCCATCGAGCTGTGGGAGCGTTTCGGTTATTACGGCATGCAGGCTGTCCTGACCGTTTTCATGGTCACCCAGCTGCACATGCGGGATCATGACGTTAACCTCATGCAGGGGGGACTGGGATTTTTCATCTACAGTCTTCCTGTTTTGGGGGGGCTTCTGGGGGATCAGTGCCTCGGGACAAGACCCACCATGCTGGTGGGGGCCTTCGGGCTGACAGCCGGATATGGTCTTCTGGCCATGTCTCTTGGCAGTCAGGCTGTTTTCCTTCCGGCCCTGACACTGATTGCCCTCTCCAACGGGTTGTTCAAACCCAATGCGGGGACGCTCGTTCGGCGCATTTACGCTGGGGATGGCACGGCACTGGATGCCGCTTTCACACTCTACTATATGGCCATCAATGTTGGGTCGACCGTCTCCATGCTGCTGATGCCGTGGCTCCAGCAGCGCTATGGGGCGGCTGTGGCCTTTCTGGCCTGTGCCGGGGGGCTGCTGGTCGGGCTTGGCTATTATGCAATGCGGGCCGGGCGTATGCGGAGGTTTCTTGCCGCACGGGCGGTTGAGGCAGTCCGGCGGCATGGGCCATCCTCCATGCCTGTTCCTCTGGTGGAGCGTCTTTCCACTCCCGTGCTGAAAGGGGCGCTGGGCGCTGGAATCCTGCTGGCCCTGCTGGTGGTCTGGGGATTTTGCACATGGGTGCTGTACAGCCCGGCGCTGGTCCAGCTCTGCATCATTCTGGCAGGGGTGGGGCTTCTTCTGCTCTGGGTCTGGCTTTATGTGCGGGCGAAGGACGGTGAACGGCCCGGTCTGCTGCTGACCTACATCCTCTGTGCTCAGACAATGGCCTACCAGATCTTCTACCAGCAGATGCAGACCTCCCTGACACTGTTTGCCATGCGGGATGTCTCTGGCGTGTACCAGCTGGGGTCATGGCGGCTGTTCACCATGTCGGCAGGCCAGTTCCAGGCGCTCAATCCGATCGCTGTCATGCTGTTCAGCCCGCTGCTGGCATGGCTGTACCGTCGTCATGCGGGTAGGGGGCAGGATGCTTCACCCGCCATCAAGATACTGCTCGGTTATGGCTTGGTCGCTCTGGCTTTTTGCATCTGGTGGTTGGCCGCTGGCCATAGCACGGGGCTTGTTTCGCCGTGGGTCATGGTGGCCGGGTATGGCACCATGTCCCTCGGGGAGCTGCTGACCATCGGTCTTGGGTTGGCCATTGTGGCCCGTTATGCCCCGGCCCGTGTCAGCGCAGTGCTGATGGGGGCCCTGTTCCTGCTCTGGGGGGTCGGCATGTATCTGGGGAGCCTGGTGGCTGATCTCGCCAGTGTTCCGGCCGATGGTGGGGGCAGCTTGGCGGGTTATGCTGCCCTGTTCCGGGAACTGTTTCTGGGGTGTGTGGGGCTGTGTGTTGTGCTGGCCCTGCTTCTGCCGCTGACCCGCCGCCTCGGGCAACAGCATCGTAGCTGGACGGTAAATAAACCGGCAACGGTCACATGAACTTGAAGAGGTGGATGACGACTGATCTGGTATAGACAGATTTCACCACTGGAAGTCAGCGATAAAATTTATATAAAGGGACGGTGTCATCCTTTGCCGCAGTGCCGCTTGTGGCCTGTCTGGCATTGTCGTGCTGAAGGCTGCCATGGCGCATCTGGCCTTCAGGTTCCTGTCCTGATCAACGGCTATGAAGGCTAATCTATGCGTGGAATGTGGCAAAAGGCTGGTACAGCAGCAGTAGGTGTCGCTTGGATGCTGGGAGCCCATGCCGTTTTTGCGCAGGATGCTGCCGGGCCGGCTGCCGTGAAGGAGAAAGCGGCAGCAGGTGGGGAGATCACGACGGCCCAGAGGGATGAGCTGTTGAAGGAGCGGAATTACGGTGCGCCTGCAAGGGATGAGCAGCGTGCTTTCGGGTCCGTGCCTCTCCCGATCCCGGGTGACGTCTTCTCCCGCGGGGCCAGCGAGCAGGCTTCACCAGAGAAGCAGAAGGGGCTTTTCCCCAACAGCTGGCACGATTTTGCCAATCAGGATGGTTTTTTTGGTGACCCCTGGGGCGCACGGAGCTGGCTGGCCGATCATGGCGTGACGATCGGCGGGCGTTACTTTCAGGACACCGCAGGCAATCCGTTCGGGGGGAAATCCCGTGCGGTCCGCTATGCGGATGAAGAGGCCCTGTCTCTGGATTTCAACCTGAAGAAGCTGCTGGGCGTTGCCTTCAATGCGGGCACACTGCACTTCCTGACACTGGCCCGTCAGGGGGCCGGGCTGGGAAACACGTTGCCGGCTGTTGACAGCCCGATGGAAATTTACGGGGCCGGTGAGACCATGCGCCTTGGCCGCCTCAGCTGGGAAATGCACTGGAACAAGTACGTACATACCGAGGTTGGTGAGATCAACACGGAGAATGACTTCGAGCAGTCTTCCACCTATTGGGGGGCCAACCTGTACTGCCAGTTCCAGAACAACGGCATCTGCGGGATGCCGCAGTCCATTGCCATGAATTCGGGTTACGGCTTCTATCCGACGGCCCATCCCGGTGCGTGGATCAAGCTCTATCCGGCGGGGAATGACCATTATCTGGTGCAGTTCGGGGCTTACAGTGTGGACCCGACGATCACCGGCGTGCGGAATGGCTGGAAGATGAACCTGCACGGGGCAACAGGTACCTATCTGCCGTTCCAGCTGGGCTGGCATCGGGGCGGGACGGATGATTATAGCGGCCCGTTACAGACGAACGTGAAGATCGGCGGCTATTGGGACACGTCCGAGGTCAAGAACGTCTATGGCCAGATGGGAACATATTACATTCCGGCTTCTGCGGCGCAGGATGCGCCCGTCTCCAAGGTGAGGGGCCGGTTTGGTGGGTGGTTCCAGTTTGACCGCATGTTGCAGCGGGATGGAGCGGACCCGCACCGGGGAACGGCGTTTTTTGCCTCCTTCACATGGGGCGATCCCCGCACGGCCATTGCGCCCTATTTTGTGACGGCGGGTATTACCCGGAAGGGAACGTTCGCCAGCCGCCCCAATGACACAATCAGCCTTGGCATGAAGGCCCTTTGGGCCAATCCGAAGGTCACACACTGGATCGAGCATCTCCAGCACACGGGCCGGGGTGCCGGGCTGTATGCTCCGCATTCGGAAGAAGCCATCGAACTCAATTATGGATACTGGCCCACACGCTGGCTGCTGCTGCGGCCCGGCTTGCAGTATCTCTGGAGCCCCGGTGCTCTGAAACGGTACAAGGATGCCATGCTGATTGATCTGGAATCAGCCATTTCTTTCTGAGGTCATCCCGCCTGCTGCAGGTCACAAAAGGTCGTCTTTGGGACGGCCTTTTTTCATTTTCGGCAGCAGAATATCACTTTTCATCCCATTCTGTCTGTTCTGGATATTGTCCCGCTTTTCAGAAGGTGGATATACTTACGATACCGGAACAATAGGTGGGGTGGCTCAATGCGGTATTGGCAGTATCTTCTGGTGGTCGGGGTGTGCGGTGGAGCTGTGTCATGGTTGGAAGGCGCACAGGCCGCTCCCAGCGAGCAGGGGGGGCCCGTTCAGGCCACGCTGGCCGGCACGTCCTCTTCTCCCGCTCCGGCAGCTCCATCACCTGCTCCGGTGGCGGCCCCCAGTGCCGTCCAGCCTGCCGCACCGGCCGGGAAGAGCTGGTTTTCCGACATTGATGTCGGTCTCCAGATTGAGGGCGGGGCCATGGCCAATACCGGCCATCCTGGAAATGGCATGAATTTCGGTCAGCTTCTCCAGTCCCACAGTGATACGGGGATGCTCAATCAGGTCGCCCTGACCATCACCAAACCCGTTGACCCGATTGGTGACGGTTACGGGCTGGGGGCGAACATCCAGATGCTTTATGGTTCTGATGCCAGAGCTTACGTCATCACGGGGATTTCAGACCGCTGGCTGGATCATCATCGCTACCAGCTTACCCCCATTCAGGCCAACATCGCCCTGCATATGCCGTGGCTGACGAAAGACGGGCTGGACATGCAGCTGGGCATCCTGTCCTCCCCCATGGGGGTGGAGGTGCTGAATCCGGCAGGGCGGGCCTTCTACACCATGTCCTATACGGCGCAGTATTCCAATCCGTTCGAGCATGTCGGCTTCTATGGGCAGTGGCACCTGAATTCGCATTACGCTGTTCTGTTCGGGATGGATGCCGGGAACCAGAAATCATTTGGCCGGGGCAACAACAATGGCGAACCGGCCGGTTATGTGGGCTTCAATGCCAGCCAGCTGGCAGGAGGTGCCCTGTCCCTGACCTATCTGCTGCGTGTCGGGCCGGAAGACCCCCGCCGTGCGCTGGGCAGCCACAGGGCGCATGAGGCGCAGCGTTTCTGGAACGACCTCAACGCCACATGGCAGATCAACCCCAAATGGAGCCTGACAGCCGAGGCCACGCAGGTTCATGATGAGGGGCTGGATGCCAATACATGGAGCGGCGTCATCTGGGGAGCCTATGCGGCAACATCCACCCTGACCTTCAATGCCCGGGCGGAAGTCTATCGGGACAGCACGGGCCAGTTTGTCGTGCAGTACCCGGAGGACACAGGCTATGGCCGGTCACTGCTCGGCCTGCCCGCCCGGACCTACAGCGCCCCGGCAACGACGTATGGCGACCTGTCCTTCAATGCCGTGTGGCGGCCGAATATCGGCCATCATGTCAAGCTGCTTCAGATCCGTCCGGAAATCCGGTTTGACCGTTCGTTGAACAACACCCGGCCTTTTGCGGATTTCCGGCATCAGAACCGTATTCTGATTGGCGGAGACGTGACGCTCGGTTTCTGAGGGGGAATTTCAGCCACGCCCCCGGTATCCGGGCACATCCTGTGCGGGAATCCAGACATCGTCCGGGGCGGGGCCTGTCTGCCAGAAGACGTCGATCGGCATCCCGCCACGAGGGTACCAGTAGGCCCCGATGCGCAGCCATTCCGGGTCCAGCAGTTCGACAAGGCGTGTGGCGATGGTTACCGAGCAGTCTTCATGGAAGGCTCCGTGATTGCGGAAACTGGTGAGGTAGAGCTTGAGGGACTTGCTCTCCACGATCCAGTCCCGTGGGATGTAGTCGATGACGATATGGGCAAAGTCCGGCTGTCCTGTCACCGGGCAAAGGGAGGTGAATTCCGGAGCGGTGAAACGGACAACATAACGCCGCCCTTTATGGGGAGCCGGGACACGCTCCAGCTCGGCGGTTTCAGGCGACTCCGGCTGTACGGTCTGTCGGCCAAGCTGGCTGAGGCTTTCCGTGCCGGGGGCGGTGGGGCCTTTGGGGGGATGGGTGGTCATGAAACGGCTCCTTTTCTGCTGGAATGAGAAAGATGAAGGCATGAAATACGATGCTGCATGGCTTGATACACGGTTCGGATTTGCAAAAAAATCAGTTTCGGTGCAGTAAGGGCACCATTCTGTCCCAATCTGTCACTTCCTGAAAGATCGTCCATGGACATCCGTAACATTGCCATTATTGCCCATGTCGATCATGGGAAAACAACACTCGTGGATCAGCTGCTCCAGCAGTCCGGCACTTTCCGTGAGAATCAGGCCGTCACCGAGCGTGCGATGGACAGCAATGATCTCGAGCGTGAGCGCGGGATCACCATCCTGGCCAAATGTACTTCCGTCGTGTGGAAGAACACCCGCATCAACATCATCGACACTCCGGGCCATGCCGACTTCGGTGGTGAGGTGGAGCGCATCCTGAGCATGGTCGATGGGGCCGTGATCCTGGTGGATGCCGCCGAAGGTGCCCTGCCGCAGACCAAGTTCGTGCTGGGCAAGGCCCTGGCCCGTGGTCTGCGCCCGATGGTTGTCGTCAACAAGGTGGACCGTGGCGACGCCCGCCCGGACGAGGTGCATGACGAGGTGTTCGACCTCTTCGCCGCCCTCGGTGCCAATGACGAGCAGCTGGACTTCCCGATGCTGTATGCGTCCGGCCGCCAGGGCTGGGCGGATACGGAGCTGGAAGGCCCCCGTGAGAACCTGCACCCGCTGTTCGACCTCGTCCTGAAGCATGTGCCCAGCCCGGGCCTGGATAAGGACAAGCCGTTCGCCATGGTCTCCACCATTCTGGAGAGCGACAACTTCCTTGGCCGTATCCTGACAGGCCGCATCGAGCAGGGCCGTGCGAAGGTGAACATGCCCATCCGTGCCCTGCGGGCTGATGGCAGCGTGGTCGAGACAGGCCGCATCACCAAGCTTCTGTCCTTCCGTGGTCTGGACCGTGTGCCCGTCGAGGAAGCCGAAGCGGGTGACATCGTGGCCATTGCCGGTCTCTCCGAGGCCACCATTCCCGACACGCTGGCCGAGCCGTCCATCGAGGAGCCGCTGCCCTCCACACCGATCGACCCGCCGACCCTTTCCATGACCTTCCGCATCAATGATGGTCCGCTGGGTGGTCGTGAGGGCAAGAAGGTGACGTCCCGCCAGATCCGTGACCGTCTCTTCAAGGAGACGGAAGGCAACGTGGCCATCAAGGTGACGGACAGCCCGGAAAGCGAGGCTTTCGAGGTTGCCGGCCGTGGTGAGCTGCAGCTGGGCGTGCTGATCGAGAACATGCGCCGTGAGGGTTTCGAGCTGACCATCGGCCGTCCCCGTGTGCTGTTCCGTGAGAATCCGGAAACGGGTGAGCAGGAAGAGCCGTTCGAGGAAGTCGTCATCGATGTGGACGAGCCTTATTCCGGCGTGGTCGTGGAGAAGATGTCCCTGCGCAAGGGCGTGATGCAGGACATGCGTCAGTCCGGCGGTGACAAGGTCCGCCTGACCTTCATGATCCCCTCCCGTGGTCTGATCGGCTATCACGGCGAGTTCCTGACCGACACCCGCGGGTCCGGTCTGATGAACCGTCTCTTCCACTCCTACCAGCCGCATGCTGGTGCGATTGAAGGCCGCCGCAACGGCTCCCTGATCTCTGCCGAGGATGGTGCGACGACTCCGTATGCGCTTTTCTCCCTTCAGGATCGTGGGACGCTCTTCGTGGATGCGGGTGAGAAGATCTACACCGGCATGATCCTCGGTGAGCATTCCCGTGAGAATGATCTGGAAGTGAACGCCGTGCGTGAGAAGAAGCTCACGAACATGCGTGCCTCCGGCAAGGATGATGCCGTTGTGCTGGTTCCGCCCCGCAAGATGAGCCTCGAGCAGGCCATTGCCTACATCGAGGATGACGAGCTGGTGGAGGTCACGCCGTCTGCCATCCGTCTGCGCAAGCGTTATCTGGACCCGCACGAGCGCAAGCGTGCCGCCCGTGGTGCGAAGGGCTGAGGCCCGGACTTCCGTTTTGGGTCATGAAAAAGGCCGGGGCGTCTGCTCCGGCCTTTTTCCATGTCAGGCTGTATCAGATGTCTGCCCCTCTGTGGCATGATGGCGGGGCTTCATAAGGGAAGAAGGGAAAATGTCATGACCAAAAGTCTTTATGCGACCATGAAAGCCCTGCCCGGTCATCGGGAAAAGGTGGCCAGCCTGCTGACGGCTCTGGCCGAGAACGTGCGGGCCGAGCCGGGTTGCGTGCGGTTCGTGGTGTACACGCTGGAAGATGAGCCGGACCTGTTCCATGTCGAGGAAAGCTACCGGGATGAGGCGGCCTTCAAGGCCCATATGGGGACCGAGCATGGCCGTGTGTTCAACAAGGCCATCGAAACCCTTGTTGAAGGTGGTGCCTCCAGGGTCGTGTTCCTGAAGGGCGTTGCCTGAACGGGGACCATCCGGCAGACGAAAAAAAGCAGGTGTCCCGTCATAGGGCACCTGCTTTTTTCATGGGCGGTGGGTGGGGGAGCCGTATCAGGGCGTGCCCGGCTGGCCCCGGCTTGTGGAATGTTCAAAGCGCAGGGCCTTGTCAGGATGGGCGACATGGTGGGCCGCATGGGCGGCCACGGCTCCCTCCGAGAAGCCCTGAAGGATCAGCTTCATCTTGCCGGGATACTGGGCCACGTCGCCAATGGCGAAGATGCCTTCCAGACTGGTCTGCATGGTGGCGGGATTCACGGGGATGGTGCTGCGCTGTGTCTCCAGCCCCCATGCGGCCACCGGGCCAAGGTCGGTTGAGAGACCGTAGAAAGGCAGCAGCACGTCCGCTTCCAGAGAGCGGACCGTGTCATCCATGGCGATGAGGTCCACATGGGTCAGCTGGCCGTTTTCGCCCTTCAGGCCGTGCAGCTGGTAGGGAACGGCTTTTTCGATGGCCCCGGCGGTGATCTTGGCCTCGATCTGCGCCAGTGTCTCCGGTGCCCCACGGAAGCGGTCCCGCCGGTGGACGAGATAGACCTTTTCGGCAATGTCGGAGAGGGAGAGGGCCCAGTCCAGCGCAGAATCTCCGCCCCCGGCCACAACGATGCGCCTGCCGGTGAAGTCGGCCCGTTTTTTCACATAATACTGCACGGCCCCGCTGCGCTCATAAGCGTCCAGCCCGTCCAGCGGAGGGCGGTTTGGCCCGAAGGCACCAGCACCGGCAGCGATGATGATGGCCTTGGCATGGATAGTATCGCCACGCTCATTCTTCAGGGTGAAGGCCCCCGGCCCACCTTCCAGATGGCTGACCCGGCTGCCGAGAAGGCGGGGCACGTTGAAGGGAGCGATCTGCTCTTCAAGGGCGGCAATCAGGTCACCTCCGGTGATGGAGGGATGGGCCGGAATGTCGTAGATCGGTTTTTCCGGGTACAGGGCCGCACATTGCCCGCCCACACTGTCCAGAACATCCGTCAGGATGCAGTCCAAGCGTAACATCCGGCATTCAAAGGCGGCAAAAAGTGCCGTGGGGCCTGCGCCAATGATGGCGACATCTGTCGTGTGGGAAGAAGCTGCATGTGTCATGCTGGTATTCATAAGCATTTTTTTGCCGCTCGAGTAGAGGTTTGTTTGGCCATGTGAGCCCGGAACAGGCCCCATTGGCTGGTCTGCTGAGAGAAACGGCCGGGGGTTGTGGGCTCCCTCTTGTGTCCGGGGGAGGCTTCAGCAATGCTGGCGCCTGTTACGGGTAGCGATACGGGGCGTTGTGTCTGATGGACGTGTATCTTTCTTCTCAGCAGCAGACAGTGCTTCTGGCACGGCATCTTGCGGACATGGTGCGACAGGGGGACTGTGTGGCCCTTCAGGGTGAGATGGGAGCCGGCAAAAGTACGTTTGCCCGGGCACTGATCCGCCATATGGCTGGTGATGAGGCTCTGGAGGTCCCCAGCCCGACCTTTGCGCTTGTCCAGCCTTACGAGACGAAAGCCGGAACGGTGTTCCATTATGACCTCTGGCGACTTTCCGGGCCGGATGAACTTTATGAACTCTCATGGGATGATGCCTGTGAAAGCATCATGTTGGTGGAGTGGCCCGATCGTGCTGAGGATATGCTGCCAGCCGGGGCCCTGCATCTGACATTTGCGCAGGGGACCGGCGAGGAGGCCCGCATCGTGACCCTGCATGGCTGGCCGGAGGAACGGTTGAAGGCCCTGTCCTCTTTTTCTGAAGGGAGGAGAGGCTGATGGGACAGGCACATCCGCTCAATATTGCAACCATTCCGGCATCCTGTCCGTTTCTGGATACGGTCGTGCAGAACTGGCTGGAGCGTGTGGGGGTGGAGGCTGGCCCGGACGGGCGCAGCGGTGGTGACAATGGCACGATTCTGGTGCCTGGCCGCCGTGTGGCCCGTGCCTTGATGGAAGCCTTCCTGCGGGTTCTGGATGGCCGTCCGGCCCTGCTGCCTGCCATCGTGGCTCTGGGAGATGTGGAGCAGCAGAGCCTGTTTCCCATGACGGTTGATGAGACTGTTCCGCCTTCTGTGGGACCGGTTTTCCGGCTGGCCATTCTGGCCCGGCTGATTCTGGCGGCACCTTTTTTCACGACCGTATCAGGCCGGGACGGCGGTACGATCGACCGGGTCTGGCCGCTGGCGCAGGCTCTGGCAGAGCTGATGGATGATGCCGAGCGGAATGGTGTGGACTTATATGAAGCCCTGCCGAAAGCCGTGGCTGATGATTTTGCCGGACACTGGCAGAAGACGCTGGAGTTCCTTCGGATCGTCACGGAAGCATGGCCTGCCATTCTACGGGAGGAAGAGCGTAGCAACATCATGGCCCGTCAGGTCGCCCTGATTGAGGCGCAGGCCCGCCTCTGGGCGGATATGCCGCCGGATTATCCGCTCTGGGCCGTAGGCTTTGTGGATGGGTCTGCCGGGGTGGCCACGGCGCTGGAGGCTGTGGCGGCCCTGCCACGAGGCATGGTGGTCTTTCAGGGGCTGGATTGCGGCATGGAGGATGAGTGGTGGAACCAGCTTCCTCCCACCCATCCACAGGCCCTGTTTCGTGAATTCCTGTCCCGGGCCGGGATAAATCGGGCGGATATTGCCATATGGGGATATCCGCTGCGGCCGGAGCGGGAAAATCTTTTCCAGCATGTCATGTTGCCAGAGGCAGGCATTGCCTGCTGGGGGCAGCCGGTGGGTGATGTCCGTCCTTCTGGCATCAGTCTGCTGCCAGCAGCGGATTCGCAGCAGGAAGCGCAGGCCATTGCCCTGATCCTGCGGGACGTGGCCAGCCAGCCGGGGCGTTCCGGTGCTCTTGTGACGCCGGATCGTGGTTTGGCCGACCGTGTCCGGGCGGAGCTTCTGCGTTTTGGTATCCATGCGGATGATAGTGCAGGAGAGCCGCTGGTCCGTACCCCTGCGGCCGTATTCCTGCGGCTGATCGCCCAGGCCGTGACGGCCCGGTTCAGCCCGGTGGCATTGCTGTCCGTTCTCAAGCATCCGCTGGCAGCTCTGGGGGGGAGCCCCGGCCGTGCCCGGGCCAGTGCCCGCCTTCTGGAAAGGCGGCTGCTACGGGGGCCGGCTCCCCAGCCGGGGCTGGATGGACTGCGCCATGCTCTTGAGGCTTTGCAGGAGGCGCAGCAGACGGATAATGGCTATCAGGCCGATGCACCAGACAGCCCGGAACGTCTCGCAATATTTCTGGACAGGATGGAAGAAGCGTTCAGGCCCCTGCTGGGGCTGGAGTCAACCGCCCGTGTGCCAGAGCTTCTGGCTGCCCTTCTGGAGACAGCCGAACAGCTCGCAGCGGTGGAGGGTGAGGGGTACGAGGCTGACCAGCCCCGCCCTGGGTCCCGTCTCTGGCTGGGGGAAGATGGCGGGGCCCTGTCCCGGCATTTCGTGGAGCTGATGAGCCATACGGGGGACTTGCCACCCCAGCCCCTGAGGGCACTGGAGGGGTTTCTGACGGCCAGCATGGCGGGCAAGACTTTGACAGGGCTGCGGGGCTACCAGGGGGGTGTGGAACTCGCCCATCCCCGAATCTCCATCTATGGCGTGCTGGAAGCCCGCCTGCTGGCTTTTGATACCGTCATTCTGGGAGGGCTGAATGAAGGCAGCTGGCCTCCCGCAGCGGAATCCGGCCCGTGGATGAGCCGCCCGATGCGCCAGCGTGTCGGCCTGCCGTCACCGGAGCGGCGGATTGGTGCACAGGCGCATGACTTTGTATCTGCTGCCCTGTCGTCGGAGCAGGTCATCCTGTCCAATGCCCAGCGGCGGGAAGGGTCACCCGCCGTCCCGGCCCGGTGGCTGATGCGCCTTTCAGCGTTTCTGGAAGGGAGGCAGATCACGCTTCCCGTTCACCCGGCACTGGCGTGGCAGACCATGCTGGACATGCCTGCCGGGGAGGCAAAGCCCGTAGCTCCCCCCGAGCCACGGCCTCCCCTGCCTCTGCGCCCCCGGCGGCTGAGCATTACCCAGCTGGATACGCTCAAGCTGGACCCCTACACCATCTATGCCCGTCATGTGCTGGGGCTGAAGGTTCTGGCCCCGCTGGAAGAAGGGGCGGAACACGCCGATTACGGGAAGATCGTCCATACGGCTCTGGAGCGCATGATCAGGGAGCATCCCGGTACATGGCCGGCCCATGCGGCACAGATTCTGCACCGTCATTTTGATGATGCCCTTGATGAGGCTCTGGTGAATCCGGCCCTTGCCAGCTGGTGGCGGCCTCGCCTGCATCGTATTGCCGACTGGGTACTGGCGCAGGAGGAGTGGCGTCGTGTAGGGCGGCTGAACTGTACGTCTCACACAGAGGTCTCTCTGGCATATACGCTACGGGGCCTGCCGGGTGGTGACTTCCATATTACAGGACGGGCCGACCGGATTGATCTGTGGAATACGCCGGGGCAGGAGGACACCACGGGGCGCATCCTTGATTACAAGACAGGAACACCCCCTGAAAGCAACGAGGTGATCGCAGGCTGGTCATCCCAGCTGGTGCTGGAGGCTGCCTTTCTGAAGGAGGGTGCTTTCGAAGGCCTGCCTGCCGTGGAAACGGACGCGTTGGCCTATTGGAAACTGAGCGGCGGAGAGGAACCCGGCAAGGAAGTGGTCATTCCCGCCGTGAAGGCAGAAGTGACGCTGGGTGATCTGGTTGGCCCGGCTCTTGAGCAGCTGCGGACTCTTCTGACGGATTATGACGATCCATCCCGGCCTTACCGGTCTCAGCCATGGGCAGGGAAAGAGCACCGTTACAGCGATTACACCCAGCTTGCCCGTGTGGCGGAATGGCGTCTGGCAGGAGACGATTAAGAATGATCCAGCTTGCATCACAGGGACAGGATAACCATCAGCGGGCCCTGAAAGAGGCCAATACGGCACAGAAAAAGGCGTCGAATCCCATGGCTTCCGTCTTTGTGTCGGCCTCGGCAGGGTCGGGGAAGACAAAGCTGCTGATTGACCGGCTGTTACGTCTCATGCTGCCACTGGAACAGATTGGTGAGGATGGGCAGCCTGTCCTTCTGGACGGGTCGGAGCCTTCCCGCATCCTGTGCCTGACTTATACGAAAGCCGCTGCCGCTGAGATGGCGCATCGTCTGCAAAGCCATCTCGGTCGCTGGGTGTCTCTTTCAGATGAAAGACTGGGAGAGGCACTGACTGCACTGGATGTGCCCAACACGGCTGCTACACGGGAGTGTGCCCGTGGGCTGTTCCTGAAAGTGCTGGATGCGCCGGGCGGTTTGCAGATTGAAACCATTCATGCCTTCTGCCAGTCCCTTCTGCGGCGCTTCCCACTGGAGGCAGAGCTGGACCCGCATTTCGTCCTGATGGAAGAGGCGGACGGACAGATGGCCCTTCGCCGTGCGCTGGAGGACAGTCTGGCGCAGAATCAGGACCCTGTGCAGGTTCTGGCAGGCCTGACCGGTTTTGACAGGCTGATGGGCCTGCTTGGGCAGTTCAATGCTCAGTCAGGTCTGCTTCAGCCCCTGTTGCGGCTTTGGGAGATGTGGCCGGAGCGGGTGCAAGAGGCCTATCAGGGGCTGCTTGATGTAGGGAGCGAGTTTTCAGAGGTTCTGAAGGTCGAAGCCTGCCAGCTGGAAGATGAAGCGGCATGGCGGGCGGACATTCAGGCAGCTTTGCCGCAGCTGGCGCCTTCCAAAAGGGAAAAGTTCGAAACGTTCCTGAGATGGCTGGAGTGTGACAATCCTGCCGAGCGGGATGATGCCTTCCTGCTGTCGCTCCTGTTCAAGCAGAAAGGCGGGGTCATGGACATGAGCCGCCATCTGGGGGCCAAGGCCCGCAAGGCGGCCCCTGATTTGGTACAGCGTCTTCTGGATGAAGCCAGACGCCAGCAGGAGATGCAGGAGCGTATCCGTATCCAGCGGCTTCTGGAGATCAACACGGCTTTTCTGTCCCTTGCCCTGCCGGTCATGGGGCGTTTTGCCGATGAGAAAAGAAACCGTGGCACGGTCGATTATAATGATCTGATCGCCCGGACGAGGGCTGTCCTGCGGGAGCCGGGGGCAGCATGGGTGCTGTACAAGCTGGATGGCGGTATAGACCATCTTCTGCTGGATGAGGTGCAGGACAATTCCGGCCTGCAATGGGAAATTGCCGGGGCCCTGACGACAGATTTTTTCTCTGGTTCCGGCGTGCGGGAGGACATGCCCCGTCCCCGGACCATCTTTGCGGTGGGGGATTTCAAGCAGTCCATCTACAGTTTCCAGGGCGCAGAGCCGGAACAGTTCCACAAATGGCGGCAGGAATTCGCTCGCCGTGTGAAGAATGCCGGTCTTCTCTGGGAGGAACCTCAGCTCAATGTGTCGTTCCGGTCCCTCTCGCCGGTTCTGAAATTTGTTGATGCCGTTTTTGCGGGAGAGGCTGCACGGGACGGCCTGCGGGAGCCGGGGGAAGATGGCAGGCTCATCCACCGTTCGGCCCGGTCCGGCGGTGGGGGGCGTGTGGAGCTGTGGCCTCTGGTACCTGTGGATGGGACAGCCGGAGAAGTGCCTGATCCATGGCGTGCGCCGGAGAAGAACGAGGATCAGCGTAGCACCCAGCAGCGTCTGGCCGATGCGCTGGCCACGCATATACGGGCGCAGATCGGCCGTCCGCTCCAGTCGGACACGGCCCCGCTGAAGGCCGGAGAGGTGATGATTCTGGTGCCCAAGCGCTCCGCCTTCCTGCGGGCGCTGATTCGGGCCCTGAAGGCACGGGATGTGCCGGTGGCCAGCTTCATCAGCAGCGGGCTGGTGGAGCAGCCAGCCGTGCAGGACCTGATGACCCTCTGTGATGCGCTGCTTCTGCCGCAGGATGATCTCAGTCTGGCCAGCGTGCTGACATCCCCCCTTGGTGGGTTGAGTGATGAGTCTCTCATGGCCCTGGCCACGGCGGATGGGCAGCGGCGTGAGCTGGGGCGGGGCGGGATGCCGCTCTGGAGTCTTCTGGCCCGGCGGCATGAGGAGCGGCCGGAATGGCGGGCGGCATGGGAGCGGTTGCAGGCCCTCTACAAACGTGTGGATTATGATTCACCCTACGAGATTCTCATGCAGGCGCTGGGTGTGCAGGGGGGACGGACCCGCCTTCTGGCCCGTCTTGGTGCTGAAGCTGCCGAACCGGTAGATGAACTGTTGACGGTCGCCCTGACATATGAAACCCAGCATCCGCCATCCCTCCAGGGTTTCCTGCACTGGCTGCGTGCCAGTACGGTGGAGAGCAAGCGTGAGGTGGAGGCCGAGATTGATGCCGTGCGCATCATGACGGTCCATCGGTCCAAGGGGTTGCAGGCCCGTCTGGTCATTCTGCCTGATATGACAGGTACGGCTGGCCGGCCTGACCCTCTGCTCTGGACAGAGCTGGATGCCGATATGCCGGAGGGTGGCCTTGCGGATGATGCGTTACATGGGCCGCTCTGGATACCACAGGTCAAGATGGGGACGGAGCGGACACGGGAGCTTCTGGCACACCAGAAGGCCCGCCAGAAGGAGGAGAAGAACCGTCTGCTCTACGTGGCTCTGACACGTGCCAGTGATGCGCTGCTCATCTGTGGCTGGAAGCCAAAGAAGAACAGCAGTCAGAGCTGTTGGTATGATCATTGTCTGGCTGGCATGAACCGTCTGAAAGAGCAACTGGGAGAGGAGGCTGTCGGTTCTTCCGGGGATGGGCATGATGATCTGGAGAGTCTCTTCCGGATGGGATTGACGGTGAAGGATGAACCTTTCGCAGGAGACTGGGAGGGGGAAAGTCTTGTGCTGGAGATGCCCGTCATGGCTTCGGCAGTAGCGGGGATACGTCCCGATGCGGCGCCGGTCCGGCCTGCTCTGCCTGCCTGGATGGGGCAGGCACCGGACTGGCAGGTGACCCCTGCCCCCCATGAGGATGCCCTGGCCCGTCCGCTGGCCCCAAGCCGACCGGAAGCGGCGGCCTATGGGCCATTGCCTGCGGCCCGGTCCCCTTTGGAGATCATGCGGGAGGGGCTGGTCATTCCACAGCCGACCCGTCGCCGTCAGGATGCCATGGAGCGGGGGACGCTGGTCCACAGGCTGCTCCAGTTCCTGCCGGACCTGCCTGCATCAGAGCGGCGGCTGAAGGCCGAAGCATGGCTGCGGCATACCATGCCGGGGTTGGCGGAGGAGGACGTGACCAGTCTGGCAGGGCATGTGGTTTCTGTCGTGGAGATGGATGTTCTTGCGCCGCTTTTCGGGCCGGGGAGCCGGGCCGAGCAGGGTGTGTCCGGTACGCTGGGCCGCCCGGGGGACGGGTCGGGTCGGGTCGTGCTGGGGCAGGTGGACCGCTTCCGCTTTGATGGACAGACGGTCTGGCTCTGCGATTACAAGACGGGCCGCCCCCCATCCCGGCCGGAGCGTGTACCATCGGCCTATCTGGGGCAGATGGCCAGCTACCGGCGTGTCATGCAGGGGCTGTATCCCCATTGTCCCGTGCGGTGTTTCATTGTCTGGGTGGATGGGCCTGCCGTGACGGCGCTGCCGGAGTCTCTGCTGGATGTACAGGAAAACCTCCCCCGATGACCGGGGCATGGCATGATGTCTGTTACCCTCTGTTTATCATAGAGAAAACATATTACGCTGCACGGCAATACCTGTTTCTCAAGTAGATGGTCCATCTGCGAAGGTAACAGTACCGGAGAAGTCATGATTTCATGAGGGCATATGAGGCCCCGGTCATGGTGGGGTGTGCTGCTGGTCACTGCGTCTGATCTATGGCAGAGACACTACAGGTGAGATCGTGTTTGTGTGGGGAAGGATCATATCATGAGCGAGCATACAGTAGCTGTGACGGATCAGAGCTTTGAGGCGGATGTCCTGAAGGCTGAGGGATTTGTTCTGGTGGATTTCTGGGCAGAATGGTGCGGTCCCTGCCGTATGATTGCCCCGGCGCTGGATGAGATCGGCAGGGATTACAAGGGCCGTGTCACGGTGGCAAAGGTGGATATCGACTCCAACCCGGAGACCCCGACGACCTTCGGTGTGCGCAGCATTCCGACGATGATCCTCTTCAAGGCGGGCAAGCCGGTTGCCCAGCAGATGGGCGCCCTGCCGAAGAGCCAGCTCAAGGCATGGCTGGAGGCCCATATCGATTGATGCCGTTTTGCCATGGCGGATGGCATGAGGCCCGGATGGCAGGGGTTACCCTGCTGCCGGGCCGTTTTCATAAAGGGGGAGCGCATGAGGGAGATGGTCAGTTTCCGGCAGACGGTGTAGAATGGCCGCCATGTCAAAAAAGCCCGATTTTCCTGCCCCTGTCATGATCACTACCTCGGCTGGGGTAGCATCCCTCTGTGAGAAGCTGCGTCACGAACCGTTCGTGACGGTGGATACGGAGTTTGTGCGGGAAAGAACCTACTGGCCCCGCCTGTGCCTTGTCCAGCTTGGTGGTTGTGAGGATGTTGCCCTGATTGATGCCTGTGTGCCGGGCATTGACCTGTCTCCCTTGGCGGCTCTTCTGGCAGAGCCTGCGTGCGTGAAGGTTTTTCATGCTGCCCGGCAGGACCTTGAGATTTTCCTCCATTTATTCGACCAGCTGCCCGTCAATGTGTTTGATACGCAGGTAGCGGCCATGGTGGCCGGGTTTGGTGAGCAGGTCGGGTATGACAATCTCGTGTCTGCCATGACAGGCCAGGGCATCGACAAGTCACACCGTTTCAGCGACTGGGCAGCCCGGCCTCTTTCAAAGGCGCAGATCGCCTACGCCAGTGCGGATGTGACCCATCTGCGGGTCATTTATGAAAAGCTGTTGGGCCAGCTGGAGGAACAGGGCCGCCTGCCCTGGGTGAAGGATGAGCTTGCGGCTTTGGGGGAAGTCAGCCTCTTCCGGCCGGATCCCAGAGGGCTCTGGATGAAGCTGAAACCCCGCACAGGCAACAGGAAGGTACTGGCTGTCCTGCGGGAGGTGGCTGCATGGCGGGAAGAAGCGGCCCAGCAGGCGGATATGCCCCGCCAGCGAATCATTCGTGATGAAAGCCTGCTGGAGATTGCCGTGGCCCGTCCGCATGATAGCGGGACGTTGGCACGGATCCGTGGTGTCACGGCTGATTTTGCCAGAAGTGATCTGGGGCGTGATCTGCTGGCTGCCGTACAGCGGGGGGAGCAGTGCCCGGAGAGCGAACGGCCGGAACTGCCGCACAAACGCAAGGCGGAGCGGCCCCGTGCGCCTTCCGGTGTGCTGGCTCTGCTCAAGGTTCTTCTTACGGCCCGGAGTGAGGAAGGGCGCGTGGCAGCCCGGCTGATTGCCTCCTCGGATGAGCTGGAGCGTCTGGCGCAGGGGGAGACGGACCTGCCGGTTCTCAAAGGATGGCGGGCCGAACTGTTCGGGCATGAGGCGCAGGCCCTGCTCCGGGGGGAGAAGGTTCTGTTTGTCAGTAAAGGCCAGTTGCAGGTCGTGGACAGGGGATGAAGCCCTGTTGCCCGGAAACTGCGCTGGTGGATGAGCCACACGGCAGGTGAGGAGATGGGGCCGGTTTTGGGTTGGCCCGGTTTCTGCTAAGCATGGTGGGAGACCGCCATGGCTGTGTGCTGTGGGAACGAGTGGAGAAAACGTGGATGGCTATGGAATGGACAGATGAGCTGATCGCGCGGCTCAAGGAGCTTTGGGAGCAGGGTCTCTCAACGGCTGAGATTGGCCGTCAGCTTTCTATTACGAAGAATGCGGTCGTTGGCAAGGCTCATCGCCTTGGGTTGCCGCCTCGTCCGTCTCCCATCCGCAACAAGGCCGCAGCGGAGGGCTCTGCCAAACCGGCACGTACCCGGACCCGCAAGGCCGAGGCCACATCTGAGGCTGTGGAGGAGAAGGCCGCCTCCGCAGCGCCTGCCAAGCCTGTGGAGAAGAAAAAGGCTGCGGCTCCCAAGGTGGTGAAAGTGTCTCCTGCTGCTGCGGAGGAGCCGGCAAAACCAGCCAGTGTCAAGGCGGACAGACCGGCCGGAGCCGAAAAGCCAGCCAAGGCATCAGCTCCGAAAGCAGCTGCAGCGGCTCCTGCTGAAAATCCCAAAGCAGCCGAGCCAGCGGCACGTCCGGCAGCGCCGGTCGCCCAGCGTAAGGTGGCTCCGCCGCGGCGTGTGCGTGATACGATCGATCGCACCTTGCGGCAGGGGCCGACATGCCAGTGGCCTCTCGGAGATCCCGGCACGCCAGATTTCCATTTCTGCGGTGCCACACCACTGCCCGGCAAGCCTTATTGTGCGGAACATGCCGCCATTGCTTATGTGAAGATTCGGGATCGTCGTCACTGAGAGCGTGACTGCGGCTTGCGGGCTGTCATGAAAAAGGCTGCCATCCCGTGCAGGAATGGCAGCCTTTTCCGTTTCCAGATGATGAGGGGGCAGGTCAGCCCTTGGGCTTGCCTGCTGGGGCCTCGGCCGTTTCATGGGGGTGGTTGTGGGGATGGTCTTTCGTGCCAGGCAGTGGTGCGGTGATCATGCCCAGCTTGCCGGTGATCTGCCCGCCTTCTTCCACCTGCAGGCGACGGCATTCCGCATCGCCAAGCAGGCGCCCGCTGGCCCGGATGGTGAGTGTGTTGCGAACGGTCAGTTCGCCCTCCAGCGTACCGGAGACTTCTGCACTTCCTGCCTCGACCTTGCCACGGAAGCAGCCGTCTGGGGCGACGGCGAGCTCCTTGACAGTGAGGTGGTCTACCTCAAGCGTGCCTTCAATGATGAGGCGTTCGATGTTTTCGACAGTACCACGGATGGTGATGCCATTATGGACAACCAGCGTACGGGCATTATCGGTGTAGCCGCCTTTGTCCTGACCACTGAAGCGGCTGGAGGAAGCCCGTTGGCGGGGCGCAGAACCGGGCATGGGGGAGGGAGGCGTGGGAAGAGACATGATTTCCTTTGGTCGGGTGATTGGAGTGGGCTGCATCACGGCAGAGCGGTTGAAACATGATACCGGAACACCGTTCCAGCAGGTGTACGACCCGGATAGAGCCAGAAGATGTTTCTGGCCAGGTGGCGGGACCAGTAAAGGGGGCTTTTTCATAACCTGTCAATGCCGGGTGGCAAAGAGGCATTGATATGCCCGCCACGGGCGTTATGGTATCAGGCTGATCGCCTGAAAACGAAAGAAAGTCGCCATTTATGTCTTCCACTGCTCCCAGATATGACCTTCTCTGCATTGGCAATGCCATTGTGGATGTGCTGGCCACCGTCAGCAGCGAGATGCTGGCCGAGTTTGGTGCCACTCCGGGCAGCATGACCCTGATTGATGCCCCCACGATGGCACGGATCGAACAGCGTATTCGTGTCGAGCAGGTGGCCGGTGGGGGCTCGGCTGCCAACAGTGCCGTTGTGGCTGCCCGTATGGGAACGAAAACGGCCTATCTGGGCAAGGTAGCGGCTGACAGGGCTGGTGAAGAGTTCACGGCTGACATGAAGGCGCAGGGTATTGCCTTTCCGTCTGTTCCGCTCGCCGGTGAAGAGGGAATCCCGACGGCCCGTTGCATTGTGCTGATTACGCCGGATGGTCAGCGTACCATGTTCACCTATCTGGGCGCCTGTGTGGAGTTCACCCCGCAGGATGTGATGGCCGATGTCGTGTCTGGCTCGGCCATCACCTATCTGGAGGGGTATCTGTTCGATCGTCCGCAGGCGCAGGAGGCGTTCTATCAGGCTGCCCGTCTGGCCCATGAGGCGGGGCGCAAAGTGGCCCTGACACTCTCAGATGCGTTCTGCATCCAGCGTCATCAGGCGGCGTTCCGTTCTTTTGTGTCGGAATCGGTTGATATCCTGTTTGCCAATGAGGGGGAAATCCTGGCCCTTTACGAGACGGAAGATTTTGATGAGGCCCTGAAGGCTCTCTCCGGGGATGTGGCGCTGGGTGTCGTGACACGGGGTGAGAAAGGGGCTGTCGTGCAGGCTGGTGCTACACGGCATGATGTTCCGACAAAGCCTGTGAAGGTTGTTGATACGACGGGGGCCGGGGATGCTTTCGCTGCTGGCTTTCTGGCTGGATATGGCCGGAAGCGGTCTCTGGTGGAGTGCGCCACGCTGGGGAATGAGGCCGCAGGCCATGTCATTGCCCGTCTTGGAGGCCGCCCTGATGAAGGCTTCGCCCTGAAAGCCTGAGGCTCATGCAGCCGGGATAGAGAAAGGGCCAGCCCTGCGGTTCGAGGGCTGGCCTTTTTTGCAGGTTGTGGATGGGGAGGGTCAGAGAGCACCCCATGTGGTGGTCTGTATGTTGTGGGCAGCGAGCAGCTCTCTTGTCGCAGGGCTCGTGAGTGTGGCGAGTTCCTGTTCGGGCTGATAGCCGGGCATGAGGCTTGCCATCTGGCTGTTCTGGCCTTTTGCCGGATGAAAATAGATTTCACTGATACCAGATGGCAGTTGTGGGATCAGTCTGTGGATGCGTTCTGGTGTCATATGGCCGGACCAGCGCAGGCCAAAGCAGGAATCATTGGTTTTCATGCCAGCGCGGCGAATCTGGTGGCGCAGGACACGGGTCCACTGCTCCAGGGCCTGGTCGCCAAGGCTGGGCGTTTCCCCCAGTGGGCCGGCAGGTTCCATGGGAGTGCGGATGGCTCGCAGTCCGTAGGTTCTGCCCGTCTGGATCATCATCTGCCCGATGGTTGGGTGCAGGTGCATGTGTTTGTGGGCATTGGCATGATCCAGTTGCAGGCCTGTACGGGCGAACTGCTCAAACTGGGCATGGATTTCCTTTTTCAGGGCAGCACGTGTGGTGGGCGAGAAAAAATACTGGAGGCCCAGCTGTAGCTGATTGCTGCCAAACCAGCCCTTCTGGTCCGTAATGATGGGGAGGTGCAGCAGGGAATCCCCTTCAATGACGACCAGATGAAGCCCCAACCGCAGGTTGGGCAGTCTTTTTGCCCGCCGCAGGGCATCCTCAAAGGCAGGGGCGGCCACCATGAGGCTGGCTGTGCTGAGGAGACCGTTGCGGTGGGCTTCCTCGATTGCTTCATTGACTTCCACGCTCATGCCGAAATCATCAGCAGAGAAAATGACGCGGCGGGGGGAGGAAACTGTCATGGTCTGGCTCGTGGGAGGAAGGTGAGAGGGTGGCCCTGTGTGGCAGTGGGCCCGCATGATGCCTCAATCAGGCTCTTATGTGAATGTCAGGGCATGTCATGAAAAAGGCGGCCTCACCAGAGGCCGCCTTTTCCCTGTTCAGTCGCTTCAGGCCAGTGTCAGGAGGAGTGACGCTGACGGAGGAACTGGAAGAATTCCACACCCTCACGCAGGCGGCGTTTGAGCATCTGTGGGTCCGTAATCATTTCCTTGACGATGGCGAAAATCTTGGAGGGGCGGAAGTAGAACTCCTTGTAGAAGGTTTCCACGCTCTTGAAGATTTCCGTATGGGAGAGATGCGGGTAATGCAGCGGGGCGATCTGCACGCCGTTCTCATCAATCAGCTCAGCCTCGTCTTCATTCAGCCAGCCATTTTCAGAGGCCTGCTTGTGCAGGAAGGTCCCCGGATAGGGAGCTGCCAGAGACACCTGCATGGTGTGCGGGTCAATCTCCTTGGCATATTCGATGGTCTCACGGATGGTTTCTTTTGTCTCACCCGGCAGGCCAACGATGAATGTTCCGTGAATCTTGATGCCCAGCTTGTGGCAGTTTTTCGTGAATTCACGGGCCGTTTCGATGCGCATGCCCTTCTTGATGTTGTGCAGGATCTGCTGGTTGCCGCTTTCATACCCGACAAGAAGCAGGCGCAGCCCATTGTCCCGCAGCACCTTCAGCGTGTCGTAAGGCACATTGGCCTTGGCATTGCAGGACCACGTCACGCCCAGCTTGCCAAGCTCCCGGGCGATGGCCTCGGCACGGGGCAGGTCATCGGTGAAGGTGTCATCATCAAAGAAGAATTCCTTCACCTGCGGGAAATATTTCATGGCAAGCCTGATCTCGGCTGCCACGTGCTCCGGGCTGCGTGTGCGGTAGCGATGCCCGCCCACTGTCTGCGGCCAGAGGCAGAAGGTGCAGCGGGACTTGCACCCACGGCCCGTGTAAATGGAGATGTACGGGTGTTTCAGGTAACCGATGAAGTAATCTTCAATTCTCAGGTCACGCTTGTACACTTCCGTCACGAAAGGCAGGCTGTCCATGTCTTCAATCATGGCGCGGTCCTTGTTGGTGATGATCTCACCATTCTCATTGCGCCATGTGATGCCATCCACCTCGGCAAGGGGCTTGCCTTCGGCAATTTCCTTGATGGTAAAGTCGAATTCATTGCGGGCCACGAAGTCGATCGGGCTGCCCTGTGCAAGGCTTTCGTCAGGCTGGACAGCCACCTTGGCTCCGACCATGCCGATCTTCAGCTTCGGGTTGGTTTCCTTCAGCATCTTGGCCACACGGACGTCAGACGGGAAGGACGGCGTGGAGGTGTGCATGATCACCAGATCACGATTCTTCACATCCTCAAGGATGGGGCCCATGCCCATCTTGGCCGGGGGAGCGTCGATCAGGCGTGAGCCAGGCACCATTGCTGCAGGCTGGGCCAGCCACGTGGGGTACCAGAAGGAGCGGATTTCCCGCTTTGCCTGGTAGCGTGAGCCAGCACCGCCATCAAAGCCATCAAAAGATGGGGGCTGCAGAAACAGTGTTCTCAACATGAACGGACACTCCTGATAATGTCGGGCCTGTCAACGCCGGTTTCGTTGACGGGAAAAGGGGCACACAAGGTTAATTGAGCTTGTTATAGGGACTTCGGAAGTTTTTTGCCACGGGAGATGTGCAGCGACTGCCCCCGCCAGGTCACCTGCGTGCCACGGGCGCTGCCAACCATGACAGCGGCCGACAGCCAGTCCCGGAAGATGAGATGGGGGAAAAGGCCGGGCATGGCGCAGTTTGTCAGCCGTCCGATGTGGCACGTCATGGCACTGCGGCAGAGCAGCCCCCCGCCCAGCAGTGCCCAGGAAAAAAACCGGGCTGGTGCAAAAAGGACACAGAGACTGCCCCAGAAGAGCGGCAGCTGGAGGGCGGAAAGACCATAACCGACAGGCTCCACACTGCGGACAGTCCGTCCCCAGCGCAGTTCATGCTGGAAGAGGGCCCCCAGGCCCGTTTCGGCAACGGTTGTCTGGCAGATGGTGGATGCCAGGGCAATTCTGCCGCCATTGTGGCGGATGAGCTGCCCCAGCACGGCGTCATCAGCCACATGCTGGACAAGAGCTTCCAGTCCGCCGATGTCTTCCAGATGCTTGCGCCGCAGGGCCATGGTGGCCCCCAGGCAGTCCTGCCGCCCCATGAGGCGGGACATCATGACACCGGGCAGGAAGTTTGTATTTATGCCACATGCCCCCAGCTTGCGGACGAGCGTGTTGCTGGCGGGCAGGCCTGCATAGAGGGTTGTGGCAAGCTGCACGCCGTCTTGCTGGAGTGCCCGTACGATGCTGGCCGTGTAGTCTGCGCTGACATGGATGTCGGAATCAGAAATGATCAGGACATCATGTTTACAGGCAGGAAACATGTTGATGAGATTGCCCACCTTGCGGTTAGGGCCGTGCTCTGTCTGGTCGATGACGACAGATATGTCCCGTTCGGGGTAGCGCTTCTGGAGGCGCCGGACGACGGCCAGTGCCGGGTCGTGTTCATCCTGAAGGCCGAAGACGATCTGATGGGGCGCCGGATAATCCTGCCTGAAGAAACTTTCCAGAGCCTCTTCCAGCAGCGGCTCGTCCCCGTGAAGGGGTTTCATGATGGTTACGGCTGGCAGGGTGCCATCATGGTGCAGGGGGCTCAATGTTTCATCGGGGATATGGGCTGTCCGGCGGAAACGGTGCAGCAGCCCGGTGCCGATGGCCCCCTGGAGATGCCCAGCCAGTGAAAAGATGCCGCTTACGGCAGAGGCGATCGCAAGCAGTGAGGGCATCAGCAGGAGTGTCCGCAGGAATGATGGAACTGGTGTGGAAGAGCTCCGCAGAGGGGCATCATGGTCGTCTGCCTGGCTGGCAGAACAGCTCTGCCAGCCATGTCATGACGTTTCTGATGGCCTGATACGTTGTCAGAGAGAGCTGGAAAGAAAAAAGCCATGCAATCCGGTTTTAGTCTTGTAGAAAATCATCCGCTTTCTTTGTCAGCGTACGAGCCAGGCCATTGGCGCCACTCTGGCTGAAAATGGTCTTGAAGTCGGAACGCTGGGCGGCAACCTGGCTGATATGGCCATCCAGCAGGATGTCCACGATGCGCCAGCCATTCGGGCCTTTGACCATCACATAGTCAATGGGTGTGGCTGATTCGGCGGAGTCATTCCTGTTGCCGATGGTCGTGTGGACGATGGTGCGTCCATCTTCTTCCGTAGTCTGGCTGACAGTGAAAACGGCATTCGTCCCAGGCTTGAACGTGGAGGCATAGCGGGCCACGGTGAACCGCTTGAAAGCATTGATGAGGGCACTGCGTTCATCAGCGGAGAGCTGGTCATAATGCAGGCCGACCGAACGCTTGAGGATGGCATCCATGTCGAAGGCCTGGTCAACCAGCGGGGCGATCATGGCGCTGCGCTTGCCGATGCCAGCCCCGGAATGTTCGGACTGCTCAAGTGCTTTGTAGAGGCCACTGATCGGGGCCTGTGGTGTGGCTGCCCCTGCCGGGGCGGCGGCGGGGGTGCGCCCGGCCGCATGGGCGGAGATAGGGGCGATGGCGGCGGGGACGCCTGCCAGCAAGGCCATCATGCTGATGGAAAACATAAGACAACGTTTCATGTGCATGTTCTTTCCTCCTATGTTCCTGTCCATGCAAGAGGCCATGAGACTCTTGGCACGGGGTCCCTGTAGGATGCCGCGTCACTGTGGTGAATCTGCTACAGTCGGGGCGGCAGTATAGCGCATTATCATTGAATGAACGAGTCTGTCGGCGTTATAGCGGGTGCATGTGGTGCCGGGAGCCTGTGACAACCAGGGGAGGGAGCCTCTCTTGTGCTTGCAATTCCCGGCTGCTTCTGCGAAGGAACCGGCAGGTTTCGTGGTGGGTCCCGGTCATGGAGGGATGTTCCATGGCTGGGCACGGGTGTCCTGATACCGTGATGCAGCCCCGATGGAGAGAATGATCAGAGGATTATAATGGCCGTACCATTGATGCAGGCTGTCCGAGTTGGACGGTACGTTCTCAAGCAGCACCTGACAGGACGCAAGCGCTATCCGCTGGTGCTGATGCTTGAGCCGCTGTTCCGCTGCAATCTGGCTTGCGCAGGTTGTGGCAAGATTGATTACCCCGCAAAGATCCTCAATCAGCGCATGAGCTATCAGGAGTGCATGGATGCTGATACCGAGGCGGGCGCCCCTGTGATCGCCGTGGCCGGTGGCGAGCCGCTGCTGCACAAGGAGATGCCGCAGATCATTGAAGGTCTGGTGGCCCGCAAGAAGTATGTCTATCTCTGCACCAACGCCCTTCTGCTGGAGAAGAAGATCGACGACTACAAGCCGTCTCCTTTCTTCTCATGGGATGTCCATCTGGACGGTGACCAGCAGATGCACGATTCGTCCGTCTGTCAGGAAGGCGTGTACGAGCGTGCGGTCAAGGCCATCAAGCTTGCCAAGTCCAAGGGCTTCCGTGTTTCCATCAACTGCACCCTTTTTGATGGTGTGAAGCCCGAGCGTGTGGCTGCCTTTTTTGATGAGGTCATGAAGCTGGGTGTGGATGGCGTGATGACGGCTCCGGGTTACGCCTATGAGCGTGCGCCGGATCAGGAACACTTCCTGAACCGCCAGAAGACCAAGACGCTGTTCCGTGACATCTTCCGCCTTGGCAAGGGCCACAAATGGCGGTTCACGCAGTCCCCGCTGTTCCTGAACTTCCTGGCCGGGAACGAGACCTATCACTGCACGCCGTGGGGCAAGCCGCTGCGTACCGTGTTTGGCTGGCAGCGCCCCTGCTACCTGCTGGGTGAAGGCTATGCCAAGACCTTCAAGGAGCTGATGGACGACACGGCCTGGGACCAGTACGGCACAGGTGCTTATGAAAAATGCGCCGACTGCATGGTCCATTCCGGGTACGAGTCCACGGCCGTGATGGACGCGGTCCGCCGCCCGCTGCACTTCATCAAGGTGGCTCTTCAGGGACCGGAGACGGAAAAGCCGATGGCTCCGGAAATCTCTCTGGCCAACCAGCGTCCGGCCTCTTATGGCTACGATGATGAAGTGGCCCGCCAGCTCGAGCGTATCGAAGGCGAAGAAGCCAAAAGCGGCAAGAAGCCGGCTCGTGGGCCGCGTGTCCGCATCAATGGCCGTATGGAAGGCCCGGCGGCTCCGGCTGCCAAGTAAGGCACGCTCTGTCTTCCTGCCCTGACTGTCCCGTCTGTCCTTGTGGCATGGGGCAGATCAGGGCAGGATGGCCTCATGATGATTCCTGTCCTGACAATTGTTCTTCTGATTTTCCTTAATGGCGTTTTCGCCACGGGGGAGCTTGCGCTTATTTCGGCCAAGCGGGCCCGGCTCTCCAATCTGGCACAGAAAAAGGTTGCCGGTGCGGAGCGGGCGTTGAAGCTGGCTGAAAACCCTCAGAATTTCCTGCCGACAGTGCAGATCGGCATGACCCTTGTCTCCATTCTGGAAGGTGCCTTCGGGGGCAGCCAGCTGGAGGAGGGAGTTCAGCATTTTTTTGAACATCTGGCCATTCCACAGCCTTTTGCGGGGGAGCTGGCCATCATCAGTGTCGTGGCGGCGATCACTTTTGCCATGCTCGTCTTTGGTGAGCTTGTGCCGAAGCAGATAGCCCTGCGGCGCCCGGAAACCATTGCCATCCATCTTTCATCCACCCTGGTGGTGCTGGCCTGGTGTACGAGGCCGGTCGTCTGGCTGCTGAGCAAAACGACGGACATGGTCCTGCGGCTGATCGGCCTTGGCTCCATGCCCCGTGTGACGGTGACGGAGGAAGAGCTGAAGGCTGTCCTCCAGGAGGGGATGCAGGCCGGAATACTGGAAACGGAGGAGCGGGCCATCATCGAGCGTCTGCTCCGTCTGGCGGATCGCCCCGTCCGGGCCATCATGACTCCTCGCAACGAGCTGTTCTGGGTCGATCGCAATGCTGATGAGGAAACACTGGCCAGGAAACTGCGCCAGTCATCTTACGGGCGCATTGTGGTCTGTGATGGTGATGTGGACCATCCTGTCGGTGTCATGCTGGCCAAGGATGTGATGGACAGGCTTCTGCTGGGTCTGCCCCTGTCCGTGGACGCTGTATTGCGGACCCCGCCTGCCATTCCGGACAGTCTGACCGCACAGGGGATGATCGAGCGCCTCAAGGGGATTTCCCTCGGGATCGTGTTTGTCTTTGATGAGTATGGCTCTTTCGAAGGGATCGTGACCCCCTCTGATGTGTTCGAGGCCATTATTGGTGATGAGGCGCTGGACGTGGCCGCACAGAAAAATTCTGAATCCGGTGGCAAGGAGGAATATATCCTTGATGGCACCATGCCGATTGATGATGTCTGTGTCCGTCTGGATATCGCCGTACCACCGGATGATGGCCGTTATCATACTCTGGGAGGGGCTCTCATGGCCCTGTTGCGTCGGGTGCCTGCCAAGGGGGACAAGGTGGTTTTCTCTGGCTGGCTTTTTGAGGTGCTGGAAATGGAGCGGCGGCGTGTTCTGCGGGTCCGGGCCAGCCGTTGGGCCTTGGCGAAGAACTGAAAAATCCCCCTTAATATGCTGGGGAAAATCAGTTAATATGGATTAAATTACAAGTATAATTTTTGTAAATTCACAATGAATATCTCTTGTGAATTATATTTCATAAAATAGGGGAAGGAGGAATCTGCCAATATTCTGGGGATGACAGGGAGTATCCATTTAAAAAAAAGCGGTTCTCTGTCTTGGCGTTATCTGGTGGGGTCGATATAACCCGGGCATCCGACTTCTCTGCCCGTCTCGCTTTGGAGCGGTGAGGTGAGGGAAGCTCTGCGAGAGGGAGTTCTGCATGATCACGCTTTCACCTGACTATCGCCCTTCCGATGATGAAGAGTTCATGAATGAACGGCAGCTTGCCTATTTCCGGCAGAAGCTGCTGCATTGGCGGATGGACCTTCTCAAGGAGGCGGGGGAAACTCTGGCCAGCCTTTCCGAGGGTGGGATACGTGAGGCTGATCTGACAGACCGTGCCACCGTGGAGACGGACCGGGCTTTCGAGCTGCGGACCCGGGACCGTGCCCGCAAACTCATCATCAAGATCGACATGGCTCTGGCCCGGATTGAGGATGGTTCTTACGGTTACTGTGAGGAAACGGGTGAGCCGATAGGGCTCCAGCGTCTGGAGGCCCGTCCGATTGCCACCCTGTCGCTGGAGGCGCAGGAACGGCACGAGCGGCACGAAAAGATTTATCGGGACGACTGATTAGGGGTTGCATGGCGGGGGCGAACAGGTTAGTTAACCCGCCATGGGACAGCAGTGCTGCTGTAGCTCAGTGGTAGAGCACTCCCTTGGTAAGGGAGAGGTCGCGAGTTCAATCCTCGCCAGCAGCACCATTCTTCAGTTTTTGATGAAGCCTCTTATCTGTCTCCTGTTTTTTCCTGATAATATGATGTCTTCTGTTTCCTTGCTGGAGAGGCACGGTCATTATGGTTGATACGGTTGTCCTGTACGGGATCAAGACCTGTTCTACGGTGAAGAAGGCCATGAAGTGGCTCGAGGACCGGGGGATTCCCGTCCGCTATCATGATGTTCGCAAGGACGGGCTGACAGCTGCCCTGCTGGAAGGTTGGGTTGAAGCTGTAGGGTGGGAGAAGCTGCTCAATCGGTCCAGCCTGACATTTCGCCGTCTTGATGAGGCACAGAAGCAGGACCTGACACAAGCCCGTGCCGTGGCGCTGATGCTGGAGCATCCAACCCTGGTGCGTCGCCCCGTGCTTGAGAGCGGAAAGACCGTTACGGTGGGATTCCGGCCCGAGCTTTATGAAGGGCTGTTCGCTCCGACAGCCTGACCATGGTTTTTCAGGCATGCAGGGAAGGCTCTTCGCCGTTCCGTTCATGAGATGATAGAGAAGGCTCCAGTTTCGGGGCCTTTATTTTTGAGAAGGAGGTGCAGTTATGGAGGTGTTTTCACGGCGGTCCTCTGTGGCTCCTTCGGTGAGGCCGGAAAAGGGTTTTCCTGTCATGGCGCCCGAGCAGGTACAGCTCCTGTTCCGACGCCGCCTTTCGGAGATATGCGCCCGTTTTGAAGACTGGCAGATGCCCGTTACTGTCAGAGGGGTGATTGGGGAGGTGCGGCCGGACCATTGGCGCCGTCGGGAAAGTACGCCCCTGCTGGATGAAAAGACGGGCACGGCCATTCTGCTGGACATCTCCCCTTCCCTGCTGGAGGGAGACGGGCTTCATGCGGGAGAACGTGTGCGTGTCTGCGGCCTGTTGAGGGCGCATCTGCATCAGGGACAGGTCATGCCCCGTTTTGAGGTTCTGGCCGTCGGGCGGGATGCAGAAGAGAAGGCCGACAGGCAGCGGGAAGAGCTGTTGCAGTTTCTGCGAGGGACGCCGCCCCAGCGGCGCAGCTTTCCAACCCGTGAAGGGGCGCGGATGCTGCTGCTGGGTATTGGTGTCGGGGTGGACCGGCTGAAGAGCATGGAGCAGGCCCTTGGTGGTTTCTGGACAGAACGGAACGTGACATTCCGTGCCGTGCAGGGTGATGGGGCAGCAGGCCAGTCTCTGCATGGGGTGGAAGAGGATATCGTTTTTCTGGTCATTGCCGGTGCACAGGCGGTGGAGACGGAGTCCGCCATGTTCATGAAGGCGCTGCTGCACTGTCCGGCCTATCGTGTTCTGGTCTATGATGCCGCAGCAGATGATGGGCTGCCTTCTGCCATTCTGCCGCATATGGTCGACTGTTTTTTCCGGACGACTGTGGAGGCGGCGACCTTCATAAGGCAGCAGAGCAGCGTGGTGCGGCAGCATCAGGATGAAGAGCGGGCACATCAGGAAGAGCTGGCAGCCTTGCGGGCCAGTCTTGCTGCCCTGGCAGAGCGTCCCGGGGAGAGCAGCTCCCCATCACCACTTTTTCTGTTTCTGGCAGGGCTGTGTCTCGGCGGGGGGCTGGTTGCAGCCAGCCTGTGGGGCCTGCACCATCTTTTTCAGGGGGGCTGAGCCCCCCTTTCCTATGGGGCCTCAGGGCAGGAATTCAGGCCGGGGCCGTAATGGAAGAAATTCCCCCAGCATGGGAGCCAGATTGTGCAAATGTTGGGCAGAATCCGGAGATAGCAGAAGCAGTGCCCGTGCCAGGTCATGTGGTGGAAGGCCGGGGTGCCCGGCAAGCCATGTGAGCAGCCCGTGCACGCTCAGGCCCTCCGGCTCATCAACGGGGGGTAGCGGTGTGAAGAGGCAGGCAGGTGCTGTGCTGGTCGGTATCAGCTCCAGCAGCATGCTGGCATGGCCTGTTTCGTGTGGCAGGTGGATGGCCTGCCTCTGTGTGTTGAAGGTGATGCGCAGGCTGGCCATGCCAAACGGGCAGGGTGCATCTCCAAGTGTGAAGGATGACCTGTCCTGCTCATGGAGAGTGAGAAGATGCGGAGTGCTCTTCAGCCAGAATCCGATGAGTGGTTCGTGGTGGTCCGACTGGTCCCCCGTCAGGAGTCTGCCCTCAGGGAAGCGGAGAAGGACGGTCTGTCCGGCTTCATAGCGGGCTGAAAACTGGTTGTTCAGCAGCAGGCCACTCTGGGTGGAGGGGCGTATCCGCTCGTACTGGAAGGTTCCGTGCTGCACAAGGTCCCGGATGCCCGGTGCTGTGGCATCTTCCTGATAGTGCAGACGTGCTTCTTCAAGCTGCGGCTCCACGAGCTTCTGCAAACGGGAGAGCCCCGCCTTCAGTGCGCTTTCCCGCATCCGGTTGGAGAGCACGCGCATGGCCCGGAGGTCACGTTCCTGTGGAGGGGTGACCTGCTCGTTGCGGTTGTAGTGGGCCCGCATGGGGGGAGGCAGTTCATCCTCACCATGGGCCAGTGCGCAGATGTAATGCTGGATGCAGCCACCGGCCCAGGGTTTTTCTGGAAGGGTTTCCCTGTCGGGCTGGTAGGGCTCTCCATCCGCCCGGATGATCTGCTCCGGCAGCAGGCCCAGCATATGCGCATCGGTCAGTCTGGCTGGGGTGGGCAGCTGGTCCAGCCGGGCCATGAGCCGGACGAACCGGTGATCGGCAAAAGAGGGCATGGCGTGCCAGAGATGGTTGGCCACCACATGCCCCGGAGGAGGCTGAACATGCCCGGCGCTGCCATAAATCCGCCAATGTATGGCCATGGCAGCGATTTCATCCGTGGATGGGGGGAATAGGCGTGCCAGTTCGCGGGTAGGAGACAGATATTCATCCGCATCCAGAATGATGATCCAGTCCTCTACGGGAATGGTGTCGCCCTCCGCTTCCTCCTGGACGTCCCGAGGCATGTTCTGGGTGATCTGCCGGAGGTGGGTGATGGCCTGCCGGGTCAGCTCAAGGCGCCGTCCTTCCGGGCTCAGCTCTTCCCGGAGCTCCACCGGGTGCCATGAGAGGGGCCAGTCCTGCTGGAGACTCTGGACAATCTGCCGCACATTATCAAAAGCGCCAGCATCAATGATGGCGATATGCTCAATCCCGAGGGCCAGGTGCCATGCCAGCCACCCCGGCAGGGTATGGTCTGCCTGCTTGAGAAGGACGGCACATGTGAGACGGGGGTGCCTATCGGACATAAATACGGACCATGTTGTTCTGGACGGTCGGGCTGGAGCCGACTTTCATCTCCAGCTGGATGGGGCGGGCACCGGCTGCCAGAACATGGCTGGCGACCGGGTTGACGAGCGTCTCTGTCAGCTGCTGGAGGGACTGCCTCTCGGCCTCAGGCGTCTGCTGCATGGGAGCCATGCCCTGGATGATGAACAGGATGTTGCTCTTGCGGCCCAGTGCAAGTTTGGTGGCTTTCTCCACCGCTGGCCCGTAATCCCGTTCTGGCGTGCCGCCAGCAATCTGGAGAAAGGCCGGTTTTTCCGGGGCGGGAGCAGGCAGGGCCGGGGTGGCCGTTCTGGGAGGCCTGCCAGCCTGCGCATCGAACGTGCGTTGATCGATGGGATTGCAGCCGCAGAGGGACGCCGTCAGCAGAAGCAGGGCAGTGGAGCGGAATCGCAGAAGAGAGCGGGGGACAGAGAGAGCCATCATAAAACAACAGGTTACAGGAAGCCGGGCATGACGCAAGAGGGAAGCAGGGCTGCTTCAAAAACTTCATTTTCCCTCTGTTGCTCTCTGGCAGTGGTGCTATGGATAAGGAGTCCTTTAGCTACCAATTACGGAGGAAGCGACCAATGGCCGTTAAAATTGCAATCAACGGGTTCGGACGTATCGGGCGTCTGGTTCTTCGTGGCATCATCGAAAGCGGGCGCACTGACGTCGAGCCGGTTCTGATCAACGATCTCGGCTCCGTGGAGGCCAACGCTCACCTTCTGAAGTACGATACCGTTCATGGTCGTCTGCCGGCTGAGGTCGAGGTCGTCAATGGTGATCTGCTCATCAAGACCCACCAGGGCCGCACCATCGGTCCGATCAAGGTGACAGCCCAGCGCAACCCGGAAGAGATTCCGCTCCAGGGTGTTGATGTGGCCATGGAATGCACAGGCCTCTTCACGGCCCGTGACAAGGCTTCTGCCCTGCTGAAGGCCGGTGCCAAGCATGTGCTGGTTTCTGCTCCGGGCAAGGATGCCGACGCCACGATCGTGTACGGCGTGAACAACGACGCCCTGAAGCCGGGCATGCAGATCGTCTCCAACGCTTCCTGCACGACGAACTGTCTCTCCCCGGTTGCTTCCGTGCTGGATGAAAAGTTCGGCATCGAGCGTGGTTACATGGTGACCGTCCACTCCTACACGGGTGACCAGCGCACCATCGACACGCTGCACAAGGATCCCCGTCGTGCCCGTGCCGCTGCTGTCAACATCATTCCGACATCCACGGGTGCTGCCCGTGCCGTTGGTCTGGTTCTGCCGCACCTCAAGGGCAAGCTGGACGGCACGGCCATCCGCGTGCCGACGCCGAACGTCTCCCTCGTCTCCCTGGACTTCGTGCCGAAGCGCAAGCCGTCCTCCGTCGAGGAAGTCAACGAGGCCATCCGTGAGGCTTCCGAAGGCCGCCTGAAGGGCATCCTCGGCTACAACACGGAGCCGCTGGTGAGCCACGACTTCAACCACGTTCCGTTCTCCTCCACCTTTGATGCCACGCAGACAGCGCTGGTTGATGGTGGTGAGCTGGTCCGTATCTGTGCCTGGTACGACAATGAGTGGGGCTTCTCCAACCGTATGTCCGACACGGCATCTCTGTTCGGGAAACTCTGATCATGGCTTTTCGCACGCTTGATAAGGCGGAGGTACGTGGCAAACGCGTACTTCTCCGCGCTGACCTGAATGTCCCCATGCATGAGGGTGCCATTACCGATACGACCCGTATCGAGCGTGTGCTGCCGACCATCCGTGAGCTGACTGAGAAGGGGGCCAAGGTCATCCTTCTCAGCCACTTCGACCGGCCCAAGGGCAAGGTCGTTCCCGAGATGTCGCTGGCACCGGTTGGCAAACGTCTGGGTGAGCTGCTTGGCCGCCCGGTCGCCTTCGCTGCGGACTGCGTGGGCCCCAAGGCCAAAGAGGCTGTGGATGCGCTGAAGGATGGCGGGGTTCTCCTGCTGGAGAATACACGTTTCCACGCTGAGGAAGAGAAGAACGATCCCGAATTCTCCAAGGCACTGGCTGCCAACGGGGACATCTATGTGGATGATGCTTTCTCTGCTGCCCACCGTGCCCATGCTTCCACAGAGGGCGTGGCCCATCTGCTGCCGGCCTATGCTGGTCGCCTGATGGAAGCTGAGCTGAAGGCTCTTTCCGCTGCGCTGGAAAGCCCGAAGCGCCCTGTCGGCGCCGTGATTGGCGGGTCCAAGATTTCCACGAAGCTGGACCTGATCGGCAACGTGCTGGACAAGGTGGATGTTCTGTTCATTGGTGGGGCCATGGCCAACACCTTCCTCGCTGCTGAAGGCGTGAAGGTTGGCAAGTCCCTCCAGGAATCCGATATGCATGAGACGGCTCGCAAGATTGCCGCCCGCGCCAAGGAAAAAGGCTGCAAGCTGGTCCTGCCGGTGGATGCCGTCGTGGCCCGTGAGTTCAAGGCAGGTGCCGCCTCCGAGGTTGTGCCGGTGGACAAGGTGCCGGAAGACACCATGATCCTTGATGCTGGCCCGAAGACAGCCGAGCTGATCTCCAAACATCTTGCTGACCTGAAGACTCTTGTCTGGAACGGTCCGCTGGGTGCTTTCGAGATCGAGCCTTTCGACAAGGCAACCGTGGAAGTGGCCCGTGCCGCTGCCAAGCTGACCGAAGAAGGCAAGCTGCTGACAGTGGCTGGCGGTGGTGACACCGTTTCTGCCCTGCGTCACGCTGGCGTGGCTGACCGTATGAGCTATGTCTCCACGGCTGGCGGTGCCTTCCTCGAATGGCTGGAGGGTAAGACCCTTCCGGGTGTTGAGGTGCTGCGCGCCAAGTAAGATCGGTTTCGCTGGTTTTACGGAAGAGGCGGTGTCCTTCGGGACGCCGCCTTTTTTGTGTCTACTGTTTCTTCCTGTTGCATGAAAAAACGCAGCCAAGGTATGGCCCCGCTGCGTTCTGTTCAGTGCAGTTCTGAAGGAGGAGGTGGGGATCAGGCTTTGACTTTTTCGGCCACCTCTTCTTCGGAGAAGCCCTGTTCCCTGCGGCGTTCCTTGACGGCGGAGGCCATGGCTTTCTGCAATTTTTCCATGGCACGGGCTTCAATCTGACGGATGCGCTCACGGGAGACACCGTAATGATGGGAGAGTTCTTCCAGCGTGGAGGGGTCTTCCTTCAGGCGGCGTTCTGTCAGAATGTGGCGCTCACGGTCATTGAGCGTCTGCATGGCTTCGGCAAGCAGAGCCTTGCGCCCGCTCATGTCCTCGCTTTCGGCCAGCGTGTCTTCCTGATTCTCGTTCTGGTCCACAAGCCAGTCCTGCCATTCCTGCTCGCCATCTGCACGGAGCGGGGCGTTCAGGCTGTGGTCAGGTGCCGTAAGGCGGCGGTTCATGGAGATGACATCCTGCTCCGGCACGCCCAGTGTTTTGGCAATATGATCAATCTGCTCTGGCTGCAGGTCGCCTTCCTCATAAGCCTGCATCTGCCCTTTCAGGCGGCGGAGGTTGAAGAAGAGCTTCTTCTGGGCAGCGGTCGTGCCCATTTTCACCAGAGACCAGCTGTGCAGGATGTACTCCTGAATGGCTGCCCTGATCCACCACATGGCATAGGTCGCCAGCCGGAAGCCTCGCTCCGGGTCAAAACGGCGGACAGCCTGCATCATGCCGATATTGCCCTCGCTGATCAGTTCGCTGACAGGCAGGCCATAGCCCCGGTAACTCATGGCAATCTTGGCAACAAGGCGCAGGTGGGATGTTACCAGTTCATGAGCCGCCGTGCTGTCGTGTTTGTCACGCCAGCGGCGGGCAAGAGCGAGTTCCTGCTCGGAGGTGAGAAGGGGGAACCGCCGGATTTCCTGAAGATAACGGGAAAGGTTGGTCTCCGGGCCGATGGCGGGAAGAGTTGAGGGAGACTTCATGCGACTTCGACTCCTTGCACCCGACTGGGGAAGAGGCGGGCAGATCATACCAGCCTATCCCTTACAGGAACGATGAGACCAGCGCCTGCATTTTAACGCCGGTCAGGCCGTATCTCCATCGCAAATAAGGCAATAGAGACATGTCCATTCTTTATAGGACTTTTTTCGTCCTATTATTCTTTAATTGATTCCTGCCGAGAGTCAAACTTAATAAAAAGTCAGGTGCTTCACCCTTCCGAGAGAGCTTCAATCAGGGTCTGGAGATCATCAGGGAGAGGGGCGGAAAAAAGCAGTTCTTCCTTTGTTCGTGGGTGGGTAAAACCCAGAGTGGCGGCATGAAGGGCCTGACGGGGGAAGTCGAGAGCCTGATGGCGCACGTTCACGGGCAGTTTGCGGGCCGCTGCCGGGACACGACGCAGATAGACCGGGTCGCCCAGCAGGGGGTGGCCATTATGGGACAGGTGGACACGGATCTGATGCGTCCGTCCCGTGGCCAGCCGGCACTCCACGAGCGATACCCCCGCATGAAAAGTTTCTTTCGTCGTGAAGCGTGTCAGGGCGTGTTTGCCGCCATTAGGGACGACGGCCATGCGCTTGCGGTCCCGCTTATCCCGTCCGATCGCCCCTTCAAACTCGCCTGAAGGCGGAAGGAGACCCCACGCCAGGGCGAGATAGGCCCGTTCCATCGTACGGGTCGCAAAGGCTTCGGACAGGGCTTCATGGGCGAGGGGGGTTTTTGCAACGACCATCACGCCGGATGTGTCCTTGTCCAGCCGATGGACGATGCCGGGGCGTTTTTCCCCGCCAATTCCTTCAAAGTCCGGCCCGCAATGGCCAAGAAGGGCATTGACGAGTGTGCCTGTTTCATTGCCGGGGGCGGGATGGACGACCAGCCCGGCTGGTTTGTCCAGCACGATGAGGTCCCTGTCCTCAAAGAGGATGTCTAGCGGGATGCTTTCGGCCTGCGGGCGGGCCGGTTCTGGCGGGGGCAGGCGCAGCTCCAGCGTCATTCCCTCTCGCAGGGCGAAGGCGGGGTCTCGCCGGGGCGTGCCGTTGCAGGTAAGGTGGCCCGTCTCAATCAGGGCTTTGACACGGGAGCGGGAGAGGGTACCGATGGCGTCTGCCAGCATACGGTCGGCCCGCTGCCCTGTCTGCTCGGGCGTGATGGTGAATGAGAAGAGAGCGGGCGCATCCGCAGGGAGAGAATCGGAGATGAGTGAGTCGGACATGGCCCCCAATCTAGTCGAGCCGGGACAAAACAGCGAGTCGAACCCGCCACGCACGCCCAGGGCTCTGGTGGCGGCTGTCATCATCATGGGGGTGATGATCATTCTGGGGACGGTCCTGCTGGTGGGAATCATCATTCATCGGATGATGAACCACTCTTCGGCTTCACCCGCTCCGGCGGCTTCCGGGCTTTCACGGGCAGCGGCAGGGCCTGCTTCTCTGGCAGGGCCAGCCCTGCTGAAACTGCCCAGGCAGGCGGATGAGCAGGTCATGGCCGTCACGGCCCGCCCTGATGGCCTTCTGGCCGTCACGCTCAAGACAGGGCAGGGCGATGCCCGCATCCTGCTCTGGCAGCCGGAGCAGGCCCGCCTTGTGGCGGAATTGGACCTGACGGGGCCTGCCGCTCATTGATGGGGACGGCCCTCGTTGGAGGGTCAGTCTTTTTCTGGAAACTCTGCCGGACATTCCCGCAGGATGGAGGCCATCAGGCCGGGGAAGCGGTCCTCCAGCACGTCAAGACGGAGCGTGTTGCGGTGCTGGACCCCTTCCACACGGGTGTGCAGGATGCCGGCCTCCCGCAGGACCTGAAAATGGTGCGACATGCTTGATTTTGGCCTGCCACGCAGAAGGGTCGTGCAGTTGGCTTCCTTCAGGCCGTGCAGGTGGCAGATGATGCCCAGACGGACAGGGTCCGCCACGGCCCGCAGAAGGGGCAGGAGGGTGATGTCTTCCGGGGCGGGGTGATGATACAGCGCAGCCATGAGATCGTGTATCGGGAGTCGGGGGGCCGTTTGTCAAGGTTTCATTGTTCTATGTTGATAGAACAAAAAGGAAGTGTTAGCGTTTGAGAAGAACGGGCGGTGACACCATGTGTCCCCGTCATCTGTCTGGTCATGTTTTTCAGGAGAAAACACCATGCCAACACTTTTCGATCCCATTTCCTTCGGAGCCATCAAGGCGGCCAACCGTGTCGTCATGGCACCGCTCACACGGGCAAGGGCAGGCAAGGATGCCGTCCCGACCCCCATCATGGCGGAATATTATGGCCAGCGGGCCAGTGCCGGTCTGATCATCTCCGAGGCGGTGGGCATTTCCCGTCAGGGGCTTGGCTGGGCCTATGCCACGGGCATCTGGAATGAGGAGCAGGTGAAGGGCTGGAAGGCCGTTACCGATGCCGTGCATGAAAAGGGCGGCAAGATTGTCTGCCAGCTCTGGCACATGGGGCGGATGGTTCATTCCTCCGTTACAGGCGAGCAGCCAGTGGCACCGTCTCCCTCAACGGCACCGGGGCATATTCATACTTATGAGGGCAAGGCCCCTTATGAGGAAGCCCGTGCGCTGCGTCTGGATGAGATTCCGGGGATTGTGGAAAGCTATGCCCATGCGGCCCGCAATGCGATGAAGGCCGGTTTTGATGGTGTGCAGATTCATTCTGCCAATGGCTATCTGTTGGATGAGTTCCTGCGGGACAGCACTAATCACCGGACGGACGCTTACGGCGGGTCTGTTGAGAATCGTCTGCGCCTGCTGCGTGAGGTGACGGAAGCTGTCATCAAGGAAGTTGGGGCCGAACATGTCGGCGTCCGTCTTTCTCCGAATGGGGAAGTGCAGGGCACGATTGATAGCAACCCGGAGGCCGTCTTCATCCCGGCGGCAAAGATGCTGAATGATCTGGGCGTGGCGTGGTTGGAACTCCGTGAGTCCAACCCGTCCAGCACCTTCACATTTGCTGGGGCTACGGAACAGCCGAAATTGTCACCGGAAATCCGTAAGGTCTTTACCCGTCCGTTGGTGCTGAATCAGGAATATACACGGGATGAGGCCCTGAAGGCCGTGGCGGATGGCAGGGCTGACGCCATAAGCTTTGGTCGTGCCTATATTGCCAACCCGGACCTCGTGCGCCGCCTGAAGGACGATCTGCCGCTTCAGGATGATGACATGGCGACATGGTATGGCCCGATTGGAGCCAAGGGCTATACGGATTATCCGTTCGCCAAGTGATGGCCGATAGTATCGCTTGAGAGCGGGGTGGTGACCGGGTTCTCCGGTCCCACCCCGTTTTTGTGTCTGGGATCAGTCCAGCGGGCGGGTCAGCTCGTACAGGGCAACGGCGGAGGCGTTGGAGACGTTCAGGCTCTCCATCGGGCCGGACATGTGGATGGAGGCGATTTCATCGCAGGTTTCCCGTGTCAGGCGGCGCAGGCCGGCCCCTTCGGCCCCCAGAACCAGAGCCACACGACGGTCGCCGAGCTGGTTGCGGTCCAGCCTTGTGCCGCCTGCATCCAGCCCCACGACCCAGAACCCGGCTTTTTGAAGGCCCTGTAGGGCACGGGAAATGTTGGTCTCCCGGATGATGGGCACGACATCCAGCCCGCCGGAGGCCGCTTTGGCCATGGTGCCGGTTTCATCAGGTGTATGGCGGTCCTGCACCAGAAGGGCAGCGGCCCCGAAGGCGGCGGCCGAGCGCAGGATGGCCCCGATGTTGCGGGGGTCCGTGACCTGGTCCAGCACCAGAATGGGGCCGGGGCGGTCGATGACATCCACGATGGCGGGATTTTCCAGTGGTTCGACATTCAGGCAGACGCCCTGATGCACGGCGTCTTTCCCGCAGAGGGCATCCAGCTCTTCCCGGCTGACGATGCGGGGCTGATGGGCCGTCTCGGGCAGGGAGTCGGCGGCTTCCTTTGTCGCCAGAAGGCTGTAGATGACCCGTGCAGGGTTGAGCAGGGCGGCCTCCACGGCGTGCTGGCCGTAGATCCAGTAGCCCTTGCCCGTGGCGGGGGCACCGTGCCGGGTCGTGCTGCGGCGGGAGCGGTTGCGGGAGAGATTCTGCGCCTCGGGCAGGGCCACACGGCGGGAGGATGATTTTCTAGCCATAAGTCTTTGTATAATCTTTCTGGCTCGCATTGACATAGCAGTAAATGCATATTATCACACGCACATCCTGAGTTCGGAGGGGTGCCCGAGTGGCTAAAGGGGGCGGACTGTAAATCCGCTGGCGTACGCCTACGTTGGTTCGAATCCAACCCCCTCCACCACAGGTAATCAGAAAAAGCGCAGTGCCGCCCCAGAAACAGGGCGGCTTTTCTTTTTCGAGGCCCCAAAAAATTATTCCCTTCTGGGAGTTTGCAACTCTCGGTTTATTTGGTGCTCAGAGCTATGGATCGACCCCTTTCTGCCGGGGGCTTTGCGTGGTGTGCGGGGTTGTGCTGGGGTATCTTTTGTTACTTCATAGCGGCAGTCATCGTCCGCTAGAAAAAGATCATCCCGGTTCTGCCAGAGCCATTCATCGCAATAGAGTATGGTCCAGTCTGGGAGTTCACCTTTCAGGTCTTTGGCAATGGTTAGACCGGTAGCTGCAAAACCTTTCAGGTCAAAAGGGGTGCGGTCTTTTTTGGGCAGGTAATATTCAAAATCATCGGTAAGGCGTATCCATTTGTCTAGTCTGGTGCGGAGCTGGTCCGTTATGGGCAGGTCTTCCAGAAGAATGGGCTGGCCATTGCTTGTCCAGACAGCTTCTGTCAGATCTCCTCCAAGAACAAGGCATTTATCATCGGGTAATTCAGCTTTATCTGTTATCTGGTTCATGATCTATTATGCTGTTGCCTGTTTCAAAAAGTCCGGTAGAGGGGTGTGTTGGCCCCAACTATTTTGCTGCGTATGGTCATGTTAGTATTTTTTTCATGATAGCGACCAGCTCCGATTGTTATGTCTGGAGCTGGTCAGAAGGAGCGCACGGCCATGGTGTCATCGGATAATCAGCCTTCTCACGACTGGAAATCAGTGGACATGATCCGCCTAGAAGGCGCACAGGAGCATAACCTGAAGGATGTCTCGCTGGAGGTTCCACGGGGCTGTCTGGTGGTGTTTACCGGTGTGTCCGGGTCGGGCAAGTCGTCTCTGGCGTTTGGGACGCTCTATGCCGAGGCGCAGCGGCGGTATCTGGAGACGGTCGCTCCCTATGCACGGCGGCTGTTCCATCAGCTGCCTCCACCGAAAATCCGCAGCATCGAAGGGCTGCCGCCTGTCATTGCCCTTCAGCAGCAGGTGGGCACGAGCAGCCGGTCATCCGTGGGCAGCGTGACGACCCTCTCCAATCTGCTGCGTATGCTCTATTCCCGGGCAGGGACGTATCCAGCCGGTGCGCCCATGCTGGAGAGTGACGATTTCTCCGCCAATACGCCGCAGGGGGCCTGTTCACGCTGTCAGGGCACGGGATGGCTCTATGACGTCGTGGAAGAAAAGATGGTGCCCGACCCGACGCTGACCCTGCGGGAAAAGGCCGTGGCCGCATGGCCCGGTGCGTGGCAGGGGCAGAACCTGCGGGACATCCTCATGATGCGTGGGGTCGATCTGGACACGCCGTGGCAGGACCTGCCGAAGGAAACACGGGACTGGATTCTGTACACGGATGAAACCCCGACAGAACCGATCTACCGGGGCCTGAACTACGCCGAGAGTCAGGCGGCCATGAAGCGGGGGGAGCCGGCGACCTATCAGGGCACCTTTGCCAGCGCACGCCGCCATGTGATGCAGAGTTTCCACGGCTCAAAGAGTGCGAAGATGCGTGCCCGTGCGGCGACCTTCATGCAGGCGACACGCTGCCCGGTCTGTCACGGTGCCCGTCTGAAGCCTGAAGCCTTGGCCGTGACGTTTGCGGGGCAGGATATTGCGGCCCTGTTCCACCTGCCGCTGGAACGGCTTCATGCCGTGCTGAAAGACCAGCTGGCAGGAGAGCGGCGGGATGATGCACAGGGGCGTGTGATTGAGGAAATCGGGACGGCCCTGCTCCGGCGGCTGGAGATCCTGCTGGAGCTGGGGCTGGGCTATCTTCAGACGGACCGGACCGTGGACAGCCTTTCCCCCGGCGAATATCAGCGTCTGCGGCTGGGGACGCAGGTCCATTCCGCCCTGTTCGGCGTGGCCTACGTGCTGGATGAACCCGCCGCCGGGCTGCATCCGGCGGATATCGAGGCCCTGCTGAACGTGCTGGCCCGTCTGCCCCGGGCCGGAAACTCCCTGCTGGTCGTGGAGCATGATCCTGTCGTCATGCGGCGGGCGGACTGGCTGGTGGATATCGGCCCCGGTGCGGGCAGTCATGGCGGGCAGGTTCTTTACAGTGGGCCGCCGGATGGTCTGCGGCAGGTGGAGGCCTCCCGCACAAGGCCTTATCTCTTTGACCCGCCGCCTCTGGAGCGTGGTCCTGGCCGACAGGTGGAGCGGTGGCTCCAGCTTGAGGGCATCACATGGCGGAACATGAAGGACCTGTCCCTGAAGCTGCCACTGGGTGTTCTGGTGGGCGTGACGGGTGTTTCCGGTTCCGGCAAGTCCAGTCTGGTCAGTCAGGCTCTGGTGAGCCTTCTGGGGCATGCGCTGGGCCAGAAGGTCGAGGAAGCGGACGAACCGCAGGATGGTGACGACACCACGCCACTGGCGGACGAGGCCGTGGAGGCCCAGCCGGAAGGGCGTATCGTGGCAGGGCTGGAGCATGTCCGGCGTCTGGCCATCATCACGCAGAAGCCCATCGGGCGGACGTCACGCTCCAATCTGGCGACCTATACGGGCATTTTTGACCAGATACGCAGGCTCTTCGCCGCAACGGAAGCCGCCCGCAGGGCGAAGCTGGATGAAAGCTGCTTCAGCTTCAATGTGGCCAAGGGGCGGTGCCCGCATTGCGAGGGGTTGGGGACGGTCTCGGTCGGTCTGCTCTTCATGCCTGGTGTGGAGGCTCCCTGTCCGGTCTGTCATGGGGCACGCTACAGGGATGAGGTGCTGGCCATCACGCTGCGGGAGAAGAACATTGCCGACGTGCTGGCCATGACCGTGGAGGAGGCTTGTACCTTCTTTGCTGGAGAAGGGGCACTGGCCCGCGGGCTGGAAACGCTGGAGCAGTCCGGCCTTGGCTATCTCCGTCTTGGCCAGCCTGCACCGGAACTGTCCGGCGGTGAGGCGCAGCGGCTCAAGCTGGCAACGGAACTGCAGAAGCGGCGGCCCGCCCCCATGCTGTATGTTCTGGATGAACCCACGACCGGCCTGCATCCTTCTGATACGGACAGGCTGCTGGGCCAGCTCCAGACATTGGTGGAGCAGGGGCACAGCGTGGTTGTGACCGAACATAACATGCGTGTGGCGGCGGCGAGTGACTGGGTGATCGATATTGGCCCCGGCAGCGGGGAAAAGGGCGGCAGGATCATTGCCTCCGGCCCGCCGGAGGAGGTGGTCAGGACCCCTGAAAGCCGGACAGGGCCATATTTGCGGGAGGTGCTGGCCGGAGCGTGACGGGGTGGCCCCGCCGGGGTTCGGTCCCGGCGGGGGTGGTCGGTCAGTCGGTCTTCAGTGTGGTCATGTCGATCACGAAGCGGTAGTGCGTGTCGCCCTGTTCCAGCTGGCGGAAGGCCTCGTTGATGTCCTGCATGGCGATGGTCTTCGTGTCGGGCAGGATGTTTTTGCGGGCACAGAAGTCCAGAAGCTCCTGCGTTTCACGGATGCCTCCGGCGAGCGAGCTGGTGATGTTGCGGCGGCCATAGACCAGCGGCAGGGTTGAGAGTGCCGGTATGGGGCCGACCTGCCCGACAAGGGAGATCGTGCCGTCCACATCCAGCAGGGACAGGTAGGGGTTGATGTCATGCTCCACCGGTATGGTGTCGATGATGAGGTCAAAACGGCTGGCCGCTTCCTGCATGGCCTTTTCATCGCCAGAGGCGAGGAAGCTGTCTGCCCCCAGGGCGAGGGCTTCCTGTTTTTTCTTCCCGCTGCGTGAAAGGACGGTGACTTCCGCCCCGAGTGCGGAAGCCAGCTTCACGGCCATCTGGCCCAGCCCGCCAAGGCCGATGACGGCAACCCGTGATCCGGGCCCGGTACGCCATGTCCGCAGGGGGGACCATGTGGTGATGCCGGCACAGAGCAGCGGTGCCGCCCTGGAGGCATCCAGCCCTGCTGGTACTTTCAGGACGAATTCCTGCCGGGCGACGAGGTGCCTGGAATAGCCGCCCATGTTGGGAGTTCCGTCCACGGCATCAATGCCACCATAGACCCCATTCATGCCGATGGGATATTTCCTGCCCTCCCGGCAATACTGTTCCTCACCTTTGCGGCACTGGTCACATGTCATGCAGCTGTCCACCATGCAGCCGACGGCAACGATGTCCCCGGCCTTGTGGCGGGTCACCTCCGGGCCGACCTCCAGCACGCGGCCGATGATCTCGTGGCCGGGAATGGCCGGATAGGACGTATGGCCCCAGTCATTGCGCACCCAGTGCAGGTCGGAGTGACAGACCCCGCAATAGAGGACCTCCATCACCACGTCATTGGGGCGGGGATTGCGGCGGTCAAAATGGAGGGGGGCGAGAGGGGCCTCGGCAGAGGTGCAGGCAAAGCCAATGGTGCGCATGGGATCATCCTTCCCTGAAGAGCGGCGATTGAACGGGCCAGCTGCGAGCCTATGGAACGTTAACCTTCTGTTCAATCTTTCAGGAGGGATGGCAGGTCTGCTTCAGAACCACACATCTTCATGCTGGGCCGTATAGGCATCCACGCCCATGCGGCGGATGTGCTGGAGGTCGGCCTGGGGCGGGCGGGCGAAGGTTTTCCTGTACTCACGGCTGAACTGGGAGGGACTGTCATATCCTACCTGAAAGCCTGCGCTGGCAGCGCTCATCTCTTCATGCACCATGAGGCGGCGTGCTTCCTGCAGGCGCAGCTTCGTGCGGTACTGGACGGGCGTCATGCCTGTCAGCTCTCCGAAGCGTTTGTAGAAGCTGGACTGGCCCATCCCGGCGATCTTCACCAGCGTGCCGATCTCGAACCGTTCCTGAAAATGGTGGCGCAGATGGATGATGGCCCTGTTGATGCGGGAGAGGTCACTCTGGAGGTGGGTCGTTTCCTGAAGGACATGGCCTTGTTGGCCATGAAGAAAGAGATAGAGGAGCTCCTTCTTGTAGAGCCGCGCCAGAAATTTCTGGTCGCTATTCCGGGCGAGCAGCCCTACCAGGCGCAGCAGGGCATCCAGCAGGTCGTCGGTGATCCGGCTCACTCCCATGGCGGATATGGGAGAGCTGTTCTCCTTTCGGAGGGCCAGTTTCCGGGTCTGACGGTTGAGGGCGGACTGGCTCTCCCGGAGGAGCTGCTCCATCTCCGTGGAGGAGAAGCTGATGCACAGGGCCAGATAGGGTCTTTCCGCCGAGGCCCTGGTGATCTGGCCGGAAACGGGCAGGTCCAGTGTGGAGATCAGATATTCGCCCTCGCCATAGGGCAGGGGCTGGTCATGGAGGTGAAGGATTTTCTGCCCCTGCACGACGATGTAGATGCGGGGTTCGTAAACGACCAGAACGGGATCGGTCACGGTCCCGGTGCGATAGAGGGTCAGGAAGTCGAAAGCCGTATGGGTGACTTTTTCCGGGCAGTGGCGGCTGACAGCCGCCTGGAGGGCGGCGAGTCGGTCCTGTGGCATGGTGCAGTCTTTCTCTGTGCCGGTTGTTCCTGATCCGTGGAGCCGGTCAGGCCATGATGATGACCTGCTCGATATGCCGCCGGTAGGCAGCCTCCATGGCTGGGACATCCGGGTTCTTCATGACATCCGTTGCCAGAAAGGTGGGCAGGCGGTCCATGCCGAGAAAGGCATGGGCCCGATAGAACGGGAAAAGCACGGCATCAATACCACCGCCGCCGAAGAACTGGTCCCTGTCTTCGAAGGCTTCAAGTGGGGCATTCCACGTGGTGGATACCATGAAGCGTTTGCCCTGTAGCAGGCCACCAGAGCCATAACGCTTTGAGGGATCGTGCCGGCTGCGGCCATCATTGCTGTAAAAAAGGCCATGTGCCTGTGTGAAAACCTCATCCATATATTTTTTCAGAGGCCACGGCGTGCCCATCCACCATCCCGGAAACTGGTAGATGACGATGTCCGCTTTCTGGATCGCCCGGATTTCGCTTTCGACATCATAGCCTTCATCAATGACGGTCTGGCTGACGGACAAACCGTGTTCCTGAAGGCAGGTTGCGGCAAGATTCTGGAGGGTCTGGTTCAGTTTTCCGGCAGAGTGGGCAAAAGGTTTCGCCCCGTTGATGAGGTGGATGTGGGTCATTGGGGGACTTTCATGAGGGTTATGAAGATGTCCAGTTCATTAATCGGAACCGCTGGTGTCAAGGGGAGAAAATGGCCTTTAGTGCTTTGTAAAAGGCCATTGAATTGCCATAATCTCATGGGCTTTGTGGCAGCATTTTAACGAATTTAAAGGAATATTTTGATTGCATTTAAAAGATGGAAGGATATTTTAATGTCGCGTTAGCATTATGTCTTGATAATGAGGAGTACGAAACGATGAAGAAAAGGAAAACTTCCATGAGGTTGATCTGCGTTGGTGATAGTCCAAAGAATATGGACGGACGGCCTTGCTCCACTCTTTCTGAAGCGGTTTCTGAAGGAGGAATCTTTCTGCGCATTTCTGGCAGGGAAGGCGTGCTGAGCGCCCTGCGCAATGATCAGTCCGATGTGGCCGTCATCCAGCAGACCAACCCGGATCCGCTTCTGATCAGAACGATTCGCAACAACCGCTTCAGCCTGCCGATTCTGGTCATTGCCCGGAATCTGACAGCCCACAACGTGGCCGAGGCCCTTGCCGCTGGTGCTGATGACTGCGTGCCCATCACGGTAGGGCCGGTAGAACTGCTGGCCCGGCTGAAGGCGATTGTCCGGCGTGTCATGGATCATGGCGTGACCAGCCAGATCATCACGGTCGGCCGTCTGACGGTGAAGGAAGACACCCGTGAGGTGCTGGTGGATGATGACCTCCTGCCGCTGACACAGGGTGAATATGACATCATGTCCCTCATGGTGCGTCGTCGGGGTAGCCTGCTGAACAAGGCTGCCATCCTGTCCACCCTGTATGCTGGGCGGGAGAAGCCCATCAGCAAGACCATCGATGTCATGGTCTGCCGCATCCGTCAGAAGCTGCGGGCAAGAGGTATCCAGAAGCCCTTCATCACGAGCTGGGGCATGGGGTATCGGCTGAATGAGGAAGCCTTCCTGCCGCTGGGTGCCCGTGCCGAGGATGAGTGCAACCCTGTCCAGCAGGCCATCCGTGAGGCCAGCATGCCCGTATCGGCGGGTCTGGGTGTGACAGCCATGGCAGGCGAGGCGGAAAGCCGTCGCACTGTGGAGAAAGCCGCCAGACAGCCGGTTCATCAGGACTGATAACGGAGCGCAGCGTCATGAGTGATGAGACCAGTCCAGACGCCGGAGGTGATGGTACAGCCGCTTCGGCTGATGGCAGGAAGGGCATGTCCAGGAAGAAAATGGCCATCATGGCTGCCGTGCCTCTGCTGCTGATAGGTGGGGGCGTGGGTGCCTGGCAGGCCCACCTTCCACCATTCGGCGGTGGCGGGAAGCCTGCCCCCAAGGTTGCCGCAGCGGAAGGCGGGGAGGCGGGCTCACATCGCCTCCTTCTGTCGGTTCCCTCTGCCACGGCCAATCTGGATAACGGGGCCGGGCGGACGGTCTATGTAAAGATGACAGCCAGTGTCGAGGTGGAGGGAGCTGAGACACTGGCAGCTCTTCAGGGGCGTATTCCCGAGGTGCAGGACATTTTCCAGACCTATCTGCACGAAAGCCGCCCGCAGGACCTGCATGGCAGTGGCTTCTATCGCCTGCGTGAGGCCCTGCTGAGGCGCCTGCGTGTGGCGTTTGCCCCGCTGAATGTCACGAACATTTACATTACGGAACTTCTAACCCAGTAAGGTGGATTTGGACCCAATGGCGGATGAAGAGGAGCAGGCACAGGCTGACCAGCCTGACCTGACAGAAGGGCAGGGAGCGGAACAGCCCGGCCCGGATACAGAAGACAATGCTGCACGGACTGAAGCCCCGGAAGAGGAAGGAACATCCTCCTCCGGGGTCGCTGCGCATGGGGGGGATGATGGTGAGGCGGATGGCCATGCGCTGGACCAGTCTGCCATTGATGCCATGCTCGGCAATGCATTTTCCGGTTCTGCCATGCGGGAAGAGAGCGGGATGGAGCGCATCATCAAGGCCGGTTTTGTGGCCTATGAGCGTATGCCCATGCTGGAGAACGTGTTTGACCGGCTGGTGCGTTTCCTTTCTTCGACCCTGCGTGGTTTTACCAACGACAATGTCGACATCACCATGGAGAACATGCGGTCCCTGCGTTTTGGGGACTATATGGGAGAAGTGCCGTCTTCCTCCCTGTTTTCCGTCTTCCGGGCAGAGCAGTGGCGCAATTATGGTCTGGTTGTTGTGGATTCGTCGCTGTCCTATTCCATTGTGGACATCCTGATGGGCGGAGAGCGCGGTGGTGGACCCAAGATCATAGAGAATCGGCCCCACACTGCTCTGGAGAGAGCCCTCATAGAGAAGTTGATTGTCATTACGCTGGCGGATCTCTCCGAGGCTTTTGCGCCAGTGGGCAAGGTGGATCTCTCTTTCGAGCGGCTGGAGATCAGCTCCAGCCTGGCGGTGATTGCCCGGCCCTCCAATGCGGCCATTGCGGCCCGCTTCCATATTGATATGGGCGACAGGAGCGGGGACATGGATATCGTCATCCCCTATGCCACGCTGGAACCGGTAAGAGAGAAACTCTCCCAGCAGTTCATGGGGGACAATTTCGGCAATGACTCCATATGGGAGAATCATCTCATTTCCGAAATCATGGAAACGAGCGTGACCGTTTCCACCGTGTTTGAGACGGCGTCTTTCCCGCTTTCCCAGATTCTGGAGCTGAAGGAAGGTAGTGTCCTCCATCTGCCCAGTAAGGGCGAAGCGCCGCATCGTGTGCGGATGGAATGTGACGGAACGCCAATTTTTGAGGGCACGCTGGGGCGGCTGCATCGGATGCAGGCTGTTCGGATAGACCAGCGCCTCATCCCGCTGGAGGAAGATCTGACGCCGGAACTGCTGGCGTCTCTTGGTTCTGCTTCGGTGGATCAGCAGTCAGCAGAGCAGAGGGGACATCATGCTTCTGAAAAATAGCCAGCTCATCATCGAGATTCTTCTGATGGTCGTCCTGATAGCCGGGATTGTCAGCTCCCGTCTCATTGTCCGGCGGCTTGGGGTCATCCGGGATTCCTATACGGCACTGAATGAGATGGTGGCCACGCTTGATGCTTCGACAGAACAGATGAACCATATGTTCGAGCGGGTCCGGCATGAGGTCACCCAGGGGGACAGGCGCCTGTCTGTCCTGCTGGAGCGTGCCCGCAATGCTGAAGAGGACCTGATGGACCAGCAGAAGATGACGCAGGAGACTGCCGATTCGCTTTCTGGTGTTCTGGAGCGGTCGGAAAAGCAGGAGGCCGGGTTGAACCAGGCCGTGGAGTCGGCCCAGGCCATGCTGCAACAGCTGGAAGAACAGCTGGAAATGCAGAAGAAGGCGCTGGAACAGAGCAGGGCCGCCGCCGGGCCTGCCCCGGCTGAGGGCGATTCTGCCCCGCATTTCTCCGATGAGATTGTCATGCCTGTTCCGGGCCGCCTGCGTAGCCCAAGGCCTTATATGAGGCAGAATGAGGCCGATGGTTAAGGCAGGCATTTTGCCATGCCTGTCATTTTGAAATGTCCTCTGTAAGAAACATGTAAGGGTTCTGTGTTTCTATCCATCTGTCAACGATGAGTTCGTTGGTTTCTATACAGATGTGCAAGGAGAGAAGACCATGAGTCTTTCCATCAATACCAACCAGTCTTCCATGGTTGCTCTGGAAACACTGAACACCACACAGGGCGATCTGGCCAAGACGGAAAATGCCGTCTCCACCGGCAAGAAGGTCGCCAATGCTTCCGACAATCCGGCTGCTTTTGGCATTTCCTCCCAGATCGGTGGTGACATTGCCGGCCAGAGCGCTGTCAATGATGGCCTGAGCTACGCTTCCCAGATTGTCAGCTCCACAAACTCTGCTGCCAACAGCATCATCAACATCCTTCAGAACGTCCAGAACGCTGTGACCACTGTCGGTAACAACCTGGGCAACTCTTCTTCCCTCGGCCAGCTCGACAAGGAGCTGACAGGTTACATGAAGAGCATTGACACCATCGCCCGTAACGCCACGACCAAGGGGATCAACCTGCTGGCCGGTGGTACGACAGGTGGTACAGCCGATGGTCTGGGCATCACGGCCAGCAGCCTGACCTTCGTTACGGGTCTCCAGGGTGATACACAGACACTGACCGGCTATGGCGCCCTCGTTTCCGCCACGACAGGTGCCAAGGGTGCGACCCTGACCGACGTTCTGGGCCTGACAACGAATGGTGTGGCCGGTTCTGACCCGACCTCCAACGTCTTCCTGAACGCCAGCGCCACGGGTGCTTCCCTGGCTGACAGCTCCAGCGATCCGAAGAAGGCTGTTGCCGACATGATCGGGCGTGTTCAGAAGGCCATCGTTGCCATGACGAACGTCACGTCTGATCTCGGTTCCAACCAGCAGACCATCGACTCCATGAGCTCCTATGGTCAGAAGTCTTCCGACTCCCTGACAGCTGCTTCCGGCGCTCTGACGGATGCTGACATGTCTGCCGAGTCTGCCAAGCTGACATCCCTGCAGACCAAGCAGTCCCTGGGCATCAAGTCCCTCTCCATCGCCAACGGTCAGTCCCAGAACATTCTGTCCCTGTTCCAGTAAGGGGAAGTATCCGGCCCTGTTGTTGGGCCGGAGCCTTCGGGCGACCATGTGCCAGACGCCACCGTATTTTTACGGTGGCGTTTTTTTTATGCCAGAAGGGCTTTCTCCTCGGGGTCCAGATGGCGTTCCGTCATCTCCCATGAGGCCCCGCACAGAAGGCGGGGTGCCACATGAGAAATATCCTTCATGACGGCAGCCAGAGCGTTTTTGTAATTCTGCACATGGTATCTGAATTCCGGGCAGTCTCCTTCCTTCAGGAAGAGGGCGTGCTCGGCCTTGGGTAGCCACGGCTTGGAGAGGAAAAGGAAATGCTGGACCTGGATGTCCAGTCTGCTCTCTTCGACATCTTTCCGTATCTCCGGCTGGAAGGGGACAACATCCTTGGCGATGTGCGTCATGGCGTAATTCCAGCGGACTGAAAAAAACTGCACGGAATCATGGAAAACGACATTGAGGATGCTTTCGGCATGGCCCTTCCACCTGCGGGAGATGAGCTGGAGGCAGCGTCTGCCATCCTCTGGTCTTATGGCTTTCATGTTGAAGAGCATGAGACCGGCATTGAAATACCGGCTTGTGTCCTTCAGGCCAGTCCTGAGTGTCTGATCATGCAGGGGGCGGGGTACGTTGGGAGGCAGGATGGTGTTGCGGAAGAAGCAGCGGACAGCCCCTATTTTCTTGTCTGCGGGCATGGCGTGGATGAGAGACAGCAGATCGCCCGTCACGATCATGTCGGCATCAAGGAAAAAGACAAAATCATGCCCTGCCATCAGTCCCGGTATGAGCAGTGCATGGTACATTTCTTCTTTTTTCAGGTTATGGCCTGCAAAATGCTCCTGCACGTTGATGAAGGTGATCCGTCCCCCCGAATCGTTCACCAGAGTGGTCATGATCCTGATGGCAGCTGGTGAGAGCTCCTTGTGGAAGATGACGAATTCTATGCGGTTCCTGTCGGATATCGAGTTGAGAACGGACCGTATCGTGGCGATGGCGGGGACGACATACGCCTGATTCAGCGACATGACGATGGGAATGGTCTGCATGATGTGGGACAACTTGCGTGCGTCAGGGGATGGGTCGGACATTGGCAGGGATCATGTAATGTTCTGCAAGGCGGTCCATATGGGGTCGAAGAGGAGAGGTGGCATCCTGTCCTGTATCTGACGCATGAGGGAGGCGGCGATCTTTCTGTAATCCCGGGCGTGGATGTTGGTCTGCTCCAGGGCTGCTGTCATGTCATCAGGGTCGAGATGGCTGGCGAACTGGCCGAGGTTCATGTTGTTGCGGGCGGAGGTAATGGCTGTCCGTATGGAAGGGATGAAGGCCTCATCCGGCTGCTGGAAGAGCGGCATCTGGAGATTCCATGACTGCGGGAACAGGTGCAGTGCGTGGCGGAAGAGGTAGTTAAGGATGGTTTCGTCCCGTCCCGGCCATTTTTCGTCCAGCAGCTGGATGCAGGCCTGCCCTTCCTCCGGGGAGATGGCCTGCCGGTTGAAGAGAAGCAGGTTGCGGCTGAAATGGTCCTCCGACCTGACAGGCCCGGAGTCGGGCTGGTCCATGAGGGCATGATACATGCAGCGGACAGCCCCGATCTTTGCTCCGGTAGGGAAATCGGACAGAAGGGACAGAATGTCCCCCCGGATGAGTGAACCTGCCCCGATGCTGAGTACGAAATTTCGTGATGTGAAATATTGGGGAATGAGCAGGGGATAAAGACGGTGGGTGCAGATGGTGTCTTTGTAGGTGAAGCCGGAAAGGATGCCGGGCATGTTGATGAGGGAGAAAGCGACGCCATACGAGTTGAGCAGCCCTTTTACCAGCTGTTTCACATGGTCATCGAGTCCCGTATGGAAGAGGGCAAAAGACAGGCGGGACTTGTCCTGCGCATTGCTGATGGTGGACTGTATGGTGACCAGAGCAGGAATGAGGTTGTTTTCATCCAGGCCCGTCGCAACAGTGAGGTGGGCCTTCATGAAAGGGCCGTCCGATCCGCTGAAAGTGATTGTACGTCCATGAACATTCTGACTTTCTTAAAGAAAGTTTGTAAGTTATTTATTAACCAATATGCATGAGGGAGAAAAGAGGCCGTTGTGATGGTTTGGGCTGTCCTGGCCGTGCAACAGGCAGACAGGCCATCCCTCCGGTTGGAGAGATGGCCTGTCTGGCAGGGATGGAAGGGGTTTTCAGGCGACCTCGAATCCCAGACTGTTCAGGGCCTTTTCAGCCAGGTCCCGGTCCTGCTCGTAGGTACCGCCGGAGACGCCAATGCCGCCGATCAGCTGCCCCCCGGCAAAAATGGGGCATCCACCGCCTACGGCCACAAGGTGGGGTCTGCTGGCGAGGGGGGCCATGTGGGGGTTCTGCACGAGCTGGTTCCAGACATGGGTCGGCTGACCGAAGGAGCAGGCCGTCCATGCTTTGTCGATGGCGATCTCGACCGTCAGGAAGGCTGTTCCATCATGGCGGGCAAAGGCCTGGAGATGCCCGCCTGCATCCACGATGGCGACAGAAACGGGAATCTTCTGTGCAGCTCCTTCTTTGAGGACAGCCTGCACGAGGCTGTTGGCGGCCTCACAGGTGATGGTGGCCTGTGAGACATGGTGTCTGGTAGTCATTTCTGAGGACTCCTTGCTTTTGACTGTTCCCATGCCTGTTCATGCCATGATCCGGGTCACGGCGGCCATGATCTGCTCCGCACCGGGGATGTAGGCTTTCTCCAGCACGGGCGAGAAGGGCACGGGCGTGTGTGGGGCACTGACCATCTGCGGGGCGGCTTTCAGGCTGGTGAAGCACTGCCCGGTGACCTGCGCCACGATGTCGGTGGCCATGTTGCAGCGGGGATGGGCCTCATCAGCCGCTACAAGCCGACCTGTTTTCTGTACGGACTTCAGGACCGTGGCAATGTCCAGCGGGGAGAGAGTCCGCAGGTCTATGACATCGGCCTCGATTCCCGTTTCCGCCAGCCGGGTGGCGGCCTCCAGTGCCCGGGGGACCATGGGCCCGTAGGTGACGATGGAGACGTCATGTCCTTCCCTGGCGAGATGGGCCTGCCCGAAGGGAATGGCGTAAGGAGCCTCGGCAACGGGGCCGGTCGTCTCATAGAGATATTTCGGCTCGCAGAAGATCACGGGGCCCCGGTCCCGGATGGCCTCGATCATCAGCCCCTTGGCATCATGCGGCGTGCTGGGGCAGACGACCTTCAGGCCCGGAATGTGGGTGAACATGGCCGTCAGCATCTGGGAGTGCTGTGCTGCACCATTGATGCCTGCCCCGACCATCGTGCGGACGACAAGCGGGATTTCGGCCGTGCCGCCGAACATGTAGCGCATCTTGGCAGCCTGGTTCAGCAGCTGGTCGAAGCAGACGCCCATGAAGTCGATGAACGGGACTTCCGCCACGACGGGGAAGCCGGAGAGGGCGGCCCCGACGGCAGCCCCGACATAGGCCATCTCGGTGGGGGGCGCATCAATCACCCGGTCACCATAGCGGGTATAGAGCCCCCTGGTGACACCAAGCACGCCACCCCATGTATCCGTTTCTCCCCCAGCATCGACACCACCGGCGGTGTCCTGCCCGAAGATGAGCAGTTTCGGGTCTCTGGCCATTTCCTGATCCAGAGCTTCGTTGATGGCTGATTTCAGCGAGACATGTCTGGTCATGACAGATTTTCCTTCAGATGATGGGTTCAGTAGGAGACGTACACGCCGTCATGGAGTTCATTCAGGGCAGGGTGCGGGGCCTTGAGGGCTTCCTGAACGGAAGCATCGACCAGCTGCTCCACGTCCCGGTCCACTGCTTCCAGTTCCGCCGGGCTGAGGCCTGATGTCTGGGCGAAGCGGCGCAGGCAGTCCCGTTCCTCCCAGGCGTTCTTCACGTCTCCGGCAGGGCGGTAACGCTGGGTGTCTCCCTCAAAATGGCCGTAAAAACGGACGGTTCGGCATTCCAGAAGAACAGGTCCGCCTCCGGCCCGCATTCTGGCGATAAGCTCCCCGGCAGCACGGTAGACGGCGAAGAAATCCAGCCCGTCCACCGTGACGGCAGGCATGCCGAAGCCTCTGGCCCGGTCCTCATAGCTGCTGACGGAGGTTGTCCTGTGCTGTGGTGTGGACTGGGCATAACCGTTGTTCTCCACGACGAACATCAGGGGCAGCTTCCAGACGCTGGCCAGATTCATGCTCTCCAGCACGGCGCCTTCATTCACGCCGCCATCACCACCGAAGACGACGGCAACATGGCCCTTGCCCTCCAGCCTGTCGGCGAGGGCGGCACCACAGGCCAGTGGAGCCCCGGCCCCAAGGATGCCATTGGCCCCCAGCATGCCCTTGCTCAGGTCGGCAATGTGCATGGAGCCGCCCTTGCCCTTGCAGATGCCGCCCTGCCGCCCGTGAATTTCCTTCATCATGGCCATGACATCGACACCCTTGGCGATGCAGTGGCCGTGGCCACGATGGGTGCTGGCGATCTGGTCCTGATCGGTCAGATGGCTGCAAATGCCGACGGCTACTGCTTCCTGTCCCGCATAGAGATGGGTGAAGCCCGGGACGATGCCAGCCTTGAAGTCCTCATGCAGACGGTTCTCGAACGTACGGATCGTCTTCATGCGCCGGTAGGCGGACAGAAGGATGTCATGGGATATGTCTGTTTTTCCAGTATGTTGCATGACTGTCTCCATAGTGACCTTGATGCGGTTCAACGCCTCGTCTGGTCTGGCGTTACAGTCTTTTTCTAGGGTTTCATCATGGCGCAGCGGTAGAAGGATCCTGCGCAAAGCTTGCCTTATTTTCCATAAATGGAGGGGCGTTCCGTACAGGCTGGGATAAAGAACGGGCCGCCTCCCGGTGGAAGACGGCCCGTCATCAGGCTGGTATCGTGCTGGAAGGTACGGTCAGAGATAGTCCGCCAGAGACATGTTCTTCATGTCGGCGATGAGCGAGAAGGAGGCCTTCAGCTGGAGGCTGAGGTCCGAGGAGCGTGTGGCCACCTCGGCCAGATTGACGTTCAGGCCGTTGGAGAGCTGTTCTTTCACCATCAGCTGAAGGCTGGAATAGATGCCCTGCTGGCGTGTCAGGGTGTTCTGCGTCACGCCGACGCTGGTGTTCATGTCGATGAGCTGGTTGGCTGTTGTTCCCAGTGAGGTATGCAGCTGGCGGACGAGATTGGTGAAGCCGGGTGTGGTCGTGTCCATTCCCTTCATGGACGTCATGATCATCATGTCCCGCATGAGGTCCCGGATGGGGGAGCCGGTGGACGTGCTGCTGGCCTGCCCGCCCTGTGTGGCGACCGGGCCGGTCTGGACGGTGGAGCCGTCCGGCCCGATGATGGCGGAAGCCTGAAGAGCCCCTGCCTGTTCGGCAGGTTGTGACAGAGCCTGAGAGAAGACGCTCATGCTGGCACTGTTGTCCGCACTGGCGGCGGTGGCCTGGCTGAAGACTGTCCCGCTGTTGCCGTCCTTCAGGCCGGAAACGATCTGGGAGATGGTATGGGCCAGCGTGCTGTCATTCAGTGTTGAGGGGGAGGTGACGGGCGCTGTGGATGTGTTCTGTCCAGCAAAGATGAAGCTGCTGCCATCGGATGTGTTGAGGATCGTTCCCAGGCTGCCCAGCCCTGTCCGGGCGCTGTCAGCTGCGGTTGTGGTGGATGCTTTTTCTCCGCCCTCAGAGGAGAGCATGCTCAGCAGTTGGGAGTTGAGGGACTGTGCCAGATCAGTGACCTGCTTGAGGGCTGTGGAGCTGAGAGAGAGGCGGTTCTGTACCGAAGACAGGTTGCTCTGATAGCCCGTCAGCTCGGCCAGTTTCGGGCTGAGGGACAGGATGGTCTGCCGGTCACTGCCCAACCCGGAAATGCTGGACGATGTCGTCCCCTGTGAGGTCTGCCACGCAATGTCTGTCTGCTCGGATTCAATCTGTCTGATGCCTGTGTTGAGGATCAGGTTTGCACCGGCGGCGCCATATTGGCTGACATTCATGCTCATGGGTGGCACTCCTGTGATGGTCTGTAGGGTGAGGGGGGCAGGTCAGGGTAGGGCCTGCCCGGTTTCATTGCCGGGCAGGCTGCCATGTGGGGGCAGTCCGTCAGTGGACGGCATCCAGCAGCGTGCTGAACATGGACTGCACCATGGAGACGACCTTGGCATTGGCTGCGTAAGAGTTTTTCAGGGACACGATGGCGGACATCTGGCTGTTAACATCCACACCAGAGACATCGGCAACCTTTGTCGTGAGGGATGTCTTGATGGATGTTGCCGTGGAGAGGTCACTGCTGTTCTGGCTGATCACCCCGGCCTGGCTGCTGGTGAGGGAGGTTGCCAGCTGTGTAAGCCCTTGCGTGCCGTCATAGCCCGTGGCCTGTGTGCCATCTGGCCCGAGAGAGGTGGAGGGTGCCGCCAGGGAGCCGGATGTGCTGGCGCTGGCGCTGCCCATGGCTTTGTTCAGCACGGCATTGGCGAGGGCGCTGGTCTGTCCACCATCGCTGTTGGCTGTCAGCAGGGACGGAGTCTGCTGATAGTCCGTGGAGATGGCAATCCTGGAGGAGAGCCCGACCAGCCCTGCTGGTGCTGTTTTGGTTGGATCGCTGGAGAGGGGCTGCGTCCCGCCATTGGTGAAGAGGGGCACTCCGGCCGCCTTGAAGCGGTTTATCAGCGTGTATGAGAAGGAATCGAGCTGCGCCTGCATCTGTGGATAGGTCTGGTCCCGCAGGGTCAGGTTGGCACCCAGCGTGCCATCGGTCAGGTGGGAGGTGATGTCTTTTCCGGCCAACATGATACCGGCAACACCCTGATCGCTGCCATCGGTGGCGTGATACATGCTTGGTGTCAGTGTGGCAGGGGACTTCGTGGAGAGGGGCCATGTTGCCGTGGGCGCCTGGAACTGTCCGTTGGGCAATCCGGCCTGATCCGGGCGGGTTGGCAGGCGTGTGCCGTCCTGCGTGCTGACCAGCATGTCGCCATTCGGTTTTTCGGTAAAGGTAACACCCAGCTTGCTGGAAAGGCTCTGCATGGCTTCCAGGCGCTTGTTGGCGAGGTCTGCCGTGTCAGCGTGGGAGCTGCGTGCCAGCATGATCTGCTGTGAGATCTGGCCAATGGTTGTCAGGTCCGTATTGATGCCGGAGACTGTGCTGGTGATGGCATCCTGTGCGCCCTGGCGCTGGGCCTGATAGACCGAAGAGAGGGTATGGATGTTGCTGACAAGGGTCTGCGCAGCCGAGACCACGCCCTGCTGCGAAGCACTGTTCTGCGGTGTGTTGGAGAGGCTGATGAAGGCCGTACTGACATTCTGGAGGTTGTTGGTCAGCGTGCCGATGGTATTGGCTCCATCAGAGCCTGTCGTCGTTCCCTGTACGGCAGAGACGGCCGCAAGGGAGTTGCTGGTGGCCGTCAGGCCGGAGACACGGGCATTCTGCTGGTAGAGTGCATCCTGAAGAGGCTGGGAAATGTTCAGCTGGTTGGCCGCTGAAGTCGCACCGACTCCAGTGCCGGAGACGACCGTCGAGGATGTGTTGGCAGTCTCTGACACATAGCCCGGGGTGGATGCGTTCGTGACATTGTTGGAGGCTGTTGAGAGTTCGTTCTCAATCGTCTTGAGGCCGGACGTGGCGATATTGAGGGACAGGCCAAGATCCATGGTTTCAGTCTTTCTCCGGAATGAGGGACTGGCCGAGGCCAGACAGGTCTGGATGACGGTCCGGCGACCTCACCCTAAGGCCATCCTAAGGTCATGAGTTTACAGGAAGTTAAATGGAAAGCCTGTATTTGATGATTTGTCCTTGATCTGGATCAAAAACAGCTAGGCTGTGACTTCCGTCGCAATCTTGTCGATGGCGTTCAGACGGCGGGTGAATTCGGTCTGGAGCAGCTGGAAGTTGAGATCATATTCCCGCTGGGTTTTTATCATCGCCGTGGTTTCCTCCACGGGGTTCACATTGCTGGATTCCAGCATTCCCTGCCGGATTTCCTGGGCAGGAACGGCCCGGAGGTCATTCTCGTTGGCTGGCCTGAAAAGATGGTTCCCCTCAGCATGGAGTGTATTGGGGTTATCGACTGTCGAGAGGCCGAGGCGGGTGATGTCACCTTTTTCTGTCGAGATGATGCCATCAGAGCCGATGCCAAGGGGCAGCACCTGATCATCAGGGGTCAGGGTAATGGGCTGGCGCTGGTCGTCCAGCAGGGCATTGCCCAGGGAATCGACAAGAGTGCCATCTTCACTGCGGTGGAACTGGCCGTTGCGGGTCAGCCGGATTCCCTGCTGGCTGCGGACCATGAAATAGCCCGGCCCGTTTATGGCGAGGTCCAGCGGATTTCCCGTCTGTCGCAGCTCACCCTGTAGCGTGTCCAGATAGGTGGATCTGTCCTGGTTGTAGGAGAGCGTCTTCTCGCCATTGGCCAGCTGATCGCCCTTCTGGCGGGACAGATAGTCGGAGAAAAGAACCCGCTGTTCCTTGAAGCCATCCGTGCTGCTGTTGGCCAGATTGTTGGCCGTAACCTCAAGCCCCCGTGTCAGCGCATCAATGCGTGAAAGGGCGAGATAACCGGTCACATCCATGGGAGACTGTCCTAAAGGCTATATCATGGTAGGTTTTGTTATAATGTCATTTGTTCATGGTTATTGGAAGAGAATATAGGGCTTGAACATTAACAAACGGCTCAATTCATATCATATTCTGATAATTAACCTTGATAATGTTTTTCGTGTCGGTTTATGGGAGGGCACAGTCAAAATGTTTCGGTGCCTGCCATCATCAGGGTGGCCTTGCGTTTCTGGGAGCGTGGGTTGTGGCAAGTCGTGAGGATGTTCATTTATGCTGAGATCATTGGATGTTGCATCAACGGGCATGCAGGCCCAGTCCACCAATGTGGAGACCATCTCCCACAACATCGCCAACATGACGACAACCGGGTACAAGCGCCGCCGGGCTGAATTCCAGGACCTCATCTATCAGGACCTGCGTCGTGTCGGGACGATGAGTTCCGACACGGGGTACCGTGTGCCTGCCGGGGCTCAGGTGGGGCTTGGTGTGCGTACGGCGGCCATTTACCGCATCAACGAGCAGGGAACCCTGTCCCAGACCGGCAATGCGCTGGACCTCGCCGTGGAAGGCCGCGGTTATTTTCGCATCCTGCTGCCCAACGGGGAATATGCCTATACCCGCGACGGGACATTCTCCCTCTCGCAGGATGGTACGATCGTGACGGCAGACGGGTATCCGCTGACACCGAACATCTCCATCCCGAACAATGCCGAAAACATCACCATCGATCAGACCGGGCAGGTGCAGTACACGCTCTCCGGTCAGCCCAACTCCCAGGTGGCCGGGCAGATCCAGCTGACGACCTTCCAGAACGAGAATGGTCTGGCAGCCATGGGGCAGAACCTGTTTACGGAGACCACGTCCTCGGGTGACCCGATCATCGGCAACCCGGAGACAACAGGTTTCGGGACCATCCGTCAGGGGTTTGTCGAGGAATCAGCCGTCAATGCGGTGACGGAAATCACGGATCTCATCACGGCGCAGCGTGCCTATGAGATGAACAGCAAAAGCATCACCGCCTCTGATGAGATGCTCCAGACCCTGACCAACCTGCGCTGAAGGCGGGCGGCATGGCACTTCTTGGCATTGGATACCGGGGTACCGGGCGTAGCTTCCTGCCAGCCTGCTTCTGGCTGGCGGTCGGGTTTGTGCTGGCTGGAGAGCCCGCTGCCAGTACGGCCATGGCGGCGACTTTGCGACCTTCCGGTGTGGTGCATGGTGCATCGGTCTATCTGTCCGATGTTTTTGATGGGCTGGATGCCGGACAGGACCGGCTGCTTGGCCCGGCTCCTGCGCCGGGCAAGACCATCACCATCGGGGGCAGTCAGCTCATTGCACTGGCGGACCAGTACGGTGTGGACTGGGATGACCAGTCATCATCCACCAGTCTGTCGCTGACCCGGGCCGGGCATGTGCTGGGCCGGGACGAATATGCCGCTCTTGTCCGCAAGGCCATTTCGCAGGATGGTGAGACGGGCAGTGTCGTGGTGGATGTCACCAGCTTTACTCCTCTCGTTGCCGGTGAGAATGAACAGGACCCGGCAACCCTCCTGAATCTGAACTGGGATCATAAGACCGGTCTTTTCTCGGCAACTGTACAGCCTGCTCATGCAGCAGGAGACGCCGGGGCGGACAGGTTCCCGCTGCGGGGCAGCATCCGTCCCGTGCAGCCGGTGATGGTGTATGACCATGCCCTGCCGTCCGGTCACATCATCCAGCCGGACGACATGCATATCGACCCCGCTTTTTCAGGTACGGTGCCACCGCTTGCCCGTTCTCTGCCAGAGCCGGAGCGGATGATCGGCATGGCACTTGTCCGCACTGTCGGGGCCGGACAGCCCGTGCAGGGTACGGACCTGCGGCGGGCCGTGCTCGTGCATCGGGGGGACCCTGTCCTGCTCAGCTACAACAGCACCGGCATCCGGCTGACAGCCACAGGCCGGGCGCTGGAGGATGGTGGAAGCGGGCAGTTCGTCCATGCCCTGAATCTGGGAAGCCGGATGGTCCTCATCGGCAAGGTCACGGCTTCGGGCGAGGTGCGGGTTGATGCCTCTTCCACAGCCATTCCGCCGGATTCGGAGGAAGTGAAACGTCTGGGGATCAACAGCCTGATGCTTGGTGACGGGAGCCATCCATGATCCATCTTCTTCACAGGAGTGCCTGCATGGCGGGGCTCGTTGTGGTCCTGACCGGGCTGGCAGGCTGCATGGGCGCTGGTACGCTCAGTGAGCTGGGACATCCACCCCGCATGACACGGACGGCCGACCCCACCCTGGCCCCGGATTACCGCCCCGTGACGATGCCAACCCCGCCCCTTCAGGCTCCGCCGACTGAAGTGGGCAGCCTCTGGCGGCCGGGTAGTCGGGCGTTCTTCAAGGACCAGCGGGCTGCGCAGGCGGGTGACCTTCTGACAGTGAAAATCCAGGTGGCAGATACGGCCAACGTGACCAATAACACGACAGCCTCCGGCAGTGGTGCCGAGGCTTTCGGGATTCCAAGTTTTTTCGGCTTCAAGGGCCGCTTCATCTCCCATCTGACCAGTGCTGATGCTCTTCAGACCAACAGTTCCAGCTCCAATAACGGGGCCGGGACCATCAGGCGTATCGATACGGTCACGCTGACGCTGGCAGGTGTCATCACGCAGGTTCTGCCCAATGGCAATTTTGTTGTCGTCGCACGGCAGGAGGTCAGGGTGAATGGCGAGCTGAGGCAGATCATGGTCAGTGGTGTTGTGCGGCCGCAGGATATTTCGGAAGACAACATCGTCACACATGACCGCATTGCGGAGGCCCGGATTTCCTATGGCGGACGGGGGCAGCTCTCGCAGTATCAGCAGCCCCGTTATGGGCAGAAAGTGCTGGACAGTGTTCTTCCATTCTGAGTTGTCATGGAAGCATGGTTTGAACATTGAATGTTTTCAGGTTATGAAGATTTTATCTTGAAAATAGCCTTGTGATGCCTGTGCTGCGATGGCCATTGTGGCGGTGTAAAAGTGAGGGGGTAGTGAATGTCTGATTCAAAACAGCCGGAAGGCTTCATTCCTGGCGGCCTGGTCATCGACCATCTCTGCGGTACGCTGGAGGGTGCGCTGACCATCGCCGGTGAGGTGGAAAATGTCGAGCTTCAGGCCGGGCATCTCTGTGTCACGGAGACAGGCGTGATGAAAGATGGTCAGGTGGAGGCGGACTCCATCGTCATTGATGGCAGCGTGTCCGGGGTGACCTTCACGACGCCACGGCTTTCTGCCGGTGCCGGGGCCCGTATTTCGGACTGTGTGATCGAGATGGGCAGCCCGACTGGCTGCGCCATTCACGAAGATGCCTGTTTTGAAGGGGATGTACGCATTTCCGTGTCCCGCAAGGGCGGGGCTGGGGGCTCTGCTTCCGGCAGTGGTTCCAGCAGAACGAACAGCACCAGTTCTGCCACGCCACAGGCCAATATCCCGGCTGGAGATGATGAGCCAGACCTGCATTGGCCGGCCCAGACGCCGGACATCAGCGAGGCTGATCAGGATGCCGACATTCCGCTGGGGGGCTGATGCTCAGGAGATGCTTCCATCAGCATGACGGCTGGTTCGCCGTCTTTCTGTCGCTTGCCCTGTTTTGCGGGGTGCAGGTTGGCTGTCCTGCGGCTGTGGCGGAGGACGTGGCCATGCCTGATGAGGGTATGGCCCAGCAGATGCAGGAGCAGCAGCGCATTCTGGGGTCTGCCCGCAAGGCGCTGGAAATGCGCTTCCATCTGCTGAACCAGTCCATGGCTGTACTGTCGGACCATGTGGACAATCACAAGCTTGTCCCGCAGGAGGCAGCAGCCCGGCTGGTGGGCATTTATGAGGCCATGCGCCCCCGTGAGGCCGCAGCGGTTTTCAACGTGATGGACCCGCACGTGCTGATCGCCATCGCAGCTTCCATGAATATCCGCAAGCTCTCTGGCATCATGGCTCACATGTCGCCGGACCGGGTCAATCTGGTGTCGCAATATCTGGGGGGAGTGCGGCATTTCCATCATGCTGTTCTGTCCGTTCCCGTGGCACTGGGGGGCTCTGGTGTGGTTCTTCCGACCGGGCAGGATGATGTGCCGACTGATACGTCAGTGGAACATCTGCACTACGAGACCATGTCCCAGCACGGGCCCCTGTTGCCCTCGCGGCAGTAATGGGGCTGGCATGAAAGAGAAACGAATGATGAGGCGGTCTTTTCCCGTTCAGGTCCCGTGGCGGCACATGCTGGTTCTGTTGCCTGTTCTTGCGGGACTGTCAGCCTGTGCCCCGGATTATATTGCCAGCAAGCTGACAGGGCGGGACTGCCAGGCCGGTTATCTGGAGGAGGGGGAAGACTGGTGCAATCCACCGGAACGTGTCCTGCCTCCACAGCCTTACTGCACCCAGAGCTGGAATGGCGTGGATTGCTGGGCCCGTCCTGAGTTGACCCCGAACATGGCCCATGAAGTCTATGAAGGTCCCCGTGGCCTGACGACCCAGCAGAATGCCAACCGCCTCATGATGCCGGAAGCTAAAGTTCCTCCCTCCAGCCAGTATTATGCACCATGATGAAATTGTTATGAAATAGGGCCATTATTAACCTTGTTATTGGCTTTACACATGCTCTTCTCAAGGTTAATTGATGGCCGGTCGGTTGTCCTCTTCCGAGCAGGGCAGAGTATGGTGAATGACCGGAACCAGCATGTCTGACGTCCGGGGTGAAAGCAGCAGGTAGATACCCTTCATATGCAGTTTGATAAGCTCCGTTTGCCAAATATCATGGAAGGGCTGAAGAGTCTGGGCCGCATGCGGCTTGTGGCTCTCGGGGTTGTCGGCGTGCTGCTGCTGCTCTCTCTCGGCGTGATCGCCTTTCACAACCGGTCAGAACCCATGGCGCTGCTCTATGGGGACCTGGAGCTGAATGAAGCGGCGGAGATGGTGGATGATCTGGCCAAGGCTCACATTCCCACGACAACAGGGCCGGATGGTCGCAGCCTTTATGTTCCGGGGAATGATGTGGCCCAGGCCCGTCTTCTGCTGGCCAAGGCTGGTCTGCCCGGGGGAGGGGCCGTTGGCTATGAACTGTTCGACAAGAGCGGCACGCTGACCAGTACCCAGTTTGAACAGGGCATTGATGAGACCAGAGCGCTGGAAGGTGAGCTGGAGCGTTCCATCCGTCTGATCCATGGTGTGCGGAATGTGCGGGTCCACCTTGTCCTGCCACATAGGGACCTGTTTTCTACGGAGACGAATCCTTCGCAGGCCAGTGTCATTCTGGATGTTGGCCGCTCTGGTGCTGTGTCCGAGGATGCCATTGCGGCCATCCAGAATCTGGTATCAGCTGCCGTACCGGGGCTGCGCATGCATGGGATTTCCATTGTCGACACACGGGGCGATGTTCTGGCCCGTCCGGGGGACCCAGACAGTCTGGCAGGGCAGGAATCCTCGCTGGAGAAGCAGCGTCATTCCGAAGAGCAGCGCCTTGCCCAGGCGGTGGAAGATATCCTGACCCCCACGCTGGGCCTGGGTCATGTGCGGGCCCGTGCTGCCGTGACAATGAATACGGACATCATCCATGAAACGGATGAATCCTACGATCCCAACCAGCAGGTCCTGCGTTCCCAGAGCACAAGCACGGACAAGAGCGCCAACAGCGAGGCGAACCAGAACACCAGCGTTGGCAACAATCTGCCCAATGCCAATGCAGGGCAGAACAATCGTACTGGCTCCAGCGAAGAGCGGACGGACGAAACAAACAATTATGAGATCGGCAAACGGACCCGTGTCATCAACCAGACCCGGCCCCGTGTCTCTCGCATCAGTCTCGCTGTCATGGTCGATGGGACCGTCACGACAGACCAGGCTGGCAAACCTTCGTGGAAACCGCTGGATGAAGCTGAGGTCAAACGTCTGACCCAGCTCGTGCAGACGGCCATCGGGTATGACAAGACCCGCGGGGATGAGGTCAATGTGGTGTCCATGCCGTTCCGTGTGGATGGTGGGGCAGATATGCCTCATCAGGATACGCCTTTCTTCACCCGGGAGATGATCATTTATCTGGCGGAATGGATTGTTCCCATTCTTCTTCTTCTGGGGGCGGCGGCCATGCTGCTTGGGCCCATCCTGCGGCGTGCCCGCAAAGGGGCCGGGGCAGAAGGGGCTGTTGCCGGGGCCGAAGCTGCAGCTGATGGCAGCTCTGCTGAAGGTGGTGAGGCAGGCCGGAGTGATCGCATCAGTGTGGACGGTGTGGAAGGGGAAATGCGCCGTGAGGCTCTGGCCCGTGTGACGCAGCGTGTTGAAGAAAATCCTGATGATGCCATCGCTGTCGTCCGCAACTGGCTGGCAGAACCGGAGCCCCCCAAGCAGACAGCAGAAGGCTGAGGAGACGCAATCATGGCAGAACAGGACATCTCCGCTGAGACAGCAGGCAATGAAGCGTCATCATCCGGCATGGTTCCGTCCAGCCTGACGGCCGGGATGAGTGGCAGCCGGAAGGCCGCCATCCTGATGCTCGCCATAGGGCAGGAACATTCCGCTCGCATTTTCCGGTCACTCCAGGAGGATGAGGTGCGTGACATTTCACGGGCAATGTCTTCCCTGGGGTTGGTCAAGGCTTCCGTGGTGGAGGCTGTCTGCAATGAATTTTCGCAGAAATTCGCCAGTGCAGAGGGTTTCGTCGGCAGTTACGAAACAACGGAAGATTATCTGAAGAAGGCCCTCCCTGCCGAAATGGTCGAGAAGATCATGGAGGATATCAGGGGCCCCTCCGGGCGCAGCGTCTGGGCAAAAATGGGCAACATGCCGGAGACCGCTCTGGCAAACTATCTGCGCAACGAGCAGCCACAGACAGTGGCCGTCATTCTCAGTTACATCTCACCGGCGCATGTCGCCCGTGTCCTGTCCCTCTTCCCGGAAGATTTTGCTACGGATGTCATCATGCGCATCCTGCATATGAGCCCGGTGAGCAAGGATGTGCTTGAGAGCCTGGAGACAACCCTGCGCAAGGAGTTCATCACCGCCTTTGGCCGCTCCACGAAGCGGGACAGCTATGCTTTCGTGGCGGAGGTCTACAACAATTTCGACCGCAAGACCGAGGCCATGCTGACAGAGCAGCTTGGCCGCCGGAGCGAGGAAGACATGGAGAAGGTGAACAAGCTGAAATTCACCTTCGATGACATCAAGCGTCTGACACCGGATGACATGATGCGTGTCATGGCAGCCATCAATCGTGATGGTGAGGCCAAGAGCAGGCTGCCCCTGGCTCTCAAGGGCAGCAACGAGAGCATCCGGCAGCTCTTCTTCGGTTGTGTTTCCAAACGTGCGGCGGGTTTGCTGGAGGATGAAATCCGGGGGCTGGGTGCCGTGCGTCTGCGGGACGCCGAAGCAGCCCAGATGGAGCTGATCACGCTCATCAAGACCATGGCCAATGATGGCGAGATCGATATTTCACCTTCTTCTTCTGACGATGAGATCATTGAGTGACGCCAATGGGACAGGATGTGCAGCATAGGGCAGCGCAGGCGTCTTCCCGGTCTGGAAGTCAGGCCTTCAGTGAAAGCCTGGAAGATTTTGCCGCTCATGACCCGTCTCTGGCCGCTGGAGCGGAGCCGGTGGCTGACGAGGATGCGGCGGATGAAAGCCCCGCTCCAGAGCCGGTTGTCACGCTGCATCCTGATGAGCTGGAAAGACTGAAGCAGGAGGCCTGGCAGCAGGGCCATGAGCAGGGGGAAATGTCAGCCGGGCAGCAGCTTTCCAGCCAGATGGCCGCTTCTGTGAAGCAGGTGCTTGCTTTCATGGAGGAGGAGGAAAACCGGCGCCATGACATCGTGAGCCGGATGGCCGATCTCTTCGTGCAGGGTGTGTGCCAGACGGTGGAAGAGCTGGTGGCGGGCGATCTGTCCCGGACAACACTGGGGCGGGACCTGGCAGAGGATGCGGCGGCCTTGGTCCGGCACTGTAGTGGTCCGGTCAGTCTGACCTGCGCTGCGGCGGATGAGGCCTCTCTGCGCCACGCCCTGTCCGGGATGGCGGCCGTCTCCCTGCATGTGGAGGCGGCGCAGCAGGCCGGGCATCTCACGATTGCCGCAGACAGGACACGGATTGTTCTGGACCAGGGAAAATGGGCGGAAACGGTTCGCCAGCGGGTGGCCGATGCCATGGTGGCCCTGACCCGTCCACCGGCCCCGGAGGCTGATCCCGCTACCGACCAGCCTCAGGGTGAACAGACAGCACAGCATGAAGGAGAGTGACGATGGCAGAGGATATGAACACGCCGGAGACAGCACCAGAAACACAGCAGACCAGTACGCCGGAGGTCGATCTGGCCGATTTCTCCTCGGAGGTGCCGGAGGAGGGCGCCACCCAGCATGATGGTCGGCAGGACAGGGAACGGGAGCGGGAAGCGATTCTGGATGTCCCGGTCAAGATCACCGCTGTGGTGGGAGATGTGAAGATGCCCGTGCGGGACCTGGTCCGTCTTGGCCGTGGTGCCGTTGTGCCGCTGAACCGCAAGCTTGGGTCTTCCATCGATATTTACGCCAATGACAGGCTGATCGCCCGTGGCGAGATCACCATCATTGAGGATGACAACATTGCCGTGACGATGACGGAGATCATGTCCTCCTCTGCCAGTACATGATGGCACCTTCTGTGGGAGAGAGGCACGGCTCGGATGCCATGATGCAGGCTGTCACGGGCCTGCACATGAATCCGCTTCTGGCTCTTCTGCTGGTCGTGGGGCTGATCTTTGTCACGCCCTGGTGCCTGCGGCGGCTGAAACACCGGATGCCAGCCCTGTTGCGGGATGAGGGCCTGAAAGATCGTGCCCTGAAGGTGCAGGACGCCATACCGCTCGGTGGCAAGCGGACCCTTTTTTCTGTGGCTGTCAGGGATGCAGAGGGGCGGCAGGCAACAGCCATCATTCTGACAGGTGGGCCGTCCGACCTGTGCGTGGGCTGGCTGGGGGCCGGTGCTGCCTCCATGCCGGCGAAACAGTGCGGACAGGTGGCGGAAGAGGGCAGGAAATGACATGAGGGCAGATCGTATCATGAAAGGCCGTTCGGGTACCGGAATGGTGGCAGACATGTCAGCCTGCTGGAAACGCCTGCGGCGCGCCATGGTTCTGGGAGCGGTGGGGCTGTGCTGTCTGGCTGCTGGCATAACGCTGCTGTGTGTACTTTCCCATCCGGCCACAGCCCAGTCCATCACGCTGGATATGGGCAAGGGGGGTGGAATTGGTGAGGCCGGAACAACAAGCCGTCTGATCCAGCTGACGGCCCTTGTGGCGTTTCTGTCCCTGGCACCAAGCCTGCTGGTGATGATGACGGCCTTCACCCGTATCATCATCACGCTCTCATTGTTGCGGAGCGCCATCGGGGCGCAGGGGACACCGCCCAACATGGTTCTGGTGGCCCTTGCGCTGATCCTGACCCTGTTTGTCATGCAGCCGACGCTGGAGCGCTCATGGCAGCAGGGTATTGAACCCCTGATGGACGGTCGGGTGGAGGAGATGGCAGGTCTCCAGGCGGCGGCTGAGCCGTTCCGTGATTTCATGGTCCATAATGCCCGTCCGAATGACGTGGCCATCTTTTACCATCTGGCAGGGCTGAAGCCCCAGCCTGCACCAGCCAATGGAGCAGCTGCTCCGGCTCCACCATGGCGGGTCATTGTTCCGGCCTTCATGGTCGGTGAGCTGAGCCGTGGGTTCGAGATGGGCTTCCTGCTCTATCTGCCGTTTCTGGTGATCGACCTTGTCACGTCCAGTGTGCTGATGAGCCTGGGGATGATGATGCTGCCACCCCCGACCATTTCCCTGCCTTTCAAGCTGATTTTCTTTGTGCTGGTGGATGGGTTCCAGATGGTGTCGGGCGGGCTGGTCCGTAGCTTTGGCGGGGGGTAGCCCCGCCACCTTTCACCCCGGCAGGACCAGAAGCCTGCGGGCCAGAATGGTCGGTGTCAGCTGGGTGAAGCCTTCATTGATGCTGCCGGAATAGCTGCCATAGGTCAGCGGCAGGCCGCAGGCGGCGGCGGTGATGATGCTGCCGATCCGTCCGGACTGTTCCATGCGGCTGGCGATCATTGATTTTGCACCACATTGCAGGAAGGCGGCGGCAATATCCGTGCTTTCCTCCGGGTCCATCCCTGCGGGGATGACGAGAGACAGGCTGGCCTCCGTACGGGCCACGACATCCTTCATTTCGCTCATGGCCTTGGGGGAATAGACGCAGAGCCCCGGCAGATCTACCAGAATGATGCGGTTGTAGCTGTCGATGAAGCGGGGGTTGATGCCGCCATAGGCTTTCATCAGATCAATGTCGCAGCCTCGCAGGATGGAGGCCAGCTTGATGTAGCTGCCCGGCGTGCTGTCGCAGGCCAGGACGAGCGGCCGTCTGATCCTCCCGCCGGACTGCCGGGCCTGTCGGGCATAGCGGGCGGCCAGTTTGGCCAGTGTCAGGGACTTGCCAGAGCCAGAGGCCCCGCCCAGTGCCATGGGCACGCCCAGCCGTAGCGGGAAAGGGGAAAAGTTGATCACACGTTCCAGCCCTGCCGCCAGGCTGCTGCCTGCCATGGCATTGATCAGTTCCTGCGGGATGGAATGCCACGCCAGAATCTCCGGTATGCTCAGGGCATTGGCGGGCAGGGCGACATCTCCGCCAGCCATGCCGGAAGCACCTGTGGCGGTGTGATGCTGGGGAGATGTCTGGGTGGAGGAAAAGCTGGTCATGGGTCAGGTCCGGTGTTGGAGGGGTTTCAGTCTGTCGGGGCCAGTCAGTTCACTGTGGCGACGGTACGGATGCGGGTCCGGGGATAGATTTCCGCCTGTGCCATGACGGCAACCGAAGGGCGGATTCGGTCCACGATCATACGCACGGAATCCCGTGTGGCGGAGGTCGTGACAATGACGGGCATTTCCCCCAGTGTGGCTGTCTGGTCGAAGGCACGGCGCAGGGCCGTGACGAAGCGGTCCAGCATGGCTGGGGGCATGGCCAGCGTGCGGTCATCCCCCTGTCCGACCGTGTTGTTGAGGATGTTGCTCTCCCAGTCTGCAGAGAGGGTGATCATGGAAATGCAGCCAGAGGGCCCGACATAGCTGTTGCATATCTGTCGGGCGAGGCGGATGCGGACATGGGCTGTCAGGGCCTTGATGCCCTTGGCGGCCAGGGCGTGGCCTTCCTGTATGCTTTCAAGAATGGTGGGCAGGTCACGGATGGAGATGCGCTCCTGCAACAGGGACTGGAGAACACGCTGGACCGTGCTGAGGGACACCTGTGAGGGGATGAGGTCGTTGACGAGCTTCTGCTCTTCCTGCGGCAGATCATCCAGCAGGGACTGCGTGGCGGCATAGGTCAGCAGATCGCCCAGATTCTGGCTGATGGATTCCGTCAGGTGGGTGATGATGACAGTGACCGGGTCCACCACTGTGTATCCCTGGTCTGTGGCCTGTTTCTTCAGGTCGGGATCAATCCATATGGCAGGCAGGTTGAAGGAGGGTTCGGTTGTCTTCTCACCCGGCAGGGGGGCCTGCCCATTCTTGTGGGACGGGCATATGGCCAGCAGGTGGTTGGGCCTGACCTCACCCGAGGCAATGTCGATTTCCTTGAGCTTGATGACGTAACGGTCCGTCGGCAGCTGGATGTTGTCCTGAATCCGCACGGATGGCGTAATGAAGCCCATGTCCGCTGCCATCTTGCGGCGCAGGGCCTTGATCTGTTTGGTGATCTGTGCATTGTCCCCGCTGGCCAGCGGGAGCAGGCCATAACCGATTTCCAGCCGCAGGAGGTCGATTTTCAGAAGGTCGGAAATGGGTTGCGTGGTGGGAGCGGCGGGCTGGGTGAGGGCTTCCTCACCTTCATCCTGCCGGGGAGTCCTGTAGCGGATCCACGCCCCGATCCCGGCCACGGCGGCAATCATGAGGAAGGGGAAAGCCGGCAGGCCGGGCATGACGGCAAACAGGGCTGACAGGGTGGCCGCAATGGCCAGCGGCTTGGCATTGCCCGCCAGCTGGCGGAAAAGTGTTACGTCCGCCGAGCCATCCGTACCGCCCTTCGTGACGACGATACCGGCGGCCAGCGAGACCAGCAGGGCAGGAATCTGGGAGACGAGACCATCACCGATGGTCAGGGTGGTGAAGGTCTGTGCCGCCTCACTGATGGGCATGCCATGGCGCAGCACGCCGATGGTCAGACCGCCCAGAATGTTGATGGCGGTGATGAGGATTCCGGCAATGGCATCATTGCGGACAAATTTGGCAGCACCATCCATGGCTCCGTAGAAGGAGCTTTCCTCTTCCAGTTCCTTGCGTTTGGAGCGGGCACCACGCTCATTGATGGCCCCTGAGGCGAGGTCGGCATCAATGGCCATCTGTTTGCCGGGCATGGCATCGAGGAAGAAGCGGGCCGAGACCTCCGCAATGCGGCCCGACCCCTTGGTGATGACCATGAAGTTCACCACCAGCAGGATGCAGAAGACGATCCCGCCGATCACCACATCATTGCCCATGAGAAAGCCGCCAAAGGAGGCGACAACATGCCCGGCTGCATAGGCACCTTCATTGCCATGGCTGAGGATGAGCCGTGTTGTCGCCACTTCCAGCGAGAGACGGAACATGGTCGTCAGCAGCAGCAATGTAGGGAAAGACGTGAAGTCCAGAGGCCGTTCCAGAAACAGCGCCACCATGAGGATCAGCACGGATGAGGTGATGGAGAGTGACAGCCCGACATCCAGGATTAGCGTGGGGAGCGGTACGATGAGGATGGAGATGAGCAGGATCACGCCCAGCGCCAGCAGGATGTCGGTGCCGGGCAGGCGGGCGGCAAGACGGGAGGCCGCTCCGTTGGGTGTGAAGAGGTCTGCCGGGTTTCGTATCAGCGTGCCCAGCCTTCCGCCCAGTCCGCCAGCTCCCCCTGCACCGGGAGCCGCCTTGGGGGCGGGAGAACCTGACCGTTGCGGGGAAGAAGAAGGAGCGGGCATTGTCATCCTGACTGATGATGTGCTGCCTTCCCCGGCTTGGGTGACGGGTAGGGAAGGTGGCAACAAGGTTTATTAAGGCCTGTTATCTATGAGTTTGCAATTTAGCCATTAAAGTCTTGCCCATCAAGGTTTATGGGGACATGTTGTTTTGCCATGAACATGACCTGTCAGGTCATTGATGGTTCAAGGCATGGAGAAAGGCAGCATGATGGCAGGAGCAGAGCAGCATGGCAGGGTGGAAGATGGCAGTCATGAGGCTGGTCAGACTGCACTGACCCCGCAGGAAGTGACAGCCTGCTGCCAGCAGCTTGTTGCCCGTGGTGAGGGAGACCAGGCTGTCAGTCTGGCCATACAGATTGCCCAGGGGACGCAGGATGTGGCGCTCATTCTTGCGGCGGGCCTTTTTCTTGTCCGTTTCACCCCCCGGCATGAGGTGGTGATTGCCGTCTTCCGCAAGGCTCTGCTTTTGATGCCGGAGGCGGAACCCGCCATGGCCTCCATGCGGGGCGAGGTGAAGATTTTTCTGGCAGGGGCGCTCATGGTGGCGGGCGAACGGGAAGAGGCCATGGCCCTCTTCATGGATGTTGCCCGGACTCTGCCAGAACATCGGGTGCTTGTCGGGGAGCATCTTTCAATGGCCCTGCTGGAGGCGGGGCTGGCGGATCAGGCTGAGCAGGTGCTGTTGGCCTGGCTTGCGGATGGACCGCCCTCCGTCTCGCTGTACAACAACATGGGTTGCGCTCTGGGACGGCTGAACCGCTCCCGGGATGCCCTGGCCTATTATCGCCGGGGAATGGAGCTGTCCTCCCGGCATGAGGCTGTTTCCTTCGGCTATGCCATCGCCCTGTTGAAAGCCGGTGAGTATGAGGAGGGCTTTGCCCGCTATGTAAGGCGTGTGCCCCGTATTCCGAGCCTGAACTGCTGGTTCTATCAGGACCTGCCCAGACTGACGAACGATGTTCCGCTGGAAGGGCGCCACCTTCTTTTCTATCAGGAGCAGGGGCTTGGCGATACGATCCAGTTCATTCGCTTCCTGCCGGAGATCGTCCGCCGGGCAGGGCGGGTCACGCTGGCCGTTCTGCCATCGTTGGCCCGGCTGCTGAGGGAAAGCTACCCCATGGTGCAGGTCTGCCTTATCACGGAGCTTCTGGACCATCCGGAGCGTGTGGCAGAGTATGATTTTTCCTGCCCGATACCGGACCTTCCCTATCTCTGTCATCTCAGGCACGTGGCTGATATTCCGGCTTTCAGTCCCTATCTGGAAGTTCCGGTGCGGCGGCGGGAGCATTTTGCCCGACTTGTGGAGCAGGCCGTGGCACAGGGTGGCCGGGCAGGGGGGCGCAGTCCTGCCGGGCGGCGCCTGCGTGTAGGGCTCGTCTGGGCAGGGGATTCTCGGTCCAGCGCACAGGATGTGGCTGCAGACAGGCGGCGTTCCAGCAGTTTTGCGGAGATGATGGAGGCCCTCGGGCCGGTGGAGGCTGATCTGTTCAGCCTTCAGTATGGCGACCGGCGGGGAGAGCTGGAGCCAGTGGAGGGGCAGGGAGCGGTCGTGCATGATCTGATGGGACACGTGCAGGACATGGCGGATACGGCTGCCTTGATGGAAAGTCTGGACCTTGTCATTTCCGTTGATACGGCCCCGCTGCATCTGGCTGGGGCACTGGGCCGGGAAGTCTGGCTGGTCAGTCGATGGGATGCCTGCTGGCGGTGGGGTGATCAGGGGGAGCGGACGCCCTGGTATCCGACCATGCGCATCTTCCGGGCACAGGAGCTGTCCCTCGGCCCTGTCCTGCGGGAGGTGGGACACTGCCTGAGACAACGTGTGGCGGAGGGCTGAATCATGTCATCTCACAAGGTTGCCATCCTGCTGAGGACCAGAAACCGGCCGCTGTTCCTGCGTCGTGCCCTGGACAGTCTGGCGGGGCAGAGTTTTCAGGATTTTCGCATCCATGTCATCAATGACGGAGGGGATCAGGCCCTTCTGGAGGCCTGCGTGGCGGAGCAGGGAAAGCTGTGGGGGGAGCGCCTTTCCTGCGTGGACCTGCCCCGGTCTGTCGGGCGCAGCAAGGCACTGGCCCTTGCCTTGGCCGTGTCCGACGAGCCTTATATTCTCATCCATGATGATGATGACACGCTGGAGCCTTCTTTCCTGGCAGAGACGGTCGCCTTTCTGGAGCGGGACGGGACGGGTTTCTATGCTGGTGTCACGACCAGCAATTATGACGTGTATGAACGTATCGAGGATGGACGGATCATCACGGACAGGAAGACGGACCAGTTTGGCCGCAAGAGTGGCTCGCTGGTGGATTACGGCCTGTATCTCTCCCACATGTATGTCATCATGCCGATCACCTTCCTGTTCCGCCGGACGGCCCTGGCGGTGGCGGGTGGAGTGGAAACGCGGCTGGATTACGTCGAGGACCACGATCTCTTCCTGCGTGTCATGATGGCGGGTGAGGTCGGGATTCTGGAAGAGTTCCTCTGTTCATACCATCACCGTCTTGCGACCGGTGACGCCAATGATGCCAGCCAGCATGAGGTGACCCATGATTACGTGCTGGCCTACAAGAACGACATCATCCGGAAGGCCATGCAGGGGGGAGACCGCCTGAGACAGATGCAGGCCGGTTTCATCCAGGGGAATCATCTGGGGCGTTCCCAGCTTGGGCAGCTGTCCCGGCAGGTGGCACAGCTTCAGGAGGGCTTTGCCAGCCTGTCACAGGTGATGGTGGAGCTGCTTGGTCATATCAGACGCTGAGGGCCACTCCTGTCGGAATGGTCAGTAGGCCGTGGCGTAAGGGACATTGCTGGCAGCGTGGACGGGCATGGCCCGGTAGGCGGCAAGACTCCGGCCATTCTGTGAGCTTTTCATTCGCTGGTGCGGTGGTGGGGGCATGGCAGGGCGGAAATAACCCCGGAAGGGACGGAAAGGACGATGCCCCTGTGAGGGAGCCTGTCCCGGTGTGGCCGCAGCAGCAGGCTGCGCCACAGGGGGCAGGGGGCGTGTTGTTTCCTGATGGCGGAGAGCGGCCAGAAAACTGGCGGGCCCTGTAGTGGCGTGGGTTATGCCGGTCCCTGATGGGGAGGCTGATGCCGGCCTGATGACGAAGGGCCGGTACGGCCTGGTCGTCTGCACCGGGTGGTTCTGACCAGCGCCAGAATGATCGCCAGTCATGACAGCCGCCACAGCGGGATGTGGCGATGTGGAAAGAGGGGGGTGTGGCAGAGGAGTGTCCAGCGGTGTGGCCCATTGCTGGAGAACCTGTTGCAGGTAGGTCGTGCCCAGGGTGCCTGTCTGTGAATGATAAGCAGCAGCGGCCCGTGGCCAGCTGCCGGTCTGGTCCTTCATTTTCTGGAGAAACAGGCCAGCATAGCGGGCATTGCTGTAGGGGTCGAAGGCTGTATCCAGAGAGGGGAAGGCTGTTGGATGGTGGAGGAGATTGACCTGAAGGCAGCCGACATCAATGGACTGTATGCCCTGCTGCTGGAAGGCTTTTACAGCCTCTACCGCTTCCTGGCGTGAGGCATAATAGTGACCTGTCCCGGCAACATTGATGCTCCATGGCCATGGGGTGAGGGTGCCATTGCCATCCGGGCGGCCTGTTTCCACCCGGCTGATGGCCGAAAGGAAACCATCCGGCAGTCGCAGGGCCCGTTCTACCTGCTCCGTGGCAGTGCGGCAGAGGCGGGACTGGGTGGGGTCCATGGGGGGGAGTGAAATCTGGGCCATGGCAGGCGGGGTCAGGAACATGCCCAGAAGAAGCCCCGGGACCCGCCAGAGGGCGAGGTGGAGCCAGCGCCCGGGTTTGTCATGCTGAAAGATGGAGGTCATGGGTCTCTCAAGGCTTTCTTTTGGCGGACTTTCAGGGTAACCAAGGAATACCATTAAATAATTTTCCTTGTATAATCCATATATAAGGTTAAGTTGGAGCGTAGGAGACTATGCTTGATGTTTTTGAAGAGCTGTTGCGCCTGGCTGTCCCGAAGTCTGGATGGGATTCGGCCTGCCTGTCGCTGTATGATGCTGGCGATCTTCGGATGCGTGCTGTCTGGCATGTTTTCGGGTGGCTCAGCCCATGCCTCTGCGGTCCGTATCAAGGATATTGTGGATTATGAAGGAATCCGGGACAACCAGCTCGTCGGTTATGGGCTTGTTGTCGGTCTGAACGGCACCGGGGACCGGCTGACCAATACGCTTTTTACCCGTGAAACCCTGGTTGGCATGCTCAACCGTCTTGGTGTCAATATCCGGGACAAGGCCATCCAGCTGCAGACACACAACACGGCCGCTGTCATGGTGACAGCCAGTCTGCCGCCGTTCTCGCATGGTGGCAGCCGGATTGACGTAACGGTTTCTGCCGTGGGTGATGCCCAGAGCCTGACAGGCGGTACGCTGATCGTGACGCCTCTTCAGGCTGCGGATGGTGAGGTTTATGCCGTGGCGCAGGGGTCGCTGGTGACGAACGCCTTCACGGCCAGAGGGCCGGGGGCCGTCGCCACCCGTAATGTGCCAACCAGTGGGCACATCGCCAATGGTGCCGTGGTGGAGCGGGAAGTGCCCGTTCTGCTGGGGGCTGGTGGGGTGATCCATCTGTCTCTCAAGAATTCGAATTACACGACGGCGGTTCGCATTGCCGATGTCATCAACCGGCACATGGGCCGGGGGACAGCCCGGGTGGATGATCCCAGGACGGTGGCCGTCAACCTGGCAGGGCGCAACGTCTCCGAGGCCCTGTATGAGATCGGGGATCTGACCGTCACGCCGGACACGATGGCCAAGGTCATCGTGGATGAAGCCGCTGGGACCATCGTCATCGGGGATAATGTCCGTATCACCACGGTGGCCATTGCCCAGGGGAACCTGACCGTGCAGGTGACCAACAGCCCTGAAGTTGTCCAGCCCAACGCCTTTGGTGCAGGGCAGACTGCAGTCGTGCCCAGGACGCAGATCAATGCCACGACCGATCGTGAACACAGGATGGGCATTCTCTCTGATGGCCCCTCCCTGGCCAATCTTGTAACGGGCCTGAATGCCCTTGGGGTTGGCCCCAGAGACATGATCAGTATTCTCCAGGCCATCAAGGCGGACGGTGCCTTGCAGGCTGAGCTGGAAGTGCGCTGATCGCAGGGATGAATCCAGTCTGACTGTCTGTCTTTTACAGGAGAAAATACCGGTTCATGAGTATTTCGTCAGTCTCACATGCGGCGTCTGCGCATGTGGCGGCCCCGTCTGCCGGAAAGCAGGCAGACCGGAGCCATCCCATGTCTCCGCAGGATGAAAACAGGGTCCGTAAAACGGCCCGGGATTTTGAGGCCATGGCGCTGGGAGAAATGCTTCAGCCCATGTTCGATACGGTGGACAATTCCGCAGCGCCCTTTGGGGGAGGCAATGCCGAGAAGCAGTTCCGCTCCATGCAGGTGCTGGAACTGGGCAAGGAGGTTGCCCGTAGCGGGGGGATAGGGATTGCCCACCAGGTTTATGGCCGGATGAAGGCCATGCAGGAGCAGGCCGCCCAGGCCAGCAGCATACATCCCAGCAACAGGACAGGAGGATACAGACCGTGACATTGCAGAGGCTTGGCAAAGCCGCACGTCGGCTTGCCGGGCATTTTTCCAGACGGGACGAGGATGAACTGGACGGCTCTTTCCTGCCCCATCTGATGGGCAGTTTTGCCCGGGCCGCGGACATCATGGCGCAGGAAAACCGCTTTCTTCAGGATAATGACGTGTCAGCTGCTGCAGCACTTCTGCCTGAAAAGACAGCGACCATGGAAGAGCTGACAGCCCTTGTGGCCAGGGCACGGAAGCATGATGTACGGGTGGAGAATCTTTCTCCTGCCTTTCGGCAGGTGCAGAGGCGTTTTACTGAAATTGCTGCCCAGAATGGGGAGCTGTTGCAGCGGGCTCTTGTCACGCAGGAGGCCGTGATGAAGCTGCTCATTGAAAGTGCGGTGGAGGCCAACCGTCATGGCTATGGCCGGACGGGCGAGGTGGGATCTGATACGTCCTGCGGGTCACTTTCACTGAATGACCGGGCCTGAGCAACGGGCCAAAGGCCCGTTGCGTCTCTTTTACCAGTATCCGCCGATCATGTGGCGTGGCTGGTTGTTGTCCGGGTCTGCGGCCGGGCTCCAGACGGTCCAGTCCCATGAGGTTGTATCCCGGTAATTTTCAGCCGTCATGGCGGGCAGGGGCGGGTCCTGCGGTGGATGATGGGCGTGTTTGCGCTGCATGATGGCCTGCATGTGGGCCTGAAGGGTGCCATAGGCGGTTTCATCCCCCATATACACACAGCCACAGGCCAGTGGGTCAGCATAGAGGTAGATGCGCTGCCCGCTCGGGGCCATGCGGTAGGTCAGGCTACCGGGTGGCAGGCTGTTCATGAGGGCAAAACGGGCGGTCGTGTTGGCTGGGTGGGCGACAAATCCGGCATGGCTGAGCAGGCTGCCTTTCTCCAGATAGGGGGCGGCCGGTCGTACGCAGCCAGCCAGAGCCAGGCCGAGCAGGGCCGTGCAGGCATGTCTCGCCATGGCAGAGGGTGAGGGGATGGTCTGGGCCATGGTTGTCACTCCCGGTTCAGGCTTTTGGCTGTCTGATTGTCCGTCAGAACCAGGGGCGGCACACAGCAATAGGCCTTCATGTCGGCATAATGGCGGTTCATGAGATGGTCGACACTGGTGCTCATCAGGGTCCTGTTGCCCAGTGAAGGGTAATTGATGGGCAGTGTGGTCATGGGCAGGCAGCGTTTCATGAGGGAGACGGCCCCACGGGGAGACAGGGCGTAACCACAGATGCCAAAGGCCTGCTTCAGGCGGAAAGGAAGTGTCTCGACCGTCTGGTGCCGGAATTCCTCAATGCCGCAGCGAACATCATCCTGGTTGAAATAGGCGAAACAGTCTGTCTGCCCCGGCAGAACCTCATAATGGAGAGGGGCATCCGAATTCTGTCCCCACAGGATGATCTCCCAGTCTTCCGGCAGCTGCTGGATGATCTGCTGGCTCTTCTGTTCAAAATTCTGGCAGAGAAAAGCGTCATCTTCAAAGATGTTGGCAGGCTCTCCGCTCTGGGCGACTGTTCCCCACAGGGCAACATGGGTCAGCCCCGAGCCAATGGCTCCGGCCGTGAAGTGGCAGTCCTGTGCCAGAAGGCCGGCCTGTATGGCATCCTGTTTGTCCAGCGTTTTGCCATCAATGCCGGGCGCATGAGTGATGTCAGGGCCATGCCGGTTGACCCGCCGGAACCTCTCAAGCCGGTCTGGTGTTCGGGCGAGGCTGATGACGTAATGTTTCATGAATATCCTTCTTGTCATGACAGGCCTGTTTCATGTCGTGTTGCGAAGATATGGCATGTTTCCAGGTCATGCCATATCTGTTATGGTTAAAACATGATCATTTTAGCCTTGCATTAATCATTCGTGTTTTAATGTGAGGCCAGATGCTGGCAGATGTCGTGCCAGCCTTATGGTTTTATGGAGGAGGCGGCTTATGGGGCTTGGTGGCATTTCACCCGTGGCACAGTTTCTTATGGCCCAGAAAAATGAGGTCCAGACAGCAGCTGACAGCGTGAAGGGCGACAATACGGCCAAACGCATGGTGTCGGACTTCCAGGACAAGGCACCATCCATCACCACGGCCAAGCAGCTCATGAGCAACTACTCTGCCAATCAGGTGGTGCTGAAGGCCTACAATCTCAGTTCCCTCAGCGGGCAGCAGGCTGTGGAAAAGGCCCTGCTGACGCAGGACCCCACCTCCTCCTCTTCTCTGGCCCAGACCTCCCGGAATGCCAGCTGGCTGGCCTTTGCTGATGCCTTCGCCAGCATGGGGGCGGGGCATGGCACGGCCAGTGCAACGCCTTTTACTTCAGACATGATGGCATCGACGGTGAGTGCCTACGAGCAGCGCCAGTACGAGACAAGCGATGCCCAGCAGAAGAATGGCGTGGGGGATGCGCTCTATTTCACCCGGAGGATGCAGTCCGGCAAGATCAAGACGGTGGATGACCTCATGGCGGACCCGACCCTGCTGCGTGTGGCAGAGGTTGTCAGCGGGTATGATCCGGACCAGTTCGGGGCTCTGGATTTCGACCAGCAGAAGCGCATCATCAGCAACAAGGTTGACATGAAGACCTTCTCGCAGCCGGAGAATGTCCAGCGCTATGCCGAACGGTACCTGACGCAGTTGCAGATTCACCCCAGCTATAACAGTGATGACAAGCCGGCCAGCATGATCGATCTTTTTGGTGGGGATGATGGTGGAGACGGCATCCTCGCCCTGTTTGGGGGTAGCGGTGATGGCGGGACTTCGTCCTCCGGTCTCTTCTGATGCCCGGAGCCCTCACCCTGCCGGATATTGAAACCCAGTGCCGGGCCGTGCGGGAACGCCATGTGATGCTCTCCGTCCAGCTTGCCCGGCAGAAGGATCTCATGGAGACCCTGACAGGGACCATCCGCCCCGCTGCGGAGGATGCCCCCATAGGGGAGCTGACCGGGCATGTGGTGGATGTCTCTGGCTTGTGCGTGACGGTGGATGGTCTGGCATCCTTTACGGCCGTAGGGGACCAGATACGCATCAGGACGCTGGATGGCCGGGACATTCTGGCGGAAATCATTGCCTTCCGCCATGGTCAGGCACTGGCGATGACCTACGAATCCATAGAAGGAATCGGGGCCGGCTGTCCGGTCTTTCATGAGCTTCACGGCCAGGGGCGGCAGGGTCTGTCTGGCGGGCTGGCGGTCAATGAATCATGGATTGGCCGTGTTGTGGACCCGATGGGGCAGCCGCTGGACGGTAGAGGGCCTCTTCTGCCATCGGCAGCCCGGCAGCAGCGTCATGCCCGCCCGCCGGAAGCCGCCGGACGGGCCCGGCTGGGGGCAAGGATTGATCTGGGAATCAAGGCCCTGAACCTCTTCACGACCTGTCGGCAGGGGCAGCGCCTGGGGCTTTTTGCGGGCTCCGGTGTGGGCAAATCCACGCTCATGGGGATGCTGGCCCGGGAGACGGCCTGCGATGTCACGGTCATTTCTCTTGTGGGGGAACGGGGCCGGGAAGTCCGGGAGTTCATGGAGGATGACCTGGGGCCGGAGGGGTTGGCCAAGTCCGTGCTTGTTGTCGCTACTTCGGACAGTTCCGCCCTCATGCGGCGGGAGGCTGCCTATAGCGCCATGGCCGTGGCGGAGCATTTCCGCAATCAGGGCAAGTCCGTCCTGCTGTTGATGGACAGTGTGACCCGCTTCTGTCAGGCCCTGCGGGAGATAGGTCTTTCAGCCGGAGAGGTGCCTGCTACCCGTGGTTATCCGCCCAGCGTGTTTGCAACTCTGCCTCGCCTGCTGGAGCGTGCTGGCCCCGGTGCATTGGATGAACAGGGCCAGGCAGGCCAGATGACGGCTTTCTTCTCCGTTCTCGTGGAAGGGGATGACCAGAACGAACCGGTGACGGACACGGTACGGGGGATTCTTGATGGTCATGTGGTGCTGGAACGCTCCATTGCTGAATCGGGCCGGTATCCGGCCATCAACGTTCTGCGGTCATTGTCCCGTTCCGTACCGGGTTGCAACAGCGAGAGTGAAAATGAGCTGACAGTCCGGGCACGGCGTCTTCTGTCCCAGTGGGATGAGGTGCGGGACCTTGTCCGGCTGGGCGCCTACAAGGCTGGGAATGATCCGGAAGCCGATCTGGCCGTACAGCTTGGCCCGCAGCTGGAAGAATTCCTCATCCAGAAAAAGACGGAGCGTGTCTCCCTTGAGGACTCTTTTGCCGGTCTGCGGGAGCTTCTCTCACAGGGTGAGCGTGTAGAAGCGCACCCCGCCTGACGTGTGAGGAGGGAACGTCATGAAACCGGCACGGCTCAAGGCCCTGACATCTCTGCTTACTCTCCAGAAGCGTAACACGACTTTGGCCCGTACAGAGCTGGCCCATTGTCTGGCCGAGGAAAAACGCCTTGAGAACAGCATAAGCGAGCTGAAGGCCCAGATGCAGGAGAACCGGATTCTTGTCAGTCAGGCCCGGGAGGAAGAAGCGCAGGACCTGACCCTGTGGAACGGATACCGGTACTGGCTGCCCATCGCACAGGAAGAGATGGACCGTCTGGAACAGGCGCTGGACAATGCCAGGGCGGTAAGTACTGCAGCCCGTGGCCGGGTGATGGACTGCGTGCGTGCACAGGAGGCGACGGATGGCCTGCTGCGGCAGGACAGGCTGGAGCAGGCAGGCAGGCTGCGACAGCAGGAACAGGTGGCTCTTGATGAACGGGCGCAGCATCAGAAGATGTTGGAAGAGCTGGAACTGTAAACAGAACATTTCCTTCCCATGACGAAAAGGCTTCCATCTGGTTCCATCAGGATTACATGGGCGTGGTTTTGGCAATCATTTAATATTATTCCTTATAAAAGCCTTGAGACTCAACAATTCGCTGCGGTATTGCCATGATTAAACTTATTTTTTCATGTCCTTTTCGCATGGGCATACTTCATGGAGGGAATCGCAACGATGCAGATGGGGACCACGCCTTCAGGCAAGATCATGCTGGCGACGCCCTGCTTTGGCGGGATGGTGACGACAGGCTACATGCTGTCCGTCATCGGTTATGCCTCCAGCGGTCAGAGCATCCCCATGACGGTCATGCATGTCGGTGATGATGCCCTCGTGACACGGGCACGCAATACACTGCTTTCCAATTTCTATTTCCGGTCAGACTGTTCGCACATCCTTTTTGTCGATGCTGACATCAGCTTCCCCGCCAATGCCCCGACACGTCTGTTTGAAACAGGGAAAGATGTGGTGGCCGGGATGTACCCACTGCGTGAGCGGTTCTGGGACGAAGAAACAAAACACAACATTCTTGCCGGGGAACGCCAGCAGACAGCCTCTTTGCGTTATGTGGGCGAGACGGCGGCCATGCATGAGACCTATGAACGTGGCCCGCTGTTGCAGACCGCCTATGCCGGGACGGGATTCATGATGATCAGCCGTCATGCGGTCAGCCGCATGATCAAGGCCTATCCCGAGCTGGAATACAGGCGCATTGATGCCCCCGAGGGTGAGGATGGCCGACGGTTTGCCCTGTTCGAGGGCAGCGTGGATACCGAGAGCGGTACCTATCTCAGTGAAGATTACACGTTCTGCAAACGCTGGCGGGAGATTGGTGGAGAGGTCTGGCTGGATACGTCCATTGAGTTGACCCACACCGGCACGGCGTCTTTCTCCGGCATGCCGTCCGTACGTGTGGGCATCGCCCATAACAGGGGCCGTTGATGATGGCCAGGACCGTTGGTGGCCTGCCGGTGATGGGTGGCCCGGGGGCGTGGTGGTGCTGCCATGGCTGACCGGAAGAATGCCCGACCCATCATCATCAAGCGGGAAGAGGTTGTGGAGGCAGGGCATCATGGCGGTGCCTGGAAGGTCGCTTATGCCGACTTCATGACAGCCATGATGGCATTCTTCCTGCTCATGTGGCTGCTGAACATCACCACGGATGAGCAGAAGCGTGGCATTGCCCTGTTCTTCAATCCGATGGCGGACAGGACGGGCAAGGCGACATCAGACCAGGCGCTGCTGGAAACCTCGCCCCTTTCGGCACCTTCCTCCCTGCGTACGGTGCACAATTCCGATCATGAGCCGCCGCCGAAGCCGGATTCCTCGGAGACTCATCCAGAGGATCAGGGCTCAAGAGGCGGCCGGGCAAGTGAGGGTATCCTGACCGCCAGTGGCGTCAGCATCCTTCCGCCCGGTATGGCGGACCGTCCGGATGAGGATGAAGCCAGTGTCGGCCGTCCCGAGATCATTCCTCTCGGAGGGCCGAAGAGTGGGGCGGCAGAGAATGTTGGCCAGGTTGGCCAGGGCAATGCCGCTGCTGATGGCAGTGCCGGGGGACCAGCCTCTGCTGCTCAGTCCACCGGGGCTTCTGCCGACCATGAGAGCAGCCATGAAGCTGGTACGGAAGGCGTGGCGGCAGGTCTGCATCAGGCCGCCCAGGAGGATGCCCATCTCCGTCAGACCGTGGAAGGGCTGAAGGCCAGCCTGGCCCATCAGGCCGGACTGAATGAGCTGAAGGATAATCTCGGCTTCAGGATGGGGGCGGATGAAATCCGCATCGAGGTGCAGGATACGGCCCACAGGCCGATGTTCGACAATGGCGAGACCATGCCCAACAGGGAAGGCATGGCCCTGCTCGGGCAGATCGGTTCCTGGCTTGGCAGCCTGCCGGAAGATATCTCCATCATCGGGGAGACGGATGGTGTTCCGTACCATCTGCGGCAGGTCAATCCACATGGCCTGTCCAACTGGACACTCTCCGAGATGCGGGCCGACCGTGTGAGGGAGCTTCTGGTCCGGGCGGGTTATCCAGACCGGCGGATCAGGAGCGTGGAAGGGCGTGCGGACCGCAGTCTGGCCAACCCCGCCCACCCGGAGGCACCGGAGAACCGGCGGATTGTTCTGCTCATCCATCGTCTGCATCCGCTGCCGGCATCCTTTCAGGCCGGTACACAGCAGGCCCCGCCGCAGGGGGCAGCACGATGAACAGGCAGGAAGAGATGATGGATCATGATGTCAGAGCCGTTTTGAGAGGGGAACAATAGGATGCTATATATCGGTGGGCTGATTTTTGCGTTGCTCTGCGTGTTTGGTTCCTTTGCGGCTTCGGGCGGGGCACTGGCTCCACTTCTGGCATCCATGCCGTTTGAGCTGCTGACCATCCTGGGGGCTGCCGTGGGCGTGTTTGTCATGAGCAACAGCATGGCAGCGCTGAAGTCGGTTTTCGGCTACCTGATGCTGGTCGTGAAAGGCCCCCGGCACAGTCAGCAGAGCTACATGGACCTTCTGGCCCTCATGTACCGCCTGCTGCGGCAGGCCAACATGAAAGGCATCGCCTCTCTGGAAAACGATTTTGAAGAGCCGCAGGAAAGCAGCATTTTTGCCACGTCTCCACGCATCAAGCAGGATGAGAAGACCCGTGACATGATCTGCGACTACCTGCGGCTCATCAGCATGAATCTGGATGAAAGCCACCAGCTGGACGAGATCATGGGCAGGGAGCTGAAGAAGAACCTGCATGAGGATCTTCACGTTGCCGAATCACTTTCCGGCATTTCCGATGCCCTGCCTGCTCTTGGCATTGTGGCGGCCGTGCTGGGTGTGGTGAAGACCATGGCTGCCATCAGCAAGCCGCCTGCCGTGCTGGGGGAAATGATTGCCGGTGCTCTTGTGGGAACCTTTCTCGGGGTGCTGCTGGCCTATGGTGTGGTCGGGCCGCTGGCCTCGCGGATGCAGGCCATCGTGAAGATGGACAACCGTTATTATGAAACGATCCGCACCGTGCTGGTGGCGTACCTGCAGGGGCAGCCGCCGCAGGTGTGCATCGAGATTGGCCGCAAGGACATCCCGGAAGAATTCATGCCCGGCTTTGCAGAAGTCGACAGCATGTTGAGTGAGCTGACCTGACAGACATGATGCTGCCTGAATGAATGTGAGAACGCCATGGTAATGCCCCGTCCTTCACTCTCCAGCCTTCCCCTGCCTTCTGCTGGTGGCAGCCGGTCTTCGGCGGCCATGTCCGCTGGGAGGGGCGCCGTGCGCTCTTCATCGGGCGGGAAAGGCTTTGCCGGAGTTCTGGCAGGGCAGACACCGTCCGATCATGACGGGGCGGATGTGCCGCCTTCTGATCAGGACCAGCCCAAGGCGGCCGCCCCTCATACAGGCGGGACGGATGGGACAGATCGTGGAGACAGGTCGCAGGGCAGGTCATCTGCTCCGGCCGCCGGGGCTCACGATGATCAGACGGCTTCTTCTCCCGCCGACAGGGGGGACGGAGCGGACGGGTCGCAGAAGGCCGATACATCTGCAAAGGCAGCGCCTCATGCTGACCGGCAGATGACAGGGGATCAGTCGTCCCAGAATGGGGTAGCGCCAGAGGGGCTGGCCACGCAGAGTCTGTCTCTGGCAGCGTTCATGGCGTCCCCTCAGGTGTCTATGGTCACGATGGAAGCGGGACAGCCCCAGTCTGGCCCGGCGGGTGGTGGGACGGCCACGGCCATGCCGTCTTCCAGCCTTGGGCAGATGACCGGCGGGCGGAGTGATGCCGGAATGGCAGCGCTTGCGGGGCTGGGTACGGTTCCGGCTGGTGGTGAGGCTTCCATGGCGTCAGCTCATGCTACGGCCAGTGCCACAGCCATTTCCTCTTTCTCATCCATGGAGCATCTTTCCCAGGCTTCCGCTGCGGCGGGCACTGCTGGAAGTTCTGCCATGGTTTCGACATCGGATCTGATGCGCCTCGTCAGCAGGTCCGGTGATACGGCGTCTTCTCATGGGCAGGATACCGGGGTGCGTGATGACGTGTCGTCCCGTCATGCTGCCGCCGGACGGATGATGGATGCAGCCCTGCTGGCCCGGCAGTCCACACAGGTTCCCACAATGGTGAATGCCGCCACACAGGGCCCGAAAGACAGGGCACTGTCGGCTGTGCAGGCGATGAATTTCCAGTCCGGCATGGCGGGTGTCCTGTCCGGTCCGTCTTCCATGGTAGGAAACACGGTGACTGCCTCCCGGCAGGGGGATTTGCGCAGCGGGCCTGAGGGCCAGACAACAGACAGTCTGTTCAGCCTTATGGTGAAGGCTTCGTCTGGAGAATCGGAGGCGTTTTCTGCTGGTCATGGCGACCAGGGCGCTTCCGGTGAGGGGCAGGACATGCCCGGGCATGAGAGTGCCGGGGTGACGGGAGGCTCTGGTGGGGATGGCGGGCAGGAGGTGCAGGGCAGCCTGTCGTCCTTCGCTGGCCTTGTGACATCCTCCGAGGGGCACATCATCCAGCCGGAAACCCGTGGCGTGACAGCGGGCGTGACATCGCATGAAGCACGGCAGGCCGCTGCAGAAACAGGTCTTTCTGCCCTTCAGACAGGTGGTTCCGCAGCTGGTGTGCTGGCAGGGCGGGCGACTGCCGGGCAGGCTGGGACGCTGACCATGACCGTCATGACAGCGGATTCAACGCCGGTTCATGTGCAGCTGGACCGCTCCGCAGCAGGTCTGTCGGCCCTTTCCTTGCAGGGGCAGGATGATGGCACGACCGAGGCCCTTCAGAAAACACATCATGTTCTGGCCAGAGAGCTGGATGAGGCAGGCCTTCATGCCAGCCTGATGAAGATTGATGTCCTGCCTGCCGATGCCGGCCATATGGCCGGAGGCCAGGAGCAGAACATGCCGCAGCATCAGTGGCAGGGGGGGCATCAGTCTTCAGGGCAGCAGGCCGGTGCCTTTTTCTCTGGAGGGGAAGGCGGCAGCTCCCAGGAACAGCGCTCCCGCTCGGGAGATGATGTGCCTGCTCCAGCCCGGCAGGAACCGTCTCTTCAGGCAGAGGAAAGTGCCGTCACCCCCGCCACGGTCAGGCCCGCACGGATGGGCCATCTCAATATTTCAGTCTGACATGCATCATCTCGGAAGGAGAACCACATGGTGAATTCACTGTCTTCCAACAATCTTCTGGCCTTGCAGCAGGCGACAGACAGCGCCGCCCGCAGTGGGGCAGCGTCCCTCTCCGGCGCCGGGCAGAGCGGGTCATCCGCAGGGACCACGGAAGGTGCCTTTGCCTCGATGGCAAAGAATGAAAACAACTTCCTGACCCTTCTGACAGCCCAGCTGAAGCATCAGGACCCCAGCAGCCCGATGAATACGGAGAACATGGCAGCCCAGCTGGCGCAGTTCTCCAGTGTGGAGCAGCAGGTCCAGACAAACAGCAACCTCAACACCCTCATTTCTCTGAATGAGACAGCCCAGTTGACGCAGGACAAGGGGCTGGTCGGGCGGCAGGTCAGTGCTTCCGGGTCCACGCTGCCCCTGCAGTCCGGTTCGGCTGGTCTGTCCTTCCAGGCAGGAGCGGGCCAGATGGTTGGCATTTCCGTGGCCAACAGTGCCGGGCAGGTGGTCTATCACGACGTGGTGCGGGCGGATGGCGGCCAGACATCCTGGAACTGGGATGGCAAGGACGACAATGGCACGACCCTCAGTGATGGGGCCTATAGCGTGGCGGTGAAGAGTGTGGACAGCCGGGGCAATACGGCTGACGTGCCCTTTGCCGTGCGTGGCACGGTCACGGGGATGAAGAAGACCAGCACGGGCATGAATGTCATGATGGGTGGGGCTGAGGTTCCGCTCTCCAGCGTGCAGGCCACAAGCTGAATCGCGCCTGATGATGCATGAACAGGGCAGGCAGCCACGACGTATTGGCTGCCTGCCGGATGGAACGGGAGGTTGTGAGGGAGCATGTATCAGAACAACGCCATGAATGCTTATCGTATGGCGGCCAGTTCGTCTCTGTCGGACAGGGAAGCGGATGCGGAATGTTTCCGCAGGCTGATTGCCATGCTGGAAAGCGTGGCCCATGAGACGGATGTCATCACGCGGAATCAGGTCATCGCGAAGAATCAGCGTCTCTGGTCGCTCATCCAGCGTGCCAATGCGGTGGAAGCTGGCATGGTCGAGACGGAAGACAGGCTTCTTTTTGCCCGGATGGCCGATCAGGCCCAGAAGTATGGCATACGGGCCATGCTGGACCCCACGCTCAGCCTTGCTCCCCTCATAGAGACAGCCCGCAACGTGCTGGACGGGCTGGAAATGGCCATTCAGGAGGGCTGAAACGCCTTCCCGCCCTTCAGAGCGGATTGGTGAAAAAGACTGGCAGTGGCCTGCCCTCGGCGAGATGGTCGTCCATGATCTGGCAGGCCGCAAGAGCCTCACCAATGGTGACATCCATGTCCAGATAACGGTAGGTCCCAAGCCGCCCGAGGAAAGAGACGTTTCGGGCAGTCATGGCCGTGCGGACATAGCGGTCCAGCATGGCTGTCTCGCCTGCCAGCCTTATGGGGTAATAGGGGGCATCTTCCGGCCCGGCCAGGCGGCTATATTCACGGAAGCAGACTGTCCTGCTGAAGCGTGCGGCCTCCCAGGGGGCGAAGTGCTTGTGCTCGCTGATGCGGGTATAGGGGATGGATTCGTCGCAGTAATTGATGACCGCCGTCCCCTGATAGTCACCTTTCGCATCGATCCGTTCAAAATTCAGCGTGCGATAGCCAAGACGGCCATGGCAGAAGCTGAAATAGCGGTCCAGCGGGCCAGTATAGAGTGTATGGTCCATGCTGTTGCAGGACTGGAATGTTTCGAAAGACGTGTTCAGCCGTACGGTGATGCGGGGATGGGCGAGAATCGTTTCGATCAGGGTGGTATAGCCTTCCACCGGAATGCCCTGATAGGGATGACTGAAATAGTTGTCATCGTAATTGAAGCGTACCGGCAGTCTCTTCAGGATGGCGGCGGGAAGGTCCGCCGGGGGCAGGCCCCACTGTTTGGTCGTGTAACCTTTGAAGAAGGCCTCATAGAGGGCAGGGCCGATCATGTGCAGGGCCTGCTCCTCGAAATTGCGGGGTGAAGCCACGTCCTGCACGGCCTGCTGCCGGATGAATTCCCGGGCTTCTGCGGGTTGCATGGTCTTGCCGAAAAACTGGTTGATGGTCAGCAGGGTGATGGGAAGGGTGTAAACCCGCCCCTGGCTGATGGCCTTGACCCGATTGATGTAGGGGGCAAACCGTCCGAAGCGCTGCACATACTGCCAGACCGTTTCCTGTGCGGTATGGAAGATATGGGGCCCATAATGGTGAAGCATGATGCCCGTCTGCGGGTCCCGGGCTGTATGGCAGTTGCCACCATTGTGTGGGCGTTCATCAATGACAGTGATGCGGTGGCCTCGCTCAGCCAGATGACGGGCCGTGACCGCCCCGCTGAATCCGGCACCGACGATACAGAAATGCATGGCAGGCTGGTCTCAGGGGCCAGTACAGTTCTGGTCTATGCAGCTCCGGCTTGGTGGGGCTGGCGGATAGGGCAGGCCGGGATAGGGGGCCTGGGTCTGGATGTAGGTGTTCCATGGCATGAAGCCGGGTTCGTCCCAGCCATTCTGGCGGGAGTAACGGGGTGTCTGGTACGTTCCCCAGAGCGGCGCTGCCCACGGTGCCGGTATGCCCTGCTGGCGGTACTGGTCCTGCTGCCATGTGCCGGAAAAGGATGGCGGCGGCGGTGGGGGCGGTGGCAGATGGGTGAATTCCCCGGTGGGCGGCGGCGGAGGAGGGGGCGGGCTGAGCAGGTATTCACTGCCGCCGTAGAATCCCTGGGCTCTGGCAGGCAGGATGCCCCCGCCGGCCAGGGCAAGAAGAATGATGGCAATGGATGGACAGTGCAAACGGGTCATCTCACGGTTCCTGCATCATGTGGCCACTTTGCTGGCAGCCAGTCTATGACCTTCTCATGTCATGATAGCTTAGAAAGTATTAAATGCTGGGAAATCATGGTGTTATTTTTGTTCTGGCCTTTTGTGATGGTTATGTGATGCTTACTGTGAGTGCTGTTTAATATATATTTAACGATAGTAATGTATATGAGCGCTCCCGGTTAGCTTTGCACGCAAAGACTTCTGGCTGGTTTTGCTGATTTCTGTGACATGATCGACCTATGTACCGTGTTCTTGGCAACGTGATATGAGGACAAGGTCTGCCATGACAAAACTTTGGAGAAGGATTACCTGATGCCTCGTATAGCTGGTTCTTCCTGTCCTGCGGAAACCGAGGGACGTATGAAGGATTTTCTTGCCGATATACGTGCGCTTGCTGAAGGGAGCATGGTGGATTCAGCTGACCGGCAGGGTAGAAGGCTGAGACGCTGCGGCCCTCCGGCCATGTGTGTTGCAGGGTATGAGCAGGACAGGGGCCTTTATGAGCGGGCTCTGGATGCTGGGCTGGGGCTGGCAGGCATGGTGGCCTTCAGTGTGGATGGCATGGAGGGATGACCTTGTATTTGCCTTTGTGAGTGGCATCATCCCCATTTGGGGGTGAATGGTCATGGGAGGCTACTTTTTTCAATCTGTTACGGGGAGACCTGCCGGGGGATTGTTCCGGCGGGTCTTATTTTTTTAAAGGCCATTTTCGGAAAATGTTCATATGGCCATTTTTTTGGCTTTTTCCGGCAGTATGGTCATGACTGTCCGATTGATGGGCATTGTCTGTTTGAAATAGGATCGTATTGATCTTATTAATGTGATGGCCTTATGAAAGGTCTTGTAGGCAAGGCTGCAACAATCATTTAATGTGGCGTTAAGGAATAGGCCGGAGAAGGGAGTGGGATATGACATCACAACCAGCCAGTACGTTTATTGAAAAAGGGATTGGGCGCCTGCTGTCACGGTTTCAGCAGGAGTTTTCTCCTTCCCAGACATTAAGCGATATTGTTGGGCAGGCAGAGCGTCTGCGTGGGATGACAGAAACCTTGCTGGGACTGTCCCACCATTATCCGGACCGGGCGGGTGCCGTGCTGAATGTCCTTTCTGGCCTTGCAGATGTCGGTATCATCCATGACATGGCCAGTGCCGCAGATGAGATTGCCATCATTGCCCGCAAGATGGAGGCAGGGCTGGCGTCGGAGAAGCGGGAAGGCAGCCATTCTTTTGCCGGTTTTTCCACTCTGGCTGCACAGCATGAAGGCCACGGTGTGAACGGGTTTGGCGGTCATTTCGTGCAGGGCATGTCCCCGGAAGTGAAAGAAAAGCCCGGCCAGTGGATCGCAAGCCGTGATGAACCTTACTGTGCCCCGGAAGAATCCATTTTCAGTGACGAGATCATCTGTCTGCATTGTGGTGGGGCCTTCAGCATGCTGAAGCGCCATATCGAGCGGCAGCATCGCCAGAGTCCGGATGGCTATCGTGTCTATTGGGGGCTGTCCCCGGATTATCCCATGGCCTGTGAGAGCTATTCGGCCATGAAGAAGCTGGAGGCCTCCAGGACCGGTCTTGGCCATTATGACCGCAAGAAGAAAGGCCGCTCCCGCATCAAGGCATGAGGATGCCACGCCAGGGCCATGCAGAAAGGGCGCAGGGGGATGAACCCTCTGCGCCCTTTTCCTGTGTGAAGTCTTGCAGATGTTACTGCTTCATGGCGATGGTCTGCTGGAGCAGATTGTCTGCCGTCGTGACGGTTTTCGTATTGGCGCTGTAGGCTTCCTGCGCCACGATGAGGGCAGAAAGATCGCCTGTCAGGTTTGTTGTGGAGGATTCCACATACCCGACGGCGAGTGAGCCCGTTCCATTTTCGCCAACAAAACCGGTCTTGGGTGTGCCAGACCGTGCCGTGGCCAGATAGGCCTGACCATCGACGGCCTGAAGCCCGTTGACGTTGTTGAAATTCGTCAGAGCCACCTTGCCGATCAGCTGGCTGTAACCGTTGTCGAACTGCGCCATGACAGAACCATCGCTTTCAATCTCCGCACCCTTGTAGGTCCCGGAGGTGATGCTGTCGTTGCTCAGGGCACTGGTATCGGCTCCGGTGGAAGTGCCGGTTGTCAGAGAAGCGTTGGAAAGGTCCAGGCTGTAGCTGCTGCCATTGATGGTCAGATTTGCCGTGACCGGGCTGCCCTTGCTGACAGGCTGGCCATCAAAGCTCTGCATCGTGCCATCCTTGTTGAAGATGACGGAATGGGCTTTGTCCATCTGCACGGCAGAGGAGGCGGAGCCGTCATAGGGATTTACAGCCTGCACGGACCATGTGGGCGGGGAGGCGGCTGTCTGTGTCCATTTCACGGCAACAGGCGTGTTGGTGGCCGTGCCGTTCTTGTCCGTGCTGCTCACCGTCAAGGGGGAGCTCATGTAGCTCTGTCGGCTGTCGGTGGTGGTGCCGAGCGTGGTGGCCGGCATGGTGAGTTTCGTGCCGGAAAGGGTGAGGGGGTTGGCCTGGTTGGTTGCAGCCGAATTGTTGGATGTCACCATGGTCGTACCGCTGGTTCCGCCAATCGTGCCGAGAGAGAGCGTCATGGTCTGCTCTTCATTGTTGGCGTAATGGGCGGTGACGGGGATTTCCGCAGCGGATCCCGCCGTGGTGGAGCCAACGGCCTTGCCTGTCTGCATGTCGGTGATGGAGGCCAGGGAGCCGGAATGGTCGAAAGCGACCTGGTAGCTGTTCGGAGAGACGGTCCCGTTGCCATCAGCATCATAGGCAGAGACGGTCCAGATGAGCGGATTGGTGTCGCTCTCCTGCCACTGCACGGCGATCTTGTGTGGATTGGAGCTGGAGTCGTATGTCGTGGTGGGAGCGGTGGTATAGCTCTGCGGCGTGTAGTTTGTGGAATCGGCCGGCAGCTTCCCGACGGCCGCATTCAGTGTCATGGTTGTTGTGGCCGTGGGCTTGAAGCCGATGTTGCTGACATTGATGGGTGTGAGGGTATTGTTCAGCGTACCGGTGGAATCTGCCATGTAGCCATCAAGGTAATAGCCTGATGTGTTGACCAGATAGCCTTTCTTGTCCTGCTGGAAGTCGCCATTCCTCGTGTAGAATTTCTGTTCGGAGAAGTTGGTGACACCGGCATTGGCCGTCCCGGCGCCTGTCGGCTTGGAGGTGACGAACATCCCACTGCCGGAAATGTCCATGGCCAGACCATTGGTGCTGCTGGTGGCCGTGCCGGAATTGTCGACATGCTGGACAGTAATGGCCTGGACAGTGTTGGATTCCGCCTGCGAGGCGGAATTGCCGGTGATGTTGCCGGCCACGAAGTCGGCAAAGGATGTCGTGTCGGCCTTGTAGCCGACGGTCTGGCTGTTGGCGATGTTGTTGCTCAGGTTGGTAAAGGCGTCTGACTGGGCATTGATGCCGCTGACAGCCGTCGTAAGTGCATTGAACACACCGGACATGATTCTATCCTTGTCTGTGACCTGATGATTAAGGCTATTTGTAGGCAAACCCTAGAAAACGCTTTTTATAAAAGCAAATATAACCTGCTTATTTCATGAACAGGCTGTTAAAGTCAGGAAGGACCTGCTTCTGCAGGGCGTGCTGCACGGGCACCAGGGGTTTTGAGCCGTACGACGTAGGCAATGATGGTGGCGACAGGTTTCCAGAATTCTTCGGGGATTTCACTGTCCAGCGGCAAGGCATGCAGGGCCCGTGCCAGTGGCGGGTTGGACATGACAGGAATCTTCGCCTCCCGGGCGATGTCACGGATGCGGAATGCCAGTTCGTCCGTTCCCTTGGCAACGATCTGCGGAGCCGTCCCGTCATGCTGGTCATAGCGTATGGCAACTGCATAATGGGTCGGGTTGACCACGATGACCGTGGCTTCCTGCACGGCTTTTTTCATGTGGCGGCGGGAGCGGCTCAGCCGGAGCTGCCGGAGGCGGGCTTTCATCTGCGGGTCACCCTCGCTCTGCTTCATCTCATCCTTGATGTCCTGAAGGCTCATCCGCAGTTTGGAAAAGCGGTGATAGCGGGACCAGACCTCATCCAGCCCGGTGATGATGCACTGTATGGCCAGCACCATGAAACCTGCGTAGATGAACCATGACTTCATGGCGTTGACGAGCTGCCAGGTTGTCCATCGTTCTGTCTGTGGGGCCAGAGACACGGTCTGAAGGGCAACCTTGTAGAGAATCAGGCTGAATACGGTGATCTTGGCAATGGTCTTGAGCAGCTCGATCAGATTATTGAGGCCGACAATCCGCTTGATGCCTTTCAGGGGAGAAAGACGGCTGATATCCGGCTTCAGGGCGGCGGGGCGGAAGAGGAACCCTGTCTGGAGCACGCCGCCCATCAGGATGGCGCAGGCCCCTGTGCCCATGAGCGGGGCGATGAGGTGCAGGCCCGCCATGATGGCGTGGAGGGTGAAACCATACAGGGCAGCCGGGTCGTCGGGGACAAGGCCGAAATTGAGAAGAAGGCCGTTCATCTCATGCATGAACTGGCGTGCCGAGGCCGGAATGCTCAGGGCGAATACGAGGAGAAACGTCCCCAGGGCCACAAGGATCAGCAGTTCCTTGGACTGGGCAACATTGCCTTCCTCACGGGCTTTCTGGAGGCGCTTTTCTGTTGGGGCTTGTGACTTTTCACCACCGCCACTGCCATTCTCTTCCGCCATGGGAGGTCAGACCGGAGGACTGGCGGGAGCGATGAGACCTGGCAGGGTGGAGAGGTGGAGCTGCATCTTTTCGGCCCATGTGCCTGTCAGAATCTGGATCAGCAGGGCCAGGAGCAGGATGCCTCCCAGAATCTGGGCCGGAATGGCCAGGGAATAGACCTGTATGGAGGGCATGAGGCGGTTCAGCACGCCCAGCATGGCTGGCCAGAGGGTGCCCAACAGCAGATAGGGGGCTGCCAGCTGCATGGCAATGAGAAAGCTGGTGCTGACAGCCCGTGTCATGTCGGTGGCCATGTCTCCGACGATCATGGCTGTGACATGCCCCGCCGGGAAAAGCGTGTAGGAACCGGACAGCGCCAGCAGGGGCAGGGCGTACAGACCGGTGGAAAAGAGAATGATGGGCGCCAGAGCGCTTGTCATGTGGCTGACGGCTGTGCTGGAGGCCCCAAGCTGGCTGTCTGTCTGGATGACACTGGCCATGCCGGTGAAGACGGCAATGATCTGCCCGGCAATGGCCAGCGACATGGTCAGCAGCCGGGCCAGCATCCCGAGGAAGAAGCCACAGAGGAGCTCCCCGGCAATCAGTCGGAGAGCCATGGCGGGCATCCGCAGGGCCTCCCCTGACACGGCTACCAGGCGCTGCTGGAGGACGGGCAGAAGCGCCAGCGTGATTACCAGGCAGAGGCCGGCCCGTACCCGTGCTGGTGCTCCGCTTTCACCCAGCCCTGGTGCCAGCATGACAACCGCACTGACACGGCAGAGAATGATGGCAAACATGCCCGTCAGTACGGCCAGCGATCCGTGAGGGGCAGCGAGGTCAGGCGAGCCGAAAAAGTCGGAGAGGGACAGCATTCACACTCCCCCGGCCTTGATGAGCTGGTCGAAGATCATTTCCGCATAGGCATGGATGGTGGCATGCATGAAGGAAGCTGTCAGGATCAGCGTGGCCATGGCGGCGATGAATTTCGGCACGAAGGACAGCGTGGCCTCACTGACCTGTGTCATGGCCTGGAACAGTGAAACACAGAGCCCGGCCAGGAGGGACGCCAGAAGAGAAGGAGCTCCCAGCTTGACAGCAACCAGCAGTGTCTGACGCAGGATCTCCTGAACATCAACAGCGTGACCCATGGGTGTCCTCCTGTTTCCTGCCGTGCCGGTCAGACGGACATCCGCATGACATCCTGATAGGCGCTGACAAAGCGGTCCCGCAGGGTGGTGACCGTCTGGAGTGTCAGTTTGGCTTCTTCGACAGAGGCGACGACATCGGACATGTTGCCTTTGCCGGAAAGTGCCTGGGCGGTCTGGCTCTCGGCGACCTTGCCTGTGTTGATGGCACCCCGGATGGCGTTGTCCAGCACGTGGCTGAAGCTGGAAACGGCATCGGTGCTTTCTGTTTCGTCGGCAGGGCCTGCGCTGGCGGGGCTGCTGGTCTGGCTGAGCTGCTGTGCCCGGCCATAGGCCTGCCCGGCATCGAAGCTCTGTGCTGCGGAACTGGCAATGCTGGATAGGGACATGGGCTGGTTATGGCCTCCTTTCCGTCATGGGTATGATGGTGGCCTGTTTGTAATAGCCATTTCGGCATAACGCCATGCTTTTTCTTTTAACAGAAGGTTTATGTAAGGTTATTTTCATATATACGTCTGCAAATGGCTTTGTTTTTCCTTCTGTATTCGGTATCAGAATGGCCATCTGAGTGTTGCAGAATGAAATATCAGGGAGAAAAGAATCATGTCAGACGCATCAGTGGCTTCCGAAATCGCTTCAGCCATGCGGGTCAAGACAGCCCAGCAGGCCAATGAGATGCGTAAAGCTGCCATGTCGGAGAAGGCAGGCCGTGTGCAGGTTTCTTCCCAGCGCAGCAATGGGGCGGAGGCCTCCATGCAGTTCGATGCTACGGGTCAGGTCGTGCCCAGTGCCAGAGGAGTCCGTAAAAACTCTGCCACGGCCAGCTTCGTCAATCTTCTGGCCTGATGGCCGGTCATGTCATGCGGGGCGGTCTCCGCTCTGCGTGAAAATAGGGGATGCGGGAACGGATCAAGGAGCATGAAGGGGTGCAGCACCATGCTATGCGCTGTTCATAAGGCTGTCTCTAAAGCCATGGCAGGCGATGGAATCTGGCGCAGGGCCGGCTGTGGTGTTGCCGGTCTCATCATGCTGGGTGGGCCTGTGGTGGGCAGCCAGATGTGGCTGTCGGGTACGGCGCTGGCTGCGCAGGGGCCCGCCAGGACGTCTTCACCCTTCATGGATGAGGCCTCGGCTGGAGCTGGTCCGTCACACTCTCAGCCAGCATCGGAGCACAGGCAGTCCCAGGCGAATCCCCATCATGGCCATCCCCGTCCCGTTTCTCCGCATCATCAGGTGCGGGGGCGCCCTGCCGTGCCGCCGCCCCTGCAGGTGCAGGACCATGTGAAAGCAGGCGATCCGCTTTTGCAGGGGGTTCCTGCGGGGTGGGGGGCGCATGTGCTTGGTGTTGGTGCTGCCCAGGGTGGGGCGCCCCCGCAGAAAACACCTCCAGAGGCGCCTTCAGCTGATCACAGGGCGGAGCACAGGGATCAGTCCCTTCATCAATTTTTACAGGCGGAGGGGCGTGAGGCAGATGCTGCAAAACCGGGGCTGGCTGTGCCTTCCCAGCCAGCGGGAAACGAACCGGCTGTATCTGCGCCGTCCCGCAACAGGATTCTGATTCCCGTGCCCGGGCAGATGGGCATTGCGGCTTATCAGAGTGGAGACCGCTTCATCATTCTGGTGGATGCCCGTCAGCCCATGGATGTCTCTGCCCTGCGTGGGGATGGCATGTTCAGCCGCCTGGGTGTGACAACCCTGCCTGACCTGACAATGATCAGCCTGCCAGTGCCTGATACGCGCCAGCTTTACCTTTCCCAGCAGAGTGATGGATGGGTGCTAGGGGATCAGCCACCGCCGGGCATGGATTATACGGACAGGCCGGAGATCACGCCCCGGTTACGGGGGGATGGCCTCCTGTTCCCCATGCGGCGGCCGGGACGTGTCTTTTCCATCAAGGACCCGGCATCAGGCACGTCTCTGGTCGTGGGGACCACGACACTGGATGATGGCGGCCTGCTCTCCCTGCGCAAGGGCAGGGATTATGATGTCTGGCCTTCCATGGAAGGCGTGGTGATTGCCCAGCATGAGCCGCCGCAGGTGGTCATGCGGGCCATCATGCAGGGAGACCTGCTCCAGCGGGCTGATGACCGCCCTCTGGCTGATATGGACCGGGCCGTTTACGCCAGTGATGTGGACCTGAACTGGCTTGGCCTGAAACATCTTGCCGCTCCACAGGCGCAGGAGCGTTATCGTCAGGCTCTTGTGGCGGCAGCGGATTCATCCCCTGGTGAACGTTTTGGCAAACGGCTGGACGCAGCCCGTGCTGCTCTGGGTGTTGGTGCCTTCCCCGATGCACGGGCCATCATGGATGTCGCTCTGGAAGATGACCCGGAAGAAGCTTTCCGGCCGGATGTAAGATTTTTTCTGGCGGTGACTGACCTGCTGGCGGGCCGGATGAAAGGTGCGGCCCAGCTGATGCAGGAATGGCCGGAGCAGGCCATGCGGGCCACAAAACTGTGGCAGGGCCTGTATGAGGCTGCCGCCGGGGGGAATGACGCCGAGGCGGCCCGGCTGCTGGCCCGGGACATGCCACGTCTGCTGAATTATCCGGAGCCGTTGCGGGCGTCTCTGCTGCCCATGGCGGCGGAACTCATTGCCCGCCGTGGCACGCCAGCGGACCGCAAGGCGCTGGATTCCCTGCCAGAGGGCAGTGAATTCCGTTTCATTCAGGCCGTGCGTGCTCTGCGGGATGGGGATGAGAAGAAGGCCACCAGCCTGCTGGAGGCCCTCTCTGTGGATCATGACCCTGTCATTGCCGAGAAGGCGATGGAAGAGGGTGTGGCCCTGAGCCTGCGGGACGGGCACCTCCCGGCAGAAAAAGCGGCCCGGCAATATGCGTCGCTTTTGCCAGATGCCCGGCTGTCTGGTCGTGATGGGATTGTCAACATGCTGCGGGCTGGGGCCGATATACGGGCCCATCAGTGGGAAGCTGCTCTTCAGGCGCTGGATCAGGCCCGTCAGGCAGCACCGCCTCATGATGAAGCAAGGATGCAGGCCCTGCTGTCCGCAGCGCTGTCGGGCGTTGTTCAGGGGCTGCCCGGGCCTGATGGTGGTGGGTCGCAGAATGAGGCCACCCTGCTGCATGAAGCCGCCCTGCTGAAGGCGCACATGCAGGATCTCCCGGCCAGCGCAAAGAAGGGCAACCTGCTGTTGGCCTATGGGCGGCTGCTTGGCCGGCTGGGGCTGGAGGAACAGGCCGGGAATGCCATGAACACGGCCATTCCCATGATGACAGACCCGCAGGACCGGGCTGCTGCCGGGGATGCCTTGGCCGAGAATGAGATCAGACGGGGGCAGCTGGACAAGGCCTCGGCCACATTGGCGGATACGGGTGGGGCGTCCCTGCCCCCACAGGAAACGGCACGCCGGACCCGTCTCATGGCCAGCATGGCGGCTGCCTCGGGCAAGCCGGAGGTCGCCCTGTATCTTCTGGGAGCGGATCAGGACCCGCAGGCAGCGGACATACGGGCCCATATCCATGAGAATCGGGAAGAATGGTCTCCTGCCGTGGCGGATCTGCGCAGCATGGTGATGCAGCTTCTGCCACCGCAGGGAGACATGACGGTGTCCCAGCAGCTTCTTGCCCTGCGGCTGGCATCGGATGCTTCCCGGGCCGGAGATGCAGGTGCGCTGGAGTGGATACGCAATCGTGTGGGGAATCGGCCTTTTGAGGGTGATGCCGGACGGATGTTCCGTCTTCTTGTATCGGCCCAGCAGGCACAGTGAGCGCATGAGGAAGGAGTGACGTGGGATGAGTGTGACACATACGGGCGGGACGGACCTTCTGAACCTGGCCGAGCGGCGGATGAGCTGGCTCCAGAATCGTGAATCCGTGCTGGCGGGCAACGTCGCCAATGCCAACACGCCTCATTACAGCCCGAAGGATGTTTCGCCGTTTCAGGGTGTTCTGGAGACTGCCCATGCCGTGGCGCTGACGCGTACACAGCCGGGGCACATGCTGGGGCCTGCGGGGGAAACACATGCCCGCAGGCAGGGCGGTCGGGCCTCGCTGGATGGCAACCGTGTGGTGCTGGAGGACGAGCTGGGGAAAATCGCCCAGACGAGTGATCAGCAGCGTTTCGCCACTACCGTATATGGCCGGTACATGGGGCTTTACGGCATGGCCCTTGGCGGTAGTGGCCAGTAAGTCGTGGTGCGGTAAAGGAGAGAGGAGGAGAGGATGGATTTTTCCGACACGATTGGTGTTTCAGCGGCCGGGATGAGAGCACAGACAGCCCGCCTGCGGGTTGCTGCCGAGAATCTTGCCAATGCGGAGACGACGGGTGCATCGCCCGGGGCTGACCCGTATCGCCGCAAGACAGTGACATTCCGGGAAGCACTGGACCGTGCGAGTGGTGTTTCCAGTGTGTCGATCCGTTCTGTCGGGGAGGATCAGTCCGACTTCCAGATGCGGTATGACCCGGCCCATCCGGCGGCCAATGAACAGGGCTATGTGAAGATGCCAAATGTCAGCTCCATCGTGGAGATCATGGACAGTCACGATGCCCAGCACTCTTACGAGGCCAATCTCAATACGATGCAGGTGACCCGGTCCATGCTGGCACGGGCCATCAATCTGATGAAGGATTGAGGAAGAACGCCATGAGAGGGAATGTCAGATCCATGAGAAAAAAGGGATTCTCCCTGAGCAGGATCACCAATCTTGCCTCCTGCCTGATGACGGTGCTGCTGGCGTTGAATCTTCATTCCCTTGCGGCACAGATCAGCAGTTCTTCTGCCCAGACCGAGACAGCTCATGGAAAGTCGGGGGAGGCCGCCCCGCAGGGCAAGGCTGCAAAGGCGGTACCTGCACCGCCGCCTGCGGGTGTGAAAGCGCCAGAGACAGTGCGGCCCAGCAGGCAGCGCCTGTTTCTGAACCACCTCCAGGGCTGGACGCCAGCCAATGGTCTTGCGGATGATGATCCTGCCACCGGGCAGGTTGATGAGGAACAGCCTGATTCCCGTGTCCGTCTGGCTGAACGGGGGCTGAATGACGACCTTGCCTCGCATCGGCAGGCCATGCAGGGAGAGGCGGAACGTTTCCAGCACCAGCAGAAGGCTCTCGAGCAGGAGCAGAAGGAGCTGGACGAAAAATTACAGGCACTGGGCCGGAATGCTTCCGAACTTTCTGCCCAGCAGGAGCAGCGCCGGCAGGATGTCGAGCAGAGCATTGCTCGGCTGGCCCATATCTACGAGCAGATGCCTCCACGTGATGCGGCGGCCATGTTCAATATTCTGGATATGCGGGTGCTGGTCCCTGTGGCCCAGCACATGATTCCCCGCCGGATTTCGGATGTTATTGGCAACATGCAGCCCGACCGTGCCAACATTCTTTCCCAGTATCTGGCGGGCATCCGCAAGCTCAGTCCCGATACGATCAACCGTATGAACAGTCCGATCGATTCCAACATCGCACCGTGAGGTTCGCTCCCTCCGTGATCATTGGGAGGGAGCTGTGATGTGTCTTACTGGCCCTGCATGCAGCCATCGGGTGCTGTGCCGGGGGGAAGAGGCTGTTTGAGGAAGGAGGCCAGAGCTACCGTGCTGTTGCAGTATCCGCCCATGGGCAGGGTAGCAATTTCCTCGAAGTGGTTATTTTCCGGCGTGGCCCCGTCTGTGTCATGGGGAGCCAGCCTGAAGAGGCTGACATGGGCTGTTGTTTCCGTTTTTGCGTAGGTTGAATCCCCCAGAGGCCGTTCCATGCGGATCATGAACAGGTTCCATCGTCCCTGTGCGCTCTGCACTGTGTAGAAACCAACGGTGGTCAGGGCATCTTCACCGTCATGTGGTGCATCTCTCAGGCTGTACTCCTTTCCCTGCGTGTCCCGGAAAGGCACGGCACAGAGAAGGGCTGCTTCGCGGGGGCAGGGTTCAAAGGCGAGATATTCGTTCCATGACCACGCATTGGCATTGTCGTGATAGAGCTTGAGAAGTTTCAGGACTTCCCCTTTCTGGATGGGAACCTGCGCTTCCGTGTCCAGCTTGATGGGAATGACCCGGACCGTATCACGGACATCCTGAATTGTGGACCCTGCACGGCCTGCGCCGGGCAGGAGCAGCAGCGCAAGGGCCAGAATGGTGCAGAGGGGTTTGGGGAGGCACTTTTTCTGTTTTTTCATGCTGGTCTCAAAAGATGGATTGGTGAAAGGCTGATCCCATATCGTAAAATTCTGAACAACATCAGGTCATAAAGCAGTTGTGATGGAGTTCTGCAGAAAATACGTCCGCACGATTTTACAGTTCCTCGGGGAGGTGTGCCAATTCAGCAATCTGAAGCTGTGGGATCATGACCGGAGTCATGTGATCTTACAGCTGTCGATAGTAAATAAAATACAGATTTACCCTTAAAACAGGTTAAGTTTTGATAGTTTATTCATTGTTTTCAAAAAAATGTCTTTTATTCCGTTAAAAATTTCATCATGTTTTGGGCATAATCAAGTCTAAACCATGCATTTGTATGGTCTTTTTTAGAATTCATGTCTTGAGTCTCTGTCATCAGCCAAGCCTTTGGTCATGTTGACGGAAGGAATGAAATTTCTAGAGGGATGGGACGTTTTCATGTTCAACTGGTTGTATAAGTCAGCCCCGTTCCGCGTGCAGGTACGGGTGGCAATGCTGGCCATCGAGCTCTATCTCGCCGTGCAGCTTCTCGTGGAGGGTGTCGGTTATGTTCAGAGTGGCATCTTCAGCCGTGTTTCCATCATCAATATGGCAACACTTCTCTTTGGGATGGTGCTTGTCTGGACCGTATGGTTTTTCCTTACCAAGGCCCTGACCGAACCCATTGAAAAGCTGACGGCAATGGGTATGGGCCTGAGCCGTGGTGAAAGTCCTGATCTCAGCCTGTATGATAACAGGACAAACTGTGTTGGACGCGTTGGCCGGATGCTGGCCTCTTTCGCCCTGAGCCTCCAGGAGCAGAAGGCAGCAGAAAAGGCGCACAGCGAGGCTGTGAACAAGGCGCTGGAAACGACGGAAAAGCTCAAGGAGCGTGAGGCCCGCACACATGCCGTCGTGGAAGAGCTGAACCGTGTCATGCAGCTTCTGGCACAGGGCAATCTGTCCATCCGCATTACCAGTGCCCTGTTTGATGGTGAATTCGGTCCCGTGCGGGAGGCTTTCAATGAATCCCTGACAGGCCTTGGCGGCGCTTTGTCCGTCGTGGCGGAAAGCTCCAACATGATCGCCAACGGGGCCAGTGAAATCTCCACGGCATCAGATGATCTGGCAAAGCGTACGGAGCGTCAGGCCGCAAGCCTTGGCCAGGTAACGGCTTCTGTCAAATCGATCGCTTCCGGCTTCAAGGTCACGGCCAGCAACTGTTCCCATGCCAGCAGCGAGACCAAGGCAACGCTGGAAAAGGTCAAGACGGCCTCTAACGGGATGGAACAGACCAGCGTGGCGATGAACTCCATCAAGACCTCGTCTGATGATATCGTGCAGATCACACGCTCTGTCAGTGACATTGCGTTCAAGACCAACGTGCTGGCACTCAATGCCAGTGTGGAGGCGGCCCGTGCCGGTGAAGCCGGACGTGGTTTTGCCGTGGTCGCCAAGGAGGTCCAGTCCCTGGCAGAGCAGTCCGCCAAGGCGGCTGACATGATCCGTGACGTGCTGGAAACCGCCACAGCCCATGTGCAGGAGGGTGTCCGCCTTGTGGCCCGGACCAGCGGTCTGCTCAAGGATGTGGAAGAAGGGACGGAAGCCCTGGCGGATCGGGTGGAGGTTGTCTCCAAGGCGACTGAGGAACAGGCCCGCAGCCTGGCAGAAGTCTCCGATGCTGTGAGCAGCATGGATGGCATGACCCAGCAGAATGCGGCGATGGTCGAAGAATCCACGGCAGCCAGCCATAACCTGACCACCCAGACCGTCAAGCTGCGTCAGACACTGGCAACTTTTACCATTGGTTCCAGCCAGAGCCTGAAGCTTTCTCATGAGCGTCCGGCCCTTCCCAATGAGACAGCTGCCCAGACACAGCCGAAGAGCAGCACGCCAATGCTGAGCAGCCAGCGTGGTGAGATCCAGCAGGATGGCAAGATATTGCCGACCCACTCTGATGATGAAGCAGGCTGGGATCATTTCTGATGGCGGCGGCAGTACAGGAGGGAACCCCCCTCATTTCTCTGCCGCAGCGTCTGGATACCGGTGCGGCGGCAGGGCTGAAGGCTCTTCTGCTGGAGGAGATCGGAGCGGCAGACGGGACGACGCCACTGCTGGATGCTTCCGGGGTCGATTATGTCGGGGGGCTGTGCCTTCAGCTTCTTCTGGCCAGCGGGCTGAAAGTTGGCCCGTGTTCTGACAAGGCAGCGGAAGCCTTCACGCTGTTTGGTGTCCAGCAGCAGCTTCTGGAATCGATGGATGAGAAGGAGAGCCGCCATGACGGATGAACCGAAGGTGAGAGTCCTGACGGTTGATGACTCCCGCACCATGCAGGGTGTCCTGCGCAAGGCCCTCAGTGAGGCCGGTTATGATGTCATCCAGGGGGGTGATGGTGTTGAAGGGCTGGAGGTGCTGCAGCAGGCGGACCCCATGCCGCAGGCCATCATCACGGACATCAACATGCCCCGGATGGACGGTTTCCAGTTCATCGAGGCGGTGCGGAAACTGGAGGCTTTCTCCAGTATTCCCATCATCTGCCTGACGACCGAAACGGATGAGGAGAAGAAGAACCGGGCCAGATCCCTCGGGGCTACGGGGTGGATAGCCAAGCCCTTCAATGCCGAGAAGCTCGTATGGGCCATCCGGCGGGTTACAGCGTAAGGGAGCGTGGATATGGGCGACGTCATGGATGATATTCTCAAGATATTCTTTGAGGAATGTGATGAGCTGCTCCCCGAGCTGGAAAGCGGGCTGGGTGAACTTTCTGCGGAGGAGTCCAGTCAGGAAACCATCAATGCCATTTTCCGGGCGGTACATTCCATCAAGGGTGGAGCGGCGTCCTTCGGTCTGGACCGTCTCGTCCGTTTTGCCCATGTCTATGAAAGTGCGTTGGATGGTCTGCGGTCCGGTCAGGTGGAGCCGGACCCGGCCATCATCAAGACGTTCTTTCTGGCGATGGACCTTCTCAGTGATCTGGTGGCCGAGGCGAAACAGGCCGGGGATGAGGTTGATGGCGGGCGGATAGACGAGACTGTCCGCAAGCTGGAGGCGATCATCGGTCAAGGGGGGGATGCCCCCGCTGCTTCTGACGTGGGGGAAACCCCTGTTCCGGAAGATTTTACCCCCGTGACGGTAGATCTGGGTGGCTTCGATTTTGATGAGCCAGCCGAAGAGAGCGGTGAATCTTCCCGGCCGAAGCTGGTCGTGACCTTCCGGCCACAGGCTGAACTGTACAGCCGTGGCGATGACGCCCGGAATCTTCTGCTGGGGCTGAAGGAGCTGCTGCCGGCCGAAGATGCCGGGGCCATGGATGTAACCTGCAACACGCAGGACCTGCCCGTGCTGTCAGAGCTGGCGCCTGAGGAGGCTTGCCTGGGCTGGACGGTCCGTCTGCCGGAACCTCCGGGCGGCACGGCCGAGGATGATATCCAGGCCGTCTTCGACTGGGTTGGTGATGTCTGCGATTTTCAGATTGCCCGTGAGGAGCAGACTGACGATACGGTCGAGGCGGATGCTGTGGAAAGTCCGGCTGTCCAGGAGATGGCTCCGGCGGTTCCCGTGCCTGCCGAGACCGTGGAAAGTGAGGCACAGGCCGCCGCTCCTGCTGCTCCGGCAAAATCGGGGCGCAAGCGGGAGCAGAACGCTTCCATCCGTGTTGATATCGGGCGGATCGGCATGTTGATGGACATGGTCGGGGAGATGGTCATTGGCCAGGCCTCTCTTGAATCAGCCCTGACACGGGAGGGAGCCTTGTATGACCCGGAACTGCTCAAGCGGCTGGCTGTCATCAAGACACTGACACGGGATATTCAGGAAGCCGTCATGGCGATCCGTGCACAGCCTGTCCGCAACGTGTTCCAGCGGATGCAGCGTGTAGTGCGGGAGGCCAGCAGCCTGGCGGACAAGGATGTGGCGCTCGTGCTGGAAGGGGAGGAGACAGAGGTTGACCGGACCCTTATCGAAAACCTGACGGATCCGCTGACCCATATGCTGCGCAATGCGGTGGACCACGGGATTGAGACCCCGCAGGCCCGTCTTGCGGCAGGGAAACCGGCTCAGGGTACGATATGGCTCTCCGCCCGTCACCGTTCCGGGCGCATTCTCATCGAGATCAGGGATGATGGCGGTGGGATCAATACCCAGCGTGTCCTTCAGACAGCCATCAAACGGGGGATTGTCCCCTCCGGGGCATCGCTCGGGGAAAATGAGATCAACGAGCTGATCTTCGCTCCGGGCTTTTCCACCGCTGAAACCGTATCTGACCTTTCGGGGCGGGGTGTCGGGATGGATGTGGTCAAGCAGGCCATCCAGAATCTTGGTGGGCGTGTGAACATCAAGAGCACGCAGGGCAAGGGGACACTCTTCACCCTCAGCCTGCCGCTGACCCTCGCCGTGCTGGATGGGATGCTCATCGAGTGCCGTGGGTCCACCATGGTTGTGCCGGTATCATCCGTTGTGGAACTTGTCACGGTGCAGCTGAAGGATGATGTGTACACCATTCCGGATGGCAGTCATGTCGTTTCCGTGCGGGGGCGCTGCATCCCGCTGATCTATCTGGGAGACGAGCTGACCCTCCCGGAGGTTGAGAGTGTGCAGGAAGAGACCCATCACATGGGTCGCGCCGGGGAAGAGGGGCAGCTGATTGTCCTTGTCGTGGAGAACGAGGCTGGTGCCCGGGCAGCGCTGGTGGTGGATGGTGTCCGCGACCAGGCTCAGGTTGTCATCAAAAGCATCGAGAAGAATTACCGCCAGATCAAGGGTGTTTCGGCTGCAACCATTCTTGGGGATGGCAGCGTGTCTCTCATTCTTGATGTTTCAACACTGATTGTTTCCGCAACGAAACGTGTTGATACCCGCGCGCTGGAAGCCATCGCAGAGCGGGCAGCATAACAGGCAGGTCAGGAAAGAAAGTCATGGATCTTATGTCTCTGGAAGAAAAGAAACAGACAGACGGACAGGTGAACGGGGCTTCGGCCCTTCCCTCCGGGGGACGGGAGCAGATGATCATCTTCACCGTGGGGGACCAGCGATACTGCATTCCCATCCTGAGCATCAAGGAAATCAGGGAGTTCGAAGACCCGACCTACCTGCCGCATTGCCCTGCCTATGTGGAAGGGGCCATCAATATCCGCGGCAATATCGTAACGGTCGTCAATCTTGCCAACTATCTGGGGGCCGTGCCGGAGGCCGACAATGAGCGGCGTGTGGTCATCATCATTGAGGATGGCCAGAACCGTGCTACATGCGGGCTGCTTGTGGACAGTGTGATCGGCATCACGGAGATTGCCCTGGATGAGATACAGCCCATTTCCGTTGATGGTGGTGCAGCTGAGCTGAGTGGTCTTGTCAGCATTGGGGAGCGTGTCATCCGCATCCTGCGGCTGGATACTGTTCTGACCCGCCTGCTGGGAGATGGGGCCGTCGGTACGGCCGCAGGATGAGGGCAGGCTGATGATGAACATGGAGCCACAGGGCGGTTTCTCCTACTCGGAGGCTGATTTCCGGCGTGTGCAGGAGATCGCCCGGCAGGAAGCAGGAATCAGTCTGCCCATCTCCAAGCGCAGTCTCGTGTTTTCCCGTGTGTCCCGGCGCATCCGTGCTACCGGGCGGGCGTCCTTCCGTGATTATCTGGATTACGTCAGCATGAGGGAGGGGCAGGAGGAGCTGAAGGAGCTCATCTGTGTTCTGACAACCAATGTGACGCAGTTCTTCCGGGAGAAAAGTCATTTTGAACATCTGGAGACGCATGTCCTGCCCCAGCTGGGGCAGAAACTGCGTGCCGGAGGGCGGGGGCGTTTCTGGTCGGCAGCCTGTTCGACAGGGCAGGAGCCATGGAGCATGGCCATGTCCATCATGGCGGAGCTGCCGGATGCCTTGCGGATGGATCTCAAGATTCTGGCAACGGACATCAACCACGCAGTGGTGGAGACAGGGCGCATTGGCCAGTACCCCGGCGAGGAGGTGCAGAGTGTGCCGCAGCGCTGGCGGGATGCCTACATGGAACCCGTGGAGATGGCGCAGTTCAGCATGGCACGGGAGATACGGCGCCTTGTCACGTTCCGGCAGCTCAACCTGAATCGGGACTGGCCTTTCAAAGGTCAGTTTGATGTCATTTTCTGCCGGAATGTCGTGATCTATTTCGATGACGAAACCCGCAATGCCTTGTGGAAGCGTCTTGCCGAACGGCTGGTGCCGGGCGGATTTCTCTATGTGGGTCATTCCGAGCGGGTGGACTGCATCAGGGAGTGCCATCTCGAGGCTGTGGCGCCGACAATCTACATGAAAAAGGGTTGAGGCCATGAAAGAACGGGTCAAGGTTCTTGTAGTGGATGATTCAAGAACCGCCAGAGAGCTGATAAGGCGCTCTTTTCTCAAATATCCCGAGATTGATGTCATTGGCATGGCATCGAACCCCATCGAGGCACGGGACCTCATCATCGCCGACCAGCCTGATGTCATTACGCTGGATATCGAGATGCCGGGCATGAACGGGCTCCAGTTTCTGGAAAAGATCATGCGGCTGCGGCCGATCCCGGTGGTGATGGTGTCCAGCATGACCACACGGGGGGCCAATACGGCCATCACGGCTCTCCAGATGGGAGCTTTTGAATGTTTTCCCAAGCAGGGCGGGGCCGGGGAAGCCTTTGCCGGGTTGGGGCAGATCGTGCTGGAAGCCGCCCGCTATCAGCCCGGCCACCGGCAGGCGACCCCGGGCCCCCGGCCTGTACGGACAGAGCCTGTCGCAGGCAGCGGTACGGCGTCGTGGCGGACACCGTTCGATGTGGTGGGGATTGGCTCTTCCACCGGTGGGGTGGAAGCTGTTGAAGAGGTGATAAAAGACTTCCCGGCCAAGAGTCCGCCCATCGTCATATGCCAGCATATGCCTTCGCTTTATACGTCCAGTTTTGCTGCCCGTCTGGATAGCCTGATCCCGCAGCTTTCCGTTGCCGAGGCGCAGGATGGGGAGATGCTGGCTCCCGGCATGGTCCGTATTGCTCCCGGTGGGGAGGCCCATCTCGTGCTGGAGGGACATGCCCCACGGCTTTTCACAAGGTTGCGGTCTGGGGAGCCTGTTGGTGGTCATCGGCCATCGGTGGACAGGCTCTTCCATTCCATTGCCCAGACGGCAGGCAGGACCTCACTGGGGATCATCCTGACAGGCATGGGGCAGGATGGTGCAGAAGGGTTGCTGGCCATGCGGCGGGCCGGGGCACGGACCATAGGGCAGGACAGGGCCTCCTCGGTCGTCTATGGTATGCCTCGTGTCGCTGCCGAGCTGGGAGCTGTGGAAAAGGTTGGCTCCCTGATGGACATTCCCGGCCTGGCCATGGGCCTGCACTAGGAAAGATGAACGCCTGACGTGGCGTTCCTGATGTCAGGCCATCCTGACAAAGAGTGATTATCAGAAGGCAGAAAGGTTCATAAATGCCGTCCGCATCTCAGATTCGCGCTTTAATTGTAGATGATCAGGCCTCCATCCGGCAGGTTCTGGCCAGCCACATGGCGGCGCTCGGCTTCAAAGGGGTCGTGCAGCGTAAGGATGGGAAGGAGGCTCTGGAATATCTGGAGGCCAACCCCATCCATCTCGTGATTTCAGATTTCAACATGCCGGGCATGGATGGGCTGGCCCTGCTGGAGGCCGTGCGCTCCAACCCGAAGACAGCCAAACTGGCGTTCATCATTCTGACAGGTGAGGCAAATGCCGGGCTGGTGCAGAAGGCCGTTGCGGCGGGGGTCAACAATTTTCTGGCCAAGCCCTATACGGTCGCCAAGCTGAAGGAAACCCTGGAGAAAGTTTTCGGGCCCATCAGGTGACGGACCTGCTGAAGATCACGACTGTTATCCAGGGCGAAATCGCCATTTCGGATGACCCCGGCGTGGTGTTCGGCACGTTGCTGGGGTCGTGCATTTCAGTCTGCATGTATGATCTTCAGGCAGGGGTAGGGGGTATGAACCATTTCCTTCTGCCCGGAGAGGACTGCATGGGGAGCATGGATGCAGCTGCCTATCTGTACGGGGTAAACGCCATGAAAGGGCTGGAAACCGGGCTCATGAAGGCAGGGGGCGTGCGGGAGCGTTTCCAGTGCAAGGCGTTTGGTGGAGCGGCCGTGCTGTCCATTGCCAGTGACATTGGTCAGGAGAATGTCGGTTTTCTTCTGGATTATTTCCGGCGGGAGGAGATCCGCTGTGTGTCTTACAGTTTTGGTGGCAACCAGGTGCGGCGTATCCGTTTCTGGCCAACGACAGGAAAAGTTCTTCAGAACCTGTGCTGACCGGCGACCGGTCGTGATGATGGGAGAGGCCGGTATGGAGAGAGAAAGATGATGCCCAAAGATACAGGAACCCAGCCTGTCGGGGAGGCAGACAGCATAAGGGCCTCGGTGCTGATGAAGAGGCTGGGGGCCATTCTGGATGATGTCTGTGGTCGGCTCTCGGATGTTCAGGATGTCGTTTCAGATTATGTCGGCACGGGAGAGCTGGATGCCGGGCAGATGGAACGGCTCCAGAGTCTTGATGCCCTGACACAGGAGGTTGAAGCCGTCCGTACCGTGCTGGAGCAGGTGGAACAGGCGGCTCCGGAGATCGGCAATCCCCGTTATGGGATGGGTACCGTTCTGGCGGGTGTAAAGCTTTCGCAGATAAGGGATATGCTGCGGTATGGCCAGACGGCGGACCTGAAAGAAGACAGGGGCAATTTTACCTTGTTCTGACCCTGACCTATGTTCTATGTGCCAAGTAGGGCAAGGTTATCCGGTGTGGTACCGCAAGCTGTGGCTGGCCGCATCGGAGCATCTGGAGAGAGCTGATGGCAGGGAGGGAACAGGGGGCGAATCTTATTGGCGTCATTGCCGAAACCGCCCGGGGTGCCGTTTTTCAGCCGCATGGCCACGTTGCAGGGCCGGCCAGACGTTTTCTGGCCGGGTATCATGAATCCGCAGGGCTTGTAGGGATGGGTGTACAGATGCTCCCTGTCCTTCTCGAGGGGCAATGGCCATTTCCCGGCACGGGCGGGCTGGGGCAGGAGAAACGGTGTCTTGTCGGCCAGGGAGATGGCAGCGGCAATGACAGTGTCTATGATTCGATCCTGCGTCATCACCCTCCCTTGGTGCGGGAGGTGGATGAGATTGTCATTTCTTTCATCCCTGCCAGCATGTTCCAGCGTTGTTCCATAGGAGAAGCGTTGAACATCGGGCGGCTGGCAGCCTGTTTTGACCTTGCTTCATGGTTTGTGGATACTTTGCCCGGCCAGACCAGCAGCGGCTTTTATGAGCTGACGAAGCTGGATGTCAAAGCGCTTTCCCTGGGTGTCTGGGTCAATGTTCTGGTGACGTGGCTGTACGGAATGGACGTCCTGTCAGCCCGGGCGTTGCAGAAGATGCGTCTGGCCATCTGTGGCATCGTCATGGAAAATCTGGCACTGCTGAAGCTTGGCCCTTCAGCCCCGGCCTGTAGCAGTACGGCGGTTCTGCCAAAGAAATGTCTGGTGGAGGCCTATATGGGGCTGTACCCTGGCATGATGGGCAGGGTGGCGCGCATGCTTGCCTTCTGTCCGGAGGAACATATCCTCAAGACAGCCGGCTGTCCCGAGCGGGTGTGCCGTGATGTGCTCAGCAGGTCACTTGATTTCTTTCAGAGCAAGCAGGCTGTATGAGCTACTTTTTTTCGTCAGATTTTCCCTATAAGAAGTGACGGGGCCACTTTTGCGGTGTGTTTTGTGCAATCGGGCCAGTTGTTGGGGAGAAGTGGGAATATGGCAGCGTTTTCCATGCTGACTATTCTGCGTATTTTTTTAAACAGGTCCCGTGTGGGGGCCTGCTCTGTTCTGCTGCCATCCGTGGCGGCAATGTCTTTTGGGGCTTCGCCTTCGATGGCCGCTGATGGCAGCCGGGCAGGTCAGCCTCTGCTCTATTCGGCCCAGGGTGCCCTGTCTCATGCCATGCAGACACCTGCCGTCGTAAAGCAGACAGAGAAAGCACCAGAGCGACAGGTCATCCTTACACGGGACGGAAAACCTGTCCAGCAGGTATCCGTGGTGCAGAAACCGAAGGTAGTGGATGCCGAGAAGACGGCGGCCCATTATATCCATGACATGGGGTTGCGGCGTCGGCCATATTCCAATTATCCGACGGAAGAATTCGGTGTGTTCGGTGAGAACGGGCGTGAGCTGCTCGAGCGCGTGAACATTCCTTTGCATGAAGGGGATCCGACCAATAATGATGGGCCGCCGCTGCCCCGGCCAGAAGCACTCTTCCAGAAAATGCGTTGGAATGAGTGGCTGCGGGATCGTGGTGTGGTCGTCCTGCTGGACAACACCAACGAATTTTCTGGTGCCATCACCTCTCCGAGGAAAGGACTGGGGTTGAGGCAGGGGTCCTCCAATACGGGACAGTATGGTTTCGAGAATGACATTGACTGGTACAAGCTGGCCGGGATCCCCGGGTTCCAGACCCATGTCATCGGTGTAGGCCGTTACGGTATTCCAGCCAGCAGGATGTTTGGCGACAATGTGAACCCCAGCCAGGAAATCTATGGTGGTGGTGGTAACGTGGCGTTCCATCTCGTCTATTTCTACGGGGAAGAGACCCTCTGGGGTGGACGGCTGAATATCGCAGCAGGCCGCATGTCCATGGATTCGGACTTCGCCATCAGCCCGATCTACTGTAACTTCATGAACAACGCTTTCTGCGGAAACCCCAAGGCCGTTACGGATACGTACACACGGTCATCCTATCCGGGGTCAAGCTGGGGGGCCCGTATTCGTGGCCGTCCTACAGACAGTACCTACATCCAGGTCGGTGTCTATTTTCCCGAGCGCGGTATTTATGGCGTGCAGCAGAATCGCAGCGGGTTCAAGTTCAATGGCGGGACCATCAGCGGGGTCGTGACCCCGATCGAGGTTGGCTGGGAGCCTGAGTTTGGTAAACAGCAGCTGCCGGGTCACTACAAATTTGGGTTCTCCCCGGATACGTCCGACCATTATCTTGGTGTGTATAGTCCTCCCAATCGGCGCAATGCATGGCGGACCCGGATGACCATCCCCAACTGCCCGACCTGTCAGGGGGTGGGCGATGAGGTTCCCGGTACGGGCATCCGTCGCAATTTCAACTGGAGCATGTGGTTCCTGGCGGACCAGATGATCATGAAGAACAAGACACAGGACACGCCAGAAGGGGGACTGGTGGCCTTCTTTGATGCATACTGGAATAAGCCAGCCACAGCCATGCGTGGCAAGCTGTATGCATTCGGTCTTGTGGATACGGGCTTCTGGCCAGCCCGCCCGCTGGATACGGTGGGTGTTTCCTTCTCCTATACCGGTTCCAGCAGCTATACCCGTGCTGCGCAGCGGTTCCAGGTGGATCATGGGATGGCTCCAGAGGGGGCGACCGCCTATTATGCGAGTGGCGGGGCGCCGCTCCTGTGGGGGTCTTATGGTGTGCAGCGCTGGGGCAGCACGCTGGAGGCCACCTACCGCATCCATGTCATGCGGGGTGTGACCTTTGCGCCGGATTTCCAGTATTACTTCCATCCGGGGATGCAGCGTGTCCTGAAGGACGCCGCCATGCTGGGCTTCAAGTCCCACATTCAGCTCTTCTGATGACGCTTCCTGCTTCCCGATGCAAAGGGGAAGCAGGAGGTTCGGGCCCCTTTCCAGCCACAGGCCGGAAAGGGGTTTTTTTTATGGGCTTACTGGTTGGATGGAGGAGGCTGAGGCGTAGGGTCCGTGCGGGTCATGGCTTTGCCACGGACGAGCCAGTAAGCGGCGGAGAGTGACAGAACAGCGGCTGAAAGCGCCAGAAGTTCACGGACATTCACGCCATTCAGGTCCAGCACGATGAACTTGCGTACGGCTGCCATCATGCCGATGAGCAGGACGGACCTCATGCGGATCATTCCCTGTGATTCCGAACCGGGAAGAACGAGGATGGAGTGGCGGAATTCCAAGGCGATCAGGACGGTGAAGAACAGCCCGAAGACTTCCTGCAATATGGCAGGCTCCGTGGGGCTGAGGCCGGCATGGATGATGAGCTTTGCCACTGCCACCACGACATGCAGCAGCCCCAGGCAGGCCACCAGCGTGATGCAGATGGACAGGATCAACATGGCCGCTCCTTCAAACATGTCGAACAGGCGGGACAGTGTGATGAAGCCGGGCAGGGTGCTTTTCATGGAGTAGGGGATGCCTTTGATGTGGGGATGGATAATGTTGTGCTGCTTTTACTTCATTCTGATGGGAGGGAGAAAGGTAGGTGCAGCAGGACGCTTCCGTCTCCTCTGGCATGATTACGCCGACGGGGCGTCTGCCTGTGCGTCGCGGGGGGCCCGGTTTCGTGTCGGGTAGGGGACGGAAAGCAGCGTCTTACATACTACATGCGTCAGGCATGAAGCACTGGGGAACGGCCTATTTTCAGGGAAAATCGTGGTGCCGGATGAGAGATTCGAACTCCCGGCCTTCGGTTTACAAAACCGCTGCACTACCACTGTGCTAATCCGGCAACGGGGCCGTACATCTCATTTTTCCCTCCAGAAATCAAGTGGAAAATCAGGGGAGTGGGGAAAAAATCCCGGCCAGGAAACAGCCGGACAGGTCAGCGGCCCGTGGTGGCGGGCTTCTGGTGCTGCATGAGATGGGCTGGGGGCGCAAGGACAGGGCCATCCTGTACAAAGCCATAGCCATCAGAAGAAAGGCCACGATGGCCGATGGCCTGGTTGGGTCTGTTACAGCCCCCCATGCTGAGCAGGGAGAGCACAAGGCCTGTCAGGAGGAAGAAACGGGGATGGCAGAAAGTCGGCATGGGCTTCCGTGGGTTGGTCAAAGAGGTGGGCAGGATTGCCGGTCAGCACGAAGAGGGAAACAGTCTATCCTTCAGGGTGCGGGCAATGGCTCTGTAAGCCTGTGATGCAGGATGATCCGGGTCACGCAGGACAAGAGGGGTTCCTTCATCAGCACTGCATCTTATATCCCGCAGCAGGGGAATTTCCCCAAGGAAAGGAATGTTGAGGGCCTCGGCTTCCTTGCGGGCCCCACCATGGCCGAAGAGGTCAGTCCGTTCCTGACAGTGCGGGCAGCAGAAATAGGACATGTTCTCGATCAGCCCCAGCACGGGCGTTTCGGTCTTCTCAAACAGCGTGACACCCCGGCGGGCATCAAGCAGGGCAATGTCCTGCGGGGTGGAGACGATGACGGCCCCACCGGCCTTCAGCTTGTCCGAAAGCTTGCGGGTCAGGGTCAGCTGGGCATCTCCGGTGCCGGGTGGCAGATCGACCACCAGTACATCCAGCGCCCCCCAGGACACATCACTCATGAGCTGGGTCAGGGCGCCCATGACCATGGGACCACGCCAGATCATGGCCTGTTCCTTGTCAACCAGATAGCCGATGGACATCGTCTCCATGCCCCAGCGTTCCAGTGGGCGCAGCCTGCCATTCTCGACAACAGGTTTCTGGGTTTCACCCAGCATGTGGGGAAGAGAGGGGCCGTAAATGTCAGCATCCAGCAGGCCGGTCCGAAGGTCCAGCCGGGCCAGGCTGCATGCCAGATTGACGGCTGTGGTGGACTTCCCCACGCCTCCCTTGCCGGACGCCACGGCAATGACGGCCCGCACATCGGGCAAGCAGGCTTCCGGGGGGGTGGAGCGGCCTGTGGGTCGCTTCCCGAGGGCCAGAGGCCGGTGCCCGCTTTCTGCACCGGCCTTGCGGGGGGCGGGGCCTGCCGGGCGATGAGCTGTGAGGGACAGGGTCAGACTGCTGACGGCGGGGTGCTGCCTGAGCCTGTCCTCCAGTGTCGTCTGAGCGTCCTGGAGGAACGCCGCACCTTTAGCTGTTGTCCGCAGAATGAGGTGGAGATGGCCATCTTCCAGTGTCAGGGCTTCTATGCTGGTCTGATGTGCAGTCTCTTCTGTTGTGAGAAAGTCGGAGATGAGGTCTTTCAGGGAAGAGATGTCGGTGGCTGTCATGGGGCAGGACCTCTCATGCAACGCCCCTCATGAGGCAAAAAAACACAAACTTGCAGGCTGGAAGGATGACGTCCGGTCCGCCGTGGAGTAGATTCTACAGCATGAGCCGATTCATGTCTTCTTCTCTTCTGTCTTCCTCCCGCATGAGGGTGGCCCGATGGCTGTCCTGTTTCGTGCTTTCTGGTATTCTTGGCCAGTCCGGTGGAGCCTGGGCGCAGGATGATGTGCCGATGCCGACCCTGCCGGGGGAAGAGCTGCCGCAGGGGGGGAGCGTGACAACCCGTGCTGCGCATGAGGCGGCCATGATGCCCGGTTTTGCGGCACTGGTGGAGCGGCTCCTGCCTGCTGTGGTGAATATTTCCGTCTCCAGCGTGATCCACCCTGATGAACAGCAGCCGGACGGGCCGGATGGCAGTACACCGTCCGGGCCGCAATCATCCCCTTTCCCGCCAGGGTCACCGCTCGAGAAGTTTTTCCATGACTATCTCCACCGCCGTCATGCCGATGGGCACCCTGCCCGTCAGGTACAGGCGCTGGGGTCCGGCTTCATCATCGATCCTTCTGGCGTGGTGGTGACGAACAATCACGTCATTGACAATGCCCAGCAGGTGAGCGTGACCCTGTCGGATGGGACGGAATATCCGGCACGGATTGTCGGGCGGGACAGCAAGGAGGACCTTGCCGTCCTTCAGGTGAAGGCAGACCGGCCCCTGCCGTCCGTCCCGCTGGGGCATAGTGACGATGCCCGCATCGGAGACTGGGTGCTGGCCATCGGCAATCCGTTCGGTCTGAGTGGCACGGTGACAGCTGGCATCATTTCGTCCCGCAAGCGGAATGTCGATCACGGTTTGTATGACGACTTCATCCAGACGGACGCAGCCATCAATCACGGTAATTCAGGTGGCCCGCTCTTCAATCTGAAGGGTGAGGTCATCGGGATCAATACGTTGATTTATGGCGGGTCTGGTGGGGATTCCATCGGCATCGGCTTTGCCATTCCTTCGGATGATGCCCGAGGCATCATCAACCAGTTGCGGCAGACAGGCCATGTCCGGCGTGGCTGGTTGGGTGTGCGCTATCAGGATGTCACCCGCAACATGGCAGAAGACCTTGATTTCTGGAAAGCGGATGTGCCCGGAAAAGAACGGGGAACGGGGGCCATCGTTGCCGAGGTCAGCAAGGATGGACCGGCCCGGAAGGCAGGTTTGCAGGTTGGGGACATTCTGACAGCCCTGAATGGTCAGCCGGTGACAGGCCAGACCCTGCCCCGGCTCGTGGCGGGGTATCAACCGGGAGAGACGGTGCATTTCACCCTTTGGCGGCGTGGCAGCTATCAGACGCTGGATCTGACCCTGGGGCGCAACCCCGATGAGAAGGATCCCCTTCCTTCCGACACGCACCCGCCGGAACATCCGGTAAAGACCCTGAAAGAACTGGGGGTGAAGCTGGGCGTGGTCGATGAAGCGGCCCGGACGCAGTATGGCCTGACTGACAGCCAGAGGGGTGTGCTGGTGATGCGTGTCTATGAGGGTAGCCCCGCTGCCAGCCGTGGGTTGACGGAAGGGAATCTGGTGCTTCAGGTCGGGCAGCAGGAGGTCAATACACCGGAGGCCCTGCAGGCTGCGCTGGACCGTGCCCGTGAGCTGAAGCGGACGGATATTCTTCTGTTGGTGCAGGATGGTGAGGGGCTGCGCTGGGTGGCTGTGCCATTGGGGGGACAGCAACCCCAGCCGTGATGGAGCAGACCCGCCTTACAGGCCACGGTCCCGCTTTATCTGGTCCCATGCGGCATTGATGCGGGCCACACGCTCCTGTGCTGCTTTCCGTTGAGCATCGCTCATGGGGCGCTGGGCAAGACGGTCCGGGTGATGTTCACGGATCAGCACACGCCAGCGTGTCCGGACTTCGCCATCCGTTGCCGTTGCACTGATGCCCAGCACACGATAGCACTCTGCCGTTGATGATGTGGAGGCAGCCCGGGGCTGGCCGTCCTCGGCCCGCTCCCAGGCCCGTTCTGAAAGGCGGAAGGCTTTGTGCGTCCGGCGGAGATAGTCCATTTCTGCCGGATGCAGCGGGGCCCCGGCAGGCAGGTCTGCCCTGGCAATGCGGAAGAGGACGCTGAGCAGTGTTTCCAGTGGCTCCGGCTTGTCGGCAAAGGCACGCCCCAGCTCACGGGCATAAAGTTCGAAATCGTCCGTCCGGTTCCGGGCCCGATCAAAAAGCAGGCCAACCTCTTTCTGGTTGTCTTCAGGGAACCGGAAGGCCGTCTTGAAGGCTTCAATCTCGGCCCGGTTCACGGGGCCATCGATTTTGGCCAGCTTGGCGGAGAGCGTGACGACACCAAGGCCGTAGAGCTGATCCGTCTTTCCCAGCAGGGCAGAGAGTTTTGCGGCGGTGAAGAAGGCGGCATTATGCGGGTCGGGCTGCCCCCGTGCGGGGAAACGGTCGCCCCATGTGCCGGAGAGCGGGGTCAACAGTCTGTCTGTATCGCTCATATGGCCCAGAATGGCCCCGAGAAGACCGCCGACCGGCCCCCCGGCGGCAAAACCGGCAATACCACCAAACATTTTCCCCCAGAAAGCCATCGATGCCCTCCCTGTTCACATGGTTGTAAACTCTATCACGGGGACAGGGGAGGGCGGAACAGGAATATGCGGTCTTTCCAAGACGGGTCACACGGGGGCTGACGGGGCCTGGTTCAGGGCAAAGCGTAGTGCCGTGAGGCGGAGCAGGGAGGCCAGCGTCTGTTCCGGGGGGCGATGCCTGTCCAGCCGGGCGATGAAGGCTGCCAGGGCAAGCTGTTCGGCACGGGCCATGGTCTCCAGAACCTGCCAGAATTCGGCTTCCAGAGCGATGGAGGTTCTGTGCCCGTACAGGCTGAGGCTGCGCTTCTGCAACTGTGGTGGGGGTGGAGGAGGAGCGTGCATGGGGGAAGTGTGGCAGCTGGCATTGTGTGTGGAAAGGGATTTTCTTGTCAGCTCCGGCGCAGGCCGCCATCATGAGGCATGAGATTCTTTTGTTCTGCTGTTTTTGCCTTTTTTGTCTTTCTTGCTGGCCAGACAGGTCGGGTGTCTGCTGCCCCGGTGGCGGCCCCGCCTTCCGTGGCGACCCTGTTCGAAAGGGTGAAGACCGACCCTGTCCGGCTGGAGCTGTTCCTTAGGGCCTTCCCCAAGGGAGCGGACCTGCACAACCATCTTTCCGGGGCGGTCTATGCCGAGAGTTTCCTCAAATGGGCAGCGGGGGATGGTCTCTGCGTTTCGCTGAAGGAGCAGACCATTCTGGCCAGTCATTGTCCAAAGCCGGGGGAGGGGCAGGTTCCGGCAGATGGTCTGCCAGGGAATGAAACCGGCTGGAATGAGATGGTCAATGCGTTGTCCATGCGCAATTTCATTCCTACGGAACATGACCGCTCCGGCCATGATCATTTCTTTGCGACCTTTCTGCGGTTCATGGCGGTGGAGTCAAGGCATCAGGGGGACATGCTGGCCGAGGCTGCCGAGCGGGCTGCCCGTGACAATGTGCAGTATCTGGAATTGCAGATCGCTCCTATTACCTTTGATGCATTGGGGGAGATGATGAAGGCTGCTGCCCTGCCTCCCTTGAGGACGGAAGCTGATTTCAGTCGGGCTTATGAGGCTCTGAAGCCCGCCCTGGGGCGGATGGCAGCCCTGTCCCATGCGGCCATTGATGAGATGGAGGCCCGTGCCCGAACCATCATGAAGTGCGGCACAGCGCAGGCTTCCGCAGGGTGTGGGGTGACGGTGCGCTATCAGTATTCTGCCCTGCGGACATTTCCGGCACCGTTTGTCTGGGTGCAGCTCGTGGCGGCGTATGAGAGTGCCCGCCAGGATACCCGGCTGGTCGGCATCAACATCGTGGCGCCGGAAGATGATCCGGTGGCCCTGCGGGACTATGACCTGCACATGCAGATGTTCCATACTCTGAACCGGCTGTATCCGGGGACGAATCTGAGCCTTCATGCGGGGGAGGTGACACCGTCTCTCGTGCCGCTGGGCGATCTGGACCATCATATCCGGGCGGCGATTGACGTGGCGGGGGCCAAGCGGATCGGCCATGGTGTGGATGTTCTGTGGGAGCATGACCCGGCTTCTCTGCTGGAAGAGATGGCACGGCGCTCCATTCTGGTGGAGATCAATCTGACCAGCAATGATGAGATTCTGGGTATCCGGGATGGGCGGCATCCTTTTTCGCTTTACAGGCAGGCCGGTGTGCCCGTGGCGCTCTCGACAGATGATGAAGGTGTGTCCCGTAGCGATCTGACGCAGGAATACATGCGGGCCGTATTGGCCTACCATCTGGATTATCCGACACTTGTCCAGCTGTCCCGTACGGGGCTGGAATATGGGTTCATGCCGGGGCAGAGCCTCTGGGCCGGGCATCATCTGGGGCAGGCTGTGCCGGCCTGTTCGGGCATGGTGCCGGGTGGAAGCGCCGCTCCAGCCTGTGAACGGTTTCTGAAGGACAATATGAAGGCACGGCTGCAATGGCAGCTGGAGGCCCGTTTTCAGGCTTTCGGGCAGGATGTGATGAAGAATCCCCTGCTGCGGTCCGTGCCCTGAGACAGGCCGGAGAGAACGATGGGAAGGAAAGGCATGTGATGAGACAGGCAGTGAAGGCGGGCTGGATGTATGGTCTTGGTCTTCTGGTCGGGCTGGTGGCAGCGGGGGCGGGGTCTGCCCGTCCGGCACAGGCTGTCCCGCTGGAGGTACACGTCGTGGTGGTGACAACCTTCGAGCTGGGGCAGGATAGTGGCGACATGCCGGGAGAGTTCCAGCATTGGGTGGAACAGTACCCGCTGGAACAAACACTGCCTGCATCGGGGACGGAGCACGGTGTCCTTCGCTATAATGCGCAAGACCATGTGCTTGGGCTGGTCAGTGGTGAGGGACCGGGCCATATGGCAGCGGCCATTACCGCTCTGGCGCTGGACCCCCGGTTTGACCTCCGCCATGCCTATTTCGTTCTGGCAGGGATTGCCGGTGTGAATCCCAATAAGGGCAGCATCGGGTCTGCCGCCTGGGCGCTGCATGTCGTGAATGGCGGGGCAGCCCATCTGATTGATTCACGTGAAATTCCGTCCGATTGGCCGGATGGTTTTACGCCGTTGCAGGGCCATGTACCGGATGAGCAGCCACGGCCACCGCTCCATTCCATCGCTGGGGACATGGCCTATACGTTGCGACCTTCCCTTGTGCGCTGGGCTTATGAAAGGACACGCCATATCGCTCTGCCGGACAATGAAAAACTTCAGGCCCATCGCCGGGCCTATCAGGGTTTCCCCGAGGCACTGAAGCCGCCGCATGTGATGATGGGTGATACGATCTCCGGTGAGACATACTGGCTTGGAGCGCTCATGAACCGGTGGGCGGAACGCTGGGTCGCTTACTGGACGGACCATCAGGGCGAGATGGTCACGACGGCAGAGGAGGACATTGGCCTCTGTCAGGCACTGGCGTTGCAGGCCAGAGCAGGACGTGTGGATGACCGGCGCCTCCTCATCCTGCGGACGACCAGCAATTTCGACATGCCGCCCAACGGCGTGGCACCGGCCACCATGCTGGCCAATGCAGCGCATGAGGAAAACCTGCCGGGCCTTTATGCCTCCACCAGTGCGGCCTATCAGGTGGCCAGCCCAATCGTGCGGGAGCTGGCCACCCATTGGGGGAGCTATGAAGGACAGGTGCCCTGAAGGAACGACCTAGCCCTGCTGGTAGCGGGGCATGGGCCATTCATCCTCGCTCCAGTCGCCCCTGGCCCAGTTCTGGCGGAGCTGGGTGGCGGTCTGTTCCAGCGTTCCTGCCACGATGGCGGCCCGTATCTGGCGCATGAGCCGCTGATAATAGGCGAGATTGTGGAGGGTCAGGAGCATCGGCCCGAGCATCTCGTTGGCCCGGAAGAGGTGGTGCAGATAGGCCCGGCTGTACCGGCCTGCCATCGGGCTGTCATCTTCGGGGGAGATGGGGCGGGTGTCCTCGGCGAAGCGGGCATTGCGGAGATTCAGCGTGCCCCGCTCCGTATAGGCCCGGGCAGTACGGCCTGCACGGGACGGCATGACGCAGTCGAACATGTCGCAGCCCCGCATGACGGCACCCAGCAGGTCATCTGGCGTGCCGACGCCCATCAGATAGCGGGGCTGGTCCTCGGGCAGCATGGGAGTCGTGTAATCCAGCGTGGAGAACATCAGCTCCTGCCCTTCGCCTACGGCAAGCCCTCCGATGGCGTAGCCCTCGAAGCCGATCTCCCGCAGGGCAAGGGCGGAGCGTTCCCGCAGGTCCTGCTCCGTGCCGCCCTGCACGATGCCGAACTGCCCATAGCCGGGGCGGGCGATGAAGGCTTCACGGGAGCGGGCGGCCCATCGCATGGACCGCTCCATGGAGGCTTCCAGCACGTCCTTCGTGGCGGGCAGGGCCGGACATTCATCAAAGGCCATGGTGATGGTGGCATCCAGTTTGTACTGGATGTCCGTCGAGCTTTCAGGCGTCAGACGGTGGGAGCTGCCATCAATGTGGGAACGGAAGGTGACGCCATCCTCATCCATCTTCCGCAGCGGCCCCAGAGACATGACCTGGAATCCGCCGGAATCTGTCAGGATGGGGCCGGGCCAGTCCATCATGCGGTGCAGCCCGCCGAGACGCTGGACCCGCTCGGCCGTGGGGCGCAGCATGAGGTGATAGGTGTTGCCCAGCACGATGCCCGCCCCGGTGGCCCGCACATTGTCCATCGTGATGCCCTTGACGGTCCCGACGGTTCCGACCGGCATGAAGGTCGGTGTCGGTACGCTGCCATGACGGGTATGCAGCCAGCCTGCCCGGGCCCGCCCACACTGGGCGTCTTTCTGCCAGTGCATGCGGTCGGATGGGGTAAGGTTGGGGCGGATGGACTCGGTCGTCATGGGGCACGTTCCAGAAGGCAGGCATCACCGTAGGAATAGAAGCGCAGCCCTTCGGCAATGGCGTGATGATAGGCATGGCGCATGGTCTCCGTACCGGCAAAGGCACAGACCAGCATGAAAAGGGTGGAGCGGGGCAGGTGGAAGTTGGTCAGCAGGGCGTCCACCGCCCGGAAGCGGTAGCCCGGCCGGATGAAGATGGAGGTTTCGCCTGTCCATGGATGAACGATACCCTGTTCATCCGCCGCACTTTCCAGCAGGCGCAGGCTGGTGGTGCCTACGGCAACGACACGGCCGCCATTGGCACGGGTCTCGTTGATGAGACGGGCCGTTTCCTCATCAATATGGCCCCATTCCGCATGCATTTTATGTTCGGCAATGGTGCTGCGGACGGGCAGGAACGTCCCGGCTCCGACATGCAGGGTGAGGGTCTGTTTTTGTATGCCTCTGGCCGCAAGGGCCTCCAGCAGTTCTTCCGTGAAATGCAGTCCTGCCGTCGGTGCCGCCACGGCCCCACGAAAGCGGGAGAAAATGGTGCGGTAGTCGCTGTTGTCGGCTTCAGTCGGACCATTGGGGCGGGCAATGTAAGGCGGCAGGGCCAGGGCGGCCCGGCGTTCCAGAAAGTCATCGAACTCATCGCCTTCGACCGAGAAGCGGAGGGTCACGGCCCCATCGCCCTCATTGGTCAGGACGTCCGCCGTGACGGGATCATCCTCGAAGTGGAGCCGGTCACCGGGGCGGAGCTTGCGGGCATTGCGGGCGAGGGCATGCCACTGCCCTTCCGGCAGGATGCGGTCCAGCGTGATGCCGATTTTTGCGTCACCCCGTCGGGCCTCCATTTTTGCCCGGATGACTTCCGTATCATTGGCGACGAGCAGGTCGCCTTCCTTCAGCAGTTCGGGAAGATTGCGGATGCGATGGAGGGAGAGGGTTGCATCATCAGTTCCTGCAAGGGCCGGTGGGACGACATGCAGGAGCTGTGCCATGTCACGGGGGCGGGCAGGTTCTGTGGCGATATGGTCACGAGGGAGCGTGAAATCGAAGAGGGAGAGGTCGTCAGTCATTCCGGGGACATGGTTGGAGAAACAGGCCAGTCAGCGAAAAGGGGGCTTATGGCCCCCTCCACGTTGCTGATCCGTTGTGAATGGAGAGATCAGTGCCGACCCAGCTGATGCTTGAGGGCGTCGATCAATGTCTGTACCTGCCCGCCATGGCGGGTGAGGTAGGTCGTGTAGTCGCTGCGCTGTGTCAGGCGCATGCTGGCACCCTCACCATACAGGTCCACCACCTTGGGCGGTTCGCCATCAATGACGGCCGTCATCAGGATGGGGGGCTGATGCGGACGGGAAATCTGAAGGGTCACCTTCTGGCCTGCCGGGGAGGGCACACTGTCCACCAGGCGGACGGAAATGTTCTGATATTCCCCCACGCGGGCCGTGACAGCATTCAGCAGTACGTCCTGAAACAGCTCAAGATAAAGCTTCTGTTGTTCCGGCGTGGCGATCCGCCAGTAGCGGCCCAGGCAGTAGCGGCCGATTCCTGGTACGTCCACATTGGCCCGCAGGAGGGGCAGAAGGGCTTCGCGCTTTTTGTCCAGCGAAGTGTCGCTGTTCAGGACGGCCACCAGTTTCCCGCCAAAATCATTGACAAACGCCTTTGCTTCATCACTGGAGGGAGTGGCGAAGGCCAGCGTGGGAATGAGAGCGAACAGGCTGGCAGCTCCCAGAATGGTGCGGCGTGTAAGCTGACGGAGCATCATGTTTAGGGATCCTTCCGATAAAGGCTGTCCTCATGGGGACGGAATGGTCAGTACCAGTCGGGGGTGGTGGCGCGGTGATCAGCCTTGAGGGTATCGATCTGGCTCTGACGCTGCTGCTGCCATGCACTTCGCATGAAAGCATAAGGGTCGAGACTTTGGTGTTCCAGCTGGTCCAGCTGGTCTGTACTGTCTGCAAAGGTATTGAAGGTGCCGAGAATGTTGTAGCCCCAGTTGAAGCTGATGAGGCCATACCCTCTGGGCACGTAGTTGATGGGTGTCAGCCCCTGGCCGATGGCATAGCCTGCGGCATCACGGAAATTGGTAGGACCAAGCCCGGGCAGGAAAATGTAAGGCCCGGATTTGACCCCCCACAGCGCCATGACCATGCCAGGGTCTGTCTCATGCTGCTTGTAGCCAAGATGCTGGGCAACGTCATAGAAGCCAGCCGTCGTCATGTTCAGCAGGAAACGCATGAAGGAATCCCCCGCACGCCGCGGGCGCCCTGCCCCCACATCGGAGAAGAAGACGGCGGGTTGGCGCCATGTCTCGTTCAGCGTGGCGACAGAGGTGCGGATGGGCTGGGGAATGTTGTTTTTCCAGAACCGTCCTACCGGCCGCAGGGCCTTGTGATAGACCCACATGTTGAGGCTGAACATCTTGCGGTTGAAAGGCTCGTAAGGGTCGTTGACCGCCTTGTAATCCGCCAGATCGTCCGGGTCGGTCGGCGGCTTGGCGTGGAGGGAACCACACCCGCCGAGCGACAGCAGGGCCAGGCAGCCGACCAGTGCGGAAAGTGCAGTGAGTCTGCCTCGATGATGCTGTTTTGTGCTGCCTGTGCACGCCATGCTGCTGCCGCTCCTGTTTTTTTCTTTCTTCAAGGCCCGGCTATGCGGCTTGCCACGTCATCCACCAGGAGATGGCAGCGGCATACCTTTAACGGGAACGGGCCGTAACATACGTCTGATTCCACATGCGCAAGTCATGAAGACCAGTGAACTCAAGCATATGGTACTTGCTCCATGCTGCCTACCCCTTTCGAATATCAGGCATGTTAAGAAAAAGAAGTATTGCATTTTTGCATCGTTAGGTTTTCTGATGGACACCAGCCCTGAAGGGGACGCTTCCTGCCCCCTCCCGGGAGGAGCGCAGCCCGTCGTCCTGGCGGGTCCTGTATTTCGTGGAGTGCGAGAGATTTTATGTCTTTTCTGAAGAGTCGCAGCTGGCTTCTGTCTGCCAGCGCTTTGGTTGCCAGTGTGGCCCTGTCTGGCATGGCTGCCGCAGCGCCAACGGTCCAGACAAAGGACTGGGGTCGTCTTTCCACTGGCAAGAAGGTGCAGGCAATCACCCTGACCAATGATCATGGGGTGAAGGTTGTCGTGCTGACCTATGGCGCCATCATCCATGAGATGGACGTGCCGGACCGCAATGGCCGTCTGGGGAACGTTGTTCTGGGCTTTCCGAACATTGCCGGGTACGAAAACCATAACTCCGACCCGCACTTCGGTGCCGTGCTGGGGCGTGTGGCCAACCGTATTTCCGGTGGTGTCTTCACTCTGGAAGGTGAAAAGTATCATACGAGCGTCAATGAGGGGCCGAACACCCTCCATGGCGGTGCTGAGAGCTTTGACCGCAAACTCTGGAAGATCGTTCGCAAGGGCGTGGACTCCCAGGGGGCCTATGTTGTGCTGAAGATGGTCAGCCCCGATGGTGATCAGGGCTTCCCGGGTGAGCTGAAGACGCAGGTTACCTATCGTCTGAGCGGCAACGACACGCTGAGCCTGAAGTTCAATGCGACGACCAAGGCTCCGACGGTCGTGAACCTGTCCACGCACAACTACTGGAACCTCAATGGCGAGGGTTCCGGGAGCATTGCTCCGGAAGTGGTGCAGATCTATGCTGACCGTTTCCTGAGGACAGACGAGCACTCCATTCCGACGGGTGAGCTGGCCTCTGTTGAGGGGACGCCGTTCGATTTCCGTCAGCCCCGCACGGTGGGTGAAGGTCTGGGCAGTGCAGACCCGCAGATGGCTCCGCAGGGTGGCTATGACAAGTGCATGGTCCTCATCGGCCCATCCCAGCCGGGCAATACGGAGCGTGTCGTGGCCCGTGTGACGGATCCCCGTTCCGGCCGTGTGATGGAAGTTGCCACCAACATGCCGGGGATGCAGTTCTATTCCGGCAACCATCTGTATGGCAATTATCAGGGTCCGTCTGGCCGCCCCTATGGCAAATGGGAATCTCTGGCTTTCGAGCCTGAATTCTTCCCGAACAGCCCGAACATGCCGAACTTCCCGAGCATCGAGCTGAAGCCGGGTCAGACCTATGATTACGGGATGAGCTTCCATTTTTCCCGCCAGTAAGGGCTGAGGCTTTCAGGAGCTGAATCCTGGGAAAGGAGCCGGGCCGGTGCAGTCATGCATCGGTCCGGCTTTTTCATTGGTGGGTGTTCCGGCTTTGTGGTGAGCTGAAAAGAGGGCCGGAACAGATCATCAACAGTAGAAGAGGGCGGTTTTCTCAGGAGTCGCCTGATTCCATCCACATTCTTCCCGTCCCGGCACACAGGATGATGCCCCAACCTGTCCCCTGAACTGGGGATAAGTCGGGGCGTGCCGGTCATATCTGATAATTCGTGAAGTCCTGGTCCATGTCGCCAAAACGGACGATACGGGCGGGGTTGCCCACGGCGGTGGAACGGGGCGGGACATTGCCCAGCACGACAGAAGCGGCTCCGACACGGGCATGGGCACCGATTTCCAGATGGCCCAGTATTTTGGCACCAGCGCCAATCATGCAGCCCTGCCGGATGACAGGATGGCGCTGCCCGCTGTTTTTGCCGGTTCCCCCGAGCGTGACCCCCTGAAAGAGGGAGACGTCATCCTCAATGATGGTGGTTTCCCCGATGACGATACCTGTGCCGTGATCGATTGTGATGCGCTGGCCGATGCGGGCGGCAGGGTGGATGTCTATACCGAATTTCTCGTTCACACGGCTCTGGAAGTGATAGGCCAGTGGTCTGCGGCCAGCCAGCCAGAGATGATGGGCAATACGGTAGGATTGCAGGGCATGAAACCCCTTGAAGAACAGGAACGGCGTAGCAAGGTCCGGGCAGGCGGGGTCCCGCTGGAAGGTCGCCACGATATCCGATGCTGCAGCCCGGACGATGTCGGGACTGGCCTCCAGCGTGGAGGCGACAAGGTGCATCAGGGCGGCTTCCGACATGGCCCGGTCTGTCAGCTTGGCGCTGATCAGTGATGTCAGGGCAGAGGCAAAATCCGCATGGTTGCAGATATTCACTGCAAAAAGCCCCTGGATCAGAGCATCGGAACAGCCGCAGGCCTGCGCCCGCATGGTGGTCCAGAATTCTTCCAGAAATCCGGGCTCTGATGAGGAGTGTGGAAACCTGTCGAGAAAAGTGGCCATAGCTGTTTTCTTATAGCCCCATGGCACGTTGGACAAAACCATGACGCAGGGATGGCAGGCGCTTCAGGGCCATGAGTCCCGCATGGCGAGCATGACGGATGAGGGGCATGTCGGTGCTGAAGAGCCGCTCCATCATGTCGCAGCCTGCCAGCATGGCGAGATTGCCCGGACGGCTGAGACGCTGATAGCGTCGCAGCAGTGCAGGGTCTCCTAGATCCTGTCCCTGCGCATGGGCGTCTCCCAGAAGGTCATTCAGGGTGCGGACATCACGGAAGCCGAGATTCATGCCCTGACCCGCCACGGGGTGCAGCCCGTGCGCTGCATCCCCGGCCAGAAGCAGCCGTGTGGCGCAATAGCGATGGGCATATTGCGATGCTAGAGGGTACGTCCAGTGGGTGCCTGCCTGCTCTAGCGCACCAAGGTCTTCCCCACAGAGACGGTCCTGAACCAGCCGGGCAAAGCTGCGGGCATCAAGCCGGGTGAAATGGTCGATGCGCTCGGGCCGGTCTGTCCAGACGATGGCGGAGCGGTGAGGGTGGGCTTCGGTGGCAGGAAGAGGGAGCCGGGCGAAAGGCCCCTGCGGCAGGAAGTTTTCCAGAGCACTGCCGTGATGGGGTTTCTCATGGGCCAGAACGCTGACCAGGGCAACCTTGTGATAGGGAATGCGGGTCAGCCCGATGCCGGCCTGCTCGCGGAGGAGGGAGCGTCGCCCGTCTGCGGCAATGACAAGGGAGGCCGTAACGGTGTCCCCCGTATCCAGGGTGATCCGGGCGCTGTCGGGCGAGAAGGTGAAGCGGCCCGTTGCTGGTGCCCGGACATCCAGCCCCGGCTGGGCCATCAGGGTACGGGCGATGGCTGCCAGAAGGTTGTGGGCTTCCACCATCCAGCCGAAGGGGCGGCCTTCTGGGGCATCATCACCGGTAAGGCTCAGCCCGTCTGCAATGCTGCTGCGGGATGCCGAGGGAATGCGCCCCTGACTATCGGTGACATGGATGGTGGTGATGGGTTGGGGAGACAGGGGCAGGGCCTGCCAGATTCCCGCTTCTTCCAGCAGGGGGCGGACGCCTTCAGCAAGGGCATACGCCCGGCCATCGGGATTCTGCGCCGGGGTGGGAGAGAGGGGAGCCCGCTCCAGAAGGAGGATGCGCAGCCCTTTCTGCGCAAGCAGGCAGGCCAGTGTCGCCCCGATGGGGCCACCACCATTTATGCAGAGGTCGTAATCCGTGCCCATGGCAGATGTTCCTTCCGGCCCGGTGAATGGCAGGATGCTCCCGTCATGGCGGTACTTTCCGTCAAAGGAGCAGGTCTATCGTGTCTAGCCCTATCCTTGCGGAAAAGAAAGTCTTGCAGAAATCGTTATGAAGGTGGCACGATTTTGTCTTCATGCAGCAGAAGAGCCATGGGAGAGGGCCGCAAGGGATGAAACTTGTAACGGCGATCATCAAACCGTTCAAACTGGACGATGTGCGGGAAGCTCTTGCCGAGCTTGGCGTGCATGGCCTGACAGTGACGGAGGTACGGGGCTTTGGGCGCCAGAAAGGCCAGACGGAAATTTACCGTGGGGCGGAATATACGGTCAGCTTCATTGCCAAGATCAGGGTGGAGACAGTCGTGGCGGATGAGCGTGTGCCAGACATCATCCAGGCCATCACGGAGACGGCCCGGACAGGCCGCATCGGTGATGGGAAGATCATGGTTACCAATGTGGAACAGATGGTGCGTATCCGTACTGGGGAAACCGGCGAGGGAGCTCTGTGATGCGTGCGATTGATACGGGTGATACCGCCTGGATGCTGGTCAGCACGGCGCTGGTCCTGTTGATGACCATTCCTGGTCTGGCTCTTTTCTATGCCGGGATGGTGCGGCGCAAAAACGTGTTGTCCACCATGATCCAGTCTTTTGGCATATGCTGTATTGTGAGCATTGTCTGGATGGTGCTGGGCTACAGTCTGGCCTTCACGACGGGCACACCCTGGATTGGTGATCTGTCCCGTTTCTTCCTGGGGGGTGTGGCAGAGCATATCCATCAGGGTGCGGACGGAGCCTTCACGCTGGGCGCCGGGACTTCGGCTGAAACCCCCATGACCATCCCGGAAAGTGTCTATCTGATGTATCAGATGACCTTCGCCATCATCACGCCAGCCCTGCTGACAGGCGCTTTTGCCGGGCGAATCCGCTTTGCGGCACTTTGCGTGTTCACGATCCTCTGGTCCCTGCTGGTCTATTCTCCCATTGCCCATTGGGTCTGGAGTCCGCTGGGCTGGGTGGCTGGTCTTGGTGCCGTGGATTTTGCGGGTGGAACGGTCGTGCATATCAATTCCGGGGTGGCTGGTCTTGTCTGTGCCATCATGATCGGCCGTCGGTATGGGCTGAAGCGGGATGATATGTCCCCGCACAATCTGGCCTATGCCATCATCGGGGCTTCCCTGCTCTGGGTGGGCTGGTTCGGCTTCAATGCCGGGTCGGCACTCGGTGCGAATGGCCGTGCCGGCATGGCCATGCTGACAACGCAGATCGCCGCTGCTGGTGGTGGTGTTGGCTGGATGGTGGTGGAATGGTGGCGGCATGGCAAGCCGACGGCGCTGGGCATCATCTCCGGTGCGGTGGCGGGCCTTGTGGCTGTGACCCCGGCTGCTGGCTATGTGCTGCCCGGTGGGGCTCTGGCCATCGGTCTGATAGCCGGTGGCGTCTGCTTCTACAGCGCTGCCGTGCTGAAGAACAGGCTAGGCTATGATGACAGTCTGGATGCCTTTGGTGTGCATGGTGTTGGTGGCATTGTCGGAGCCCTTCTGACAGGTGTGTTTGCTTATGGGCCGCTTTCAGCGACGGCAGCCAGTCCTGCCGGTGTGAGCGGCGGATGGAGCCAGCTTCTCCGGCAGGCTGAGGCTGTCGGTGTCACGATTGTCTGGTCTGTCGTGCTGACGGCCCTCATTTTCTGGGTTGTGGACAGGCTGATCGGTATGCGTGTCTCTGCCGAGGAAGAGCAGATGGGTCTGGACCTGACCCAGCATGGCGAGCGACTGAACTGAGGCACTGGCAGGGCTGTTTTGTCTCTTGCCGGAGGCAGGGCAGCCCTATAAGGCTGGTAGGCAGTACGGTGAGGCCGGGCTATCCGCCCGGCTGACTGTGGCGTTCTGCCCCTGTGGCTGCGCTATCACGAACGATGAAAAAGGGGTGAGACTATGAAACTGTTGCGTCTGTGCCTGCCCATGGTGGCCTGTTCCGTACTGGGTGTTCAGGGCGCTCTGGCTGCTCCGTCTCCAGCGGGCAAGATGTCTGCGGCGGCCTGTCGTCAGGCTTTCAGCGATGCGAAGAAGGCCGGTACGCTGAATGGTCAGAAGTATGCCGATTTCAAGCTGGACCATTGCACGGGCAGCGTTGCGGCTGCTCAGTCCCAGTCTCCTGCTGCCTCCACGCCGGTCGCTTCTGCCCCGGCTGAGACAGGCAAGCCGGCTGCGCCAGCTGCAGCTGCTCCGGTTGCCAGCGGGAATGTCCTGTTCCCGGCTCGTGTTTCGCCGGAGTTTGCGTCTCTCTCACCGGGCAAGGCGCGTATGAAGACCTGCCTGGCACAGTATAATGCCAATAAAAGCAGCGGGCGTAATGGCAGCCTGAAATGGATCCAGAAGGGTGGCGGTTATTACTCCGAATGCAACACCCGGCTGAAGAGTGCAGCACAGTAAGCTGGTTCTGGTTGTTCCTGATATGGAAAAAGGCCCGCTCTTCCGCAGCGGGCCTTTTCTGTTGCAGGGCATTCTGAATGCCGGTGGGTTCAGGGCAGGACCGGTCCTGCCCAGTGCCACCATGCCTGGGCTATGTCCCTGTCCATCAGATGGTCTGCGGCCCTGATGGCTTGGTCAGCTGTCTCGAACAGGGCGAAACAGGTCGCTCCTGACCCACTCATGCGATGGAACCGCACCTGCGGTAGGGTCGCCAGAGTTTCCAGTACGGTTGCAATGACGGGCGCCTGAGCGATGGCATGGGCTTGGAGGTCGTTTTCCGTCTGCGCCAGAAAGGCGATGAGAGCGTCCAGCGTGGGCCAGCCTGCTTCCGGGAAGGCAAGTGGCGGGCGGGGGGTGATGCCGCCTGTTTCTGCCAGACGTCGGAAAATGCTCGGGGTGGAGACACCGACCCCCGGATTGACCAGAAGCATCCCCATTTCTGGCAGGGGCGGGGCTGCTGTCAGGATGTCACCAATCCCTTCCATGCGTGTGGCTTTTTGTGCCAGACAGACTGGGACATCCGCCCCCAGTGTTGGGGCGACATGGGCGGCCGCTTCCATTGGGAGGCTCCAGTAACGGGTCAGCAGGCGCAGGGCGCAGGCGGCATCGGCAGAGCCCCCGCCAATGCCGGATGCCACCGGTAGCCGTTTTTCCAGCGTGAGGGCAGCGGCGGGCTGTCTGGCTGCTTCCTCCCCCCGGGTCTGGCGCAGGGCCCGGGCGGCTTTCAGGACAAGGTTGTTTTCATCCGCTTCCAGCCCTTTTGCGAAAGGACCCTGTAGCGTGAGGCTGTCTGCCTGACCCTGTGGTCCGGTGGAGAGGTGGAGATGGTCACCCGCTCCAGCAAAGACAGCCAGACTGTCCAGCAGGTGGTATCCGTCTTCACGGCGCCCGGTGACGTGGAGGAACAGATTGATCTTGGCGTGAGCCATATCCTGATGCAGCGCCATGGCAGGGCATCCTTGCAGAAGAGGCCGGGCAAGGCGGGAGACTGATCTGCTCTGGCACCATGTCCGGGGGAGGGGTGTTCATTTCCGATGAGGCTATGTAACAAATTGAAAGCTCAAAGACCATGAGGGGGTGCAGCCGCCCCTTCATCCCGTGGAACTGTAGAGAAGAGATCTCGCTCATCATGGCATCTTTCCCGGCCTGCTCTGCTCAGGATGCTCTTGCTGCCCTCCGTCTGCATCAGGAATGGGGTGTGGACGCTGTCATGGAGGACATGCCGTGGGATGTCTGGGGTGAGAGCTCTGTTCTGCCGGATCGTGTGCGGGCCCGCCAGAAGGCTGCTGCTCCAGTGGAGAAACCTTCCGCGTCCCGTCGTGTTGTCAGGGGGCGGGACGAGGTGTTGGCTGATATCGCTGCGGCCCGGGATGTTGCCGCCCTGCTGAAGGCCAGCCAGCAGCTGCCGGGCGTTGGCCTGATGCGGACGGCCAAGCATCATCTGGCACCTGTCATCGTGGAGGGAGCCCCATTTCTGCTGGTGGGGGATGTGCCAAATGAGGATGAGGACCGGCATGGAACTCTTTTCGCTGGTCCCATGGGGGCCCTGTTGGACAGGATATTGGCCTCCATAGGGTTGAAGCGGTCCCAGCTTTCCATGGCGCCGGCCATCCCCTGGCGCCCGCCGGGAGGGCAGCGTGCCTCACAGCGTGATGTGGAAGCCTGCCTGCCCATTCTGCACAGGGCAGTGGCACTGGCACGACCTCGCCGGATTGTGACGATGGGCAGTACGCCCGCTGCCATGCTCTTACAGAATACCTCCCGGCTGAGTCAGTTGCGGGGGCGCTGGCATGAGGCTCATGTGCCGGGGCTGGAGGGGGGTGTGCCTCTGTTACCTCTCTGGCACCCGGCCCAGCTGGGGGAAACGGCGGGACGACGGAAGGCGCTGTGGGCTGACATGCTCCTGCTGGATGCGACTCTCTCACAGGAAGCAGCGCAGGCTGCCGATTCGTAGTCGGGAACAGGTGTTGATGCAGGAGGCTGAGGGCCGGAATGGGAGTGAATTTCATAATTTCTTAATTCTGTCGCTGACCAGATACAGAAAAAAAGCTAACAGCGTGTAAAATCAGAAGAATATTCTGGATTCCTGGCTAGGGAGCCGTTACTATGAAAGGCACACTGGAATTGTCTGGCTTGACGTCAAGGGTTGCCAGAAAAATAAAAGCGGGTTACGTCCCTCGGCATTATGCGATGGATATTGCCATGTGGGTCTCCCGCAGTGTGGCGTGGTGCCGTTCTCGGTGCTGCCATTCTGGCGGGAAACACTGTTTTTCCGGCGCAGGGGCAGGCTCTTTCTTTTCCGTCCCACGTGCCGGAGTATTCAGACGGTGAGGGCCACGATGCACCACCTTCTTCCATGGCGGGGGTTTCCCTGCCTCATCCTTTGCCGGCCACGGTGGCCGGACACTACAGGGCGCTTTTTGCGGCAGTCCGCTCAGGTGATGCGGCCCGTCTCGGGGAATTGACCCATGGCTCGGGGACGGATGGCACGGCGGGACAGCTCCTGCTGCCGGATTATCTGGCCGAGCGGTACCTGAGTATATATTTCACTCCTTCCGAGTCCGAGCTGGACAGCTGGCTCCGTCGTTATCCGGCTCTTCCTGATGCCCCGCTGCTCAGGCAGAAGCAGGAAGAGCTGCGTCGGGGGGTGTCTGCTGCTGCCCCGTCTGCCGGGTACCGGAATGTTGCGGATATTCAGCAGTCCGACCGGGCGACGCCCTTTTCCCAGACACTGGTCCGCAATGGTTTTCTGGAGCGGGACCTCATGGACAAGGCCTCCTCCGGGGAGGAAGGTGTCCGCAGGGCACTGGCCCAGCTGCGTGTCACACCGGGGATGTCTCCGGCTTATGCTGCCCAGCTGTATGGCGAGATTGCCATGCAGGCTCTGAGCCAGGGTGATACACGGACAGCGCTGCGTGTTGGTTCTGCCGGACTGGAGAAAGGGCAGTACCGGGTTGGGCTTCCTGCTTTTGCAGCTGGTCTGGCTGCCTGGCGGGAGGGCCAGCTTGATGCGGCCTACAGCCTGTTCGAAACGGCGGCCAATGCCGAGCAGACAGATGGTGACGTGCAGGCTGCGGCGTCTTTCTGGGCCGGACGTGTGGCGGAGCGGCACGGCAAGACAGCCCTGTATCGTACATGGCTGCGCCGGACATCCGTGCAGAGTGAGAGTTTCTATGGCCTGCTGGCCGGGCGCCTGCTGCATTCCGAGAAATCACAGGCCGCTGCCGTTTCCGGCGCCCTTTCCACGATCGGGCGGGCTGGTGCGAAGCAGGCATCCCTGAGTGAGGTGGACATTAATGTCGTGGCCTCCATGGGAGAGGGGGAGCATCTTTTCGCCCTGATCCAGCTCGGTGAGCAGGGGCGTGCCGAGATGCTGGCCCGCCAGATGTGGCAGGATGCGCTGGCTGACCCTGTTCGGGCACATTCGCTCCAGCTCGTCGTCAGAAAGGCCGGGATGCGTGCTCTGGCTGACCAGATGGAGCAGGCGCTGGCAAAACTGGATCATAAAGAAGAGTTCAAGGATGCTCTGGGGCCATTGCCCGACCTGCGGCCCCATCATGGTTTCCGTCTGTCGTCGGCGCTCGTTTATGCGGTGGCCCGGATGGAATCCAATTTTGACGCCACGGCATCATCGGCTGCCGGGGCGTACGGGATGATGCAGGTGAGGCCGACGACGGCCAGCTTCGTAAGTGAGCAGTACCACCTGCCTCAGACGGTTGCAGCGGCTTCCAGTGATGATTTCAATCAGGAAATGCAGCGCCGCCTGCGGGAGCCGGGCTATAATCTGGAGGTCGGGCAGCTCTATATGCTTTATCTGGCCCACAGCCTTGCCCAGGGGGAACAGAGTGATGGGGCGTCGCTGCTGAAAGTTCTGGCCTCCTACAATGCGGGACCGCAGGCCATTCTCCGATGGGAAAGCGGCCAGAAGGGTCTTCAGGACCCGCTGATGTTCATAGAGTGCCTGCCCAGCCCGGAAACGCGCCAGTATGTACGCAATGTTCTGACCAATGACTGGGTATATGGCCGCCGTCTCCATGTGGCCACGCCGTCTCTCGTTTCTCTGGCTGATGGCCAGTGGCCGAGCTTCCGTGAGGAGGAGCAGGGGCGTGACTCGCCCAGCTGAGCTCTGATCCGGCATGCCGAGGGGTTCGTTTCACAAAGCCCAGACTGGAGTTTCATGCATGGCAGCATGAGGCTCCAGCTGGGTTTTTCTTTAAAAACCCACCGGAAACTGCCCTTTTTCGTAAAATGGACTTGCCGTAGGCGAGATGATGATGACTGAGATGTGCATGGGTGGCCCGCTTGCCCGGTGAGACGTCTTTCCCTAAAAAAGGCGATGCATGCTTTCCTCGATGAGAGTGGAAAGCGAGCGATGATAATATGATGCCGTGTCTCTCAGGGGGAATTATCCGTCTGTCTGTGGGGTGTCCAGCCGAACAGCGAGTGCTTCAATGTCTCTGAATTCCGTTGTTGAGAGTGTAACGTCCAGAATTATTGAGCGGTCCAAGACGTCCCGCCGTCGTTACCTCACTCTTATGGAGCGTAATCGTGAAAAAGGTGCAGATAGGTCCCGGCTGACCTGTGGCAACCTGGCTCACGCCGTCGCTGCCTCCAGCGCTGCTGACAAGCAGGAGCTGGTGTTTGAGCAGCGTCCCAATCTGGGGATCATTACGACCTATAATGACATGCTCTCCGCACACGAGCCCTATGGCCGTTATCCAGAGCAGATGAAGGTTTTTGCGCGTGAGGTTGGTGCCACGGCTCAGGTTGCTGGTGGGGCTCCGGCCATGTGTGACGGCGTTACGCAGGGGCAGGAGGGGATGGACCTCTCCCTGTTCTCCCGTGATGTGATCGCCCAGTCCACGGCTGTCGGTCTCAGCCATGCCATGTATGATGGTGTTGCTCTGCTTGGCATCTGCGACAAGATCGTGCCGGGCCTGCTGATGGGTGCGCTGCGCTTCGGCCACCTGCCGGGTATGCTGATCCCCTCCGGCCCGATGACCTCCGGCCTGCCGAACAAGGAAAAGGTCCGTGTCCGTCAGCTCTATGTGCAGGGCAAGATCGGCAAGGATGAGCTGATGAAAGCCGAAATGGCTTCCTATCACAGCGAAGGGACCTGTACTTTCTATGGTACGGCCAATACCAACCAGATGATGGCGGAGTTCCTTGGGCTGATGATGCCGGATTCCTCCTTCATTCCGGTTGATACGCCACTGCGTCAGGCCATGACACGTGCCGGTGTGCATCGTCTGGTCGAGATCAGCAACAAGGGCAAGGATCCCCGCCCGATGGCGGAAGTTGTCAATGAGAAGGCCATCGTCAATGCGATTGTCGGCCTGATGGCAACAGGTGGTTCCACGAACCATACCATCCATATCCCGGCCGTGGCCCGTGCTGCTGGCATCATCGTGAACTGGGAAGATTTCTCCGATCTCTCCGCCGTCGTGCCGACACTCTGCAAGGTCTATCCGAGCGGTCCGTCCGATGTGAACAAGTTCAACGAGGTTGGTGGCCTGCCGACGGTCATCGCCGAGCTGTCCGATGCAGGTCTGCTGCACCGTGATGCTCCGACCATCTCCGAAAACGGCCTTGAGGACTACGCCAAGCGTGCCCTGATGGGGAATGACAAGAACGTCGTCTACACGCCGGCCAAGCCTTCCAGCGATCCGGAAATCCTGCGTGGTGCGAAGGAGCCGTTCCACCCGGTGGGGGGTATCCAGCTGCTTCAGGGCAATCTGGGTCGTGGCGTGTACAAGTCCAGCGCCGTGGCAGACAACCTGCTGACCATCGAGGCTCCGGCCCGTGTCTTCCAGTCCCAGACCGCCGTGAAGGAGGCCCAGAAGGCTGGCGAGCTGCATCGTGATGTCGTTGTGGTCGTCATCGGCCAGGGGCCCCGCGGCAACGGGATGCCCGAGCTGCACAATCTGATCCCGTCCCTCGGCGTCGAGCTGGACCAGGGTTTCAAGGTGGCTCTGGTGACGGATGGCCGTCTCTCCGGTGCCAGCGGCAAGGTTCCGGCCGTGGTGCATGTTGGTCCAGAAGCCCAGGTGGGCGGACCGCTCGCCAAGGTGCGTGATGGCGATGTCATCCGTGTCTGTGCCCGCACCGGCAAGTTGGAAGCTCTGGTGGATGAGAAGGAATGGGCCGCCCGCACGCCGACCAAGCCGCACCGTGCGACAGCCGGTACGGGGCGTGAACTGTTCGCCCTCATGCGTGAGGTGGCTCCGTCCGCCGAAGAGGGTGCTTCACCGATGCTGTTCATGATGGATCGTGAACTTGAAGAAATCGGTGACGATGTTGAGAAAGGAACCGAGGTATGAGCTACATCGAGAGACTGGATGCGGTGATGGACCGCAGCCCGATTATGCCTGTTCTGGTGGTTGAGGATGTGGCCAAGGCCCGTCCGATCGCCGAGGCTCTGGTCGCTGGTGGCATCTCCACTCTGGAAGTGACACTGCGTACACCGGCTGCTCTGGATGTCATCTCTGAGATGTCCAAGGTTGAGGGAGCTCTGGTCGGTGCCGGTACGGTGCTGAATACCGAGCAGATGGACAAGGCCATCAAGGCCGGTGCGAAGTTCATCGTCAGCCCGGGCATCACGCCGGCTCTGGCCAAGGGTGCGCTGGAGCGTGACATTCCGTTCCTGCCCGGCACGGCCAATGCCAGCGACATCATGATGGGTCTGGACCTGGGGCTGCGCCGCTTCAAGTTCTTCCCGGCCATGACCAACGGTGGCATCCCGGCCCTCAAGGGTCTGTCCGCCGTGTTTGGCAACCTTGGCGTGCGTTTCTGCCCGACAGGCGGCATCACCGAGGCTACCTACAAGGACTGGCTGGCCCTGCCGACCGTTGGCTGTGTCGGTGGTTCCTGGCTGACAGCTGGCGATGCGTCTCCTGAGGAAGTCGCCAAGCGGACCAAGGCTCTGGGCCTGCGCTAAGACTGGCGCTGCATGAACCGGGGGGAGTTCCCCCGGTCTGAAAGATGGCGGGCTGTACGGCATGGCTGTACCCCGCCATTTTTGTATCTCGCTACAGGAAAGAGTGTGGACGGGGTGCCTGTTGTATTCAGGTAACAGACTGGTCGGATAATCATGAAAAAGTGATCTTTCAGTTAAAATGTATCCCGTTCCCTGATACAACTCTGACCAGTCAGTCAGGAGGGATTGTTGCAGGCTGTTCGTGCTCATATGACGTCAATCATCGGCCTGTCCGGTGTGCTGCTGACGGCCATCATGACGACACTGAACGAACAGGTCTCGGCGCAGGGTCTCAATGACATCATGGGCGGGATGGGACTGAGCCATGATCCGTCCCGCTGGTTTGTCAGTCTCTATACGTCAGCACAGGTCATCGGGGCCGGACTTTCGCCGTGGATGGCCATTACTTTCAGCCTGCGGCGGTGGGCCTTTTTCGTGCTGGGACTGGCGGTGTGCAGCATCGTGCCCACGGCGTTCTGCCAGACGCCGCTCCTGCTTTACATCCTGCGGAGTGTGCAGGGGCTGGCCGGTGGTTTCGCCATCCCGCTGCTCATGTTTTCCATTCTCAAGATACTGCCCTTCAACCTCCGGGCCTATGGCCTGGTGGCCTACACGCTGGTTTCCACCTGTTTCCCCTATCTTGGGACAATGCTTGCCGGATTATGGACGGACCTGCTCAGCTGGCAGTGGATCTTCCTTCAGGCCATTCCGCTGGGAGCATTGGCAGGGCTGCTCATCTGGTACGGGATGCCCGTCATGGAGCCACAGCATCATCGGCTCCATATTTTCAACGGGTATGGCCTTCTGTTCTTTGCCGTGGCGGCCTGGTGCCTGACGACCGTCCTCTCCCTTGGGGACTGGCTGGACTGGTTCAATTCACCGCTGGTCTGTGTGCTGGGCGCCATCGGGCTGGCAGCTGTGCCACTGCTGATCTGGAATGAATGGAAGCATCCTCTGCCGTTTTTCCGTTTTCAGCTGCTCAGCCGGAACAATTACATTTACGGGGTCGGGGGGATCAGCCTGTTCGTGGTGGTGTCCCTTTCGGCCTCCGCCGTGCCCTTGCAGTTCCTGACGAAGGTTGTGGGGTACCGGCCCGAGCAGAGCTATCTCGTGACGCTGGAAGTCGCCGCCGTGGAGATCGCCATAGCCCCGCTGGTGGGTTACCTGCTCAACCGGCGGGATGTGGATTGCCGGATTGTCGGCTTCTTCGGCATGGTCTGCATGTTCATCGCCTGTTGTGGAGATTCACTGGTCACTTCCGTGTGGCAGAGGCCGGAATTCTATCTCTGGCAGTTTCTTCAGGGGATTGGTGGTGTGATGGTGCTGTCCTCCCTTCTGCTGATGTCCACCAATGCTGTGGTGGCGGAAGAATCGCCCTTTGCCGTGGCTCTGGTGAACATGCCACGGGCCTTCATGATGGTTGGTGGTACATGGCTGATGGAGCTTGTGGGCCGCTGGCGGGGCGGGCTTCATTCGGACAGGCTGGCGGATCATCTGGGGCAGTATCGTTATGCGCTGGTGCAGGGCAGCAGCCCGCTCATCCAGAGTCCGACACCGCTCCTGCCGGACGGACGGCCCCGCTATCGGGGAAGCATGGGGTACCTCAAGGAGCAGTTCCATCATCAGACAGCCGTTCTGACCCTGTCGGACCTGTTCTGCGTTCTGGCCGCCCTGCTGGGGGTATTGATGGTTTTCATCCTGCTTGTCCCCGTGCGAACCTATCCGCCATGGGTCGTGTTCGCTCCCCGTGGAGCAAGGAAATCCCCTGACCATCCGGCAGCTCATCACAAGGAGACAGTCAGGGCATGAGGGAAGAGCAGAGACACGGGATGATGGGCATGACAAGGCGGGGGAGATGGGGATGACGCAGAAATCAGACAAACAGGCCGGAGATGCCCGCCCGCAGGCCAGTGTCACCAGAACGGTTCCGAGTGACGGGGCTGCTCTGGCACGGGAAAGACGGCGACGCTGGCCGTTCCTGCTGGCCGGGGGGATCATCCTTGCCTTCATCATCAGCGTGCTGGTCATTGTTTTTGTGCCCGCAGCGCATGTCTGGACGAATGATGCCTACGTGACGGCCCATTACAGCGTCATTGCTCCCCGTGTGCCGGGGCAGGTCGTGTCCGTCCCGGTGGATGACAACCAGACCGTCCATGCCGGGGACATTCTGGTGCAGCTGGACCCACGGGACTATCAGACGGCCCTGGACCAGGCCCGGGCGGTGGAAGCCCATGACCGTGCCCTCGTGATGGATGCCGCTGCCAGCGTGGCCCGCCAGCCCGCCATCATTGCCGAGGCAAAGGCACGGGTGGCCCAGCTTTCCGCCCAGCTCCTGTTCGCACGGCAGAATGCCAGCCGCTATGCCCATCTGGCCTTCAATGGTGCAGGCAGCCGGGAAGAGGGTGAGCGGACCCGGGCCAGTCTGGATGATCTGACGGCGTCCCTTCAGGCAGCGGAGGCCCAGAGGGATGCCGCCGAGGCGCAGCTCCGTGTGCTGGAGGCCCGGCAGGATTCCAGCCGCCGTCAGGTGGACGTGGACCGGGCACGGGTGCATCAGGCCGAGCTGAACCTGTCCTATACGGCCATCCGTGCGCCCTTTGATGGCATGGTCGGGGAGCGCACGGTGCAGAGCGGCAACTATGTGCCTGATGGCGCAGCCCTGATGGTGGTCGTGCCGATGGACCAGCTCTGGATCGAGGCGAACTATCGGGAGCTGGCCCTCCAGCACATGCGCCCCGGCCAGAAGGCCCACATCCATGTGGATGCGTACGACATCGACCTTGATGGTGTTGTGGACAGCGTGCCTCCGGCCTCCGGTGCGGCCTTTGCGCCTCTGGCCCCGGAGAATGCGACCGGCAACTTCACCAAGATCGTCCAGCGTCTGCCCGTCAAGATCACGCTGGTGCCGGGGCAGCCTCTGGCCCGCCTGCTGCGGATGGGTTTCTCTGTCGAGACGACCGTGGATACGGGGCTGAGTTCCGTGGTCAGGGCGCAGACCCGGACGGACCGGGCGGTGACGGACAAATGAGCATGAAGGGTCTGTCTGTCTGCGGTCGGGGGAAAGTGGCCAGATGGGCCATGCTGGGGCTGGTCTCTCTGGGTGGATGTGTGCGGATGGGGCCGGACTATCATACTCCGAAGGAGAACGATCGGCCTGCCGCCTGGCAGAAGGCGGCGGATGTGCGGGAGAGGCGGAGCCGTGGTTTCACCAGTCCGGCCACGGTGGATGTCAGCTGGTGGCAGCAATGGCATGACCCGGTCCTGAACCGGCTTGTGGAGCGGCTCTCCCGGGAGAATCTGGATATCCGGCAGGCCGCCACCCGTGTGCTTCAGGCCCGGGGGCAGCTGAAGGTCGTGGCGGCGGAAGGTGTTCCCAGCCTGAACTGGGCCGGGTCCTATACATGGACACAGCAGAGCCGGAAGGGCTTCCTGACGCTCGCCCAGCCAGCTCCGGGCTCCAACCTGCAATATGAGCAGTATGCCAATATCGGCTCGGCCTCGTGGGACATGGATGTGTTTGGCCGCATCCGTCGCCTTGTGGAAGCCGGAAAGGCCCGTGTGGACGAGCAGCAGGCCTATGCCCGTGGCATTGCGCTGGCCCGTCTGGCCGATTTCGTGGAGGCCTATCTGCGCCTGCGGGCGGTTCAGGCCCAGATAGGCCTGACAGAACGGCATCAGGCCCTCGTGCGGCATGATCTGGCCCTCGTGCTGGCCCGCCAGAAGGAGGGGGCGGCCAATGATCTGGAAGTGGCGCAGGCCCGTGGGCAGGTGGAGCAGACGGACAGTGCCCTGCCGCCCCTGCGAGACATGCAGGCCGCCCTGATCAACACGATGGGGGTCATGCTGGACCTTCCGCCCCGTGCGCTGGAGGAGGACCTTCTGCCGGTCCAGCCCCAGCTGGATGTGCCCGTTTCTGTCGGGGTGGATGTGCCCTCCAGTCTGGCGCAGCGCAGGCCGGATATCATGGTGGCGGATGCCCGCCTCCATGCGGCCACGGCGGAGGTCGGGGCAGCGAAGGCGGCCTTCTATCCGGATATCAATCTGGCGGGCAATCTGGGGACGCAGAGCCTTTCGGCCGGGGACTTCTTCATGCCTGCGGCCAAGTATTTCACGCTTGGCCCGACCGTGAACGTGCCGATCTTTGAGGGGGGGCGCCTGCGGGGCACGCTGTCCCTGAAGAAGGCCGAGCAGCAGGAAGCTGCTCTGGCGTATCGGCAGACGGTCCTGAATGCGTGGCGGGATGTGGATGATGCCATCACGAGGCTGGCCCAGATTCAGCTCCGCTATCAGCATGTCACGGAACTTGTGGCGCAGAACCGGAAGGCTTACCGGGCTGCCCGCCTGCAATATGAGGATGGGGCCGTACCTTTTCTGGAAGTGGACCGGGCGGAGTCCATGTTGCTCTCCAGTCAGGTGACGTTGGCGGATCTGCGGATGGAGACGACACTGGCCGCTGTCAGTCTTTATCGGGCACTGGGTGGGGGCTGGCAGCCCGTGCTGGCTGCCACCGAGCAGCGCATGACGGCAGAGGCTGGAGGAAGGAGCGGGGAAAGATCGGTCCGGTAGGGCTGGGGAGACAGAAACGTGGCTTTTTTGCGAGGTCGTGATGTGAATCTGTCTTGCACAGCCGGAAGGTGAGGGATATGCCACAAGCATGACTGATACACGCTTTTCTCCCCGTCGTGCCCTTCTGTCCGTTTCCGACAAGACAGGGCTGGTTGATCTGGCCCGTGCCCTCGTGGCCCGGAATGTTGAAATCCTCTCCACGGGTGGATCGGCCCGCACGCTGCGTGAGGCTGGCCTGCCGGTAAAGGAAGTCTCCGAGCATACGGGCTTCCCCGAGATTCTGGATGGCCGGGTCAAGACGCTGGTACCGTGGATTCATGGCGGTATCCTTGGGCGGCGGGACAAGGAAGAGCATAAGGCGCAGATGCAGGAACATGGCATTGCGCCGATCGATCTGGTCTGCGTCAATCTGTATCCTTTTGCGGCCACGGTGGCATCCGGTGCGGATGCAGAGCAGTGCGTGGAGAATATCGATATTGGTGGTCCGGCCATGGTGCGGGCTGCCGCCAAGAATTTTGCCTCCGTGGCCATCCTGACAAGCCCGGCCCAGTATGCGGGCTTTCTGGCGGCTCTGGAGCAGGGCGGCACGACGCTGGCCGAACGCCGGGGCTGGGCCGCTGCGGCCTACACCCATACGGCAGCTTATGATGGCATGATCTCCGCCTGGTTTACCCGCCAGGGTGATGAAGAGGGCAAGGTCGCCCTGCCGCCGGTCCTGACACTCTCCGGCCAGCGTGACGAGCTGCTGCGCTATGGTGAGAATCCCCATCAGGCAGCGGCCTTCTATCGGGATGGCAGTGCTCGGCCCGGTCTGGCCACGGCAAGGCAGATTCAGGGCAAGGCTCTGAGCTACAACAACCTGAATGACACGGATGCTGCCTTCGAGGCTGTGGCCGAGTTTGACGAGCCGACGGTGGTGATCGTCAAACATGCCAATCCGTGTGGTGTGGCTTCTGCCGCCACGCTGGTTGAGGCATGGAAGGCTGCGCTGCGCTGCGATCCGGTTTCAGCCTTTGGTGGAATCGTGGCCCTGAACCGCACGCTGGATGAGGCTACGGCGGAGCAGATCAGTGCGATCTTTACCGAGGTGATCGTGGCTCCTGATGCTGATGAGGGGGCGAAAGCCATTCTGGCGAAGAAGAAGAACCTGCGCCTGCTGCTGACCGGAGGTGTGCCGGATGCACAGGCTCCGGGCCTGTCCTTCCGGTCCGTTTCTGGCGGGTTCCTTGCCCAGAGCCGGGATAACGGGCATGTCACGGAGGACATGCTGAAGGTCGTGACCAAACGCAAGCCGACAGCGCAGGAAATGGCGGATCTTCTCTTCTCCTTCCGTGTTGCCAAACATGTGAAATCCAACGCCGTGATCTATGTGAAGAATCAGGCTACGGTGGGCATCGGTGCCGGGCAGATGTCCCGTGTGGACAGTGCCCGGATCGCCGCCCGCAAGAGTGAGGATGCCGCACATGCAGCCGGGGAGTCCGAGGCTCTGACAAAAGGGTCCGTTGCTGCTTCCGATGCGTTCTTCCCCTTTGCGGACGGGCTGGAGAGTGTGGTTGCCGCAGGGGCCACGGCTGTCATCCAGCCCGGTGGGTCCATCCGGGACCAGGAAGTGATTGACGCAGCCGATGCTGCCGGGATTGCCATGGTCTTCACGGGGATGCGCCACTTCAGACATTGAGGTTCCATGATGATCACCCGATTTTCTGCTCTTTTCGTCCTGATGGGGAGCCTGCTGGGCGGGCTTCCTGTGGTGGCTCAGGCAGCCGACTGCCAGTATGACGTGAAGCCCGTTCCGGTCTTCACCGGTACGGTCAGTCGCATTACGGGTGATGGGGTCCTGTTCGCTGATGGGCGGGATGTTGTCATGCCGGAATCCCTGCTGCCGTTCGTGCGTCTGGCCAATGAGGTGAAGGTGCATGGGCTGGTCAGCCTCGATGGGCGGAAAATCTGGGTACTGGCCCTGTACGACAAGGACAGGCTGGTCTGTCCTTCGGTCCTGGATGTCCGCAAAGGGGCCTACCCCGGTTCAGCTGCCTATGATGTGATCGAGCATCAGGGTGGCGGGTCTCCCTGAGCCGTTCCATGAACATTGCCTTTGTTGCTGCTTCCACCGAGGCTGCACAGGAAGCCTTGGAGCGTTTTACTGAGCGTTATGGCAATGTCCCGCTGGACCAGGCCGAGGTGCTGGTGTGTCTGGGGGGGGATGGCTTCATGCTGGAGACGCTGCTGCATATCTGTGGCAGTGATATTCCTGTCTTTGGCATGAATTATGGGACAATCGGTTTCCTCATGAACAGCCCGGCGGAGGATCACCTGCCCCAGCGGCTGGCTTATGCCCAGCATACGGAGATTGCTCCCCTGCACATGTGGGCCCGGACAAAGTCTGGCGAGCTGCATGAAGGTGTTGGTTTCAATGACGTGTTTCTGTATCGGGAGACCCGTCAGACGGTTCATATAGGCATTGAGATTGATGGCCGGGTGCGGATGTCCCGTCTGATCTGTGATGGCATCATTCTGGCTACGCCGGCTGGTTCAACAGCGTATAACCGGTCGGCCCATGGGCCCATCATTCCCTTGGGGGCGGAGCTGCTGTCTCTCACGCCCATTTCTCCGTTCCAGCCCCGGCACTGGCGGGGGGCTCTCCTGCCTGCAGGCGTGACAGTCCGTTTTACGCTTTATGACACGGACAAGCGTCCCGCTTCGGCTGTGGCCGGGCCTGAGGAGATCCGTGACGTGAGTGAGGTCATCGTCAGGCTGGACGATGAAAAGAAGGTGACGCTTCTTTTCGATCCTGATCACAGCCTGTCCGAACGGATCATTGCGGAACAGTTTGCTGAATAAATCATTACTTTTTAAATGCCAGTGGAGCAATTTTCTGTCTGGGGAGGAATTCTGACAGAAATGTTCCTTTATGTCTGATCGAATTCATTTTAATGTTTTGGCCAATCAGTAAAGATGGAGACATGAGATGCGCGGGACGATCCTGAACTACGATATACGCAATGGTGAGGGCATCATTAGCGGGAACGATGAAAAACGTTACTCTTTCAAGGGGGCCAGCTTCGGCTCTGAAGGTGCCTTACTGAAGAATGGTGCAGTTGTCGATTTTGATGTGCAGGGTGATGAGGCCCTGTCCATTTTCATCGTGCCCGGGTCTGGCCAGACGCCAGCAGGAAATCTCTTTGAAGAGGTGGGTGGCAAGTCCCAAACGGCTGCCTGGATTTTTGCCTTCTTTCTGGGTGGGCTGGGCATCCACAAATTTTATCTGGGATACACCCGGGCAGGTCTGATCATGCTGCTGGTGTCGGTTCTGGGGTGTATTCTGGTGCTCCCTCCCGTCATCATCGGGTTGATCGCCTTCATCGAGGGAGTGATTTACCTGACAAAATCTGATAAAGATTTTTATCGGATCTATGTACAGAACCGCAAGGAATGGTTCTGAGCCTGCCTGCTCCAGCAGGGTGAATTTTGCAGCCCGGGTACCCGTCTGACGGGGCCCGGGCTGTAATGTTTCGTAGGGGTCAGCAGGCTGGTGTAAGCAGGGGTTTCCCGCTGAAGTGAGCCAGCAGGTTGTCGATGATGTTCTGCCCCATGGCCAGCCGTGTCTCGATGGTGGCGGAGGCCTGATGGGGCTGGAGCACGACATTGTCCAGCGTGGAAAAAGCCGGATTGATGGTCGGTTCATTCTGGAAGACATCCAGCCCCGCCCCGGCGATCGTCCTGTCCTTCAGGGCGGCCAGCAGGGCTTCTTCATCAATCACGCTGCCCCGGGCTGTGTTGATCAACACACCATCCTTGCCAAGTGCTGCCAGTATGTCGGCATTGACGATATGTTTTGTGGCAGCAGTGGCAGGAAGGGTGATGACGAGCACATCCGCCCATGCGGCCAGTTTTTCAAGGCTGGGTTCAAAAGTCAGAGGGCTGCCTTCACGGGGGTGGGGGTTGAAGTAGGCGACCTCCATGTTGCTGGCCTGTGCCCGCCGGGCTACGGCCTGACCGATGCGACCAAAACCGGCGATTCCCAGTTTCCGACCATTGAGAGAATGAGCCAGAGGGGGCAGTTTCCCAGCCGCCCAGCTGCCATTCAGCAGGAACTGCTCATTGCTTCTGAGATTCCGCTTCAGGGCCAGCAGGAGGAGCATGGCCATGTCGGCCACGTCATTGGTGGAAATGTCCGTGGTGACGGTAACCCGGATATGCCGCCTCCTGGCTTCTGCAAGGTCAATCCTGTCCAGCCCGACGCCATTGACGGCGATGATCTCCAGATGGGGGAGGGCGGCCATGACCTCCGGTGCCACACCATAGGACCCGCCCGTGGCAATGGCCCGGATTTCCGGTGCGATTTTTTTTAGTTCATCCATGGTGCTGAAGTGATGGATGACGAAATGTTCCCCCAGCGTTGCCAGTGTGGGTTCCGGGAGCGGTTCCAGCAGGAGAAGATGCTGCTGTGTCTTTGGTGTTGCCGTCATGATGCGCACTTTCAAGAGGTGGGGAGCAGGCGGGGATCAGGTCCAACCTGACCGCTGCCTAGCAGGTGGAAGGTCTGTCCAGAAAGCGGGCAGCCAGAGCCTTGCAGCCCGCTTCAACATCCCGCCACGTAGTTTCAAAGCCTTCTTCAGGACCGTAATAGGGGTCGACCACATCATCCCCCTGCCGACCGGAAACATGGTCCAGCAGAAGGCTGACATGGGCCTTGCTACCAGCAGGCTGAAGCTTTTTCAGGGCAGCAAGGTGGGACCGGTCCAGTGCGATGATATGGTCGAAGCGGTCAAAATCCACGGTCCTGACCTGGCGGGCCCGGAGCTGGTTGCCATCCAGACCATGGCGCCGTGCCGTGGCACGGGCACGGGGGTCAGGCCGGTCGCCTTCATGCCAGTTCCCCGTGCCAGCGGAATCAATGTCGACCATCAGGCCGCGCTGTTCCGCCTCCCGGCGCATGGCCAGCTCTGCCAGAGGAGAACGGCAGATATTGCCGGTGCAGACAAAAAGAAATGAAGGAAAGGAGGATGAATTTGTCATGCGTTTGTCAGCCATATGAAGAATGCCAGAGTCAATATGGAGCTGATCGTACCGAAAAAAAGGACCGAGGCGATTTCACGCTCCATCATGTGATAGCGCATGGCGAGAATGACATTCATGGCAGCGCTGGGCATGGCCATGGCGAGGACACCTTCCTGCAAGGTCAGAGAGGGAAGGTGCCAGACAAAGGCCAGCATGCAGACACCAAGAGGGATAAGGACATTTCGGCCCAGCACCATGAGTCCTACAGGCAGGCTGAAGCGGACCTGCCGGGCGCAGAGGACAACCCCGGAGGCAAACAGCGCCGTGCCGCCCGTGGCGTGTCCCAGCAGCTGGAGTGAACTTTTGAGGGGGAGGGGCAGGTGAATATTGGCCAGAACCATCAGGAAGGCCAGCATCGGCGCCCAGACGACGGGTTCCCGGCAGGAATGGAGCAGATGGCCCCCCAGCTCTCGTAGCGTGGTCTGCCATGTGGGGTTTGTTTCGGCATCCTGTTGCTGCCGTTGTTGGCGCTGCTGGTCGTGATTCATCAGGATCAGTGTCAGCGGAATCTGACAGAGATTCATGATGAGCGAAGCGACGGAAATGGGAACGGCGCTGGTTGGGCCAAAGAGCTGCCCAAGAACAGGAATCCCGATGAAGGGAACAGAAGGGCCTGTCACGGTCATGGTGATCAGGGCTGCTTCTCCCTGTCGGCGTCCCAGCCCCCAGCGCAGGATGGCAAAGAGGACGACATACACGCCCAGCATGGCAACAAGGATCAGCCCAGCCAGCGGGCCCGCAGAGAGGACCCGCTCCCGTGGAGTGCTGAGAATGGAGGCCAAGAGGGCCAGCGGCAGGGCATAAAGCATGACAAGGCGGATGAGGACACCCGCCTGATGGGAATCAAAATCCCGCCGCCATGCTGCCAGATACCCCAGCCCGAGCGTGACCAGTATGGGCAGGATGGCTTCTATGATTGTCAGGAAAAGGCCTGTTGTCATGGGCTGCCATCAGTCCTGCGTTGGAAAGCGATGAAACAGCCTATGACGTTTTGGAGCCCGGGGAAACCATCCTGCTTCCCCGGGGTGTGGTCAGACCTGCCGGTAGGGGCCGCCAGCCTGTACTTCAATGCTGAGCATGTTCTGGCCAACACTGGCAGCGGGGGCATCATGCAGGAGAAGCTCTGCTTCACCCTGCGTCCAGCGATGGGGACCGGCTTCAATGACATCCCAGCCTTTCAGGTTCTTTTCTGTCAGATGGCGGGTGATGATGTGCTCCTTCTCGCCAACCCAGAGGGAGACCTGTCCGACCAGAATACCGAGCTCACGTCGGTCATCCACGTGTGGGCCGATACTTTCGGAGGGCCGGAATGTCCGGGAGCCCAGCGTGACCTGGCGGGCATGTGCCGGGAGGGCAAAGAGGTAGCGCCCGGCTTCATGCCGCTGAGGCCGGATGGTCCGCCCGTCTGGCAGACGGATATAGGGAGCAGGATCGGCTGTCATGCCGTCATGCGGCGCACCGTGCGACGTCCCGGCTTCGGCAATGCCGAGTTCAACGGCCCGTGCGGCAAATCTGTCATGCAGCGGCTTTACGAAGGTCTGGGAGACATCCAGCGGCGCAGCGGCGTGGTCGTCCCAGTTGAGCTGATGACGCTCTGCCAGCTTCAGGGTATCTTCCGAGGAATCGTCTTCCGGTTTGTACAGATCTTCTTCATCCGTATCCAGCCAGCTTTCCGTCAGGACACCATTGGCCCAGATGACAGAGTGCGGTTCCGTCTGCACGTGGTAATAATCGTATTCAACCTGACTGTGATCATACCGGATGGACGTGCCGTTGACGAGCATACGGGCAGGGACAAAGCGGCCCTCAAAGTAGAAGCAGTGCTCTGGCGTGACGGAAAGGTCCTTGTTGGGCAGCCCCTCACCAAAGGCATCCTTGGCGATGAGAACAGACCAGCCAGCCATGTCTTCAGGTCTGGATGTGTTGACACGGGCACGACGCTGGATGACAGCCGTGATGTCACGGATCTCTTCCCGGCCATCCACAAAGACATTGATCTGTTCGCCCTTGCGCAGGCGCTCCACGGCTTTTTCGCCTTTGGGGGTGCGGATCATGCTGCCTGCCAGGAAGCATTTCTGATAGGCGATGATGGTGTTGCCCTGTCCATCGTCATTCAGAACGAATCCGGTGGCGTCATAATTGCCCTGGAGACCGACCGCCCAGGTCTGCCCATTTTCTGTAACTGTCAGAGTACCATTCCTGATGGTCACCTTCCCGGAATTGCTGTATTTCAGCCCATCCACCTTGATGCGGGCGTTATAGCCCATGGACGTGTTGAGAAGCACCGCCCCGGAGGCCACAGTCAGCAGTCCCCCCAGATTGTTGCTGCTGCTGGCCCCGGAAGCCCCGATAATGGAGGCCCCGGAGAGGGTCCCGCCGGATTGGACCATGGTATAGGAGGCGCCAGAATGCTGCCCCGTACCGGCATCGAAGGTGACAAGTGTCTGAAGAGCTGTCCCGCCGGAGGAAACAGCCAGTTCACTGTTGTTGGCGATGCGGGCCCCGCTGACCCAGCCGCCATTGGCTACCTCGACATGCTGGACGGAAGCTCCCGAGTTCAGAACGCCAGAGGCGCCACTCATGATGGTCAGGCGGCTGATGAAGGCCCCGGAGGTGACAGTTGCCTTACCGGATGAGAGGAAGACGCTGTCGATCCGGGCGCCGGAACTGATGATGCTCGTAGCCCCATTGAGGGCAGAAAGAAGCGTGATCCCTGCTCCGCCCTGAGGGACGGTGAGGTTGACGCCATTGAGCGTGACATTGGAGACGGACGCCCCACTGGCGAGGGCGAGGGATGCCCCCGGGCCAGCGCTGAGCGTGTTGACCAGCACGCCAGAACCAATGCTGTTGACACCGCCTGTGACGTTGAACGTATTGATGGAGGCCCCGGCGGCGAGATTGTTGGTCCCTCCTGTGGCCGTGAAACTGTCGACAGTTCCGCCGGAGATGGTGCTCAGCCCGCTTGTAGCCGCAAGAGATGTGACAGATGCCCCGCCTGTAATGGTGTCGGTCCCACCGCTGCCGATCGTGAAGGTACCGACAGTACCTCCGTTGATGGTGGCTGTGGCTTTGCTGCCAACGTCAATTTCCGTGAAATTGTAGCCGGAGTCGACATAAAGGGCGGCACCAAATGTTACTGTGTCGAGCGGTGCTCCAACCCATGTCCCCATGGGCACGGAAGTGCTGATGCCTGAAACCTGCAACGGCGTGGTGGTATCCATCTTGCCGCCGGAGAGGAACGAGCCCGTCCCCCCGAGGAGGCTGAGAGTACCACCAACTGTCCCGCCAGAGCCGAGAATGACAGCCCCACCCAGCTGGACCGTGGCAGCAGAGAGAACCCCTCCGTTGCTGACAGCGATGGTCCCGCGGCTGGCCAGGCTGCTGTTGGGGTTGAACCCGGCAAGGGCCGTCCCGATGGTGGCACCGGAGCCTGAGAGGAGGGTTGTACCACTACCGGTGGCGTACACGACATTGTTGAGGATTGTGGCCCCGGGAGTGATGAGGGTCGTGCCATTGTTGGTCACGACATAGTCCGCTGTCGCCCCGGAAGGGAAAACGATGCTGGTATCGGGGCTGGCATTGATGGTTGCCCCGTTGGAAATGACGGCACCAGAGGCAATGGTCAGGGTACCACCGCTATTTACGACAGGATGGCTGACTGAAGCGCCACCATCAATCTGGATGGTGCCGCCATTGCTGGCAGAGAATTCGGAGCCGATGCCTCCGGATGTGACCTCAGCATAACCCTGGCTGATGTCCACGCTGGAGGCATAGCCCCCTGAAGAGACAAAAATGGAACCGTTATTGCTGACAGTTCCTGTGCTGAGGATACCACCGGAACTGACAGTCTCCGTTCCCCCGGCGATGTTGGCAGAGAGGGAGGTCCCTCCACCGAGGATGGTCCCGACCGCCCCGGAGGAAAGGACGGAGCGGTACACGGTTCCGTCACTGCCGACCACCTCCGTGCCACCGGAGGTGATGGTGTCGTCATAGGAGGTCCCCAGCCCGTAACTGCCAGTCACGCTCTGATAGCCTGCATTCAGCCAGGTGACGTAGGTTCCGCCGGTGATGCGTATCTGCCCGCCACTGCTGATCGTGGCACCGGATGTGGTTCCACCGGAATTGAGAAGCGTCCCGCCTATGATGGTCGCTTTGGAGGAAAGACCATTGCTGACAACTGTCTGCAAAGCATTGTTACCGACAAAGATCTGGTTTTGTGAGAGCCCGTTGGAGAAAACGGACTGACTGCCGAAGATGGTGCCTCCGGTTCCCGTTCCCCCATTACCAATTCCGTAGAGGCTGCCAGGATTGAATGTCCCGCCAACCATGAGGCCACCCGATCCGTTGACCTGGAAGCCTTTGACGATGAAGTCGGCGGCCCCACCGCCTACGAGCGCATATCCACCAGAGCCGACACTGGGATTGATGGCCGTGCCGGGTCCGTTGACGTAAGGCGCATTCGGGTCGGTGCGGGCGAGAGTGACAGCCCCTGCGAAGACGGCCCCTGACGAGCCGACAATGCCATTCAGAACGGTTCCCTGCCCCACAGCTTCGATGGACGCTCCGGAAAGGGCTGTGGCGCCCGAGAGGATACCGACTTTTCCGACGGCAGCCAGAGAGCCGCCATTTACGGCGATACCGTTGTTCAGGGTATTCTGATAGACATAGGCGAGGGAGTTCGAGATGTTGTTTCCAAGACCACCGGTCCCGGCTACGTAAATATTGTTGAGTTTGCTCTGTGCCTGTGTGGTGCTGGTCGTGTTGCCGCCCAGGATAAAGGTCCAGTTCCTTTTTCCAGTAACCTGGTTGGTTCCGATGGCTTTCAGATTGTCGTAGCTGGAGTTATAGGAGTAGGTGGCCATGGCGGATAGTGCCCCTCAGCGTCTGTTGGCGGCGGGTAATTTTAACCAATTATAAATCATCATGTTACGAAATGCCAGAAGAATCAGGGTCCTTTTTCCGCGATCATGTGCAGTTGCCGGATAGTGCTGGCCATCTCTCCTTCTTTGTAAAAACTGAAGAGAAGGACAACGCCATCTCCCTCGGGTGATGAAAACACGACCCGGCTGGGCGCACCGTTGGTCAGGGCAATGGTGCGTATGTCTGTGGATAGTGACAGGCATGGGTGTACCTGTTCCATCTGCGGGGCGTGGGTATCAGGCCCTGTCTGCTCCAGAAACCTGTCTGGCAGGTAGGCCCGGCCAGCCGGGTCTGGGAAACCCGGTACGGTGGAGGGATCACAGTCAAACGATCCACCAAGAAAGGACAGGAGGGCATATTGCCCCTCAGGGAAGGAGATGGCGTATCGCCTGCCTTGTGGAATGTAGCCCAGTTCAGCCTGATAGCCATTGCGCCGGTACAGGGTAATGGCGACCATTCCGTCTCTCTGGCAGGTGGGCTGATGAAGGGGAACACGCATCAGGCCCGGGCCGGCAAGAGAGACAAACCATTCCTGGAAAGTCCGCAGGGCCTCGAGGTCTCTCTGGGTCATGGGGGTTTTCCCTGCTGTCATTCCATCGGCAGTACGGTTGTTATCGGTGCTGCGTGGTGTCCGCGGGGGGATTCGAACCCTCGACCCCAGGATTCATGCCACCTCGGCTTTCGCCGCCGGAACCCGTACCAGGGCCGTTCGTGGTCTGGACTGTCTCTTCACCACAGGCTTATGCCTGCCATGGTGTCGCCCGTACAGTCTCTACACCTTCCTGCCCGTATGGGCAGGCTTGGCTCGGGATTGGCCTGGCCTGATGATGGCGTTAGCGTTCCCCGAATTTGAGCGAATTCACCGGGCGGTTTGCCATCCCGGTGCCCAATTATCTTAGGAATCCTGTGCTCTATCCTGCTGAGCTACGCGGACACGCAACGCTTAGCTAGCGCTTTTTTTACGGTTTCGCAAGCCTGTCATCGTACCATGTCCCTTGGCCTGTGAGGGTGAACACGATATGAAGGACCTGTTCTGACAGTTGATGCTTCCACCCCTGCCATGCTGGAAGCCTTGTTCAAGACCGGCCCTGGCACGGCCTTTGCAGGTTTGCCCATGTTCCTTTCATCATCCCGCCCAGTATCCCGTTCTTCCATTCTCCGGTGCAGCCTGCGCCGCCCCATGGTACTGTCGCTGCTGGCGGTGATGGCTGTCGGGGGGCTGGCGGGCTGTGGTGGCAAGCCAAGGGATCCGTCCTCGCTGACGCTGCCCCGCAACCATCTGCTGGGTGTGGACCGTGGCGCACAGGGTGGTGATGACCAGCTCCGTGGTGGGGTGAATGCCTATCTCTGGCGGGGGGCGATCGATACGCTTTCTTTCATGCCCATGGCCTCTGCCGATGCCCAGGGGGGTGTCATCCTGACAGACTGGTACCAGCCCCCGGGGACGCAGGATGAGCGTTTCAAGATTGCGGCCTATGTGCTGGACCGTCGCCTGCGGTCGGATGCCATCCGGCTGAGCGTCTTCCGCCAGACACGCATCAATGGGGGAGAGTGGCAGGATACCCCGGCTGCTCCCAATACGGCGGCGGATATCACAGCCCGTATTCTGGAGAGGGCCCGGCAGCTGCGTGCCGAAAACGGCGGTGGGAAATAACATAATCCGATGAGTGACATGACAGCCAGCAACGTTTCTGACTCCTCCAGTTTCGACTTCCACGCCCGTGAGCCTCACTGGCAGGCCCGGTGGGCGGAGGCCGACATCTTCCATGTGCCGGACGTGCCCCCGGCCGACAGACCGAAATATTACGTGCTGGAGATGTTCCCCTATCCGTCTGGGCAGCTGCATGTCGGGCATGTGCGCAATTACACGCTGGGCGATGTGGTGGCCCGGTACAAGCGTGCCCGTGGCTATGCCGTGCTGCACCCGATGGGCTGGGATGCTTTCGGGCTGCCGGCAGAAAATGCCGCACGGGAGCGGGGCGTTCATCCGGGCAAATGGACCCTCCAGAACATCGCCACCATGCGGGGGACGCTTCAGCGGCTCGGTTTCTCGCTGGACTGGAAGCGTGAGATTGCGACCTGTCTGCCAGACTATTACGGCCAGCAGCAGAAGCTGTTCCTCGACATGCTGGCTGCCGGGCTGGTGGAACGACGTGATTCGTCCGTCAACTGGGACCCGGTGGACCAGACCGTGCTGGCCAACGAGCAGGTGGTTGATGGCCGTGGCTGGCGGTCCGGTGCGCTGGTGGAGAAGAAGACGCTCTCCCAGTGGTTCCTCAAGATCACTGATTTTGCCGAGCCCCTGCTGGAGGGGCTGAAGGAGCTGGACAAGTGGCCGGAGCGTGTCCGCACCATGCAGGAGCGCTGGATTGGCCGTTCCGAGGGGGCCCGGGTCCGTTTCAGCCTGCATAACCCGCCGCAGGGTTATGACGTGGATGAGGATTCCATCGAGGTCTTCACCACACGGCCTGACACGCTGTTCGGTCTGAGCTTCATCGGTATTGCGGCGGATCACCCGCTGGCCCGCAGGATTGCGGCGGACAACCCGGAAGCGCAGGGCTTCATTGAAGAATGTCAGCGTGTTGGCACGTCTGAAGAAGCCCTGAGCACGATGGAGAAGCGTGGTTTCGATACCGGGCTGCGTGTGGTGAATCCGCTGAACCCGGAACAGACGGCTCCGGTCTGGATCGCCAATTTCGTGCTGACGGAATATGGCACGGGTGCAGTGTTCGGTTGCCCCTGTGGCGACCAGCGTGATCTGGACTTTGCCCGCAAATATGGACTGGACGTTCCTTCCGTCCTGCTGCCTGCAGGGGAAGAGGAAGCCAGCTTCAGCGTCGGCAAGAAGGCTGTTACGGGTGAGGCCACGCTCTACAATTCCGGCTTCCTGAGCGGGAAGAGTACGAAAGAGGCCATCCGGGCTGCCATCGAGCGGGTGGAAGAGTTGGGCGTTGGCCGTGGCGTGACCAACTGGCGCCTGCGGGACTGGGGCATTTCCCGTCAGCGGTATTGGGGCTGCCCGATTCCCATCATTTATTGCGAGTCCTGCGGTGCTGTCCCTGTGCCGGAAGATCAGTTGCCGGTGACGCTGCCGGAGGATGTCACGTTTGACAGGCCGGGCAATCCGCTGGATCACCATCCGACATGGAAGCACGTCTCCTGCCCGAAATGCGGTGCAGCTGCACGGCGTGAGACCGATACCTGCGACACGTTCGTGGACAGCTCATGGTATTTCGCCCGTTTCACGGCACCAAAGGCCGCAACGCCAACTGATCGCAAGGCGGCTGATGGCTGGTTGGCCGTGGACCAGTATATCGGCGGTATCGAGCACGCCATCCTCCATCTGCTTTATGCCCGGTTCTTCACCCGGGCGATGAAGAAGACGGGACATCTGGATGTCAGCGAGCCATTTGCCGGGCTGTTCACGCAGGGCATGGTCACGCATGAGAGCTACCGGGATGGTACCCAGTGGCTGTACCCGGATGAGGTCGAGCAGCGTGGGGATCAGGTGGTCCGCAAGGACAACGGCAATCCCGTGACGGTCGGACGTTCGGAGAAGATGTCCAAGTCCAAGCGCAACACGGTGTCTCCGGTGGAGATCATTGAACGTTACGGTGCCGACACGGCCCGCTGGTTTGTCCTGTCCGACAGCCCGCCGGAGCGTGACATGGAATGGACAGCAGCTGGTGTGGCAGCGTCCGGGCGCTTCATGCAGCGTCTCTACCGGCAGGTTCAGACCGTTGCGGCAAGGGATGGAGCGGATGCCGCCCACGGGGCTGCCGGGGAGGAGCTGCGGCAGGTGACGCACCGCACCATTGCCGCCGTGACGGAGGCTCTGGAAGGGTTCACGCCGAATGTGGCCGTGGCCCGTTTGCATGAGCTGTCCTCTGCGCTGGGTGAGGCTGAGGGCCGGGATGGTGAGGGCCTGCCTGCCGCCCGCCGTGAGGCCGCCCATGTTCTGGCCATGCTGGTTTCTCCCATGATGCCGCATCTGGCCGAGGAGCTGATGCTGCTGCTGGAGCCGGAAGGCCCGATGGTGGTGGAGCGGAGCTGGCCGGAAGCGGATGAGAGCCTGCTGGCGGTGAAGAAGGTGACCATTGCCGTGCAGGTGCTGGGCAAGCTGCGTGGTACGATCACCTGCGCCCCTGATGAGGCGAAGGAGACTGTGCTGGCACAGGCCAGGGCCGAGCCGAATGTGGCGAAAGCGCTGGAAGGCAAACGGGTCGTCAAGGAGATCCATGTGCCGAACCGGATCGTCAATTTTGTGGTAGCGGGCTGAGCGGGAGAGGCTGGATGAACGGAAACTCCCGGATGAAGAAAGTGGCTCGCCGGGGCCTTGGCATCCTGCTGGCCGGGGTCGGGCTTGCCAGTCTGGGAGCGTGTGGTTTCCAGCCACTTTATGGCAGGCAGGCTGGGCAGAAGGATGCTGCCGTCAATGCCCAGCTGAAGGATGTTTATGTAGCGAACATTCCGACCCGTTTCGGGCAGGAGCTGCGCCTTGGCCTGCAAAAGGAAATGGCGGGGGATGGGCCCGAACGGCCGGAGGGGTACATCCTGCGTGTGAATGCCACGGCTTCTCTGGAGTCGATCGATATCCATCAGGACAATACCTCGGGTCGTACCCGTGGTGTTGGCTGGGCTGACTGGCGGCTTTATCGTGTCGGGGATACCAGCAAGGTGCTGGCACGGGGCTATGCCCGCACTCTGGACGGCTTCAACATGAACATTGAGCAGTATTTTGCCCAGACGCTCAATAACGAAACGCTTTACAAACGGATCGGGGAAAGCCTGGCGCATGACATCACCATGCAGGTGGCTGTCTGGTTCCGGGCGCATCAGTCTCTGGGAGAGGAGAAGTCCATCCGTCCGGGGCGTGATCCCTATCTGGACCGTCTGCCCGGCACGCAGCGGACGGACATGCGCTATATTGGTGTTGATGGCTTCCCAGCCAATGCAACGGGGCGCAGCAGCAACAACGCCTCCACATGGACGGGTGAGGACAGCCGGAATCTGGAGGACGAAGAGGATAACGGTCTGTGAAGATCAAGACGCAGGCTGCCAGGCAGACTCTGAAGGAGGCTGGCAGCTGGCGTGTGATTCTTCTCCACGGAGATGATGGCGGGTTGATCCGTGAGCGGGCGAGGGAGGCTGTCCAGACCATACTGGATGATCTGGATGACCCGTTTCGTCTGGCCCGGCTGGAAGCGGAAGAGCAGGACAGGCTGGAGGAGGAGGCTCTGGCCCTGTCCCTGACAGGGGGGCGGCGTGCTGTCTGGTTGCGTGGTGTGCAGGATGGCGCTCTTGGCCAGCTGAAATCCCTTCTGGAGCATCAGAGCGATACATTGGTCGTTCTGGAAGGGCCGGGATTGGGAAGTCGCTCCAAGCTGCGGCAGTTTGCAGAAAAACACAGGCAGGTGGCGTCCATCGGGTGTTATCCGGAGGAAGGGCGCAACCTTGCCCGGACGGTGAGCGATATTCTGGCGGAAGATGATATCCGGCTGGATCGTGATGGCATGGCGTGGCTGCTCGGTCATCTGGGGCATGATCGGACGCTGGTCCGTAGTGAAGTGGAAAAACTGCGTCTTTACGGTGAGCCGGGTAGCACCCTGACCGTTGATGACGTCCAGGCCTGCGTGGGGGATTCGGGGCAGGCGTCCCTTGATGATGCGGTGTATGCGGCCCTGGCGGGGAACCGGCTGGAGGCTGACCGGGCGTTTGAGCGGGCCATGGGGGATGGGGCCAGCCCTGTTGCTTTTGCCCGTGTGACACTGTCCGTGCTGGAGCGCTTCCAGCGGGCGTTTTTTCTGGTGCAGGAGGGACAGTCCCGGCAGGAGGCCATGGCTGCCCTGAAGCCACCTGTCTTTTTTCGTCACAAGGATGCTTTTCTGGCGGGCATGAGGCGCTGGTCTCAGGTTGCTCTCTCCCAGGCAGCGGAGGCAACGCAGGAGCTGGAGCTGGCCTGCAAGCAGAGCGGGGCCCCGGATGATCTGCTCTGTCGCCGTCACCTTGTCAGGCTGTGTCATCCCCGGTCTTTTGATCGGGAATAAAATAAATTAATTCCTATAATAGGATATACCTTTCACTGTTCCTCTGTGACTGGTTTCATTGACTGTTCCCATCTGCTTTTTTTAGAAAAAACATGAGTTTCCTGCCATTCTTCTGTTGGTGAGGGAGGGTGTGTGTCCGATCTTTAAATTAAACTTTATTATATAATGATAATTATTATCACCTAGAACGGCTTCTGAATAATGTTGTTTTTCTGGTGGTATATATGAGTCGTTTCATCCGTAGTGGTCTCAGGCCGTTATCTGCAGTTCTGACAATGGGGGGTGTTGTAGGGAGTGCCCATGCAGAGCCGGGAGCGGCAAACAGGGTTGCCCAGGATGTAACGTCTCCTGCAGATGGAACAGATGATTCCAGAGGAATTCAGGCCAAGGGGGTCGAGCAGATTCATGTCATCGGCCACCCGTTCAACACGATGCATGCCAGCAACGACATGGGCCGGATGCCGCAGGATGTCATGCACACGGCCCAGACGATCGATGTCGTTCCCCGGGAGCTCATCAAGCAGCAGAATGCAAAATCGCTCGAGGAAGCCCTGAAGAATGTTCCCGGCATCACCTCTTCCGTGGGGGAAGGGGCTGGAGGAATGAGTGGCGACCAGTTCCTCATCCGTGGCTTCCCGGCGCAAAATGACATTTATGAAGATGGTTTGCGGGATTTTGGGGTTTATACCCGTGACAGTTTCTTTCAGGATTCCGTCAATGTCATCAAGGGGCCGTCCTCCGAGGTGTTCGGTAACGGAACGACAGGTGGGGCCATCAATATCATCACCAAAACCCCGACACTGAAGGATCATTACGGAGCCGATTTCAGTGGTGGGTCGGGGAATTTCTACCGTGGCACGGTGGATGTGAACAAACGCATCGGGGATACCTCGGCCTTCCGTCTGGAGGGTATGGGGAATTCCAATGATGTGGTGGGGCGTGATTACGCCTATTCCCACCGCTGGGGTATTGCGCCGTCCATCGCTTTTGGTATCGGCACGAAAACGACGGTCGTGTTGCAGGTGATGCACCAGACCTCCCGCAACGTGCCGGATTATGGCGTGCCGGTCGTCAAGGGCCATCCCATCACGGAGCAGTCGTCTCTCGGCGTGCGCCGGGGCAACTGGTACGGCAAGACGCAGGACCATGACAACAGCGATGACACGATGGAGACATTGCGGCTGAAGCATGTCTTCAACCGTCATTTCACGTTCCACAATGACCTGCGCTTCGGTGAATACAGCCGGGACTTTGCGGCCTCCACGCCGCAATGTGCCAACGCGTCCTGCTCCGAGATGCAGATATACAATCCGGGGTACAAGAAGGTCGATCCGGCTGCCGGTGTGGGCCTCAATGGCGGGCCGATGCCGTACAAGCAGTCCAGCTGGTCCTTTCAGGACGTGGCCTCCCTGCAGGCGGACTTCAATACGGGATTCATGCGCCATCAGGTCGTGACGGGATTCGACATGGAATATGTGCAGGATTCCCGTCGCCAGTATGCGTATGATGCCGTGGGTGCCCACCGGGCCATTCCGTGGCAGAACACCTACCATCCGCAGCGTGACGCTTATGGTTATGCGACCTGCCGGGCGGATTCCGGAAACTGCTGGAAGAACACCAATTACAGTCTGGGGCGGCCGGATTCCCGTGGCTATGGATTCGATACGGGTCTTTTCCTGTATGACCAGATCTGGTTCACCAAGTGGCTGTCCGCCAAGGGTGGGCTGCGCTGGGACCGCTGGCAGACCATGTACAGGACATGGGGAGCGGACGGGCAGGAGAGTGCGGCGGCCCGTGGCCCGTTGGGCAAGGCGCCGTCTGCGGCACTGGATTATCATGACACGAAGGGCGTCATCAATCCGACGGCCAGCCTGCTGATCACGCCCAACAGCTGGCAGACCTTCTACTTCACCTATGCAAGCTCCACGACGCCGATGGGCATGTATGTGACCAACGGTGCCCTGCCGATCCGCCCCGTGAACGGGCAGGTGGCCACCCAGCCTGAACGCTCCCAGCTCTATGAGGTGGGGTCCAAGATGAGCCTGCTGCATGACCGTCTCGGGGCCACGATCTCGCTCTTCCGGCTGGACAAGAGCAATGCCCTGACGACGGACCCGGTCGCCGGGCAGGTACTGGCCACGGGTGTGAAGGAACGCAACCAGGGGCTGGAACTGTCCCTGGGAGGCATGATCCTGCCGGGCTGGAACGTGACGGCCACATATGCCCTGTATGACCCGCGGGTGATGTCCGGTCCCAATCATGGCCGGAACATCCAGTACGTGCCGCACAATCAGGCGACGCTGTGGTCTGCTTATGAAGCCTTTCCCGGCAAGCTCTGGAACTTCACCATCGGTGGGGGGCTGACATGGCGGCAGGGCGTGTATCTGAACCTTGCCAACACGGCGAAGGTGCCCGCCAACGTGGAGTTCGATTCCTACATCTCGCACCGCATCAACCGGCACTGGGTCGTGTCGTTGAATGCCTACAACCTGTCCAACCGTCTCAACTACAACTCACTCTTCACGAACCGGGTAACACCGGCTCCGGGGCGGGCCTTCCTTGGGCGGTTGAGCATGGATTACTGATCTACCCTTCAGACACGGATCATCTGCTGGATTCTGCGCCTTTCCCGTTTGGGAAGGCGCAGTTTTTTTATGGGAGATCGCAATGGTTAATATTTAATTGTTTAAATATTAACAAAAATCATGAGAGGAACTGTGTCTGTCTTATAGATAATAAACAAAAGATTAAAATAAATGTGTTTTTTACGACACATTTATCAAATTTCTGCAAAGGACAACAATTTCTTAAAGTTAAAATTAAGAATTAGTCGCATTTATGAGCGGCTATCCCGCTGGGGATGTGCGTGACCCTTTCAGGACAAAGGTTGTTTCCATGAGTCGTTTTATCCATCAATGTCTAAAACCGGTCTCAGCGGTGCTGACTTTAGGGAGCATGGCAGGGGGGGCTTTGGCTGCTTCTGCCTCCCATCAGGAAGAAAGCACGCCAACAGGGCAGGAAACGACGACACCAGCGCCTTCTGTCAATGATGCCCAGACGCAGGGCGTGCAGGCGACGCAGGTGGAGCGCATCCATGTCATCGGTCATCCGTTCAACACGATGCATGCAGGCAACGACATGGGGCGTCTGCCGCAGGATGTCATGCACACGCCGCAGACCATTGATGTCGTCCCTCGGGAACTGATCAAGCAGCAGAACGTGAAGTCTCTGGATGAGGCCCTGCGCAATGTCCCCGGCATCACGGCTTCCGTCGGGGAAGGGGCTGGCGGCCTGAATGGGGACCAGTTTCTCATCCGTGGGTTCCCGGCACAGAATGACATCTACGAAGATGGCCTGCGGGACTTCGGTGTCTACGCTCGTGACAGCTTCAATTATGATTCCGTCAATGTCATCAAGGGGCCGTCTTCACAGGTTTTCGGTAACGGAACGACTGGCGGCGCCATCAATGTCGTGACGAAGACGCCGATGGCCAATGACCATTACAACGTGGATTTCAGTGGCGGGTCAGCGGATTATTTCCGTGGCACGGTGGATGTGAACAAGACCATCAATAACAGGACGGCCTTCCGTCTGGAAGGCATGGGAGCGTCCAACAATGTGGTGGGTCGGGACCATGTCTGGGATCATCGCTGGGGCATTGCGCCTTCCGTGGCCTTTGGGCTGGGGACGAAGACGACCGTTGTTCTTCAGGTGATGCACCAGACAGATAACAGCGTGCCAGATTTCGGGATGCCGGTCATCAAGACAAAGTGGTCGGCTTATGGGCGGCCTTTGTCTGAATATGGCGTGCCGCGGCACAATTTCTTTGGCAAGCAGCAGGACCATAATCACACCGACGACACGATGGAAACATTGCGGCTGAAGCATGTTTTCAATCGGCATTTCACCTTCCACAATGATCTGCGTTTCGGTGAATACAGCCGTAATTTTGAAGCTTCGAAGGTCGTGTGCCGGGCTGGCTGTATTGATGCGATCAATGGCGGTGATTTTGGCAAGGGGCTGGTCAATCGCACGACGCCGGGCAACAGTGTGCCGCTGCCCTACAAGCAGAACAGCTGGTCCTTCCAGGACGTTGCGTCCCTGCAGGCCGACTTCAAGACATGGTCTCTCCGGCATCAGGTCGTGACAGGGTTTGACATGGAATATGTCCATGATTCCCGTCATCAGGACGTCTATGCCGGGACCATTCCTGCGGCCAATCTGCTCTATCCCAATCCGCATGAGGTAACGGATGCACAGGCCCGTCGTGTGCCGGGAGGGGAGAATCCGAAGAGCATGCCGTACATTGCCGGGCTGGGCAGAAAGCCGGACAATCATGGTTATGGGTTTGATACGGGCATCTTCCTGTATGACCAGATCTGGCTGACAAACTGGGCGTCCATCAAGGGCGGGTTCCGTTGGGACCGCTGGCAGAGTGGGTACACCGTAACAGGTGGGCCAGAGACGACCCTGAATGAGAAAAACCGCCCCGTCCCGAATGAGGACAAGCGTTTCCCGCAGACGAAGAATACCTTCAACCCGACGGCCAGCCTCGTGCTGACACCGACCAGCTGGCAGACGATCTATTTCACCTATGCCAGCTCCACCACACCAACGGGCATGTATGTGACCAGCGGGGCCGTGCCGGTCCGGCCGGGCAAGAATGGAGGAACGGTGGATAACCGGCCACAGCATGCCCGCCTGTATGAGGTCGGCAGCAAGTTCAGCCTGCTGCATGACCGCCTGGGGGCCACCATCTCGCTCTTCCGTCTGGACAAGGACAATGCCCTGACGACAGACCCGGTCTCCAACTCCACCATCAACACGGGGGCCCAGCAGCGCAACCAGGGCATGGAACTCTCCCTCGGGGGGATGATCCTGACGGGTTGGAACATCACAGCTACTTATGCGCTGTATGATCCGAAAACATCTTCCAACAATGGCGGGCCTATGCATAATCAGATCCAGTACGTGCCGCATAATCAGGCGACTCTCTGGTCCGCTTATGAGGCCTTCCCCAACCTGCCATGGAACTTCACGATCGGTGGGGGGCTGACATGGCGGCAGGGTGTGTATCTGGATAACAACAATACCTCCAAGGTGCCCGCCAACGTGGATTTTGACACCGTTATTTCCCATCATTTCGGGCGGCACTGGCAGGTCTCTCTCAACGGATACAATCTGGCCAACCGGCTGAACTACAACACGCTCTTCAGTGGCTATTCTACCCCTGCACCGGGGCGGACATTCCTTGGCCGTCTGACCATGGATTACTGAGCTGTTTTTTCAGGCCGGACATACTGTCCGGCCTGAAGGTATGGCTCCGCATTGGGGCTGGGGAACGGGCTCTTGTTTTTGTGTTCGGTTTATCCTGTCAGTTCTAAGAAATAATCGGCAATACCTGTTCACGACATGGGAGTGGAGGTAGCAACATGCTGAAAAACAGCAGGAAACAGCCATTATGGTAATGGTGTGTCATATTGTGGCAATTAAGACACAATCTTATCTGTAAACGATTTGGTATGATTTTTATGGTTTGAAACTGAGAATAATTATCATCTATGGAAGGTGTCTCTCCTTGGTGGAGGTCGTATTACCCTGATGTGGAGCACCTTTGTATGAGTCGTTTTATCCATCAATGCCTCAAGCCGGCTTCGGCTGTCCTGACACTGGGTGGTGTCGCTGGGGGGGCCTATGCTGCTGACACAACAGCCCTGCATCAGGATGGCGTTGCCACATCAGATGGAACACATGCGGAACAGACAACAGCCGGAACATCTGCATCCCGGGCGGCACAGGATGGTGTGCAGGCAACGCAGGTGGAGCGTATCCATGTCATCGGTCATCCGTTCAACACGATGCATGCAGGCAACGACATGGGACGTATGCCGCAGGATGTCATGCACACGCCGCAGACCATTGATGTCGTTCCCCGGGAACTGATCAAGCAGCAGAATGCGAAGTCTCTGGATGAGGCCCTGCGCAACGTCCCCGGCATCACGGCTTCCGTCGGGGAAGGGGCCGGTGGTCTCAACGGGGACCAGTTTCTCATCCGTGGGTTCCCGGCACAGAATGACATCTACGAAGATGGCCTGCGGGACTTCGGCGTCTATTCCCGTGACAGCTTCAACTATGATTCCGTCAATGTCATCAAGGGGCCGTCCTCACAGGTTTTCGGTAACGGAACGACCGGTGGTGCCATCAATGTCGTGACGAAGACGCCGACGGTCAACGACCATTACAACGTGGATTTCAGTGGCGGGTCAGCGGATTATTTCCGTGGCACGGTGGATGTGAACAAGCGGATCAACGACACCACGGCCTTCCGTCTGGAAGGGCTGGGGGCGTCCAACAATGTGGTCGGGCGGGACCATGTCTGGGATCATCGCTGGGGCATTGCGCCATCCGTAGCCTTCGGACTGGGGACGAAGACGACCGTCGTGCTTCAGGTGATGCATGAGACGGACAACAGCATCCCGGATTACGGGATGCCGGTCGTCAAGGCCCGTGGGTCCGCCTATGGGCGGCCGATCTCGGAATATGGCGTGCCCCGGCAGAACTGGTACGGCAAGCAGCAGGACCATAATCATACCGATGACACGATGGAGACGCTGCGCCTGAAGCACATCTTCAACGATCATCTGACATTCCACAATGATCTGCGCTTCGGTGAGTACAGCCGTGACTTTGAGGCCTCCAAGGTGCAGTGCGGCACGAAGTGCGTCAATGCGCTGAACAGTGGCAATTACGGTGCCGGTGTGATCACCCGCAATACCAACGGGAGCGTGCCGCTGCCTTACAAGCAAAACAGCTGGTCTTTCCAGGACGTCGCCTCCTTGCAGGCCGACTTCAAGACAGGTTTTCTGAGGCATCAGGTCGTGACAGGGTTTGACATGGAATATGTCCATGATTCCCGTCATCAGGACACCTATGAGGGGGCTTCCCTCACAAAGGCGGTGCCGACCGCCAACATGCTGTATCCAGACCCGCACAATGTGCCGGATGCGATGGTGCGCCGTGTTTCCGCACAGGCCAATTCCATGCCCAACATTGCCGGTATCGGCAAGAAGCCGAACAGCCGCGGGTATGGGTTCGACACGGGTATTTTCCTGTATGACCAGATATGGCTGACGAACTGGGCGTCCATCAAGGGCGGGTTCCGCTGGGACCGTTGGCAGAGCAACTACCGGACGTCCGGCCTGTCCGAACTGCCGAACAACCCGGACAGGAGCTTCCCGCAGACGACCAACACCTTCAACCCGACGGCCAGCCTCGTGCTGACACCGACGAAGTGGCAGACGGTCTATTTCACCTATGCCAGCTCCACCACGCCGACGGGCATGTATGTGACCAGCGGGGCCATACCGGTCCGGCCGGGATCAAAGGGAACCGTGGATACACGCCCGCAGCGTGCCCGCCTGTATGAGGTCGGCAGCAAGTTCAGTCTGCTGCATGACCGCCTGGGGGCCACCATCTCGCTTTTCCGTCTGGACAAGAGCAATGCCCTGACGACAGACCCGGTCTCCAACTCCACTATCAACACGGGTGCCCAGCAGCGCAACCAAGGCATGGAACTCTCCCTTGGTGGCATGATCCTGCCGGGCTGGAACATCACGGCCACTTACGCCCTGTATGACCCGAAGACGTCCTCCAATGGTGGCGGGCGGATGCATAACCAGATCCAGTACGTGCCGCACAATCAGGCGACCCTCTGGTCCGCCTATGAGGCCTTCCCCGGTACGCCGTGGAACTTCACCATCGGTGGTGGTCTGACATGGCGTCAGAAAGTGTATCTGGATAACAACAATACCTCCAAAGTGCCTGCCAATGTGGATTTTGACACCGTCATTTCCCATCATTTCGGGCGGCACTGGCAGGTCTCTCTCAACGGGTACAATCTGGCCAATCGGCTGAACTACAACAGTCTCTTCAGCGGCTATGCCACGCCCGCACCGGGGCGGACATTCCTTGGCCGTCTGACCATGGATTACTGAGTGTCGGGGCCGGCCATGCCTTCTGCATGTCCGGTCTTGAAACCGGTGGATGATGGTGTGAAGGTTTCACATGGAGCAGGCAGGTCTGTCTGCTCCTTTTCCTGTAGGTGGCGAGGCTGCTGGCCTGCCTGAAAGGCATGATCTCATGATGTTGCATATTCCGGGAGTTCTCTCGGCAGAAGAGCTGGCTGACCTGCGGTCCCGTCTGGCCGCGGGAGAATGGGTGGATGGCCGGGGAACAGCCGGGTCACAGTCTGGCAGTGTGAAGAACAATCTTCAGATCGCTCCAGACAGCCCGCTGGGGAAGGAGCTCTCCACGTTTGTCCTGCGCAAGCTGGGCACGAACCCGCTCTATAACAGTGCCGTGCTGCCCCTGCGTCTCGTGCCGCCGCTCTTCAACCGTTATGATGTGGGGATGAATTTCGGGGCGCATGTCGATAACGCCCTGCGGCCCATTCCCGGTACGGGGCACCGCATCCGTACGGACGTGTCCAGCACGCTTTTCATTTCCGATCTTGATGAATATGACGGGGGCGAGCTGGTCCTTCATGGGCCTTCAGAGGAAAAGAGGGTGCGCCTGCCTGCGGGGGACATGATTGTCTATCCCACCACGGCCCTGCATACGGTCACTCCCGTGACACGGGGCAGCCGCTGGGGGTCTTTTTTCTGGGCGCAGTCCGTCATCCGCTCGCAGGAGCACCGGTCCATCCTGTTCGACCTTGACCAGAGCATCATGGCCCTGACCCAGAGCCACGGCCCCAAGGATGCGGAGGTCCTGCGGCTGACCAACGTGTATCACAACCTGCTGCGGACATGGGCCGAGATGTGACCGTCTGGCCCACTTTTCAGAAGTGGGCTGACACGTCCAGATAATAGTAGCCGCCATTGATGCCGAGCTGGGATGTGCTCAGGTAGTATTTGGCGGCTCCCAGATAACGGTTGCCATGAGGCACCTTGCTGGGGAAGGCGGCGAAGATGTTGTTCCCGCCCAGTGTTGTACTCCAGATTTTGTTGATGTTGTACGTCACCGAAAGATTGGTCGTCCATTTCGGTCTGTTATGGAACTGGAGGTAATTGGTGGTCGAGGCCGTTGAGGTATTGTTGTTCCGGTAATAGGTCAGGGCGGAGGTCGTCTGCCCGTACCGGATTTCATGCAGGGCAACGGCCCAGCGATGCGCCGGGGATACCCATGTGCCACCAAAGATGATCTTGCTGCGGGGATACGCAGTCGTGATGTAGGCCCGGCTGGGGGCGTTGAGGACCGGCGTGCCGTCGCTGCGGGTCGCCTGATGGCGCAGTCTGGTGCGGTTCAGGTTGATGGCGGCATCCCAGTTGATGCGCCCGGCGTGGCGCAGTTTCGTGGTGTAGGTGATGGTCATGTCCATGCCCTGCGTGCGGGTGTTCGCCACATTGGCAAACCACTGGGTGGACAGATTGTTGTTCGTGATGTTGGCGGGCAGGTCGGTGATGCCGTTGGCTGCCAGAATGTTGGCGGCTTCCACACCATAGAGGTTGTTCCCGGGCAGGATGCGGCCCCGCAGGTCGATCTGGTAGAAATCGGTCGTGACATGCAGCCCTTTGAAGGGTTCGGCAATGATGCCCCCTTCCACATTCGTGCTCTGCTCCGGTTTCAGACGCTGGGCCCCGCTGGCCAGGGCTCCGGGAGAGGTGGCGGCCACCAGCCCACGGGCCACGGTCGGGGAGAGGGTCAGGGCGGAATAATGTTCCTGCGCCAGTGTGGGAGCGTGGAAGCCGTTGCTGAATGTCCCCCGGAAGGCAAGCCTCCTTGACACGTCATAACGGGTGGAAATCTTGCCGGTCTGCGTGTTGCCGACATCGGTGTAATGTTCGTACCGTCCGGCCATGTCCAGCTGCCAGTGCTTTGTCAGATGGGTGGAAATGTCGACATAACCGGAGACCACGTCACGGTTGGAGTTGCCCGCACTGCGGGGGCTTGTTCCGGCGAGGGCCAGGCTGGTGCCGCCGCCATAGGTACTGGCACTGGAGCCTTCAGCAATGGAGTAGGCTTCATAACGGTATCCGGCCCCTCCGGCGAGATTGATGCTGTGGGGCCAGAAGGACAGATTGAGCTTCCTGTTCAGGTTCAGCTCGTTGTTCCACTGCGTGTCATTGAAGCCCTGCACCCTGTTGTAGGTGGTTTGCAGGGCGGAGGCGGGAAGGGCCTTGTTGGCGTCATTCTTCAGGCCGATATTGTCGAAATCCCGCCCGTACGTGCTGGACAGGTCCCAGTGCCAGCCTGCCAGACGGCCTTTCAGCCCTGCCGTGATTTCAAAATCATTTTCTTCCAGCGTCTGGAGGGGGGAATAGCCGTCCGGGTAGATGGCGGCGTAACCGGGTGTGCTGGCAAGGGATGAGGGCAGACGGTAATTCTGGAAGGCCTCCGCATGGCGGTGGGCATAGGTGGCCGTGCTGTAGAGCTGGAGCGTGTTGGTGATGTCATAGCCTGCATTGATGGCTACGGACTCCCGGGTCTGTTCCGGCTGGCTCAGGATCTTGTTGATGGTTGTTCCGGTCCGGCTGTCCGGTCCGGAGCGGAAGCTGTGGTCCTGATGCACGAGGTCGCCACTGACATGGATGAAGCCACGGTCCTCCCCGAAGGAGGCCCCGCCATCAATGAAGATGCCCTGCTGGTAGCCGTCTCCCTTGCTTGTGATGCCGCTGTTGGACCGGATCGTCAGTCCGTGATCCTGCTTCTTGAGGATGATGTTCACCACCCCGGCAATGGCATCCGATCCGTACTGGGCCGAGGCACCATCTCGCAGCACTTCGATGTGATCGATGGCAGAGAGGGGGATCATGTCGATGTCGGTCGGGGTCGTGCCCTGCTGCGGCCCGGAATCGGCATAGATGTTGGCCGTGGTGTGCCGCCTGTGCCCATTGACGAGGATCAGCGTCTCATTGGAGCTCAGTCCCCTCAGGCTGATGGAATCCGTCAGGGCGCCTGCATCAAAGCCGCCTGTGGGGACGGTGAGGGATGGCAGCAGGAGCTGCATGGCATCCCGCAGGGTTGGCTGGCCGGTACTGGTGAGCTGCCGGCTGGAGACGACATCAATGGGTGCAATGGAATCACGGGCCTTTTTCCCGATCTCCCGTGTCCCGGTGACGATGAGTGTTTCCGTTCCGCCGGGCACCTGCTGGACGTGTTTCTGACGCAACGGGGTGGTGGCCTGCCGCCTGGTGATGGGTTTGGGCTTTCCTGTGGCAGATATTTTTTCCTGTGCCGGTGCCATGGTCTGGTCTCTGGTTGCCGCCTTGACCTGGGAGGATAGAGCCGTCATGCAGCCCAGCCCGATGCCAAGCAGGGAGGGGAGGGTAGTCAGGCGACGTGAAGGAGGCAGGGAACGCATCAGAGACCAACTTTCCAGCAGGTGAAGCAGGACCTTGCACACGGGGGATCATCCGGGCAAACCCCTATTCTTCATAGTGAAAAATAGAAACATCTATGCGCCTGTCTGATATAGAACAGTCGTCTTCAAGACCATGGGATAGAGGGTGTGACAGGGCACCTGTTGCATGAAAGGCGCCGTACTGTGCTGTCTTGGACACATAATTAACTATGATGAATCGTTCATTATGGGACAAAAAAAGCTCCTCTGGGGAGCGGAGCAGCGAAGACTGCAGAAACCGGCCTGGCAGCATCCCTGTCAGGTATAGGGAGACAGTGGCGGGGCAGGCCCCGCACAAGGTCTGGTCAAGGGAAAGGGAGTACTACAGGTCCTCATTGGGGGTCATGGTGGAAACCTGCGCCCGCAGGCCACTCTGCGGGACCTGGATGTCGATCTCCAGCTTGGAGCATTTCTGCCCCCGATCCATCTTGATCTGCACATTGTCTTCATCAATGGAGACATGACGTGCCAGAACTTCAAGGATTTCAGCATGGAGAGTCCGGAGGAGGGTTGAGTCCCCACCTTCCTGCGCCTGCCGCTCATGCGCCAGCAGGATCTGCAGCCGGTCCCGTGCTACATTGCTGCTTGCCTCGGGGCGTTTCCGGGAAAAGAAGCTGTCCAGAAAACTCATGATCCCCTCTTTTTGAAGATGCGGTCGAACAGACCACGTTTTTCGGTCGGGATGGTGACGGGGATGTCCTTGCCTTCCAGGCGGGCCACGGCTTCGAAATAGGCCAGGGCAGGGACGCTCTCCGGGGAGGCAAAAGTGACCGGAGCCCCGACGTTGGAGGCCTTGAGGACATCTTCGCTTTCGGGAATGACGCCAAGCAGGGGCAGGGAGAGGATGCCCACGACATCTTCAACACTCAGCATCTCACCACGGGAGGCCCGGCTCGGGTCATAGCGTGTCAGAAGCAGGTGCTTCTCGACCGTCTCACCTTTCTGTGCCCGGGCTGTCTGGCTGTCGAGCATACCGATGATGCGGTCAGAGTCACGGACGGAGCTGACTTCCGGATTGGTGACGATCACGGCGTGGTCGGCATGATGCATGGCCAGCTGGGCCCCGCGCTCAATGCCGGCTGGGCTGTCACAGAGGATCCAGTCGAAGCGCTCCCGCAGCTCGTTCATCACCCGTTCTATGCCCTCGCTTGTCAGGGCGTCCTTGTCCCGGGTCTGGGAGGCCGGCAGGATGGACAGGGTATCACAGCGCTTGTCACGGATCAGGGCCTGATGGAGTGTGGCTTCCCCCTGGATGACGTTGATCAGGTCGAACACGACCCGCCGTTCGACCCCCATGATGAGGTCCAGGTTGCGGAGCCCGACGTCAAAGTCGACCACAGCCACATTCTGTCCGCTTCGCGCCAAGGCGGCCCCAAGGGCGGCTGTTGTTGTCGTTTTGCCAACGCCCCCTTTGCCGGATGTAACAACAACGATCTTTGCCATGAAATTTTCAGCTTTCCCGCAGTCGGCTCATGAGCCTTATTTGTGGACATTATTGCAGATGATTAAGGTTCAGTAAAAGGGAACCTTGCCTTGTTGCTTCATACTCTACAGTGATGATTAAGCATTGATAAGACATTCCGTGTCACAAGTGGGCAGTTTTCTTTTTTCAAAAAAGGAAAAAGTCATATTTTGACAGTCCCTGCCTGGAGGGGAGTCACATTCAGCCGTTCCTGTTCCAGATAGACCTGTGCGGCTTTCCCCACGGAGTCTTCCGGCATTTCTTCGGCCACCATGTAGAAACCGTCAATGGCGAGCAGTTCGGCCTCCATCTTGGCGGTGTAGATGCGGGCCTGGGGATGGCCGTCCACCCCGGCAATGGCCCGCCCGCGCAACGGCCCGTAAACATGGATGGACCCACCGGCAATGATCTCCGCACCAGAGGAGACGGCCCCCAGCACGATGACGTCCCCATCGGGATTCTGGATGGACTGGCCAGAGCGTACGACCCGGTTGATGATGAGCGGTTCGCTCAGGTTCGCAGTGGCGGGCTCGGCCGCCTGCGGCTCTTCGCCATCGGGCAGGTTCACGGGCCCGCTCGGGCGCCCGCCCTGGAGTTCGATGGGCCACTCCCATGACTGGAGGGCTGCCCAGTGGCGATCTCCCCCCTCAATGCCGATCAGATGGATATGGCGCTGGCGCAGTTCCTGCTGGAAACCGGCCAGTCCTTCCGTATTTTCATCCAGCAGGCTGAGGTCCAGAATGACGGGCTGGCGGTTGAAGAATCCGGCGGCGCGCCTCATATGCTCATCCAGTCCGGCCAGCCAGTCCTTCAGCGGGGCTTCTGGGGAGAGAATGAGTGCCAGGAAAGACCGGCCCCGGGCACGGATGGTCATTCTGCTGGTACCTGGGGCTTGCACTGCGGACGCATCTGACGGATGAAACGACGGAGATGCTGATGGGCTGGACATGAACTGTGGATCACCGTGGTTGTGTCTGGACTGATTGGAATGGTCTCTGTTCCCTGATGCAAAAATGCCGTAGGAAAAACATATGCGTATACTGCATCACTTACCCCTGTCTCCGCAATCGCGTTTTGTGCGGCTCATGCTGGCAGAGAAGAAGCTGCCGTTTGAGCTCGTCGTGGAAAAGACGTGGGAGCAGAATGAACGGTTTCACGAACTGAATCCGGCAGGCGAGGTGCCCGTTCTGGTGGAGGACAGTGGCATGGTCGTGCCTGGCGGGCGTGTGATTGCCGAATATCTGGAGGATGCCTACCCGGAGACCTCTCTTCTGGGGCGCAATCTGGCTGAACGGGTGGAAGTCCGCCGCCTCATGGACTGGTTTGAGCGGCTCTTCCAGCAGGAAGTCATGGTCAACCTTCTGGGGGAAAAGGTGGAGAAGCGTCTTTTCGGGCAGGGGCATCCTGATGGGAAGATTCTTCAGGCAGGGTACAAGAATCTCCGTTTCCATCTGGATTACATTGGCTATCTGGCCGAAACACGGACATGGCTGGGGGGTTCTGTTCTGACAGCGGCAGATTTTACGGCTGCGGCCCATATTTCCGCCCTGGATTTTCTGGGTGATATCGACTGGCGCCGGGCTCCGTGCGTGCGGGACTGGTACGCCCGCATAAAGTCCCGCCCCTGTTTCCGTGATCTTCTGGGTGACCGTGTCAGCGGCGTGAAACCACCTGCCCATTATGCCGATCTTGATTTCTGACAGGTCATGAAGGGCGTGGGGCAGACATGGTGATGTGGGATGTGGCCGTCATGGGGGCGGGGGCAGCTGGCATGATGGCGGCTGCCACGGCAGGGCAGAGGGGCGCGCGGACTGTCCTTCTGGACCATGCCGATCAGCCGGGGCGGAAAATTCTCATTTCTGGTGGTGGGCGGTGCAATTTCACCAACCTGAAGGCGGACTGGACATATTACCGCTCTGAAAATCCCCGTTTCTGCCGCTCCGCTCTGGCCCGGTACCGCCCGCAGGATTTTCTGTCCCTTGTCGAGAAATACCGCATTCGTTGGCATGAGAAGGAAGAGGGACAGCTTTTCTGCGATGAATCGGCCCGGCAGATTGTTTCCATGCTGGAAGATGAATGTCGGGTTGGCGGGGTTACGTTCCAGCTGGGCTGTTCCCTGAGTGATGTGAGCCATGATGGTCACAGTTTCACACTGGAGACATCACAGGGGCCGGTGCGGGCACGGTCCATCATTCTGGCAACGGGGGGGCTGGCCCTGCCCAAGCTGGGCGCCACCGACATTGCCCTGAAGCTGGCCCGGCAGTTCGGCCTGCGGATTGTGCCACCCGCTCCGGCCCTCGTGCCTTTTCTTCTTGAAGCGGCCCAGCCGAATCTTGCTGGTGTGTCCCTTCAGGTCACGGCTTCGCTGGCCGGGCGGAAGAAGCCGGTCTTCACGGGGGGAATGGTCTTCACCCATCGGGGTGTGTCCGGCCCGGCCATCCTTCAGATATCGTCATGGTGGGACAGGCATGAAGCCCTGCGCCTGAATCTGGCTCCGGGGCGTGATGTTCATGAGGATATGCGGAGTATCTGCCAGCAGCGCCCGAAGGCTCATGCGCCCGCCCTGCTGGAGGCCCTGCCCGCCCGGTTGGTGAAGGTGTTGGTTGCTGGAATGCTGGATGACCGCCCGCTGGCGGAACAGCCAGCGAAGGCGGTGCGTGCCCTGGCAGCGCAGGTGAGTGACTGGGTTCTCCACCCGGCGGGTACGGAGGGTTACGCCAAGGCAGAGGTCATGCGGGGCGGTGTGGATACGAGAGACCTGTCCTCCCAGACCATGGAGGCCCGCACGGTACCGGGGCTGTATGTTGTCGGAGAGGCCGTGGATGTGACAGGCTGGTTGGGAGGGTACAATTTCCAGTGGGCCTGGGCCAGTGGCGTGGCGGCCGGACAGGCTGCGGCAGGGCGGTCTGGTGTGTGATGGTGGCCAGAGGAGGGGCGATGCGATGGCGGCGGAAAAGAAGATGAAGAAGATGGAACGGCAGCCATGGCCCAGCGATGCTCCGCTGGAGGGTGAGGGACAGGCCCCGGTAAAGCTCCTTCTTGTCGAGGATGACGACAGTCTTGCGGAAGAGATCGTGGGGGATCTGTGCGGGCGTGGCTATGAGGTTTCACGTGCAGCAACAGGGACCGAGGGGCTGGAGATGGCCCGCCGGGATGATTATGCCCTGCTGGTGATGGACCGCATGCTGCCGGGCATGGACGGGCTGAGCGTGTTGGAGACCCTGAGGGAGCAGGGCATGACCATGCCGGTTCTGGTCCTGTCGGCCCTGTCAGCCGTGGATGACCGCATCAGTGGCCTGAAGGCGGGCGGGGACGATTACCTGACAAAACCATTCGTGATGGAAGAGCTGGCCGCCCGGCTGGAAGCCCTGTTGCGCCGTCCCATCTATGGCCGTACCTCCATGCTGAAGCTGGGGCCGCTGGAGATGGACCTTCTGGAACGGCGGGTGCGACGGGACGGGCGGGAGATCGACCTTCTGCCACGGGAGTTCCGGCTGCTGGAATACATGATCCGCCGCCCCAATACGGTGCTGACCCGGACCATGCTGCTGGAGGATGTCTGGAATTACCGGTTCGTCCCCCGCACCAATCTGGTGGACGTGCATATCGGCAAGCTGCGTCGCAAGGTGGACCGGGATGGCGAGGAGCCGTTGATCCACAGCATCCGTGGTGCCGGGTTCTGCCTGCGTGTCCCGGAGTGACCTGTTTCGCACGGCGGCGTTCCGGTTGACGCTGGGGCTTGTCTGTGTCGTCGTGCTGGGGATGCTGCTGGAGCTGATCCTGCTTTATGGGCAGATCAGTACTTATGAGCAGCTGCGCACCAACGACCTGCTGCGCCGTTCTGCTTCGGTCCTGATGCAGGAGGCCCCGGGTGATCTGGAGGTCCGGCTGAAAGAACGCAGCACGAGCGAGCTGCGCATCTTCCTGAATGCTGCCGCCCTGTTCGACAGGGACCATCACCCCATAGCCGGGGACATGACAACGTGGCCCGCAGGGCTTACGGCCAGTCCTTCTACCCAGAACCTCTCCTTTGTCCTGCCGGATCATTCCGTGACGGTCATGCGCTTTCTTGTGGTGGAAGTGCCGGGGATGCAGCCGGGGAAGACCCGCCTTCTGGTATTGGGGCGCTCCCGCCACATGGTGGATGAGCTGCGGCGTGTAGCCCGGCAATGCGCCCTGTTCTCCATGGTTCCGGTCGTACTGTTTGCTCTCATGGCGGGGATGATCCTCAGCCGCCGTGCGTTGGGGCGCATCACCAAGATGCATCATTCCATCGAGCAGATCGTCAAGGGGCAGCTTCGGGAGCGCCTGCCTGTCGGGCGCGGTCATGATGATCTTGACCGTCTTGCCGGGTCGGTCAACAGAATGCTGGACCGTCTGGAGCAGCTGATGGGTGAAATGCGGGATGTTGGCAACGACATTGCCCATGATCTCCGTACACCATTGGCCCGTGTCCAGGCCCGGCTGGATCGCCTGAACGGTTTTGTACAGGCGTTGACATCGACCCCGGAGGAGGAGCTCCGCTTCGAGCAGGCAATGGCTTTGTGCCAGAGGGATCTCGAGCAGTGTTTTTCTGTCATTACGGCCCTGCTGAGGATCGGGGAGATTGAAAATGGTCAGCGCAGGGCTGGTTTCAGGCGCATGGATATCATGCCTCTCATTGCCGACATGGCTGATCTGTACGAGCCCAATGCAGAAACGCAGGGGCTGACCCTGTCCGTGATACCTCATGAAGGCCCCGTGGAGCTTTGGGGGGATGCCGACCTGCTGAACGAGGTTCTGGCCAATCTTCTGGACAATGCTCTGAAATTCACGGGGGAGGGGGGAGCTGTCACTCTACGGGCAGGGCGGAACGAGCTGGGGGAACCGTGGTTCGAGGTGCGGGATACCGGGGTTGGTATTGCGGTGGAGGAGCGTGATGCCGTGATGGGCCGCTTCTACCGGGCAGACAAGAGCCGCCACGTGCCCGGCAGCGGGCTGGGGCTGAGCCTTGTGGCGGCCATCGTCCGGCTGCATGAGGCCCGTCTCGTGATTGATGAGAACCGTCAGGGGGATGTTGGCAGCGGAACCGTGTTCCGTCTTGTTTTCCCGGTTCCTGAACAGGCCCAGTGCGCAGGGTGAGGTGTGATGGGCCGTGGCAGATAAAAGGCTGGTAACGGAACCGTGTTCTTAAAAATCTTTTCAGATGAAAAGCATTTTTTCTTTGGGTTGCGTCGTTATAATCCCCCGGACGCAGGGTTGGGGCCTTCGGGCACCTGTGGCCCGTCCAGGTGGAGAGACAGATTGCCCAGCAGTATCGAGACAGAGAAGACAGCCTATCGAATGAAAGCGGGGATGGGTGAGGGGGCCTTCATGCTGGGACTGCCCCTATCCGACATGGGGTCCTGCCCGTCATGAATGCCATTGTCCTGACCGCCCTGCGGCGGCCCTATACGTTTGTGGTCATGTCCATCATGATCCTCATTTTCGGGGTGAGGGCCATCCTGGGCACGCCGACGGACGTGTTCCCCAACATCAGGATTCCGACGGTGGCAGCTGTCTGGTCCTATACAGGGCTGATGCCAGAGGAAGTCTCCGGCCGTATCGTCTATTATTATGAGCGCGCCCTGACGGCGACCGTCAACAATATCGAGCACATTGAGAGCAACTCCTATTACGGGCGTGGGATTGTCAAAATCTTCTTCCAGCCCGGTACGGATACCAGCGTTGCCCAGACGCAGATCACTTCCGTGTCCCAGACGGTCATCAAGCAGCTGCCCACCGGGGCCACGCCGCCGCTCATTCTGGCATTGGATGCATCATCCGTCCCTGTCCTGACCCTGCAGGTCAACAATCCCAACATGTCCGCTTCGGAGGTCTATAACATGGCCTCCAACCTCATACGGCCGGAGCTGGTTTCCGTAGCGGGGACGGCCATCCCCAATCCTTATGGTGGTGTGGCAGCGGACATCATGGTGGATATCGACCCGGTGAAGCTTCTGGCGCACCGTCTCTCTGCCGTGGATGTGGCCAGCGCCCTGAACAGGCAGAATATCGTGCTTCCGGCCGGGGATCAGAAGGTCGGTGCCATGGATTTCATGGTGCGGACCAATTCTGCCCCCATGGATATTGCCGCTTTCAACCGGATGCCCATCAAGCAGGTGGGTAATTCCGTCATCTATCTGCGGGATGTGGCCTGGGTCCACAAGGGTGGGCCGCCGCAGACGAACGCCGTGCTGGTGCGAGGCAAGCAGGCGGTGATGATCGTCATCCTGAAGAGCGGGAACGCTTCCACGCTGGATGTGGTGAGCGGGGTGAAGAAACTTCTGCCGGATATCCAGAAGACGCTTCCCCCCGGCACAAGCATGGATATTCTCACCGATGCATCCAGCTTCGTGAAGGAATCCGTGGTCGATGTGGTGCGGGAAATGATCACCGCTGCCATCCTGACCAGCCTGACGGTTCTGCTCTTTCTGGGGTCGTGGCGTTCGACCGTGATCGTAGCGGTTTCCATTCCGCTGGCCATGCTTTCGGCTCTGATTGGCCTCAGCCTGGCCGGGCAATCCATCAATGTGATGACGCTGGGCGGTCTGGCTCTGGCTGTCGGTATTCTCGTGGATGATGCCACGGTGATGATCGAGAATATTGATGCCCACCTTCATATGGGCAAGGAGCTTGAGCCTGCCATTGTCGATGCTGCCAACCAGATCGTCATCCCGACATTCGTTTCGACCACCTGCATCTGCATTGTCTGGTTCCCGCTCTTTGAACTGACAGGTGTGGCGGGATGGCTGTTCATGCCGATGGCCGAGGCCATCATTTTTGCGATGATTGCCTCTTTCGTTCTTTCCAGAACGCTCGTCCCGACGATGGCGAACTGGCTTCTGGCCGCACAGGTGGAGCAGCAGCGCCATCCTGACCATGCCAGCCGGAAAAAGGGTTTCTTTGGCAGGTTCCAGGAGAGATTTGAGGCATATTTCGAGCGGTTCCGCCAAAGTTATCATGATGTTCTTCTGGCCGTACTGGCGATACGGGCCCGGTTCATCATTCTTTTCCTCTCCGGTGCGCTGGCGTCTCTTCTTCTGCTTTTCTTTGTCGGGCAGGATTTTTTCTCGGAGATCAAATCCGGGACCATGCAGATGCATTTCCGGGCTCCGGTCGGAACCCGTATTGAGGAAAGTGCCAAACTCAGCGGGTTGATTGAAAAGAAAATCCGTGAGGCCCTGCCGGGTCAGGTGAAGCTGATCGTCAATAACTGCGGCCTGCCGATGAGCCAGATGAACCAGGCCATGGTGCCCTCTCCCACGACAGGAACACAGGACTGTGATGTCACCATTCAGCTGGAGGATGATGAAAGTCCGATCGCCGAATACCGCAAGCGCCTGCGTACGGCCCTCAGCACGGCTTTCCCGGGGATAGGTTTCACCTTCCAGCCGGGCGATCTGACAGCTAAGATTCTCAATTTTGGCCTGCCATCTCCCATTGATGTCCAGATTGTCGGGCGGGATCTCCAGCATAATTATGCCTTCGCCGTCCGTCTGGCCCAGCGTCTGCGCAGAATTCCCGGTGCGGTGGATGTCAGTGTCCAGCAGCCCATGACCCAGCCGACCATGCTCATCAATGCCCATCGCAGTTTCGCCATGGGCACCGGCATCACGGAGCGTGATATCGCCTTCAATGTGCTGACAACCCTTTCGGGGAGTTCGCAGGTCGGGCAGACTTATTACCTCAACCCGCAGGGCACTTCACAGCTGATCGACGTGCAGGCCCCGGCCATGTACCTCCAGACCCTCAATGACCTGGAGAAGATGCCGCTCGACAAGGGGGATGGCAACCCGCAGAACGGGACCATGCAGATACTGGGTGGTGTCAGTCATATCGAACAGACAGGGACACCGGCGGAAGTCTCCCATTACAACATCATGCCGGTGTTTGACATCTACGTGGCGGCAGAAGGGATCGACCTCGGGGCTCTGTCCCGTGCTGTAAACCGGGAGGTGGAAAGCGTCCGGCCTGACCTGCCGCATGGGTCCAGCATGGTGGTGCGTGGGCAGGTCGTGACGATGAACAATGCTTATGTCCAGCTGATTGGCGGGCTGCTGCTTTCCATCGTGCTGGTCTATCTGATCATTGTCGTGAACTTTCAGTCGTGGCTGGATCCGTTCGTCATTGTCATGGCTCTGCCTGCCGCTCTGGGCGGGATTGCGTGGAGCCTGTTCCTGACCCATACGACCCTGTCCGTTCCGGCGCTGACAGGGGCCATCATGTGCATGGGGACAGCCACGGCCAATGCCGTGCTGGTTGTGGCTTTTGCCCGGGAGCGGCTGGAGGAACACGGCAATGCCGTTCTTGCCGCCTCGGAAGCCGGATTTGAACGCATCCGGCCCGTGCTGATGACAGCCCTTGCCATGATGATCGGCATGATCCCCATGTCCATCAGCAATTCCTCCAATGCGCCGCTGGGCAAGGCCGTGATCGGCGGGCTGATGATGGCCACGGTGGCTACGCTGCTGTTTGTCCCCTGCGTTTTTGCCCTGATCCATGGTGGTGCCCCGAAGAGTGACCGGGCCACTCCAGAAGGAGAACCTTCATGAATCCGTCCCCCCATCAGACTCCATCTCCGGCTCGTGGCAGGGGGCGCCTGCTGATTCTCATCCTTCTGGCGGTGCTTGCAGGGCTGGTTGTACTGGGGCTTGTACAGCGTGCCCTGCACAGGAGAGAGCTGGTGCGGGAGACGCAGGATAGTGCCATTGCCCGTGTCGTGCTGATAAAGGCGCAGCCGGGTCCTGCCACCCGGACCGTGGACCTGCCTGCCAATCTGGCAGCCTGGTATGAGGCGCCGATCTATGCGCAGGTCTCTGGTTATGTGAAGATGTGGTACAAGGATTACGGGGCCCACGTGAAGCGGGGCGACCTTCTTGCGGAGGTCAGCACGCCGAGCATTGATGCCCAGTACGCGGCGGCCAAGGCGCATTATGAGGTCATCAATGCCCGTTACAAACTGGCGCTGATTACCACGCAGCGCTGGACAGCCCTGCGGGGGACACAGGCCGTCTCCCGGCAGGAGGTGGATGTGCAGGCTGCCAATGCCGCTGCCCAGAAGGCCGAGCTTGACGCTGCCGCCCATGAAGTTGAACGGGTGGAGGCGCTGGAGAATTTCAAACGTATCGTAGCCCCTTTTGATGGGATCGTGACGTCCCGTCTGGTCAATGTCGGGGATTATGTGAACGCGGCCGGGGGCAATCTCAATTCACGGGGGGCGATCGCCGAGCTGTTTTCCGTGGCGGATGTGCATCGGATCCGTGTGTTCGTATCGGTACCGCAGGATTTTGCCAGTGTCATTTCGCCCCGCATCAGTGCGGAGCTCAGCGTGCCACAATATCCGGGGCGTGTGTTCAAGGCCCGTTTTCTGGCCACGGCCAATGCCTTCAATGCCGCAACCCGGACCGTGACGACCGAGCTGGTGCTGGACAATCCTGATGGGCTGCTCTGGCCCAATTCTTACGCCACGGCGCATATCCAGGCTCCCGGCGACCCGAACGTGCTGATTGTGCCTACCAGTGCTCTCATCTTCCGTGCCCAGGGGATGCAGGTGGCCAAGGTTGTGAATCATCATGTCCGGCTGGAGACTGTGCAGGTCGGTACGAATTTTGGCATGACGACACAGGTTCTTTCCGGCATGTCCCTGGATGATGAGATTGTGGCCAATCCGACAGCCGACATGCTGGATGGTGATGAGGTCCGGGTTGTGACACCCACCCGTGGATATAATGATGTCAAACCCAAGGATACTGAGAAGCCAGTGCCGAATGTGACATCGAATGATCTGAGGCGTGTCGGTGCGATGCCACCACCGGAGGAAAACAGCCCTGATGATCAGGCAAAGCCGGGCGAAAGAGGGGCAACGGCATCCGATTCTGCGCCTGTCAGACAGGAACAGGGGCAGCACTGATGGCAACAGGGGTGTGGAAGACGGTCTCCCTTCTGGCAGGAGGGCTCTCTTTTTTTCTGACATCATGTGATCTGGCTCCGAACTATCACAGGCCACATTTCATTTACCCGGAGGGGTGGGCAGGCAAAGGCATCATGGGGGATGCCAAGCCGGCCGATGCAGTCGTGCGGGGAGAATGGTGGAAGCTGTTCCACGATCCCCAGCTTGATGAGCTGGAAGAGCGGCTGAACGTCTATAATCCGGACCTTCAGGCAGCGGCGGAGGTTTTCACGCAGGAGCGTGACATCGCCCGTGAGACGGAAAGTCGTCTGTATCCGCAGCTGGCCGGTGGGGCGCAGATGAGCCGGAACAAGCAGTCTGATGGGCGGCTCTTCCTGCGGCGGAGCAACAATACGCCCATTTATGAATCCAACGTCGCCTATAGCGGTGCCGCCACGTGGGAGCCGGATTTCTGGGATGCCATCCGCAACCAGACGCACATGCAGAAAAATCTGGCGCAGGCCGGGGCTGCTGAATATGCACTGACGAGGCTGAGTCTCCAGGCCGAGCTGGCATCAAACTACATGGCACTGCGTGGGATTGATGCCCAGCTGGCTGTTTATGATGATTCCATCCGGTATTTCCGTACGGCCGTGGAGATCACGAGGTTGCGGCAGGGTGGGGCCATTGGTGCGGGGCTGGATGTCTCCCGTGCGGAGAATGAGCTGTACTCCGCACAGGCGGCAAGGAGCTATCTGGAGGCGACCCGGCAGGTGCAGGAACATGCCATTGCTGTCATGGTGAACATGGTGCCTGCCAGTTTCCACATCCAGCCGGTCAAGGATTTCCGGCTGCATTTTGATACCATCCGGGTGAAGGAAGGTATCCCATCCACACTGCTGGAGAGACGGCCCGACGTGGCCATGAGCGAGCGGCAGATGGCTGCCGCTGCACGGGCCATTGGTGTGTCCCGGGCAGCTTTCTATCCCCATATCACCATCAGTGCGACGGGTGGCTTCGAGGATGCCGGGTTTGATCTGGCCAGCATCTCCAAGGCGTTCTGGCGGGTGGCCGTGCAGGCTGTGGAGCCGCTTTTCACGGGGGGGATGCGGCGTGCGGCCCTGCAACGGGCCTGGTCGCAATATCGGGAACGCGTGGACGCCTATCGGGCGACGGTTCTGGCGGCCTTTCAGGATGTTGAGGATGGGCTGAGCCAGACAGCCCTATACCATCAGGAACGGCTCCAGCAGCATCAGGCAGTGGATGCTGCACTGCGGACACAGGCCATGACGATGGCTCTTTATACGGGGGGGCTGACGAACTATCTGGATGCACTGGTGGCCCAGCAGGATGCGCTGAAGGCCCGCCTGCTGGAGGTGCAGGCGCAGACACGGCAGCTCCAGTCCACGGTCAGGCTCATCCGTGCCCTTGGCGGTGGCTGGTCGGACAGGCTCCTGCCGGACATAAAGAGCATCGATCCGATTGGGCCGTTGCAGTATGAGGGGCTGCACCATGCCCGCCCCGCCGGTGAGGTGCCGGTGGGAACCCCGCAGAAGGGTTCTGAGATCGAACCACCCGTTGCGGAACGTGACCTGACGGGGGCAGCTGCCGTGCCAGCGCACCCCTGATTCCTGCTTGACGGTATGGGCGGAATGGTCTAGGCACCCTCTCAGTCGAACGTGGGAGGCGGGGATGATCCCTGCCGTCTCAACCACGGTTCGGGAACTGTAAATTAGGGAGTCCCGGATATGGCCAAAAAAGTAGTTGGCTACATCAAACTGCAGATTCCGGCTGGCAAGGCTAACCCGTCTCCGCCGGTCGGTCCGGCGCTGGGTCAGCGCGGTCTGAACATCATGCAGTTCTGTAAGGAATTCAACGCAAAGACGCAGGGTCTTGAGCCGGGGATGCCGATCCCGGTCGTGATCACCGCCTATGCGGACCGTACCTTCACCTTCATTACGAAGACGCCGCCGAACACCTACTTCCTGCTGAAGGCAGCGAAGATCACCAAGGGTTCCCAGACGGTTGGCCGTGCGTCTTCCGTCGGGTCCGTGACGACATCCCAGCTGCGTGAGATTGCTGAGAAGAAGTTCCAGGACATGAACGCAAACGACATCGATGGTGCCGTGCGTATGCTGGCAGGGTCTGCCCGTTCCATCGGTCTTGATGTGGTGGAGGGCTGAGAACATGGCCAAGAACAAACGTATTGCCGCCCTGCGCGCCAAGGTTGATGGTGACAAGCTGTACTCCCTGAACGACGCTGTCGCTCTGGTGAAGAGCAACGCAACGGCCAAGTTCGATGAGACGGTTGAATTCTCCATCGGTCTCGGTGTTGATCCCCGTCATGCTGACCAGATGGTCCGTGGTCTGATCTCCCTGCCGCACGGTACGGGCAAGACGCTGCGTGTCGGTGTGTTCGCCCGTGGCCCGAAGGCTGAGGAAGCTGCTGCCGCCGGTGCCGAGGTTGTCGGTGCGGAAGACCTGGCCGAGAAGGTGCAGGCTGGTGAGATCGAGTTCGATCGCTGCATTGCCACCCCGGACATGATGGCTCTGGTCGGACGTCTGGGTAAGATTCTTGGTCCGCGCGGCCTGATGCCGAACCCCCGTCTCGGTACCGTGACGATGGACGTCAAGGGTGCCATTGAGGCTGCCAAGTCCGGTCAGGTGGAATATCGTGCCGAGCGTGCCGGTATCGTTCATGCTGGCGTCGGCAAGGCTTCTTTCTCCGAGTCTCAGCTGGCTGAGAACGTGAAGGCTCTGGTGGATGCGCTCCAGAAGGCCCGTCCGTCCGGTGCGAAGGGGACTTATCTGAAAAAGGCTTCACTTTCCTCCACAATGGGGGTAGGTGTGCGTATCGATCTCTCCAGCTTTGAAGGCTGATTGAGGGGAGATTATGGAATCGCCACCCTCCAGGGTGGTGTTCTGGAGCAGCCCAGGCTGCTCCTTTCCTGTCCTAGAACGCATGTGGGTGTCATCCCTTAAAGCCCTTTTCGGGCGCAGGCGTGAGACGGGCAGAGCGTATCAGGCCCTCTGGGTGCGATGCGGTCTTCCTTATCATGGACAGGCGAGCGGGCTCTGTTGTGCCTTTGGGCAGGGCGGGGCCTATGGGTAACCTGGTCCGAGCAATCGGACTAACGAGGAGACAGGTTTTGGACCGTACGGAAAAACGGGCCTTTGTCGAGTCCCTCAGCAAGGTGTTTGGTAGCACGTCCATGGTTGTCGTCACCCAGAATCTGGGTCTGACGGTTGCCGATGCGACAGAACTGCGCCGCAACATCCGCGCTGTAGGTGCGACATACAGGGTTGCGAAGAACCGGCTGGTCAGCCGTGCTCTGGATGGGACCCAGTTCGACGGCATTGCGCCGCTGCTTAAAGGCCCGACGGCCATTTCTTGGTCGGATGAGCCGGTTGGCGTGGCGAAGGTGCTGGTCGAGTTCGCCAAGAAGAATGACAAGCTGGTGGTACTTGGTGGTGCCCTTGGCAATCAGACCCTTACGGCTGATAGCGTCAAGGCACTGGCCTCCCTGCCATCTCTGGACGAGCTGCGTGCACAGCTGGTTGGTATGATCAGTACCCCGGCAACCCGCATCGCAGGCGTCACCCAGGCTCCGGCTGGGCAGCTTGCTCGCGTTCTTGGTGCCTATGCCAGAACAGGCGACACGGAAGCCGCTTGATTAACGGGGTGGCCCGCATGAGCGACGCCGCCTGACATTTACGCATCTTAGAGGATATTATCATGGCCGATCTGGCAAAACTGGTTGACGAACTGTCCGCTCTCTCCGTTCTGGAAGCTGCCGAGCTGTCCAAGCTGCTCGAAGAGAAGTGGGGCGTTTCCGCTGCTGCTCCGGTTGCTGCTGTTGCTGCTGCTCCGGCTGCTGGTGGTGAAGCTGCTGCCGAGAAGACAGAGTTCGATGTTGTTCTGGCCAAGGCTGGTGACAAGAAGATCAACGTCATCAAGGAAATCCGTGGCATCACGGGTCTGGGCCTGAAGGAAGCCAAGGACCTGGTCGAGGGCGCTCCGAAGACCATCAAGGAAGGCGCCACGAAGGACGAGGCCGAGAAGATCAAGAAGGTTCTGGAAGAGAACGGCGCTACCGTCGAGATCAAGTAAGAGCTGTATCCATGCGGTCCCCTTTGGGGGAGCCGTTGGAGCGAGTGGGCGGGTGCTTTATGGTGCCCGCCCCATTTGCCGTTGACAGGGAAGTTGTCTATAGTAAGGCATTCCGTCACGCGTCATAGACAGGATTAAGCCAGCCGTTCAAGTCGTCTGATATTCCATGGGGTTAATGGGATGGTCACATAGCGGACGACTTGAAGGTCTGGTTCAGAGGCAGGATAAGATGGCGATCACAAAATCGTTCACAGGGCGTAAGAGGATCCGCAAGAGCTTCGGGCGCATTCCCGAAATTGCGCCGATGCCTAATTTGATTGACGTGCAGCGGGCTTCCTATGAAGCTTTCCTGCAGATGAATGTGCGCCCCGACAGCCGGGAGCCGGCTGGCCTTCAGGAGGTGTTCCGTTCAGTTTTTCCGATTCATGATTTTGCTGGCCGTGGGCGGCTGGATTTCCAGTATTATGAATTCGAAGAACCGAAATACGATGTGGAAGAGTGCATCCAGCGTGGCCTGACCTATGCAGCCCCGCTGAAGGTCATTCTGCGTCTGACAACGTGGGATATTGACGAGGATACGGGGACTCGCTCCATTCACGACCTGAAGGAGCAGCCAGTCTATATGGGCGACATGCCGCTCATGACGGACAACGGGACCTTCATCATCAACGGGACGGAACGTGTCATCGTTTCCCAGATGCATCGTAGTCCCGGCGTGTTCTTCGATCACGACAAGGGCAAGACACACTCTTCCGGGAAGTATCTTTTTGCTGCCCGTATCATCCCTTACCGTGGTTCCTGGCTCGATTTCGAGTTCGATGCCAAGGATATCATCCATGTCCGCATCGACCGCAAGCGCAAGCTGCCGGTTACCACGCTGCTCTATGCACTGGAAGGTGACAATTACCTCAAGGCTCGTGAAGCCAAGCTGGCCGAGGGTGGTGACGTCGATACACTCGAAGTTGCCGGTATGGATGAGGACGAGATTCTCTCCACTTTCTACGATCTCGTGCCCTTCACCCGCATGGGTGGCGAGTGGGCCCGCCCGTTTGAGCCGGATGCCTTCCGTGGCCTGAAGCTGCTCAGCCCGCTGGTGGATGCTGATACCGGCGAGGTTGTGGCAGATGCCGAGACCAAACTGACAGCCCGTGTCGTTCGCAAGATCGCCGAGAAGACCCGTGTTGTGCAGGTGGGGCGTCTGGATATTCTGGGTCGCTTCATTGCCCATGATCTTGTCAATGAAAAGACCGGTGAAATCTATGCCGAGGCTGGCGAGGAGCTGACGGAAGAGAAACTGGCCGAGCTGGAAGAGCTGGGCCTGAAGGAGCTTCCGCTTCTCGCAATTGACGGGACGCATGGCCCGTGGATCCGCAACACCCTGATGGCGGACAAGAACACCACGCGGGAAGAAGCGCTGATCGATATTTATCGTATCATGCGCCCTGGTGAGCCGCCGACCCGTGAGACGGCAGAAGCCATGCTGCATGGTCTGTTCTTCTCGCAGGACCGGTATGACCTGTCTGCCGTTGGCCGTGTAAAGATGAACATGCGGCTGGATGTGGATGCGCCCGATACGCTGCGGACGCTGCGCAAGGAAGACATCCTGCGGACGGTCAAGATCCTCTGCGATCTCAAGGATGGTCGTGGTCAGGTCGATGACATCGACAACCTCGGTAACCGTCGTGTCCGTTCCGTCGGCGAGCTGATGGAGAACCAGTATCGCATCGGTCTGCTGCGTATGGAGCGCGCCATCCGTGAGCGTATGGGCTCTGTCGATATTGACACGGTCATGCCGCATGACCTGATCAACGCCAAGCCTGCTGCTGCTGCCGTACGTGAGTTCTTCGGTTCCTCCCAGCTCAGCCAGTTCATGGATCAGACCAATCCGCTCTCCGAGGTGACACATAAACGTCGCCTGTCGGCCCTTGGTCCGGGCGGTCTGACCCGTGAGCGTGCAGGCTTTGAAGTCCGTGACGTTCATCCGACCCATTATGGCCGTATCTGCCCGATCGAGACGCCGGAAGGGCCGAACATCGGTCTGATCAACTCCCTGGCCACTTATGCCAAGGTGAACAAGTACGGCTTCATCGAGACGCCGTATCGTCTGGTGAAGGATGGCGTTTTCCAGGACGGCTGGAAGTATCTCTCCGCCATGGAGGAAGAACGCCTTCTGGTGGCGCAGGCCGATGCCAAGCAGAGCGACAATCGTCTGACGGATGAGCTGGTGGCTGTCCGCCAGACCGGTGACTTCCGTCTTGTGCCGCCGGAACAGGTTACCGCCTGTGACGTGTCGCCGAAGCAGCTGGTTTCCGTGGCTGCTGCGCTTATTCCGTTCCTAGAAAACGACGACGCCAACCGTGCGCTGATGGGTTCCAACATGCAGCGTCAGGCCGTGCCGCTGGTGAAGGCTGATGCCCCGCTGGTCGGTACCGGCATGGAAGGCCCTGTGGCGCACGACTCTGGTGCGACCATCATTGCCAAGCGTGGCGGTGTGGTGGACCAGCTGGATGGTGCCCGTATCGTGATCCGTGCGACGGACGAGCAGGGGGCCACCCAGGGCGTGGACATCTACCGTCTGCGCAAATACATGCGTTCCAACCAGTCTACCTGCCTCAATCAGCGTCCGCTGGTGAAGGTTGGCGATCTGGTCGCTGCCGGTGACATCATCGCTGATGGTCCGTCCACCGAACTGGGTGAGCTGGCTCTGGGCCGTAATGTGCTCGTGGCCTTCGTGCCGTGGAATGGGTACAACTTCGAGGACTCCATCCTGATCTCCGAGCGTATCGCCCGGGATGACATCTTCACTTCAATTCACATTGAAGAGTTCGAGGTCATGGCCCGTGATACCAAGCTGGGTCAGGAAGAAATTACCCGTGACATCCCGAATGTCGGTGAGGAAGCCCTGCGCAACCTTGATGAGGCCGGCATTGTCTATGTCGGTGCCGAGGTCAATCCGGGTGACATCCTGATCGGCAAGGTGACGCCGAAGGGTGAAAGCCCGATGACACCGGAAGAAAAGCTTCTGCGTGCCATCTTCGGTGAAAAGGCCTCTGATGTACGTGACACCTCCCTCAAGCTGCCCCCGGGCACGAGCGGGACGGTGGTTGATGTCCGTGTCTTCTCCCGCCGTGGTGTGGACAAGGACGAGCGTGCCATGGCCATCGAGCGGGCCGAGATCGAGCGTCTGGCCAAGGACCGTGATGACGAGCGTGCCATCCAGGAGCGCAGCTTCTACAACCGCCTCAAGGAGCGTCTGGTCGGGCAGGAAGCTGCTGCAGGCTTCAAGGGCGTGCGGGCTGGCACACCGATCACGGCCGAGCTGCTGGGTGAGCATCCCCGTGTGACGTGGCGCAATATTCCTGTTGCCGACGTGGCTGTCATGGCCGAGCTGGAAACGCTGTGCCGTGAGTTTGATGGTGCCATCAAGCGCATCAACAACCGCTTCGACAACAAGGTCGAGAAGCTCCAGCGTGGTGACGAGCTGCCGCCTGGTGTGATGAAGATGGTCAAGGTCTTCATTGCCGTGAAGCGCAAGCTTCAGCCGGGTGACAAGATGGCTGGCCGTCACGGTAACAAGGGTGTGGTGTCCCGTGTCGTTCCTGTCGAGGACATGCCGTTCCTCGAGAATGGTCAGCCGGTTGATCTGCTGCTGAATCCTCTGGGCGTGCCGTCCCGCATGAATGTGGGGCAGATTCTGGAGACGCATCTGGGCTGGGCCTGTGCCAATATCGGCCAGAGCATCGGTGCGATGGTTGATGAATATCAGCGCACGGGTGAGCGTCGGCAGGAGCTGCTGGACCGTCTGAAAGATGTCTATGGTGAGAAGATCTTCAATGAAGATATCGCTACGATGGACAACGATCAGCTGATCGAGCTGGCCAACAACCTGCGCAAGGGCGTGCCGATCGCAACTCCGGTGTTTGATGGTGCCTCCATCCCTGACATCGAGGAGATGCTGAAGAAGGCTGGTGTCAGCGAGAGTGGTCAGTCCCAGCTGATCGACGGGCGTACGGGCGAGAAGTTCGAGCGTCAGTCCACGGTGGGCTACATCTACATGCTGAAGCTGCATCACCTTGTTGATGACAAGATTCATGCCCGCTCGATCGGTCCTTACTCGCTGGTCACCCAGCAGCCGCTTGGTGGTAAGGCCCAGTTCGGTGGTCAGCGTTTTGGTGAGATGGAGGTCTGGGCACTGGAGGCTTACGGTGCTGCCTACACGCTGCAGGAAATGCTGACGGTGAAATCGGACGATGTGTCCGGCCGGACGAAGGTGTATGAGGCGATCGTTCGTGAGCAGGACGACTTTGAAGCTGGTATTCCAGAGAGCTTCAACGTTCTGGTGAAGGAACTGAAGTCGCTTGGTCTGAATGTCGAACTTGAGCAGGGAGGGCTGTGAGGGCAGTGCTTTCCGCTTCTTCTTCATTGTTCATGTTTAACGTGCCGGCGGGACGCCGCCCGGCACAGTGGGGTTTCGGCAAATGAACGAACTCATGAAGATTCTGGGTCAGTCTGGTCAGTCAGGCACGTTTGACCAGATCCGCATCCAGCTCGCCTCCAGTGAGCAGATCCGCTCATGGTCCTATGGCGAGATCAAAAAACCGGAGACGATCAACTACCGTACCTTCAAGCCGGAGCGTGACGGGTTGTTCTGTGCCCGGATTTTTGGTCCGACCAAGGATTACGAGTGCCTCTGTGGCAAGTACAAGCGGATGAAGTTCCGTGGAATCGTCTGTGAGAAGTGCGGTGTCGAGGTGACGCTGGCCAAGGTCCGCCGTGAGCGGATGGGCCATATCGACCTTGCTTCACCTGTCGCTCATATCTGGTTCCTGAAGTCCCTGCCGAGCCGCATTGCCACGATGCTGGACCTGCCGCTCAAGGATGTTGAGCCGGTCCTGTATTTCGAGAAGTTCCTGGTGCTCGACAAGGGCGTCTGCGAGTCCGATCAGGTCGAGTCCTACAAGCACGGCAAGCGTCGTGACCAGTATTTGCTGGATGAAATCCGTTGCGAAGAGCTGATGGATGAATTCGCTGATGACGGTCTGGATGTCGGTATCGGTGCCGAGGCCATCAAGCGTGCGCTGTCCAGCTATGACTGGGGTCTGCCGAACGCTCAGGAGGCCGAGCTGAGCCGTGCTGCCCGGGAGCGTGGCGAGCCGGATCCGTTCGATTACGACGCCGAGGTGATGGACGGCGATTCGGAAAAGACGGTCATGCGCAAGAAGTTGCGCAAGGCGACATCCGAGGCAGCCCGCAAGAAGCTGGTCAAACGCCTCAAGATGGTCGAATCCTTCGTCGAGAGTGGTGCCCGTCCGGAATGGATGATCATGGACATCGTGCCTGTGATTCCGCCGGAGCTGCGTCCGCTCGTGCCGCTGGATGGTGGGCGTTTCGCCACCTCCGACCTGAATGACCTGTATCGCCGTGTCATCAACCGTAACAACCGTCTGAAGCGGCTGATCGAGCTGCGTGCGCCGGACATCATTGTCCGCAATGAAAAGCGCATGCTGCAGGAAGCCGTTGATGCGCTGTTCGACAATGGCCGCCGTGGCCGTGCCATCACCGGGGCCAACAAGCGTCCGCTGAAGTCCCTGTCCGACATGCTGAAAGGGAAGCAGGGTCGCTTCCGTCAGAACCTGCTCGGCAAGCGTGTGGACTATTCTGGCCGTTCCGTGATCGTGGTGGGGCCGGAGCTGAAGCTGCATCAGTGTGGTCTTCCCAAGAAGATGGCGCTGGAGCTGTTCAAGCCCTTTATTTATTCCAAGCTGGAGAAGTACGGGCACGCCACGACCATCAAGGCCGCAAAGCGGATGGTCGAGAAAGAGCGTCCGGAAGTCTGGGATATCCTCGAAGAGGTCATCCGTGAACATCCGGTGATGCTGAACCGTGCGCCGACCCTGCACCGTCTCGGCATTCAGGCATTTGAGCCGAGCCTCGTGGAAGGCAAGGCCATCCAGCTGCACCCGCTGGTCTGCACCGCCTTCAATGCGGACTTTGACGGTGATCAGATGGCCGTGCACGTACCGCTTTCGCTGGAAGCCCAGCTGGAAGCCCGTGTGCTGATGATGTCCACCAACAACATCCTCAGCCCGGCCAACGGCAAGCCGATCATTGTGCCTTCCCAGGACATCGTGCTTGGCCTGTACTATCTGAGCCTCGAGGTGCCCGAGTACCGTCTGACGCCGGATGAAGCCGAGATCAAGGATGGCAAGGTCATCAAGGCGGCTCCGCCTGCCTATGCGGCCGTGGCCGAGATTGAGGCGGCCCTGCTTTCCGGTGCGCTGAAGCTTCATGACAAGATCCGTCTGCGTCTGGATGCTCAGGATGAGGAAGGCAAGCCGGTCCGTCAGATGATCCTGACGACACCGGGTCGCGCCCTGATTGCCCAGATCCTGCCGAAGCATCCGGCCATTCCGTTCAGCCTGATCAATCGTCAGCTGACGAAGAAGCTGGTGTCCGACGTGATTGATACCGTGTATCGTCACTGCGGGCAGAAAGAGGCTGTCATTTTCTGTGACCGTCTCATGGCTCTTGGTTTCCGCCACGCTGCCAAGGCTGGCATCTCCTTCGGCAAGGACGACATGATCGTTCCAGCCGAAAAGACCACTCTGGTCAACAAAACCACCGAAGAGGTGAAGGAGTTCGAGCAGCAGTATCAGGAAGGTCTGATCACCGCTGGCGAGCGCTATAACAAGGTGGTGGATGCCTGGTCCCGCTGTACGGATGAAGTGCAGGCGGCCATGCTCAAGGAGATTTCCAAGCAGGTACCGGGCAAGCCGACAAACTCTGTCTGGATGATGAGCCATTCCGGGGCCCGTGGGTCACCGGCCCAGATGAAGCAGCTTGCCGGTATGCGCGGCCTGATGGTGAAGCCGTCTGGTGAGATCATCGAGCAGCCGATTGTGGCCAACTTTAAAGAAGGTCTGTCAGTTCTCGATTACTTCACGTCCAGCCATGGTGCCCGTAAGGGGCTGGCTGATACGGCGCTGAAGACCGCCAACTCTGGTTACCTGACACGTCGTCTTGTCGACGTGGCGCAGGACTGCATCATTACCGAAACTGATTGCGGTAGCGAGCGTGGCCTCGTTGTCCGTGCGGTGACGGATAGCGGTGAGGTCGTGGCTTCTCTGGCAGAGCGTGCCCTCGGGCGGACCCTGTCCCAGGATGTGTTCCATCCGATGACGGGTGAGAAACTGCTGGAGCGCAACCGTCTGCTGGAAGAAGCTGATGTCGAGATGCTCGAAGGTGCCGGGATTGAAGCGGTGGAAATTCGCTCCGTCCTGACCTGTGACAGCAAGGCGGGCATCTGCGCCCATTGTTATGGCCGTGATCTGGCCCGTGGTACGCCGGTCAACATCGGTGAAGCCGTTGGCGTGATCGCTGCCCAGTCCATCGGTGAGCCGGGAACGCAGCTGACGATGCGTACCTTCCACATTGGTGGTGCGGCGACCCGTGGTGCCGAGCAGTCCATGGTCGAGGCTTTCCGTGACGGCAAGGTGACCATCCGTAACCGCAACGTCGTCCAGAATTCCCAGAACGTTCCTGTGGTCATGTCCCGGAACTGTGAGATTCTGCTGATTGACGAAACCGGGGCGGAGAAGGCCCGCTACCGTGTGCCTTACGGTGCCCGCCTGATGGTGTCCGAAGGGCAGGAGGTCAAGCGTGGTGACAAGATGGCAGAGTGGGATCCCTACACGCTGCCGATCATCACGGAGCAGGCTGGGACGGTCGAATATCAGGACCTGATCGACAGCATCACGCTGGTCGAGCGGGTTGACGAGGTGACCGGTCTGACCTCACGTGTTGTCGTGGACTATAAGCAGGCCGCCAAGGGTGTTGATCTGCGTCCCCGCCTCCAGCTCAAGGATGCGGATGGCAATGTGGTCCGTCTCGCCAATGGCAACGAGGCCCGCTACTTCCTGTCTCCTGACAGTATTCTGTCCGTGGAGAATGGGGCCGTGGTCCATGCCGGTGACGTGCTGGCCCGTATTCCGCGCGAGGGTTCCAAGACCCGTGACATTACCGGTGGTCTGCCACGTGTGGCCGAGCTGTTCGAAGCCCGCCGTCCGAAGGACCATGCGATCATTGCCGAAGGTGATGGCCGCATCGAGTTCGGCAAGGACTACAAGTCGAAGCGTTGTGTCATCGTACATAATGACGAGACGGGTGAGCGGACGGATTACCTGATACCCAAAGGCAAGCATATTTCCGTGCAGGAAGGTGACTTTGTCCAGAAGGGTGACCCGCTGGTCGATGGTCCCCGTGTGCCGCATGACATCCTCAAGGTCATGGGGATGGAAGCCCTGTCCGACTATCTGGTCAATGAGATTCAGGACGTCTATCGCCTGCAGGGCGTGAAGATCAACGACAAGCATATTGAAGTGATCGTCCGTCAGATGTTGCAGAAGGTTGAGGTTCTGGAGCCGGGTGATTCCACCTATCTCATTGGTGAGACTGTGGACCGGATCGAGTTCGAGCGGGACAACAGGATGCTTCTGGAGCAGGGGCGTGAGCCGGCAAAGGCCATGCCGATCCTTCAGGGTATTACCAAGGCGTCTCTACAGACGCAGTCCTTCATCTCTGCGGCCTCCTTCCAGGAGACTACGCGTGTGCTTACCGATGCCGCCACATCTGGCAGAATCGATACGCTTGGTGGCCTGAAGGAGAATGTGATCGTGGGCCGTCTCATCCCGGCAGGGACGGGCGGTGCCATGCGGCGTCTGCGTAATCTTGCAGCAGACCAGGCCCCGGCTCGCCTCGATAAGGGGAGAGCTGAGGTAGAAGACGCTGCTGAGTGAGGAATTCTGGGGTCAAGCCTCTCTGTTATGGCAGAGAGGCTTGACTCTCGGGCCAACCCAACTTAGGGTCCGCGCCTTAGACAGTTCCCGCCTGTTAAGGTGAAGGAATCGTCCCAGAATAAAAAATAGCATCTGGCACTACTTTTGTTTCTTGGAAAAAAAGGTTAAGTCCAGAGGCAAGTAGCTTTGGAGGAGGGAAGATTCTTTCCTTTCTTCTGTGCAATCGTGCGAAGACAGGCGGTTCAGCCGCATGTCGGTTAGAACGGAATGTCGTGGCGGGGGTTTCCCCGCCAGCATATGGACAAGGATTGGGAAGGGCGCATGCCGACCATCAACCAGTTGATCGCAAAGGGCCGTGAGCCGGCCGCAAAGCGGAACAAGGTTCCTGCTCTGCAGGGATGTCCGCAGAAGCGTGGTGTTTGCACACGTGTTTATACTGTAACGCCGAAAAAACCGAACTCCGCCCTGCGTAAGGTCGCCAAGGTGCGTCTGACCAACGGGTATGAGGTGGTGAGCTATATTCCGGGTGAGGGGCACAACCTCCAGGAGCATAGCGTTGTTCTGATCCGCGGTGGTCGCGTGAAGGATCTTCCCGGTGTGCGTTACCACATTCTTCGTGGTGTGCTGGATACGCAGGGTATCGCAAAACGCCGTCAGCGCCGTTCGCTGTATGGCGCAAAGCGGCCGAAATAAGGGGTATTTGGAATGAGTCGCCGTCATCGCGCTGTCAAGCGTGAGATCCTTCCCGATCCAAAATTCGGAGATGCCGTCATTACGCGCTTCATGAATGCGCTGATGTATGATGGTAAGAAATCTACTGCTGAACGCATCGTTTATGGAGCGCTGGAAGTGCTGCGTAAGCGTGGCGGGTCTTCTGCGGACCCGGTGGCCATGTTCCACTCAGCACTGGATAATGTAAAGCCGGCCGTTGAGGTCCGTTCCCGCCGTGTTGGTGGTGCGACCTATCAGGTTCCGGTAGAGGTTCGTGCAGAACGCCGTCAGGCGCTGGCTATCCGCTGGCTGATTGAGGCGTCCCGCAAGCGTGGTGAGAACACCATGCAGGACCGTCTTTCCAATGAGTTGATGGACGCGGTGAACAACCGCGGTGCAGCCGTCAAGAAGCGGGAAGACACTCACCGTATGGCTGAAGCCAATAAGGCATTCAGTCATTATCGCTGGTAATTTTTACCGGTAATAAGGCTTCTGGCCATTTTCTGGTTTCCAGGGTGGCCAGCATGAAGTTTCAGTCATACCTCTGGCCCTTGTGGGTCAAGGTTTTGGAGAGAGACGATGGCAAAGGCTAAATTTGAGCGTACAAAGCCGCATGTTAACATCGGCACGATTGGTCACGTTGACCATGGTAAGACCACGCTGACGGCTGCAATCACAAAGACACTGGCTGAGACCGGTGGTGCAACCTTCAGTGCTTATGACCAGATCGACAAGGCTCCTGAAGAGCGCGCTCGTGGTATTACGATTTCCACAGCTCACGTTGAGTATGAGACGGAAAACCGTCACTACGCTCACGTGGACTGCCCCGGCCACGCTGACTATGTGAAGAACATGATCACCGGTGCGGCCCAGATGGATGGCGCTATTCTGGTTGTCTCCGCTGCTGACGGCCCGATGCCGCAGACACGTGAGCACATCCTGCTGGCCCGTCAGGTCGGTGTGCCGGCTCTGGTGGTCTTCCTGAACAAGGTTGACCAGGTTGACGATCCGGAGCTGCTGGAGCTGGTGGAGATGGAAGTTCGTGAGCTTCTGTCCTCCTACGACTTCCCTGGTGACGATATCCCCATCGTCAAGGGTTCTGCTCTGGCCGTTCTGGAAGATGGTAACCCGGCACAGGGCAAGGAAGCCATCCTGGAGCTGATGAAGGCTGTTGACAGCTACATCCCGCAGCCGGAGCGTCCGGTTGACCGTCCGTTCCTGATGCCGATCGAAGACGTGTTCTCCATCTCCGGGCGTGGTACGGTTGTGACTGGCCGTGTCGAGCGTGGTGAAGTCAACGTCGGTGACGAGGTCGAGATCGTTGGTCTGCGTCCTACCGTCAAGACGACAGTTACGGGCGTCGAGATGTTCCGCAAGCTGCTGGATCGCGGTGAAGCTGGTGACAACATCGGTGCTCTGCTGCGTGGCACGAAGCGCGAAGATGTTGAGCGTGGTCAGGTTCTGGCAAAGCCGGGCACCATCACCCCGCACAGCAAGTTCAAGGCTGAGGCCTACATCCTGACGAAGGAAGAGGGTGGCCGTCATACGCCGTTCTTTACCAACTATCGTCCGCAGTTCTACTTCCGTACGACGGACGTGACGGGTGTTGTGACCCTGCCGGAAGGCACCGAGATGGTGATGCCGGGTGATAACGCTACCATGGATGTCGAGCTGATTGCTCCGATCGCCATGGACGAAGGTCTCCGCTTCGCTATTCGTGAAGGTGGCCGTACAGTGGGTGCCGGCGTGGTGGCTTCCATCAGCGCCTAAGTCCCTGCTGACTTCGGAATCTGGTGCCCCGGTCGAATTTTTTTCGGCCGGGGTTCCATTTCTAGGAGAAATGCAGTAGGACGGCATCCGGTTTATTAAGGATGAAGTGAAATCATGGACGACCAGAACATCCGCATTCGCCTCAAAGCGTATGATCATCGCGTGCTGGATAACAGCACGAAAGAGATCGTCAATACGGCGAAGCGTACGGGTGCGCGGGTTCGGGGTCCCATCCCCCTGCCGACGCATATTGCCCGGTTTACTGTGAATCGTTCACCGCATGTGGATAAGAAGAGCCGCGAGCAGTTCGAAATGAGAACGCACCGCCGGCTGCTCGACATTGTCGAGCCGACCCCGCAGACCGTGGACGCCCTCATGAAGCTCGATCTCGCCGCTGGCGTAGATGTCGAGATTAAACTCTAAGGTCCAGACGATGCGTACCGGATTGATTGCAAAAAAGCTGGGGATGACCCGGCTCTTTAAAGAAGACGGCACACATGTGCCGGTGACGGTGCTGCACCTTGATGCTGTCGAGGTTGTGGATGCCCGTACACAGGAGCGTGATGGCTATACGGCTGTCCAGCTTGGTATGGGGGCTGCAAAGGCCAAGCACGTCACAAAAGCGAACCGTGGGCATTTTGCCCGTGTGAAGGTTGAGCCCAAGAAGAAGCTGGCCGAGTTCCGTGTGGCAGAGGATGCCCTGCTGGAACCGGGGACGAAGCTTTCTGCTGCCCATTTCGTGGTTGGTCAGAAAGTGGATGTCACGGGCCGCAGCAAGGGTAAAGGTTTTGCTGGTGTCATGAAGCGCCACAACTTTGCCGGTCTTGAGGCGACACACGGCGTGTCCATCAGTCACCGTTCTCACGGCTCTACAGGTCAGCGCCAGGATCCTGGTAAGGTCTTCAAGGGCAAGAAGATGGCTGGTCACCTCGGTGACAAGCGCGTGACAACACAAAACCTCGAAATTGCTGCTGTGGATGAAGAGCGTAACCTGATCATGGTGCGCGGTGCTATCCCAGGTGCCAAGAACAGTGTTGTTCTGGTTCGCGATGCAATCAAGAAGGCCCGTAATGCGGACGCGCCATATCCGGCAGCGACCGTTGAGGCCGCCGGGTGAGGGATATGGAATACGATATCAAAACCCTCGAAAACGGAAGTGCCGGTAAAATCGCACTGCCGGAAGAGATTTTCGGGATTGTTCCCCGCAAGGACATCATGGCCCGCGTCGTGAACTGGCAGCTTGCCAAACGTCGTGCTGGCACACACGCAACAAAGGGCAGGGGTGTCGTTTCTGGCACAACCAAGAAGCCGTATCGCCAGAAGGGGACAGGTTCTGCTCGTCAGGGCTCTCTGAGAGCTCCGCAGTTCCGTACCGGTGGTGTTGTGCATGGTCCGGTCGCCCGTGATCATGGTTTCGACCTCCCCAAGAAGGTGCGTCGTCTCGGGCTGCGCTCTGCCGTTTCCCAGAAGGCTTCTGAAGGCAAGCTGATCATCCTGAAGGATCTGGCTGGCGTTGAGAAGACCCGTGAGGCTGCTGCCCGTCTGAAGGCTCTTGGCTGCTCGTCTGCGCTGATCGTGGATCAGGTTGCTGACCAGCCGTTTGCCCGTGCGATTGCCAATCTGCCCAAGATCGATCTCCTGCCCACGATCGGGGCAAATGTTTATGATATTCTCAAGCATGATGTGCTGGTGATTACCCACGCTGCTCTTGAGGGTCTCAAGGAGCGTCTGGCATGACAACGAAAACAGTTCTGAATGCACGCAAGGCGGCTGCTGGCCTGTCTCAGGAAGCTCTGTTTGATGTGCTGCGTGCACCGCTGATCACTGAAAAGGCAACCATGGCTTCTGAGAAGAACCAGGTTGTGTTCAAGGTGGCTCTGGAAGCAACGAAGCCGCAGATCAAGGTCGCTGTCGAGAAGCTTTTCAACGTCAAGGTGGCTGGTGTCAGCACCCTGATCCAGAAAGGTAAGACAAAGCGCGTCAAAGGTCGTCCGGGTCGCCGTTCTGACATCAAGAAGGCGTATGTCCAGCTTGCTGAAGGTCAGTCAATTGACCTCACAGCGAAGCTTGGTTGAGGCGCGGGGTAAGATACCATGGCATTGAAGCACTTTAATCCCACGACACCAAGCACTCGTGGTACCGTGCTGATTGACCGGAGCGAGCTCTGGAAGGGCAAGCCCGTCAAGCAGCTTACGGAAGGCAAGAACAAGACTGGTGGCCGTAACAACTACGGGCGTACAACCGTACGCTTCCGTGGCGGCGGGCACAAGCAGTCCTACCGTTATGTTGATTTCAAGCGTCGCAAGTTCGATGTTGTCGGCACGGTCGAGCGTCTGGAATATGACCCGAACCGTACGGCCTTCATCGCACTGGTCCGCTATGAGGATGGTGAGCTGGCCTATATCCTGGCTCCGCAGCGCGTGAAGGCTGGTGACCGTGTGGTTGCTGCCCATCATGCTGACGTCCGTCCGGGCAACGCCATGCCGCTGGCTTCCATGCCGGTTGGTACGATCATCCACAACATCGAGCTGAAGCCCGGTGCTGGTGGCAAGCTGGCCCGTTCGGCTGGCAACTATGCCCAGCTCGTTGGCAAGGATGCCGGTTACGCACAGATCAAGCTGCAGTCCGGTGAGCTGCGTATCGTGCGTGCCGAGTGCATGGCAACTGTTGGTGCGGTTTCCAACCCGGACAACATGAACCAGCACTTTGGTAAGGCAGGTCGTCGTCGCTGGATGGGGCGTCGTCCACACAACCGTGGTGTGGTCATGAACCCCGTCGACCATCCGCATGGTGGTGGTGAGGGTCGTACCTCTGGTGGCCGTCATCCTGTCACACCGTGGGGTGTGCCGACCAAGGGCTACAAGACCCGTACCAACAAGAAGACGGACAGCCTGATTATCCGTCGTCGTAAAACCGGCAAGTAAGAGAGGGGCATAGAAGATGGCACGTTCCGTCTGGAAAGGCCCGTTCGTCGACGGGTATCTGTTTGGCAAGGCTGAGAAGGCCCGTGCATCGGGCCGGAATGAGGTGATCAAGATTTGGTCCCGTCGTTCCACCATCCTGCCGCAGTTCGTCGGGCTGACGTTCGGCGTCTATAATGGTCAGAAGTTCCTGCCTGTGCAGGTGACGGAGCATATGGTCGGTCATAAGTTTGGTGAGTTCTCACCCACCCGTACTTATACCGGTCATGGTTCCGATAAGAAGTCGAAGCGAGGCTGAGCATGAGTAAGCCTAAGCATATCCGTACCCTGGCTGATACAGAGGCACAGGCTGTTGCCCGCAACATCCGTGTCAGCCCACGCAAGCTGAATCTGGTTGCTGCCACGATCCGCAACCAGCCGGCAGGCAAGGCAATCGCTGCGCTGACGTTCTCCCGTCGCCGTATCGCCCAGCAGGTCAAGAAGGCTCTTGAGAGTGCCGTGGCCAATGCAGAAAACAATCATCAGCTTGATGTTGACAAGCTGGTGGTGAAGACTGCTGAGGTTGGCAAGTCGATCGTGATGAAGCGCTTCCATGCACGGGGCCGTGGTCGCTCTGCTCGTGTTGAGAAGTTTTTCAGCCACCTGAAGATTGTTGTTGCTGAGCGCGCTGAAGCTGAGGAAGCTCCGAAGGCCGGCAAGAACTCAAAAGAGCAGAAGGCAGCCTGATCTATGGGACATAAGGTTAATCCGATCGGGCTTCGGCTCGGTGTCAATCGTACATGGGACAGCCGCTGGTATGCAGGCGGGGATTATGCCCGTCTGCTCCATGAGGATCTGAAGCTGCGCTCTTTCCTGCGCAAGAAGCTTTCGGGTGCTGGTGTTTCCCGTGTGGTCATCGAACGTCCTGCCAAGAAGCCTCGTGTGACGATCTACGCCGCACGTCCTGGCGTGATCATCGGCAAAAAGGGTCAGGACATTGATGCCCTGCGCAAGACCCTCAGCGCCATGGCCAAGGCTGATGTCGCTTTGAATATTGTCGAGATCCGCAAGCCGGAAATCGATGCGACTCTGGTGGCAGACAACATCGCCCAGCAGCTGGAGCGCCGTGTGGCCTTCCGCCGTGCGATGAAGCGCTCCATCCAGTCTGCAATGCGTCTGGGTGCCCAGGGTATCCGCGTGACATGCAGTGGACGTCTTGGTGGCGCCGAGATCGCTCGTGACGAGCAGTATCGTGAGGGTCGTGTACCGCTGCATACGCTGCGTGCCGACATCGACTATGGGACTTCTACAGCGCACACCACTTACGGTTCCTGCGGCGTGAAGGTCTGGATCTTCAAGGGTGAGATCTTGGCTCACGACCCGATGGCCCAGGACCGTCGTGCTGCGGAGCAGGCTCCTCAGCGTTAAGGGGCGGGGGGCTTCCCCCGTCTTTTATCCGAGGTGCTTGATGTGAGGATAGAAAATCATGCTTTCTCCAAAGCGGACAAAGTTTCGTAAGGCCCACAAGGGCCGCATTCATGGGATGGCCAAGGGCGGTACGCAGCTGAATTTCGGTGCGTATGGTCTGAAGGCTCTGGAGCCTGAGCGTATCACGGCTCGTCAGATCGAGGCATCCCGTCGTGCCATCACGCGTGCCATGAAGCGTGCCGGACGTGTCTGGATTCGTATTTTTCCTGACACTCCGGTCTCGACAAAGCCGGCAGAAGTGCGTATGGGTTCCGGTAAAGGTAACCCCGAGTACTGGGCAGCCCGTGTGAAGCCGGGTCGTATCCTCTTCGAAATTGAAGGGGTGCCGCCGGAGGTTGCTCGCTTGGCTCTTAGCTTGGCAGCTGCAAAACTGCCGATCAAGACCAAGTTCATTCAGCGTATCGGGGAGGCTTGAGAATGGCTGAGACGACCTATAAGGTTGCCGAGCTGCGCGCAAAGAGCGAGGATGAGCTCAAGGCTCTCCTGCTGGATCTGAAGCGTGAGCAGATCAACCAGCGTTTCTCTGCGGCTACAGGCCAGTCCGAGAACACCAGCCGTGTCAGGATCGTGCGTCGTGCTGTCGCCCGCATCAAGACACTGCTGAACCAGTCGAAGAACCGTGCGGGCGCAAAAACGTCCGCCGCCAAGTCCTGAGAGGAGACGGACGATGCCCAGGCGCGTCCTGACAGGGCGGGTGACAAGTGACAAGATGGACAAGACGGTGACCGTTCTTGTTGATCGTCGTGTCATGCATCCGCTCTATAAAAAGTTTATCCGCCGTTCCAAGAAGTATGCAGCGCATGATGGCGCCAATGCATGCAAGGTTGGTGATGTGGTCCGCATCGTTGAGTGCGCACCTCTCTCCAAGCGTAAGACGTGGACGGTCGTTTCCCGTAATGGAGTCGATGTTGCCGAGGCCGCTTCGACTTCTGTCGGCGCATAAGGGGGTAGACACATGATTCATCCCGAGACCAACCTTGACGTAGCTGACAACTCCGGTGCACGTCGGGTGCAGTGCATCAAAGTGCTGGGTGGCTCCAAGAGGAAGACCGCCTCGGTCGGCGACATCATTGTCGTATCCGTCAAGGAAGCAATTCCCCGCGGGAAGGTGAAGAAGGGTGACGTCCATCAGGCTGTCATCGTTCGCACATCTTACCCGGTGCGTCGTGCAGATGGCTCCGCCATCCGCTTTGACCGGAACGCTGCTGTCCTGCTGAACAAGCAGCAGGAGCCGATTGGTACGCGTATTTTTGGCCCGGTTGTTCGTGAGCTGCGTGCCCGCAAGTTCATGAAGATCATCTCCCTGGCTCCGGAGGTGCTGTAATGGCTGCACGTATCAAAAAAGGTGATCAGGTTCTGGTCCTGACAGGGCGTTCCCGCGGTGTGCGTGGGGAAGTCCTTTCCGTTCTGCCGAAGGTGGAAAAGGCTGTGGTGCGTGGCGTGGCTGTTGCCAAGCGCCACTCCAAGCCGAACCGTATGGGCGAGGGTGGCGGCATCATCGAGCGTGAGATGCCTGTTCATCTGTCCAATCTGAAGCTGATCGACCCGAAGAGTGGTAAGCCGACCCGTGTTGGTTTCCGTGTTCTGGAAGATGGTCGCAAGGTCCGTGTTGCCAAGGTGACCGGCGAAGTGATCGAAGGCTGAGGAGCGAACGATGAGCGATAACAAGAGTGCCGTTCTGCCCCGTCTGCAGCAGGAATATCAGGACAAGCTCCGCGCCAAGCTGCGTGAGCAGTTCGGGTATAAGAGCGACATGCAGATCCCCAAACTGGAGAAAATTGTCCTGAACATGGGGGTCGGTGAGGCTGCTGCTGACCAGAAGAAGCTGGATGCCGCTGTTGAAGAGATGGCTCTGATCTCTGGTCAGAAGCCGGTCAAGACTGTGGCACGCAAGGCTGTTGCGGGCTTCCGTATTCGTGAAGGGCTGCCGATCGGTTGTAAGGTAACGCTGCGCAAGGCTCGCATGTACGAGTTCCTGGATCGTCTGGTGACGATCGCCATGCCGCGTATCCGTGACTTCCGCGGTCTTCCGGCGAACAAGGGCTTTGATGGCCGTGGCAATTTTGCCATGGGTCTGAAAGAGCAGATCGTGTTCCCGGAAATTGATTATGACAGGGTTGATGCCATCCGTGGTATGGACATCATCTTTGTGACAACGGCAAAAACTGATGAAGAAGCGAAAGCTCTTCTGAAGGCATTTGATCTGCCGTTCGTGTCCTGAGCGACAATTTTTCGTATCAATCACGGGAAAATGGACTTTCCCCCTTCACATGAGGGGGGAGTTTCCGTTACAAGTCCGGTGATTGGAAAACCGTCGGGATAGGCCTGACAGGTTCCGGGAGAAGATTCGAGATGGCGAAAGTCTCTGCGGTGAACCGTAATAATCGTCGTGCTGCCATGGCGCAGCGTGACCTTGAAAAGCGGACCGCTCTCAAAAATACTATCAAGAACCGCTCTCTCTCCATGGAGGAGCGCTTCGAAGCGACACTTAAACTGGCCAAGCTGCCGCGTAATGGGTCCCAGACCCGTGTGCGCCTGCGTTGCAAACTGACCGGTCGTCCCCGTGGGAACTACCGCAAGTTTGAACTGTGTCGTATTGCTCTGCGTGACCTTGCTTCTACGGGGCAGATCCCCGGCATGGTCAAGTCCAGCTGGTAAAAGGGTAGTCTGAATGTCTATGTCTGATCCTTTGGGTGATATGCTCACCCGGGTCCGTAACGCTCAGCGTGCCCGCCATGCTGCCTGCGTTGCTCCGGCGTCCAAGCTGCGTGCCAGTGTTCTTGAAGCACTGAAACGCGAAGGATATATCCGCGGTTACACGACCGAGGAAGTCCGCAAGGGCATTTCCCAGTTCCGTATCGAGCTGAAGTACACAGATGGTCAGCCGGTGATCCGCGAGATTCATCGCGTGTCCCGTCCGGGTCGCCGTGTGTACTCCAAAATCAAAGAGCTGCCGCGTGTTTATGCTGGTCTGGGTGTTTCCATCCTCTCCACGCCGCGCGGTGTTCTTTCAGACGTCGAGGCTCGGGCTGCCAATGTTGGTGGCGAGATCCTCTGCCGCGTCTTCTAAGGAGGGAATATGTCTCGCGTAGGTAAATATCCTATTGACCTCCCCGCAGGCGTGGAAGCAGCTGTCAAGGACGGTATGTTCTGCGTCAAGGGTAAACGTGGTGAGCTCAGCGTGCCGGTATCTTCTCATGTTGATGTGAAGATTGCCGACGGCAAGGTTACCGTGTCTCCGCTGGGTGGTCGTACCAACAAGAGCTGGACGATGTGGGGGACATCCCGCGCGGTGTTCGCCAACATGATCAAAGGTGTCTCTGAGGGCTTCCAGAAGGGGCTTGAGATCCAGGGTACGGGTTTCCGTGCTGCTGTTCAGGGTTCCAATCTGGTCATGAACCTCGGTTTCTCTCACGATGTGATCTATCCGATCCCGTCCGATGTGAAAATCACGACGCCCCGCCCGACAGCCATTCTGGTTGAAGGTAACGACAAGCAGCGCGTTGGTCAGGTAGCTCTGGATATCCGCAGCTTCCGCAAGCCCGAGCCTTACAAGGGCAAGGGTGTCCGGTATGAGACCGAAGTTCTGCGTCAGAAAGAAGGTAAGAAGAAGTAATGGCATCGCTGCAAGGATTGCAGGAACGCCGCCGCAAGCGGCTGCGTTTCCAGCTTCGTCGCAAGAGCGGCGGCCGGCCGCGTTTGTCGGTCTTCCGTTCCAGCAAGAATATCCACGTCCAGGTCATCGACGATGCCCGTGGAATTACGCTGGCCAGCGCCTCTACGCTTGAGAAGAGTGTTCGTGAAGCCGGTAAAACGGGTGCGAATATCGCAGCAGCTACCGTTATCGGTAAGCTCGTTGCCGAGCGCGCTGTCAAGGCTGGGGTCAAGGAAGTCGTGTTCGACCGTGGCTCCTATCTCTATCATGGCCGGGTGAAAGCCCTGGCAGAGGCTGCCCGTGAGGGCGGGCTGTCTTTCTAAGGAGGATCACACATGGCACGTGAGCCAAGAGAAGGCGGCCGTGGTGGTCGTGAGCGCGAGCAGGGTGATGAGCTGGTTGACAAGCTGGTAACCATCAACCGTGTCGCCAAGGTTGTTAAGGGTGGTCGGCGTTTCGCCTTCGCGGCTCTGGTCGTTGTTGGCGACCAGAAGGGGCGTGTCGGTTACGGTGCTGGCAAGGCCCGTGAGGTGCCGGAAGCCATTCGTAAGGCAACCGAGCGCGCCCGTCGCAACATGATCCGTGTACCGATGAAAGAAGGCCGGACTCTGCATCATGATGCAGTGGGCCATTTCGGTGCTGGTGAGGTTGTCGTTCGTGCAGCTGAGGCTGGTACGGGGATCATCGCTGGTGGTCCGATCCGTGCTGTCTTCGAGAGCCTGGGCATCAGCGACGTTGTTGCCAAGAGCCTCGGGACCCGGAACCCGCACAACATGATCAAAGCTGCTTTCAACGCTCTTGAGCGTGCAAGCAGCCCGCGTCAGGTTGCGGCCCGCCGTGGCAAGAAGACATTCGAGCTGTTCGGACGTCGTGAGCAGTCAGAGACGGAGGCTGCCAATGTCTGAGACAAAAGGCAAGACAATCCGGGTGACGCAGATCGCTTCTGTGATCGGTTCCAAACCGGGTCAGGCGGAAACGGTGAAGGGGCTGGGCCTGCGTGGCATCGGTTCCAGCCGTGAGCTGGAGGATACCCCTTCTGTCCGTGGCATGATCCGCAAGGTGTCCCACCTGGTGAAGGTGGAGGGTTGATATGAACCTGAATGAATTGCGCGACAACGCCGGGGCACGCTATCACAAGAAGCGTCTCGGGCGTGGTATCGGTTCCGGCAAGGGCAAGACCTCCGGAAAGGGTCACAAAGGTCAGAAGGCACGCTCCGGCGTGGCCATCAATGGCTTTGAGGGTGGTCAGCTGCCGATCTATCGCCGTATGCCGAAGCGTGGCTTCGTCAACATTTTCCGCAAGGAATATGCTGCGGTGAATATCGGTGCAGTGAGCAAGGCTCTGGAGGCTGGCAAGCTTTCCGCCTCTGCTCCTGTGACGGAAGAAGCACTGTACCAGGCTGGTCTGGTCGGTAGCCGCAAGGTTGCTGGTGTGCGTCTTCTGGCAAAAGGTGAACTGTCTCAAGGCGTGAACTTTGAAGTGTCCGGTGCCTCTGCTGCTGCTGTGGCTGCAGTGGAGAAGGCCGGTGGCTCTGTGAAGGTTCTGGCCGTAAAGAAGGATGCTCAGGCTGAAGCCTGAGCCTGTCCTGCCCAGCCTGCTGGGACGACGGTGAACTAGTGAACAGCGTCCCGTACGATGTGCGGTGGCGCTGTTTTCATGAAAGGACGGGGAGATGGCTTCTGCCGCAGAACAGCTGGCCGGTAACCTGAATATGGGTGCCTTCGCGAAGGCGACGGAGCTGAAAAAACGGATCTGGTTCACGCTGGGTGCGTTGATTGTTTATCGACTGGGAACATTCATCCCGGTTCCGGGGATTGATGCCTCTGTGCTGGGGCAGCTTGTTGGGGAGCAGCAGGGTGGCATCCTGGGCATGTTTGACATGTTCACGGGTGGCGCTTTGGGGCGCATGACCATTTTTGCTCTCAACATCATGCCCTACATCAGTGCATCCATCATCATCCAGCTTCTTTCCACGGCTTTGCCTTCCATGGAAGCGCTGAAGAAAGAAGGGGAGAGTGGGCGCAAAAAACTGAACCAGTATACCCGTTATCTGACGGTGCTGATCGCCATCGTGCAGGCCTATGGCTTTGCCATGGGGCTGAGCAGCATGCACACGCAGGCAGGGCTCAGTGCTGTCATCTCGCCGGGTCCGACTTTCCTCGTCTCTTATGTCGTGATGCTGGTAACGGGAACCCTGTTCCTGATGTGGCTGGGTGAGCAGATAACCTCCCGGGGTATCGGGAACGGTATTTCCCTGATCATTTTCTCGGGTATCGTGGCCAACCTGCCTCATGCGCTGGGGAGCCTGCTGGAGCTGGGACGTACTGGCGCGTTGTCTCCGGTTTTTGTCGTGGTTTTCCTGCTGCTGGCGCTGGCTGTCATTGCCTTCATCGTGTTCATGGAGCAGGCACAACGGCGTGTCGTGATCCAGTATCCCAAGAGGCAGGTGGGTAACCGCATTTATGGTGGCGATTCCACGCATATGCCGCTGAAGGTCAATACAGCCGGGGTCATCCCGCCGATCTTTGCATCATCCGTTCTGCTGGTGCCGGCAACGCTGTCAGGCTTCATGCATAACAATGGTGGATTTCTGGGGCATGTCGGGCAGTGGCTTTCCCAGGGGCAGCCACTTTACATGGCATTCTATGCCTTCATGATCGTCTTTTTCTCCTATTTCTATGCTGCGGTAACCTTCAATCCTGAAGAGACAGCTGAGAATTTGAGAAAGCAGGGTGGTTTTGTACCGGGTATCCGGCCGGGTGCGAATACGGCCCGTTATTTTGACCGGATTCTCTCAAGGCTGACGACTATCGGTGCCGCCTACATGGTGCTGGTCTGTCTGCTGCCGCAGTTCCTGATCAACAAATATAATGTGCCGTTCTATTTTGGGGGAACCAGTCTGATCATCATTGTCTCCGTGACGATCGATACGGTCACACAGGTCCAGTCCCATCTGGTGGCCCATCAGTATCAGGGGCTCATCCGCAAGCAGCGTGGCCGGAAGGGAGCCCGTGGCCGGGCGGGCAAGGAAAGAAGGAACTTACGGTGAACATCATTCTTCTTGGCCCGCCGGGTGCGGGCAAAGGGACACAGGCAAAACGTCTTGAAGACAGCCGGGGCATGAAGCAGATCTCAACAGGGGACATGCTTCGTGCCGAGGTGAAGGCGCAGTCACCGATTGGTGTGGAGGTGAAGGCGTTGATGGAGAAGGGGCATTTTGTTCCTGATCCGATCATCGTTCAGATGATTGAAAACCGTATCGCTCAGCCTGACTGTGGAAAGGGTGTCATCCTTGATGGTTTCCCGAGGACTGAAAGCCAGGCAGAGATTCTGGACTCCATGCTGAAGGAGCAGGGGCTTAAGATTGATGCAGTCATTCTTCTGGAGGTCAGTGAGGAAGCGCTGGTGAAGCGTCTGTCTGAACGGCAGCATGAAGATGGCTCTCGCAGGGCTGACGATCATCCTGAGGTGATCCATGCCCGGCTGGAGATGTACCGGAAGCAGACGGCCCCCATCCTGCCCTATTATGAGCAGAACGGTCGTCTGAACCGCATTGATGGTATGCAGGATGTCGAAACAGTCGGGAGGGCGATTGATGCCATTCTCGATCGGGCAGGCTCCTGAATGAATGAGCTGATCACGAAAAAGTGATCTTTATGGTTTGACTTGTCTGGCAGGGCAGTATATTCGCCCAGCATAAGGTGAGCGTACGGCCCTGATGGTGGGGCTGGAATCGTTCTGGGGACCGACGCCGGTGAGCGGCCATGGTCCGGTCAGACAAAGATTTTTGTAAACACGGCTTTGGGCCGTGTGGATGGGAGAATTGGCGTGGCACGTATTGCCGGCGTAAACATTCCGACCAACAAGCGGGTGGTCATCGGTCTGCGCTATGTTTATGGCATTGGTCCTTCGAGCGCACAGGCTATCTGTGAGAAGCTCGGTATCGACAATGCCAAGCGCGTGAATGAGCTGTCTGATGATGAGGTGACGAAGATTCGTGACCTGATCGATAGCGATTATCGTGTGGAGGGTGATCTCCGTCGTGAGACGGCGATGAACATCAAGCGTCTGATGGACCTTGGCTGCTATCGTGGCCTGCGTCATCGTCGTGGTCTGCCGGTTCGTGGTCAGCGTACGCATACCAACGCCCGTACCCGCAAGGGTAAGGCTGTTGCCATTGCAGGTAAGAAGAAGGCAACGCGCTGATAGGCGCCGCTTCTTTCACCCTATCGCAGATTTAATAGGACAAGCATACTATGGCCAAGGCTGCCGCACCGCGTATCCGTAAGAAGGAACGTAAAAACATCATTTCCGGTGTTGCTCACGTTCTTTCCACCTTCAATAACACGATGATCACGATTGCTGATGCCCAGGGCAACGCCATCGCCTGGTCCTCCTCCGGCGCACAGGGTTTCAAGGGCTCCCGCAAGTCCACCCCGTATGCAGCTCAGGTTGCTGCCGAGGATGCAGGGCGCAAGGCCCGCGAGCATGGCATGGAAACGCTGGAGATTGAGGTTTCCGGTCCTGGTTCAGGGCGTGAGAGCGCTCTGCGTGCCCTTCAGGCTGTCGGGTTCACGATCACATCCATCCGCGACATGACGCCGGTGCCGCATAACGGTTGCCGTCCGCGCAAGCGTCGCCGCGTCTGATCTGGACGCAAAAATCTGGTAGGTCTGGCTGTCACGAATGGATGGTGCAGCCAGATTGACCTTGGTGAGTTCGTACCGCACGACAGTGCGGGCCTGGCACCGCCATCCTGTGGCGGGCTTCGTTGTTTGAAAGGCCATGATCTTGGTTCTCCAGAAAAATTGGCAGTCTCTCATCAAACCGGAGAAGCTTGAAGTCGAGCCTGGCCCGGTTCCTTCCCGTATGGCAACCATCGTTGCAGAGCCGCTTGAGCGTGGCTTTGGCCTGACGATGGGCAACGCCCTGCGTCGTATTCTTCTTTCCTCCCTTCAGGGTGCTGCTGTTACGGCCATCCAGATTGACGGGGTCCTTCACGAATTCTCATCCGTTGCGGGTGTGCGTGAGGATGTGACCGACATCGTGCTGAATGTGAAGCAGCTTGCTTTGCGCATGCATGGTGAGGGCCCGAAGCGTATGGTTCTCACGGCAACAGGGCCGGGAGAAGTGAAGGCTGGGCAGATTCAGACGGGCCATGACATTGAGATCATGAATCCGGAGCTGGTGATCTGCACGCTTGACGATGATGTCAAGCTTGGCATGGAATTCACGGTGAACATGGGCAAGGGTTATGTCCCTGCTTCTGCCAACCGTCCGGATGATGCACCGATCGGGCTGATCCCCATTGATGCGATCTATTCGCCGGTGCAGCGTGTGTCTTACAAGGTGGAGCCGACCCGTGTTGGACAGGTCACCGACTATGACAAGCTGCTGCTGAGTGTCGAGACAAACGGAGTCGTCACTCCGGAAGACGCACTGGCACTGGCTGCCCGCATCATGCAGGATCAGCTTCAGCTCTTCATCAATTTCGATGAGCCGCGTCCGGTTCAGAATGAAGAGCCGCAGGATGATCTGCCGTTCAGCCGTCACCTTCTGCGTAAGGTGGATGAGCTTGAGCTTTCCGTGCGTAGCGCAAACTGCCTGAAGAACGACAATATTGTGTATATTGGCGACCTCGTGCAGAAGAGCGAGCAGGAAATGCTGCGGACTCCGAATTTTGGTCGTAAGTCGCTGAATGAGATCAAGGAAGTGCTCACAGGCATGGGGCTTTCGCTGGGGATGAATGTCCCGGCCTGGCCGCCGGAGAGCATCGAGGATCTGGCCCGGCGTCTCGACGAGACATTCTAAGAACCCCGGCTGGGAAGTTCGGGTAGAAGGATTAGGGAAACAACATGCGTCATAATCTGAGCGGACGTAAACTTGGCGTCACCTCCACTCATCGCGCTGCGATGTTCCGCAACATGGCTGTTGCGCTCATCAAGCATGAGCAGATCTCCACGACTCTGCCGAAGGCCAAAGAGCTTCGCCCGGTTGTCGAGAAGCTGATCACGCTGGGCAAGCGTGGCACACTTCATGCACGCCGTCAGGCTTTTGCCCAGCTGCGTGATGATGCCATCGTCACCAAGCTCTTCTCTGAGCTGAGCAAGCGTTATGCAGGCCGTGCAGGTGGCTACAGCCGTGTGCTGAAGGCTGGCGTCCGCTATGGCGACAATGCCGACATGGCCGTGATTGAGCTGGTCGAGCGTGATGTCGAGGCCAAGGGCAAAGATAGCGGCCCTGTTCAGAAAGAAGATCAGGAAGCTGCTTGAGCTTTTTCTCCAATGGGAGAATAAAGGAAAGGTCGGTGCCATCAGGCATCGGCCTTTTTTCACGGGGTAAGAGTACCCGATAGAAAAGCAGGTAATGCCATGAGTTCTAATCTGAAAGACGTAAGCAGCCCGATTCTGGGGATGGTGCAGGACGTAATTGAGGATCTGGTAATGGACCATCCTTGGGGATGGACTGGATTTGCTTTTTTCGTAGGGATACTTTTGGGCCGAAAGAAGAAGCCTTGTCAGGAGCAGCAGCCTTCCTGAAGGCACGGGACAGAATCATGTCCTCGTGGAAAGGCATCTCTCTCCCCAGAGGAGAGGGCGCCTTTTTTGATGCGGTCAGTTTTTGTCTTTCTGGATGAAGCTGGGCAGGAAGGGATTGTCAGTCTGGAGGGAATCCTTGCTGGGTAGCTGGTCTGTGCTCCAGCCGCCACCAATATCGGTGATGAGGCGGATGACACTGTTGAGGCGCTGCTGCTGTATCTGAAGGCGGGATTCTTCATATTGCAGGGCTGTCTGCTGCGCCGTGATGACAGTGGTGTATATCTGTGTTCCGGCCAGATACTCGTTCATGGAGACTTCCACGGCCCGCTGTGCGCTCTCTACAGCCTGATTCTGGTAGGTCATCTGGTCGCCGAGATAATGCAGGTTGGAGAGCTGGTCCTCCGTATCCTGCAGGGCCTTCAGCACGACCTGTCTGTAATTGGCAACAGCGTTGTCGTAGTCGGCTTCGGCTTCCCGTACGGCAGCGGAACGGGCCCCACCATTGAAGAGGGTCTCGCTGGCGGCTGCACCGAGCGACCATGTGCGTGTTGCCAGCTGGATCAGATGCTGGATAGGATTTCCGCTGTAGCCATAGCTGGCTGACAGGGTGATCTGCGGATAGAAGGCCCCGATCTCGTACCCGATTTCAGCATTGTATCCTTCCATTTCCCGCTCGGCCTGGGCGATGTCTGGTCGCCTTTGCAAAAGGTCGGAGGGGAGGAACTGTGGAATGGGTGGCAGCGTGAAGGGCAGCGGTGCATGGGGAATGGTCAGGTCAGCCGGAGGACGGCCGATCAGCACGGCTATGGCATGCTCGTATTGGGCACGGGCCACATGGGCGTTGGCCAGACTGGCCTGGGTTGATTCCAGCTGGTATTTGGCCTGTAGCACACTGGTGGGGTCGGCGACACCGGCGGCCAGCTGGTTGCTGAGAATCTCCAGATTATGCTGGTACAGGCCGACATTGCGTGTGAAGAGGTCAATCAGGCTGTCCTGATAACGCAGGTTCATATAATCGGTGGCCAACTCCAGCTGGTAGGAGAGCTGCATGTTGGCCAGCAGGGCTGCGCTGGACTGTGTCGAGCTGACCTGCTGTTCTATCTGCCGCCGGATCATGCCCCAGACGTCAATCGTCCAGCTGGCACTGGGCCCCATGGTCCAGGTGTTGGTGGTGTTGACGAAGGTATGGGGTTCGGCATTCAGGCCGCTGATGGTCCTGCCCCCGCTGGAATTGCGGTTGAAGCCGAATTTGCCGTTGAGGGTAGGGAAAAGGCTGGCCCGCACGGAGTCGATCATGGCCCGTGCTTTGCGGTATTGCGCCTCATACTGCTTCAGGCTCTGGTTGGAACGGCTGATTTCCTCTTCCAGTCCGTTCAGCGTGGGATCATTGAAAACGGTCCACCAGTTTCCCTTGGGCATGTTGCTCATGGCCGGATTGGCTTTTGTCCAGCCCTCAGGTGGAGGGGCTTCTTTGAAGCGTGAGGAGATGATCGCTTTTGGCCGGTGATAATCCGGCCCGACCATGCAGCCCCCCAGTGTAGCAAGCAGGCCTGTTGTCAGAACGGCAGAGCGAAGGGCACGAAAGGGAAGCGACATGAAAATCCGGGCGTGATGATGGATAAGGTAATGTGTTGTGTGAGGAGGTGTTATATCAGATGGAGGCACGTTCATGAGCATTATTACGTTTTTGGAATAAAGAATATCAGCGAGCTGAGGGAAGCCCGGTAAGGTGCTAGCGGTATCTTGTGGGGAAAGAAAGGCAGGATGTGATGTTTTGCATGACTGAGCCAGGATGGCAAAAGATGTGCAGTAGAATTTTTAACAGGCTCAGCCTGTCTGAATGTGGTGTGATGACAGGTCTGTATGTGGATGCCTATTCCTTCCGTCACAGGTCTGTCGGTCCCCACGCATGGCTGAATTTATGATTTCTTCATCTGTTTGATCCAAAAAAAGAATATATAAGATACGATGCATACAACCATCAGGTATTTCAGTCTTTCTGAAGCAATTTTCTCTCCAAGGAATGATTCGATCACATCTGTCATGGCGTATTGGAGGAGATTTTTGTTTTTCCAATACGGAGGGCAGATTACGTCATGTATGTTTCTTGAAGAGTGAACGCTGCACCCTGTGGCTCAGCCGGTCGAGTGACAGATAGACAAGTGGTGTCGTATAGAGTGTCAGAAGCTGGCTGAGGCAGAGCCCCCCCAGGATGGCGAGGCCAAGGGGCTGGCGCATTTCACTGCCATAATCACCACCGACAAGCAGTGGAACAGCTCCGAGGGCAGCGGCTGCCGTTGTCATGAGGATAGGGCGGAAACGCAGATGGCTGGCTGTGAGAATGGCTTCCTCTGCCGTCTTGCCCTGATGGCGGGCATGGGTGGCAAAGTCGATCAGCATGATGGCATTTTTCTTGACGATGCCGATGAGCAGAATGACGCCGATCAGGGTCAGAAGTGAAAAAGGCTGCCCGAACAGATCAACGGTCAACAGAGCCCCCACACCGGCAGAAGGCAGTGTGGAGAGAATCGTGAGTGGGTGGATCAGGCTTTCATACAGGATGCCCAGCACGACATAGACGGCTACCAGTGCTGTGAGGATCAGGAGTGGCTCCCGGCTGACGGATTTTTTCAGACTGGCGGCGTTGCCGGTGAATCCCCCCTGTATGGTGTGGGGAAGGTGAAGGCGGACCATGGTGCCTTCCACCGCCTGTATGGCGGGTCCCAGGCTGGCCCCCGGTGCCAGATTGAAGGAGATGGTCGTGGCGACAAATTGGCCTTGATGGTTGACAGCAAGCGGCGCATTGACTGCTTTCAGCGGTCCGAGCAATGGCAGGGGGACCATGGTTTCGCTGCTGGTGGTAACAGCCGAACCATTGGAGGCTGATCGGCCACCGGCCAGAGCATTGGCCACGGAATTCAGATAGGAAAGCTGGCTCTGCGACATGGTGGCAGGGCGGCTGCTGGCCCGGACACGGATGTTGTTGGACGCATAGGCCCCGTTGGCCGTTCCCCCTGTAACACTGACACGCATCTGTTCCAGAAAAGCGGGATCGGCCCAGAAAACGGGCGCAGCTTCCATGATGACACGGTACTGGTTGAGGGGCTCATAGATGATGGAGGCAGCCCGCTGGCCAAAGGCGTCGTACAGGGCGTTGCTGACAAGCTGTGGTGTGATGCTGTAGCGGGCCTCCATGTCCCGGTTGATGGCCAGCGTGATGCCACGGCCACCCTCCTCCACGTCGGAGGTCACGTCCGAGAGCAGGGGCAGGTGGGAGAGCGCCGTCACGACCCGGGGTGTCCATTGATACAGCTCCTCCGCAGAGTCGCCCTGAAGGCTGTATTGATAAGCGCCGTCTGTTGATCGTGCCCCTCCGCCGATCATGCTGGGCAGGCGCAACCTGATGGAAAAACCGGCCCTGTGTCGGAATATGTGATTCAGCCGGCTGACCGTGGCGGAAATATCATCGTTCCGTTCGGCTTTTGGCTTCAGCGTGACGAAGAGATTCACGGAGTTGGCGGAACGCTTGCCCGGCCCCCCAATGACACTGACGACATCCGGGTCCTTTGCCAGCCGCTTTTCCACCCGGATGGTCAGGGCCTGCAAGGCATGGAAGGAAATGTCCTGGTCAGCTACCAGCCGTCCCATGAGCATGCTTTCATCCTGCTGGGGAAACAGTTCCTTCGGCAGGATGACGAAGAGCCAGCCTGCCAGCAGCAGGCTGAGAGGCAGGGAGAGCAGTACGGGTACGGGATGGCGCATGATGGCATGGAGTGACCTCATGTAGCCTGCTGTCAGCATCCGGAAGCCATCATCCAGCCTGGCCCCACACCAGCGCAGGCCTCGCCGGACCAGAGTGGGGCGGTATCTGTCCCCCGGGGCGAGCAGCAGGGCCCCGAGCATGGGGGTCAGGCTGAGGGAGAGCAGCATGGAGACGCAGAGTGCCAGAATGATCGTCATGGCAAATTCGTGGAAGAACAGGCCGGATACCCCTTCCATGAGCAGGATGGGCACAAACACGACGATCAGCGACAGTGTGATGGAAATGACGGTGAAAATGACTTCTCCGGTGCCTTCTATGGCAGCCTGCTGGGCTGTCTTGCCCATTTCCCTGTGGCGGGTGATGTTTTCCAGCACGACGATGGCATCATCCACCACAAAGCCGGTCACGATAGTCAGGGCCATGAGCGACATGATGTCGAGCTGATAACCAAGGAGATCCATCAGGGCGAATGTGGTGACGATAGAGGCGGGAACAGTAATGGCCGGGATGAGGACGGCAATACCGTCCCGCAGGAAGAGCAGCACCACGAACACGACCAGAATGACGGACAGGATGAGCGTGCGCTGCGTATCGGCCAGAGAGGCCCGGATGGTGATGGACCTGTCCAGCTGGAGGTCCAGTTTCGTATTGCCCGGCAGGGCCGTGCGCAGCTGGGGCAGGCGGGCTTTCAGTCCATCGGTTGTTCTGATGACATTGGCCCCGCTCTGGGGATAGACGGTACAGATGATGTCCGGCTCACCGTTGACATAACCGGCCTGTCGGAGGTCCTCTGCACTGTCCACGACATCAGCCACGTCGGAGAGACGCACAGGCTGGCCGTTGCGGTAGGCGATGATGAGAGACCGGTAGGCACCTGCTTTCGTGGCCTGGTCGTTGGTGGCAAGGATGAGGCGCTGCCCCTGAAGCTCTATGAAGCCCTTTGGTGTATGGGCGTTGGCGGAGGTCAGGGCGGCCCGGATGTCCTCAAAGCCGATGCCGTAACGGAAGAGGCGCAGGGGGTTGATTTCCACCCGGACAGCAGGCAGCGCACTGCCATGGATGTCCACATTGCCTACCCCTTCGACCTGGCTGAGGCCGGGCATGATGACATTGTTGGCAAAATCATAGAGCTGCTGCGGCGTGCGGGTGGGTGAAGTCAACGAAAGGACCATGATGGGCGGCCCGTTTGCGTTGGCCTTCATGTAGCTTGGGTCGCTGCGCAGGGTGGTGGGCAGGTCCTGCCGGGCGGCCCGCAGGGCGGACTGTACATCCCGGGCAGCCCCGTCAATGTCCCGGGACAGATCGAACTGGAGAAGAATCCGGGTCTGGTTCACGGTGGACTGGGAGGTGATCTCCCGGATTCCAGCGATGGCGCCAAGGTGGCGCTCCAGTGGTTCGGCAATCGTGCTGGCGATTTCGGAGGGAGACCCGCCCGGCTGGTTGGCAATGACCATGACAACCGGAAAATCGACATCAGGCAGGTCGGAGACAGGCAGGTTCACATAGCCGATGCAGCCTGCAAGGAACATGGCCAGTGTCATGAGGATGGTGCCGACAGGCCGGGTGACGAAGAGGCGGATCAGACTCACGGTGTATCGGCAGGCAGGCCGCTGTCATCGGCTGAGGTCCGGAAGAAGCGCTTCACCCTCAGGCTGCACTGGTTCATGAAGAGATAGATGACAGGTGTGGTGAAAAGGGTGAGAAGCTGGGACAGCATCAGCCCGAAGACGATGGCCACGCCCAGTGGGCGGCGCAGCTCCGCCCCTGTCCCGACACTGAGAAGTAACGGCAGCGCCCCAAAGAGGGCAGCAAGGGTTGTCATGAGGATGGGGCGGAAGCGCAGCAGGGCGGCCTGGCGTATGGCTTCGGGAGGTGCCAGCCCGTCCTGACGTTCGGCCTGGAGGGCGAAGTCGATCATCATGATGGCGTTCTTCTTCACGATGCCGATGAGCAGCACGATGCCGATGATGCCCATGATGTCCAGCGGCATACCGAATGCGTACAGCCCGAGCAGGGCACCGATGGCCGCCGAGGGCAGGGTCGAAAGGATCGTCACGGGGTGGATGAAGCTCTCATACAGCACACCCAGCACGATATAAACGGCCACGATGGCAGCAACGACCAGCCCCAGCTCATTGGTCAGGGAATTCCGGAAGGCGGCTGCTGTCCCCTGGAAGGCTGTCTGGAATGTGGCGGGCAGGCCTATCTTCTGGCGGATATGGTCAATGGCTGTCGTGGCCTCCCCCAGCGCATGATGCGGTGCGACATTGAAGGAGATCGTCGTGGCGGGGAACTGCCCGTAATGGGTGATGAGCAGGGGAGACACGATGCGGGAAAGGCTCGTGACCTGGAGGAGCGGGACCAGTCCCGATGTGGGCTGGCGGCTGGGGCCGCTCGTGCTGCCTCCGGCCTCCGAAGAGATGCCGGGCAGATAGAGCTGGGAGAGGCTGCTTTCATGTTTCTGGAAGCGTGGGTCTGTCTCCAGAATCACGCGGTACTGGTTGGACTGCGTGTAGATTGTGGACACCTGCCGCTGGCCGAAACTGTCATAGAGCAGGTTGTCAACCGTCTGCGGGGTGATGGAGTAGCGGGCACCGTTGGTCCGGTCCAGCGTCAGCATGGCGGTCAGACCATCCGCCTGAAGGTCGGAGGTGACCCCTCCCAGAGAGGGTTCATGTTTCAGCGCATCAAGGAAGCGGGGCACCCAGAGGGAGAAGTCATCATAATCGGGTGTTTCCAGCAGGAACTGGTACTGCATGGCCGAAACGGATGATTCCAGTGAGAGGTCCTGTACGGGTTGGGTATAAAGGTGAACTCCCGGCAGGGCTGTGGCGGCTTTTTCCAGTCCGGCCTGTATCTCTGCCAGTGAGTGGGTCCGCATCTCTTTGGGCTTGAGATTGATGAGGAAACGGCCGGAATTGAGTGTCATGTTCTGGCCGTCAATCCCGATGAAGGAGGAGAGGCTGACAATATCCGGGTTCTGGAGGAGGAGCGCTCCCAGTTCGGCCTGCTTTTTCTTCATGCCTTCAAAAGAGATGTTGGCTGGCATGATGGAAATACCCTGGATCACTCCCGTATCCTGCGGGGGGAAAAAGCCTTTCGGGATGGACCAGGCCAGCAGGCCGGTCATGATGAGGCTGGCGAGCGTGGTGAGCAGTGTCAGGGGCTGGTGCCGCAGGACGATGCCGAGAGCATGGTCATAATGGCGGATACACCAGTCCATCATCTGGCCGGTTTTTCGGGCGAACATGGCCAGACGACCTTCACGGCGGGTATGGCCATGTCTGGTGGGGCCATGCTCGCTCAGCATCCGGGCGCACATCATGGGCACGAGCGTGATGGAGACCAGGGCCGAGATGGTGATGGTGATGGCCAGCGTCATGGCGAATTCGTGGAAGAGACGGCCTACCACGTCACTCATGAAGAGCAGGGGAATGAGGACGGCGATCAGGGAGACGGTCAGGGAGATGATGGTGAAACCGATTTCCTTTGCGCCCTTCAGGGCCGCAGTGTAGCGGTCGTCCCCAGCCTCCACGAAGCGGGAAATGTTCTCGATGACCACGATGGCATCATCCACCACAAAGCCGGAGGCGATGGTGAGGGACATGAGGGACAGATTGTCCAGCGAGAAGCCCAGCATGTACATCGCCGACAGGGTGCCGATCAGCGAGAGGGGGACGGAGAGACCCGGAATGATGGTGGCCGGAACATTGCAGAGAAAGACGAAGATGACCCCCACGACGAGCAGCATGGCCAGAACAAGCTCGAACCCCACATCCTTGACGGACGCCCGGATGGTGGTCGTGCGGTCGGTCAGGGGGATGATGTCGATGCCCGGTGGCAGTTCCTGTTTCAGGCGGGGGAGGATGGCCAGCACATTGTCCGCCACGGCAATGACATTGGCACCGGGCTGCCGCTGGATGTTGAGGATGAGAGCCGGTGTCCTGTTGGCCCAGGCGGCAAGCTGGCTGTTTTCTGCGCCCTCCACCACGCGCCCGACATCACGGAGGCGGATGGGCCCATTGTTCTGATAGGCGATGACCTGGTCCATCAGCTGTTCGACAGACTGTATCTGCCCGTCAATCCGCAGGGAGGTGGCGTGCTGGGGACCATCGAAGGTCCCTGTCGGAGAGTTGACGTTGACTGTGCCGATGATGGTCCGGACCGTATCCAGTGCAATGCCGTAGGAGGTCAGCTTTGGAACATTGATCTGCACCCGGTAGGCCTTGCGGTTGCCTCCAGAGAGCGTCACCAGCCCGACGCCGGAAATCTGGCTGATCTTCTGGACAAGCCGTGTGTTGACGTAATCCTCCACCTCCGGCAGCGGCATGATGCGGGAGGTGATGCCCAGCGTCATGACAGGCGTGTCCGCCGGGTTGACCTTGGCATAGATGGGGGGTGCAGGCAGGTCGCTGGGCAGCAGGGAGCCGACATTGTTGATGGCGGCCTGCACTTCCTGCTCGGCAATGTCCATCTTCATGTTCAGCCCGAAGCGCAACGTGATGACGGAGGCGCCGCCGGAGGACTGTGAGGTCATCTGGTCCAGCCCGGCCATCTGTCCCAGCTGTGTTTCCAGCGGGGCGGTGATGGAGGTGCTCATCACGTCCGGGCTGGCACCGGGATAGAAGGTGGAGACCGTGATGGTGGGATATTCCACTTCCGGCAGGGCCGAGATGGGCAGGAAGTGGTACCCCAGCACACCGGCCAGCATGATGGCCAGCATGAGCAGGCTGGTGGCAACGGGACGTTCGATGAAGATGCGCGAGGGATTCACGGGCTCGGGCTTCCGGTCGGCGGGCAGGAGAGGGGCGTGGGCATCCTTGCAGGCATCAGTGCGGTTGGGTGGTGGCAGGGTTCGGTGAGGAACCGGGCCCGGCAGCAATGGTGACCCTGCTGCCAGGGCGCAGATGGTTGACGCCATCTGTCACGACCTGGTCCCCTTCCTGGAGACCGGAAAGAATGACGGTATGGTGGTCATCGCTATAGCCTGTCTTCACGAGGCGGATGGCCACGGTCATGTCCTGCTGTACGGCATAGACAAAGGCACCGTCAGGGCCTGTCTGTATGGCATTGCCGGGCACGACGAGGGCGTCTTTCAGTGTCTGGACGAGGAGATGGGCATTGACGAACTCATTGGGGAAAAGCCGCTCCGTTTCGTTGGGGAAGATGCCGCGCAGGCGTACGGTCCCCGTAGCCGTATCAATCTGGCTGTCCAGCGCATTGACCGTCCCGGTAGCGAGGCGGCGGGTGTTGTCGCTGCTCCAGGCTTCTACGGTCAGGCTGGGATGGCTGTTCAGCTGGTCCTGCACATCCGGCAGGCTGTTCTGCGGCAGGGTGAAGATGATGGAAATGGGCTGCATCTGGGTCAGGGTTGTCAGCCCGCCGGATTGCCCGACCGTGACATAGTTGCCGGCATCCAGGGCACGGATACCCACCCGGCCATCCACCGGGGCGACGATGTGACAGTACAGGACATTCAGTGCGGCATTGCGGACATTGGCCTCGTCAAAAGCGACCTGCCCTTCAAGCTGCTGGACGGTGAAGGCCTGGTCCTGTGCCAGCATGGCCGATGTGGAGTTCTGCTTTATCAGCTTCTGGTAGCGGGCATTGTCCACACGGGCCTTGGCCAGCTGCGCACGGTCGGCGGCCAGGGTGCCCATGTACTGGTGCAGCGTGGCCTCATAGGGGCGGGGGTCGATCAGTTCCAGCTCATCCCCACGGTGGACGTGCTGCCCTTCCTGATAATAGACCGCCAGTATGTGCCCGCTGACACGGGGTGTGATGGTGACGTTGGTGATGGGGACAACCGTACCGAGCAGCTGGAGAATGACCGGCACATCGGCCCGGTGGGCAGCCTCCACGGCTACGGCCTGGGCGACGTCGCCATGGGCCATGGTGGTCTGCCCACCACCGGCATGAGGACGCAGGACAAGGAAAAGCAGGATGGCGACCAGGGCAGCCCCGATGATCCACCATTTTTTCCCCCTGCCGGGCTGCCGGGTTTCTGAAGCTGGGGCGGCGCTCATGGTCGCAGGGCACTCCTGTAGGCTGGGGAAACGGTGCATGACATGCACGTCATCGACATTATGTCAGAAAGTCCGGCGCATATTAAAGATGCTTGGCCAGAATTGCACCTAAACATTCGGCAGTCACAAAAATACCTTCCTCCTGAGGGGGGAGGACGGCTGTCCCCCTCTTGAAGAAAATCCATGAGGGTTACATATCTGCGGGGTGGCCCCGTCATGCAGTGCACTGGGGCCCACAGGTGAAACGGTGCATGGAAATGCATGGCGCTGATTGGGAGTGATGGAATGGTTGATACAACGTCGATGAAGGCCGAGGGTTTCGTGCAGGAAGCCAAAGGTCGGCTGAAGGACACGGTCGGTGCGATTTCTGGTGATGCTGCCATGCAGGCCGGTGGGAAGATTGACCAGCTGGGTGGTCGTGCCAAACATGAATTTGCGGATCTCTACGATGCCAATGAAAGCCGCCTGGAGGCTGTAGCCGCTTTCATTCAGGAGCGTCCTTTCGTTGCCCTGGGGATCGTTTCCCTTGTTGGGCTGGTGATCGGACGCCTCTTCTTCAGGAAGCGTGGCTGAAGCAGGGAACAGGAGGCCGGAGAGGGTTCATGCACTGGTATTACGAACGGGATGGTCGGGAGGTTGGGCCAGTATCGCAGAGCGAGATGGTGCGGCTGATCATTCATCGTCATATTCGGCCGCAAACCCTCGTCTGGCATCCGGGTTTCGGGAATGAGTGGCGTCCGGCCAGCAAGGCTGGGCTTGTGTCGCCTTCCGCCGGTGTGCGGCTGTTTGTCACCGTGGGTGGGCGGTCATCCACACGGGACGAAGGAGTGGCGGGAGCGGTGTCGTCCGTCTGGGCCTGGTTGATGCTGGTTCCCGGGCTGGTTGACCTTCTTCTTCTCGTTGTCGGGCAGCGGACACATTGGGCGGTCACGCCGGACCGGCCGGTAACGGGTGTCTGTATTTACGTCATCCTGTTTCTGACGCTGATAAAGGACCGCCAGACCTTGGCCCGGGCTGGGGTGAAACCTCCTTCTTTCTGGTGGTGGCTGTTCTTGCCGGGTTATTTCTGGTGCCGCATGAAAGTGCTGCGCCGTGGGGTGGTGCTGTTTGCTGCCTGCCTTTTCCTGGGCTTCCTGGAAGCCGGAATTCTTCTCTCCAATCCTCCACCGGGTTTTGAACCGCTCCTGAAGCTGAAACAGGCAGAAAAACCGGTTGCTTCGTCCCCTCGTGAGCTTCCCCGGCAGGATGGTCAGGCGTCTCATGGTGATGGAGGGTCCGGGGCATCTTCTGATGGAAGTCCGGACCAGAACGGGCATGTGGAGCTCTGACGGCCAGACGGCTTCTGTCTGTCCGGCCAGCAGGGCATAATTTTTCCTATTGACTCATTTTATTTCAAAAAAGGTCTTTCCTTTCGACTCGGAGTGATTCAGAATCGGCCTCACGTTGATGATGTGCCGTGTGAGGCGAGTGGAAGAAGGACCCGATGCCGGATTACAGCCTGGAAGAACAGTATGACGGGCTTGTAGCCGGTGTGGACGAGGTCGGCCGTGGCCCTCTGGCTGGGCCGGTCGTGGCGGCTGCGGTTGTGTTCCGTGCGCCACCATCTCCTCTGCTGTCCGGACTGCTGGATGACTCAAAAAAGCTGACGGCCCGCCGCCGGGAGAAGGCTTATGCCGCTCTGCTGGAGGATGATACGGTCTGTGCGGCTCTTGGTGCGGCATCCGTCCCGGAGATTGATCGGCTGAATATTGGTCAGGCCTGCCATCTGGCCATGCGGCGGGCCATGGTCCGTCTGGCCGAGGCGTTGGGAGAATGGCCCGCCGTTGCCCTGATTGATGGCAACAGGGCACCATCCCTGCCTTGCCGTGTGGAGACGGTCGTCAAGGGTGACAGCCGGAGTTTGTCCATTGCGGCAGCTTCCATCCTGGCGAAGGTCGTGCGGGACAGGCTGATGACCCGTCTCGCCATGCGCCATGGTAATTATGGTTGGGACCGGAATGCTGGTTATGGCACGGCACATCATCTGACGGGACTGAAAGAAGAGGGGATAACCCTCCATCACAGGCGCAGTTTTGCCCCTGTGAGACAGATGATCGCAGCAAAGGTTCACGCAGCATGAAAGCGGATATGCCCCTGAACAGGATTTTACGCGGGGAATGTGTGGAGGTGATGAAGACACTTCCGGATGCCAGCGTGAACTGCGTGTTTGCTGACCCTCCCTACAACCTTCAGTTGCGGGGAGAGCTTCGTCGCCCGGATGAGAGCGTGGTGGATGGCGTGGATGATGACTGGGACAAATTCACGGGCTATGAGGCTTATGATGAATTTACCCGTGCCTGGTTGGGTGAGGCACGCCGTCTGCTGCACAAGGACGGAACCATCTGGGTGATCGGCTCCTATCACAATATTTTCCGTCTTGGTGCGATCATGCAGGACCTGGGGTTCTGGATTCTTAATGACATCATCTGGCGCAAGTCGAACCCCATGCCCAACTTCCGGGGGCGTCGCTTTACCAATGCCCATGAAACGCTGATCTGGGCTGCCCGGGGGCCGGAGAGCAAATACCGTTTCAACTATCAGGCGATGAAGGCACTCAATGAGGACCTTCAGATGCGGTCGGACTGGTACCTGCCTCTCTGCACGGGGAATGAACGGCTGAAGAATGATCACGGGCTGAAGCTGCACCCGACCCAGAAGCCGGAAAGTCTGTTGCACCGGACCCTGCTGGCCGCAACGGTAGAAGATGATGTGGTGCTGGACCCGTTCTGCGGGACAGGGACTACCCCAGCCGTGGCCAAAAAGCTGGGGCGCCGTTATCTCGCCATTGAGAGGCATCCGGATTACATCAAGGCAGCAGAAGCCCGGCTGGAGCGGGTGGAAGTTCTGCCAGCAGACCAGCTGGAGATCACTCCGGCCAAACGGGAGATGCCCCGCATTCCATTCGGGTCTTTCGTGGAGAATGGCAGCCTGCCTGCCGGTACGGTGGTATATGATCGCCAGAAGCGGTTGAAGGCTCGTGTCTCACCGGATGGAACGCTGGTATCCGGCCAGCATCGGGGATCCATTCACAAGCTGGGGGCCCTGCTGACCAATGCGGCCTCCTGCAATGGCTGGACCTTCTGGTATTTTGAACGGGACGGGCAGTTCCTGTCCATTGATACATTGCGGCAGGAGACACATCTGCTGCGCCGAACTGCCTGAAAAACGGCTTTTCAGAGATGTGAAGGGGAGGGACGACGCATGGATTTTCTGGAGACACATACCGGGCTGGTCATTGCCGTCATAGCTTTGGTTTTTGCCATTCTGTTTCATTTCATCATCATGCGCCCGCAGAAGAAGTCCGCTTTTGTCTGTTTCTGTTGGGACCTGCTGATTTTTCTCATCTGTCTGGCGGGCATTTCCATCATCTATTATAGCGCTCTGCCGCTAATGGCTTCATCGTGACCATCCGGCAGCTGCCATGAAAAAAGCCCTTTCCGTTAGACCACGGGAAGGGCTTTTTTCATGATCAGTCATGCTTTGTGAAAACAAAGGAAGAGGCTCAGGGCGCAGTCCGAGGGGCTGGAGCTTTCTGCGGATGGGATGTGTGATGCACGATAGCGTGGGGCCTGCGCTGTGGGGCATGGGCTGTTCCAGTCCGTGCCGGAGGGGCTGCCGGCCCCCCGAAGCCCAGAAAGCCGACCGAGGGGACGGGCTGGCCCGGATTTTCCACAACAGGCGCAGGAGCACGTGCGGCAAGGCTGGCCTGGCCATTGACGGTAATATGGTTGCTGCTCTCATCATGCGTGGCGCTGGTGATGAGCTTGCCATCGGGGTTGTAGGTCCGCAGGGAAAGCAGCTGGAACATGATGTCATTGCGGCCAAGGTCTATGGCAAGGTCCAGAGGCGTCTGCTCCAGCACGTTGCGGGCATTGATGTCAGCACCACGGCTGAGGGCCTCTTTGGCGCCGATGAGTGACCCACGGTTGATGGCATCAAACAGGGCGGCTGTCGGGTTGATGTCCATCCGGGCATGGCTGTTGTCGCCGCTGTCCGTCTCTGCGCCGGGCAGGGCCGAAGGTGGCGCTGCACGTCGTGCATCCTTGCGGGCCTCGGCCTGTTTCTGGGCGTCCATGGCTTCCTGCTCGGCCTCGGCTTCATCGGCGGACTGGGCATGGGCCCGGTGTGGCAGAACCACAACGGAGGCAGCCGAAAGACCGATGGCGAAAGCGAGACGGGGCAGGAATGAACTCAATGGACGCATGATCGGGAACAGTGCTTTCTTTTCTACCAGCTACGGGGGACAGGCCGCAGGCATCATGTCAGGCAGTGGCAGGGCCTGTCAATTTCACAGGGTGACGGCACCACAGCATGGCCTGCTGCCGTTTTACCGTCCTTCACGCCACCAGCCAAGGCCCATCATGGCAAGAATGAGGATGAGGGCCAGCCATCCTGGCAGAAAAGCCGTGCTGGATCCGCCCGCTGCAAGGGCCGACTGATGCAGGGGCAGCCCTGCCCAGCCTGTTCCATGCAGGGGATGGCCTTCGGCGACCTGTCTGATCTCCGGGATGGTCCCTGTTCCGAGCCAGAACAGGCCACCACCGGAGCGGCTCACGAGGGAGGCCATCCTTGTGGCGGTACTGCGCAGGTCCTGGTCTTCCAGCGGGTTGGTTTCAGGCAGGGCCACGGTCGTGCTCAGCCCGCCCTGCTGGACGGTCCATATCCGGCCATTCTGCTCAGGCCGTGATGGCAGGGGCAGGCTGCCTGTCCAGATACCGTCACGCCCCGGCACGGGGGAGAGGGGAAGGACAGCATGATGGCCATCCGGGTCGATGATGTCAGCCTGAACATTGGCCAGAGGAGCCAGACTGGTGCGGCTGACATGCAGCTGCCCCTGCTCGATATGGGCGTCCAGCTGGTTTTCTTCCAGTTCCGGCTCCTTCATCAGCCAGTGTGAGAGGCGGCGCAGCAGTTCGGCCTGTGGTCCTCCACCTTTTTCTCCACGGGACCAGAGCCAGATCTGGTCTGAGAGAAGCATGGCCACACGCCCCTGTCCCTTCTGGTCCAGCACCAGCAGCGGTGCCCCTGAAGGTGTGGCCAGAAGGGTACGGCCCTGCGTCTGGTCCGTACGGAGTGCCCTGTACCATGGGCCCCATTCTTTGCCCCAGGGGCCCTGTTCCGGCAGGGCCTGCGTGACGGGATGGGACAGCCCGAGGGCGGTCCGTCTGGGGGAGAAGGGCTGTGTCATGATACCCTGTTCAGAGGGGACATGGGCAGGGAGGATGGCGCCGACAGGTGTATCCTGCAACGTGCCCGGCTGTGTCATTTCCGGCCCACCAACCACAAGCAGCCCACCACCCTTGCGGACATAGCGGGCAATATTTTCCAGATAACTCTCCGGCAGAATGTTCTGGTTGCGGAAGCCATCCAGAATGATGAGGTCGAAGCTGTTGATCTTTTGGGCAAAAAGCTCATGCGTGGGGAAAGGGATCAGGGCGAGGTCGGAGAGGGGGGTATCATCTTCCGTATCGGGGGATCGCAGAATGGTGAAGTGGACCAGATCAACAGATGGATCGGCCTTCAGCAGGGTGCGCCAGACACGGGCCCCCTGATTGGGTACACCGGAAACAAGCAGGACACGCAACCTGTCCCGCACGCCCTGAAGCTGGATGATGGTACTGTTGTTCCGCAGGGAAGCTTCACCCGGCAGGGGGGAGGCCGTGAGCTCCTTCAGGGTAAGCCCGGCATGGGTGACGGGGACATCCAGCTCCACGGGCTGGCCGCTCTTCGTATGGGCGAGGATGTTCGTCTGGCCGTCAGGGCCATGGTCCAGAATATCGACAGGCTGCCCGCCAGGCGTTCCCAGATCATCGACCTGAACACGGATATGGGCCGTCTGGCCGATGATGACATAAGGGGGGGCACTGAGAACCCGCAGCCGCCGGTCCGTTTCCTCCCCTCTGGCGGAAAGCAGGAGATGCAGGGGAATGATGCGGCCTGTCATGTCCTTGAGGGACGGGGGAAGCTGGTCGGGAATGTCGTGATCCATTCCGTCCGTGAGCAGGAAGATGCCTGCCGGATTGTTCAGGGAGAGGGCGGCATGGTCCATGGCGTCGAAAAGGCGTGTGCCCTGGCCATGCCCGCCAGAAACTTCCAGCTCATGGATTGTCAGGTCATGCAGTGCCCGGCCCTGGCGCAGCAGTTGGGCACGAGCCTGCTGGACAAGAGCTTTCCGTTGCCCGATGTCCATGGAAGGGGAAACATCCACCACGAGGAGGGCATCCTGTGGCTGGGTCTGCATGTGGGGGTGTATCTGCCGGGGGTTGGCCAGCCAGAGCAGCCCCAGCAGGATGGCACCCACCCGCCAGAGGACATCCCGCCTTCCGCGCAGGGCACCATAGAGACCAGGGAGCAGGCATAGGCCCGCCAGTGCTGCAAGCAGCCAAGGGGGCAGGAATGGTGCCCAGATGATGGAAGACAGGGCGTCCGTCATGGAGCCTCACTTTCATCAGCGTCATCAGGGCTGTCATCATCCCCGTTCCTGAGACGTTTCAGCATCTCTGGATAATGGCGCTGGTCGTTCTTGTAGTTGCCGGTAAGGGCATAGATGATGGTGTTGAAACCAAAGCGGTAGGCCAGTGTCCGCTGATTTTCGCCATCAGGAATGACGGCGAAAGGGTGCTCCCCATTCTGGTCAATGGCCCAGGCATGGGCCCAGTCTGCATTGCCGATGATGACAGGGCTTACGGTTTCGCTGTCATCATTGTTTCCCTGCCGGGCGACATAGACGGGCTGTCCAGCAATGCGACCGGGAAAATCGTGCAGCAGATAGAAGGTATGGGAGAGGGTGTGCTGGTCGGTCAGTCTGGCAAGCGGTGGGATGGGCAGTCCCTCCATGGCCTGTCTGAGGGCGGTGCGGGTAGCCTGGCCATCCGTACCGTCCATGGCGCTGCCTGCGCCCATCTCATCAATCAGGATCATGCCATTGTGCTGGAGGTAATGGGCAAGCGCTGTTTTCCCGGCTGGATCCAGATGGGTGCCGGGTATGACAGGCCAGTAGAGGAGAGGATAGAAGGCCAGATCATCCTGTCCCGGCACGACCCCTACGGGACTGTCCAGATGTGTGGTGCTGCGCTGGTTGAGGAAGTGCGTCAGCCCTTCAAGCCCCTGTTGGACTGCCTCATCCGTGTCTGCGTTACCGGTCTGGATATGGGCCAGACGGATGGCCAGAGCCGCAGGAGGAACAGGAGCCTGCGGGGCCGAGGCTGGTTGCCCCGTCGTAGCGGCCTGCAACTGCGTCACGATGAGCAGCCCGGCTCCCAGGGAAAGAGTGGCGTTGCGGGCCATGCGGAACAGTCCGGCCCGACCGAGGGAGAGGTAGAGGTCCAGCAGGATCAGCCCGAGGGCCAGCAGCATGAGGGGTGGCCAGAGGGGCTGTTCTGGCGTGGCCTGCCCTGCTGCCCTGATCGGACCGAGAGCGGCTTCATCTGCCATAGGGGGCTGATGGTCTGCCAGATTGAGTGGGTGATGCTGGGCAGCCCCTCCGTAGAATCCGGCCTGATGGAGGGCATCGACAGGCTGTTCTGTCGTGCTGGGCAGAGGGCGGATGGCGGGGGATGGCGGTACGAGGGTCTTGTCGAGAGTCAGGACCCGCCATGGCGCCAGGGCGTCCGAGGTGGTGTGATTGGTGCCTGTCTTTGTCTGCATGATGGGAGTACGGGTGATGAGACGTTCCATCATCTGGGGGAAAAGGCCGGAGAGTGGCAGGCTGGACCAGTCTGCCGTCGGGGTGATGTGGAAGAAGACGATCAGGCCGCCGCCTTCCTGCCGGGCAGTTACGAGGGGGGTGCCATCGGTCAGCGTGGCCCAGACATGCCGGGACAGGTCATCCGTGGGCTGGGCCAGAAGCTGACGGGATACGGTGGCGTCTTCGGGGATGGTCAGCCCGGCGAAAGGGGTGTCTGCCGGGAAGGGAGCCAGTTTCTGCGGGCTGCCCCACGACATGGGGCCCCCCAGTTGCCTCATGCCGGAGAGGAGGGGCACGGGCAGAAGAGCAGCGTCATCGTCTTTCATGGTCTGCTGGCTCTGGCGGGCCAGTTCCGGCCCTGCGAAGCGGATCAGGATGCCTCCTTTGCGGACCCAGCCGAGTATGTCGCTCAGCCCCGCATCGGAGAGTGTGCCATCCGTGGCGATGATGATGTCCGGGTGGCGGGGCAGGAGACTGTCCACAGTGCCCTCCTGATAGGGGATGACAGCCTGCAGGGCACGGGTCAGGTAGAAGCCGCTACCTGTCAGCGGTGCATCATCACCATTGATGTGCAGAAGGCCAACCCGGTGCTGGTCCGTCCTGCCGGGTAGAAGCACCATGCCCGCCGGACCGGAAACGGATGGCAGGCTGAAGGCATCGAAATGGTCCGGGTCAGGCAGGGTACGCCAGGTTCCGGTGGGAAGTGGCGTATCGGCCAGGACGGCGAAATGTCCGTCTTTTTCCAGCGTCATGCCCAGCAGGCGGCGTGTCTGCTCCGGGCAGTCGGGGAGTGTTTCCGCCTGTGCTGTTAGCTGGCTTTCCTGCCGGATGGAAAGACGGATGAGGTCGCAGCGGGGCCAGCGTACATCTTCGGTCCGGTGGGCAGGCTGAAGGGCGGCACGCAGGGCCTCATCCCCCGGCTGTGCCAGGCCATTGGAAAGTGCGATGACCGTTGCTCCATGCAGGTCCGGGGCGAGCGCCTGAAGCTGGCGGGCGAGGGTCTGCCGGTCCCCAGGCCATGTGTGGGGGGACAGACCGGCAAGAAACTGTTGCAGGGCAGTGCGGTCACCGGGCTGGAAGGGGCGAGGCATGTGGCCGTCCGCCTCTGGCGTGTTCAGCAGCAGGGTCACCCGCCCGCCGGAGCGGAGTGTGGCTTCTCCCAGAGCGAGGGCATTTTTTCTGCGGTCATCCCAGTGTGGGGTAGCCGCCCAGTCATCATCCAGAATGAGAACCAGTTTCTGCGGGGTCTGCTGGTCCTGTCCGGGGAGATGGAGTGGCCGGGCAAAGGCCAGAACGAGCAGGGCCAAGGCAACCATGCGCAGGAGCAGGAGCCAGAGCGGCGTGCGTGCGGCATCCTGCCGGACAGGCGAGAGCCTGCGGAGCAGGATGAGAGAGGGGAAACGCTGTTGCCGGGGGTGGGGAGGAATGGCCCGGACCAGCCACCACAGGGCAGGCAGGAGGAGCAGGAACAGCAGCAGGTAAGGGGAGAGAAGGATCATGCCCGCCCCCGCAGGAAGGTGTGGCAGTCCGCCAGGACAGGCAGGGCAGGATGGTCGGTGACATGGAGGCGGAAGAAGGGCGCCTGTCCCTTTCCGATCTTTTCAAGCTGGCTGAAATGTTCGGTCAATCGGGCCTGATAGGCCTCATGCAGGTTCTCCGTGGCCGGGAGTGTCAGGTCCGGTTCAGCCTCGCAGCTGGTAAACTGGACAGACCCGCTGAAGGGCAGGCGATGCTCCTGTGGGTCCAGCACGGCCAGCAGGGCGATGTGGCCGGGATGGGTGGCCAGCGGCGCCAGGCAATGCTGCACGGTGGCCTCTTTCCAAAGGAAGTCACTGACGAGCAGCAGAGCTGCATGAGGGGGAACAGCTGTCAGGCTGGGCAGGACCGCATCCCTGCCAGTATCGTCACGGGGAGGAAGCTGCATGAGAGCATGGGCGAGACGGGGCAAGGCCTGATGACCGGAAAAACGGGACCGGAAGCCAGGAATGCCCACATCCTCACCGCCCAGCAGGGCTGCCTGGCCAAGGGCCAGGGCATCAGCCAGAGCGGTGTCATGTTTGCTGGGCAGGCTGTTGGCAGATCGCCAGCGCATGGAGGCAGAGGGGTCAACCCAGATGAAAAGTGGCCGGGGGGCATGCTGCTCCCGCTCCCGAACCCAGAGCAGGTTTGGTTCCGGCGAGCGGGCAGACTGTTTCCAGTCGATCAGGGAGGCTGGTTCTGTTGGCTGATGGGGACGGAACTGCCAGAATTCATGTCCGTCCCCGGCTCTGCGGTTGCCGTGAGGGCCATTGCGCAGCTGCTTTGCCAGCCCTCGGGCTGAGAGAACCAGCTCCGGCAGGGAGACAGGCTGCGGGGCGGCATCACGCCCTTTGCGAGTGCCAAAAAACCGCTGGAAGAAGGAGGGTGAGCTGGCCATGTCCGTACTCTGGGAACCGCCTGGGAGCCCGGCCTAGCCGAGGCGCTTCAGCTGGGCGGCAATGAGCTGCCGGGCATCCACACCCTGCGTCTGGGCGGCGAAGCTGATGCCCAGGCGGTGAGCCAGAACAGGCTCGGCCAGCACACGGACATCTTCCATCGAGGGGGAGAGACGGCCATGCAGCATGGCCCGTGCCCGGCTGGCAATCATCAGGGCCTGGGCAGCACGGGGGCCGGGGCCGTAATCCAGTGACTGACGGACCTCGGCACTGGCTGTTTCATCCTGTGGCCGCAGGCCCCGGACAATGGTCAGGATGGCTTCCACGACCGTTTCCCCGACCGGCAGCGTGCGGACGAGTTTCTGGGTGGCCAGAAGCTCTGCGGTGGAAAATATGCGTTCAGCCTTCCGTTTCGTGGCCCCTGTGGTCTGGAGCAGCATCCGGCGCTCGGCCTCCCGTGCCGGAAAATCCAGCGGAATACGCATCATGAAACGGTCAAGCTGGGCTTCTGGCAGGGGGTAGGTTCCTTCCTGCTCGATGGGGTTCTGGGTGGCCAGAACATGAAATGGCTTGGGCAGGGGCCATGTTTTGCCACCCTGCGTGACGTGCCCCTCCGCCATGGCCTGAAGCAGGGCGGACTGGGTGCGGGGGCTGGCGCGGTTGATCTCGTCCGCCAGCACCAGCTGCCCGAAGAGGGGGCCGGGCAGGAAGCGGAAATGGCGCCTGCCCTGTTCATCCTGCTCCAGGATTTCTGCCCCGGTGATGTCGGAGGGCATGAGGTCTGGCGTGAACTGGATGCGGCTGTCTTCCAACCCCAGAACATGGGCGCAGGTATTGACCAGCAGCGTCTTCCCCAGCCCCGGCGCCCCGAGCAGCAGCGCATGGCCCCCCCCCAGCAGGGTTGTGAGGACATGCTCGATGACCGTTTCCTGCCCGAGGACGATTCGGCCAATTTCCTGTACGAGCGTTTTCAGCCTGGGGGCCAGCCCATCAAAGGCACGGACCGTGTCATCATGGTGGAACGCCCTGTCCTGGGGGGAGGATGTCGGGCCGGAGGCAGAAGGATGCTGGGTCATTACAGATTCGGAAACAGAGGGTAGGGGGGTTTTAACAGGCCGGGATCATTCCCAACTCTGGGGCAGGCGGTAAGCTACCATGTAAGAGGCCCTTTTAAAAAGAGAGGGTCGCAGGAAAGTGGCACACCATCATGCAGGTCCATCGTGATGGAAGGACGGAAAGGGAGGAGATCATGAGCATCAAGCCTTATGAGAGACCGGTGCCCCCGCTGGAGGGGCCGGATGAGGCCGTGATGTCCGAGGATGAGATGGTCCTGCACCTGCCTTTCCATATCCGGCGGGACGGGACATGGCTGTACCGGGGGACGCCCATCCGGCGCAAGGCCATGCTCTGCCTGTTCGCCTCCTGCCTCGACCGGGACCGCCAGGGACGTTACTGGCTGCGGACGCCGACCGAGGCTGGCGTCATACAGGTGGATGACGTTCCCTTTCTGGCGGTGGAGCTGGATTTCAGGGGCTGTTCGGAAAAGACGCAGACACTGTGCCTGCGGACCAATCTGGATGAGGTTTTCTGTGTGGATGCGGAGCATCCCCTTCTGTGTGACTGGGACCGCCCGGCTGATGGAGCGACCGTGCCCTACATCCACATGAGGACCGGAGCAGGCGGGCAGCCCATTCTGGCCCGCATCAGCCGGGCGGTCCTTTTCGAGCTGGCGGCTCTGGCCGTTCCGGGCTGCGTGGGGGGTGAACCCTGCATGGGAGTCTGGAGCCACGGGATGTTCTTCCCGCTTTCCCGCCTGCCGGATGAGACCGTGGACGACCTTGAGGAGCTGTGCGTGTGACCATCAGGACACCATCTCCGGCCGCCCTTCTGGCAGCCCTGTCCGATGTGTCCGGTCACGCCGGGCTGGCCCGTATCTGGCAGGCCCTGCCGGAGGCCCGGCTGGTGGGAGGCTGTGTGCGGGACCTGCTCTGTGGTCGCGACGTGCATGATCTTGACCTGGCCAGCCCGGTTCCACCGGGAGAAGCCCAGCGGCGGCTGGAAGAGGTCGGTGCCAAGGTGATACCGACCGGCCTTGAGCATGGAACCATCACGGCGGTGATTGACCATCACCCTTATGAAATCACCACCCTGCGGCGTGATGTCAGTACCGATGGCCGCCATGCTGTCGTCGCCTGGACGGATGACTGGGAGGAAGATGCGCAGCGGCGGGACTTCACGATCAACGCCATGTCGCTGGATCAGGATGGGCAGCTGCATGATTATTTCGGCGGACTGGATGATCTCCGGGCCGGGAAGGTACGGTTTGTCGGGCAGGCGGCACGGCGCATCGAGGAGGATGCCCTGCGGTGCCTGCGGTTTTTCCGCTTTTTTGCCCGTTATGGCCGTGGCGAACCGGATGGCGAGGCCTGTCAGGCCATCATCCGCCTGCGGGAGACGATGACCCGTCTTTCAGTCGAGCGTGTGGCGATGGAGCTGCTGAAAATCCTGTCAGGCCCGCAGCTTCTGCGAACGCTGGAACTGATGGAGGAAACGGGCACCCTTGCCGTGCTGCTGCCGCATCATGCGCCCCTGTCTGGTCTGGAGCGTCTTCTGGCCTGTGGTGATCCTGCCGAGCCGCTGCATCGTCTTGCCGTCCTGTATCCACCCGGCGGAGGGGACGGGCAGGGCATGGCGGATGTCGGTGCCCATCTGAAACTCTCCAATGAGAGCCGGGACATGCTGGCCGCTTTTGCCAGATACGGGCCGGAACTGGCGGTCACGCTGGATGATGACGGTATCCGGCGGGTTCTTTTCCAGCAGGACAGGTCCATCCTGCTGCTGCGAAGCTGGCTGGTGCAGGCGCAGGAGCTGGGACGGCCTGATGGGAGCTGGAATGAGTTGCGGCACCGGCTGGAAACCGTGGAGCAGCCCGTTTTCCCTCTGGCGGGGCGGGACCTGATTGCTCTGGGTGTGAAACCGGGGCCGGAAATGGGGCGGTGGCTGAAACAGACGCAGCACTGGTGGCTCACACAGGGTTGCCGTCCCGATGCCGGGGCATGTCGGGACTGGGTGAGCCACCAGCTTTCCCCTTCCTGAGGGGGCTGCTAGAAGGTCTGCATGACACAGCAGACAGGCAGGCACCCTGCGGACAGGGCAGCGTATGAGGCAACCTTCCCCCTGATGCGGAGGCTCTGGCGGGAGGACATTGCCCGGCACCGGCTCATGCTGCTGGCCGTGTTCGTGCTGACGGTCGTCATGGCCCTGCTGACGGCGGCCTATCCGCTTGTCATCAAGCGGGCGATCGACATGTTCACGGCACATGATCCCCGCATCCTGTATCAGATTCCCCTGCTGGTTGTGGTCGTGACGGGGGCCAAGGCTCTGGCCCAGTATGGGCAGAATGTCTGCGTGCAGGCACTGGTCCTTCAGGTCGTGCGGCGTCTTCAGGAACGCATGTTCATCCATGCCCTGAAGGCGGATGTGGCCCGGATTGAAAGAGAGGCTCCCGCCCGCTGGGCGGCACGCTTCACCACGGATGCCCTCGCCATGAGGGAAGCCCTGACACGTTCGGTCAATGCGCTGGGGGACGTCATCACCATCATCGGGCTTGTCGCCTCCATGATCTGGACGGACTGGGAACTGAGCCTGATTGCGGTCGTGCTGTATCCCCTAGCCATCATTCCCGTGCAGAAGCTCGGGCGGCGGGTGCGCCGGGCCTCCGGCGGGATGCAGGAGCAGGTCGGGGAAGCCTCGGCCCTGCTGACGGAAAGCTTCTCCCTGTCCCGGCAGATACGCATCTACCGGATGGAGGAGCATGAGCATCACCGCATCGGTTCGGCTCTCGACAGGCTGCATGACATGTTTTTCCGTATTGCCAGCAACCGTGCCCGTCTGGACCCGATGCTGGAGGTCATCGGTGGTGTGGCGATCGCTTTCGTGCTGGGGTTTGCGGGCTGGCGTGCCGCCACGGGCGGGGCCACGCTGGGGGACTTCACGGCCTTCATTGCCGCCCTGTTTGCGGCCTCACGTCCTCTGCGTGCCCTGGGGTCGCTCAACACCTCCATGCAGGAAGGACTGGCCGGGCTTGGACGCATCTTTGCCGTGATTGATGAACCGGCCAGCGTGCAGGAACAGCCGGAGGCCCGGCCCCTGCCGGAAGGGCCGGGGCACCTTGTGTTCAGGGATGTATCCTATCGTTTTCAGGATGGGCATCATGCCCTGAAAAATATATCTCTGGATGTGAGGCCGGGGCAGAGCGTGGCTCTGGTCGGGCCGAGCGGGGCGGGGAAATCTACCATGCTGGCCCTGATCCCCCGTCTTTTTGACGTGACGGAAGGGACGATCACACTGGAGGGGGTGGACATACGGTCCCTCACGCTGGCCAGCCTGCGGGATCATCTGGCCTATGTCAGTCAGGAAACGGCCCTGTTCGACATGAGCGTGCGGGAGAACATCCATCTTGGCCGCCCCTCTGCGACACGGGAGGAGGTGGAGGCACTCTGCCGGATGGCGGCACTGGATTTCGTGCATGATCTGCCGGAAGGGCTGGAAACCATCATCGGTCCCGGTGGGCAGAGGCTCTCGGGTGGACAGAGGCAGCGCATCATGCTGGCCCGTGCCCTGCTGCGTAACCCCCGCCTGCTGCTGCTGGATGAGGCCACGAGTGCGCTGGATTCAGAGAATGAAGCCCGTGTGCAGGAGGCTCTGGCCCAGCTTCGGCAGGGGCGGACGACGCTCATCGTGGCGCATCGGCTTTCCACCGTGCAGAGTGCCGATCACATCGTGGTGCTGGATCAGGGCCAGATTGTCGAGACGGGCACCCATGCCCAGCTCATGGCCAGGGCCGGACTTTACGCCCGGCTGGTGAAGGCTCAGGCTCTGGACGCCGCCCGGTAGATGGCAAGAATGTCGGGCAGGAGCCGTTCGTAGACGTCCTTCTTGAAGCCCAGATTGTACCTGCCGCTCAGGACATCCTCCGGCGGCACCCAGCGCCATGTGGTGAACTCGATTTCCTCAAACGTGTCCAACCTGATGTCGCTGTCCTGGCCGGTGAAGCGGAAGAGGAACCACTGCTGTTTCTGCCCCCGATACTTCCCGTGCAGGGCCTTGCCGATAAGGTGGTCCGGCAGGTCGTAGAGAAACCAGCCATCCCGCTTACCGATCATGGTGGCGTTGTTTGTGCCAATCTCTTCTTTCATTTCCCGCCAGACGGCCTGTTCCGGCTCTTCGCCCTCATCAATGCCGCCCTGCGGAAACTGCCAGATGTCCCCCGGCAGGTCCGCACGGCGGGCCATGAAGATTTCGCCTTTCCCATTGAAGAGGACGATGCCGACATTGGGGCGGTAGGCCAGTGTTTCACGCAGGGACATGGGCTTATTTCTTCGTCTTTGCTGCACTGTCGTCCTTGGCCTCATCAGGGGCCGTGTCGTGGGACTGTGGCGGCAGTTGTGGATGGGCGAGCAGGGCGGCCTCATGGGCTGCATCAGCCCCGCCAGTCTGGGCATTGATGAAATGCAGGGCCTGCTGGAGCTGGAAGTCCGTTTCCGGCTTCGTGGGGTCGAAGGCAGGCCATTTGGCAGGGGGCAGACGTTCCACGGTCTTGGCGAAAGCGGGCAGGTCCGTCCGTGGGGCCTCCTTGGGCAGTTTGCCATCCGTGTTGGTAATGGTGTGGGCGAGGTCGGCCTCATGGTATGTAAAGAGGCTGTCATCATCCCGGCTGGCCAGAACGGGCACGTCCGGCGTGATGCCCAGCCCCTGGATGGACCGGCCCGACGGTGTGTAATAACGGGCGGTTGTCAGCCGGATGGCCCCCTGGTCGGCAATGGGAATGATCGTCTGGACGGACCCCTTGCCGAAGGTCCGGTCTCCCATGATGATGGCCCGGCGATGGTCCTTCAGCGCACCGGCCACGATCTCGCTGGCAGAGGCTGAGCCGGCGTTGGTCAGGACAATGATGGGCAGGCCGTGGGTGATGTCCTTGCCGACACCATCCCAATGCTGGTTGCCCTCGGGGTGGCGGCCACGGATGGAGACGATCTCTCCATCCTTGATGAAGTCACGGGCCACGGCGATGGCCTGGTCCAGCTTCCCGCCGGGGTCGGAGCGGAGGTCCAGCACGAGGCCGTTCAGTGTCTTGCCGGGCGTCTTGGCGACGGACTGGACCAGCTTGCCGTAAGCCTTGCGCATCTCCTTTTCCAGCGAATCATCAAATTCACTCAGGCGGATATAGCCCGTCTGCCCATAGAGGGCGGAACGGACGATCTGCACATGGATGATCTCCCGTGTCAGGGTCAGGTTCTGCTGCTTGCCAGTTTTGGGGCGCAGGATGGTCAGGGTGATCTGCGTTCCCGGCTTGCCCCGCATCTTGCGGACGGCCTGATCCAGCGTGAGGTTGGCGATGCTCTTGTTGTCCACCATGGTGATGACATCGCCGGACTGGATGCCCGCTTTGGCGGCCGGTGTGCCATCAATGGGGGAGACGACCCGTACATGCCCGGCATCGCCCTGCACCTGTAGCCCAAGCCCACCAAACTGGCCGGACATCTCATCCTGCATGTCCTTGAGCTGCTGGGCATCCATGAAGGAGGAGTGAGGGTCCAGATTGCTGATCATTCCGTCAATGGCATTGCGGATGAGCTTCTTGTTGGGAAGGGGAGAGACATATTCCGAATGGGCAATGTCCATCACCGTGCCCAGCAGTGTCAGCATACGGACGGTTTCAGCATTGTTGCTGTCGCTGCTGTTGGCCGGCGTGTTGCTGTCCTTGTGTGTGATCTCCTGCGCCCAGGCGGGGGGGACGAGTGACGGGCGACTGGCAAAAAAGGCACCAGAGGCAACACCCATGGCTGAACAGGCAAGACCCAGCATAAGGCCAGTGCGGAAGTTCATGGTCGGTCTATTCCTTAACATTTAGAAGACAGGCGGTTCGCTGCGATCAATATGAGAGGGCCCTGGCCCGGAGACATGATGGAGGCAGCTTACAGTGTTTTCGGCACGGGTGAAACTCCCGGCAGGACTCAGCATGGCCTCAGAAGAAATGGGCCGGATCCATGAGCTTTGTTCCCTGCCGCAGCTGTACGAAGAGGAGAGGGTCCCGGGTGGGCATCTGGCCGATCACGCCCCCCTGCTGGACGGACTGGCCGCTCTGTAGCTGGAGCGTGCCAAGACCGGCCAGAACAAGTCGCTGTTTCTGCCCGCAGTCCAGAATCACCATGGGGCCGAAGGAGCGGAAGGCCCCGCTGAAGAGCAGGCGGCCCGTGCAGGGGGCGGTCACAGGGGCGGAAGGAGCCGTCTGGTAGGTCAGCCCCGTGGCGGGGCCAGCCTCGGTAGGCTGTGCCCAGCGTGTGACGATGCGCCCCTGCACAGGGGCCCGTGCAGAGCCCCGCATCAGCCCTTTGCCGGGGTTGAAGCTGCGGTCCTGCTGCTCCACTTCCTGTTCCTTGTGGCGCTGGTGCAGCTTGTGGAACCGGGCCTTCTGGGCCCGCAGGCGGCGGCGTGTTTCAGCTTCCTGCCGGGCCAGGACGGTGATGATGGCTGTCAGGGCCTCCGTGCTCTGGCGGGCCTGTGTCAGTAGAGCCTGCTGCTTCAGCAGGGCCTGCTGGGCCTGTTCCGATTTTATGGCCGCCTGCTCGGCCCGGCTTTCTGCCTCGTTCTGGCTGGTCTGGAGGCGGGTTTCCTGTGCTGTGATGGTACGGCTCTGGTCTGTCAGCCGCATCTGCTCTCTCTGGAGATGGGTCTGCCGCTGGATGTTGTCTGCCATGGCGTCCCGGTTCTGCTGGTGGCGCAGGGCGAGAAGGGCAAAAGGAACTGCAGGGCTGATGGTTGGATTGTCTGGTGGCATAAGAAGGGCGAGTTCTGGCGTGGTGTTCATCTGCTGGAGGGCAGGAAGACGTGTGGCTTCATCCAGAAGAATGGTGTTTTCTTCGGCTTTCAGCTGGTCATTGCCCGTACTGAGCTGGTCCAGCTGAGCTGAAACCTTTGTGAGGTGACGTTCCACGAGCATGTGCTGCCGGGCCAGTCTGGCCTGCTTCTGGCGCAGGCGGGCCAGCTGACGGGCACTGAGATGCGCCTGGGCTTCAGCCTTGCGGGTTTCTTCTTCCTTCTGCTGGAGCAGCTGGGCTTTCTGGGCCAGAAGCTGCTGAAGATTCCGCCGTGCAGCCCGTGCCTTGCGGATGCCAGCCTCCGTGGTGGGAATGGGCGTGTTTGATCCCCACAGAGTACCGGCCTGGTCTGGGGCGGCATGGGCCTGATGCTGGTCGGCAAGGCAGGTCAGCATCAGGCAAGGCAGCAGCCAGCAGAGGGCGAGGGATGTGCTGGTGCGTTTCGGGAGCATGAGCCTGCCTGGGAATCCCTTTCCGGGTGGGATGGTATGGGGCTTGAAAAACACATCTGACAGCATGAGATCAGTCAGGCAGGAATGAGTGACAGGGACATGCGGGACAGATGCGATGATCGGTTTTCGTATGTCTTTTGTGGCGGAGAATGGGCTGTCTGTCCAGCCGGAGGGGCGGGATGGTGCCCCGGAGAGGAGTGGAGATGAAAGACCAGACATCTGAAAAAGCAGCCGTCTGTGGCTGTGGGCCGCTCAGTGAAGCGCAGAAGCATGTCCTGCATGGTCATGGAACCGAGCCGCCGGGTTCCAGCCCGCTGAATGGTGAGAAACGGCCCGGTCATTACGACTGTGCCGCCTGCGGGAAGAGGCTGTTCAGCTCGACGGCGAAATATGAGAGCGGATCAGGCTGGCCGTCTTTCTTCCGGGCCGTGCCCGGGGCGGTGGGCGAGCGTGAGGACCGCAGTCTCGGCATGGTGCGGGTGGAGATACATTGCGCAGGCTGTCACGGTCATCTGGGGCATGTCTTCCCTGATGGCCCCCCGCCCACGGGGCTGCGTTACTGCACCAATGGTCTGGCCCTTCATTTCGTCCCGGACGAAGAGGGAGCCTGAACGCAAAAAAGGGAGTGGCCCCGTCTCACACGGGCGGGACCACTCCCTTCTGCTTCAGAGGACGTTCCGGGGGTCAGTCCCGTTCGACGTGGTAATGGCGGGAGAGTTCCCGCTCGATTTCCAGGGCATGTTCCGTGTCACGGGCTTCGATCATCACCACCAGCTCTGCCGTCTGCACGGAAGGAGCGGCGAAGAGGCGGTGATGGGAGACCTCGATGATGTTGCCACCATAGCTGCCAATCTTCTCGGAGATGGCGGCCAGCAGGCCGGGGCGGTCGGGAATCTGGAAGATCAGCCGCAGGATGCGTCCTTCCCGCAGCAGGGAGCGGAGGATGACATGGGCAAGGATGCGGGCATTGATGTTGCCGCCGGAGATGGGAAAGCCCACCTTCTTGCCTCTGAAGAGGTCATGATTGGCCAGAATGGCGGCCAGTGGTGTGGCTCCGGCCCCTTCGCCCACCTGACGGGCCTTTTCGGCCAGCGTCGTGATGGCACTTTCGACCTGGAGTTCGTTGACGACGAACACGCCATCAAGGTTCCTGCCGATGACATCCAGGCAGTGATGGCCCGGCTGGACGACGGCGATGCCCTCGGCAATGGTTGACCCGCCGGGAACGGAACGGAGCGGTTCAGGATAGGCTCCCAGTGGGGAATAGCCTTCCACCTGCACGCCATAGAGCTTCGTCTTCGGGCTGAGTTCTTTCAGTACCGTGACGAAACCGGCCATGAGGCCACCTCCACCGATCGGCACCACGATGGCGTCCAGATCGGGCGCATCCTCAATCATTTCCAGAGCGCAGGTGCCCTGTCCGGCGATGACGGCAGGATCATTGAAGGGGTGGATGAGGGTCTGGCCTTCTTCCTGACGGATTTTTTCGGCCGTTTTCACGGCCTCGTCGAAATTCTCGCCCGCCAGAACGACTCTGGCTCCCCAGCTCTGGGTGGCGGCCACCTTGGTGGCGGGGGTGAAACGGGGCATGACGATGGTGGCTTCCACGCCCAGCAGGCTGGCCTGCCGCCCTACGCCCTGGGCATGGTTGCCTGCCGAGACGGTGATGACACCCCGTTTGCGTTCCTCGGGCGTGAGCAGGGCCATGCGGTTGGCCGCTCCACGCTCCTTGAAGGAGCCAATGGCCTGAAGATTTTCCAGCTTGATGATAATCTCTGCTTCCGTCAGCCGGGAAAGGGCCACATTGCTGATCGTGGGCGTACGGGCAATGGTGGCGGCAATGCGCTTCTGGGCGTCTTTGACGTCGTTGAAGGTCAGGCTGGTCTTGGAAGCAGAGTCCGGCATTATTTGTAGATCACTTTCAGAACTTCATAGGTACGGTCCCCGCCCGGTGCCGGGACGGAAACGCTGTCCCCAGCTTCCTTCCCGATGAGGGCTTTGGCAAGGGGGGAGGAGATGGAAATGCGGTGCTGCTTGATGTCAGCTTCGTGAGCGCCGACGATCTGGTAGGTGCTTTCCTTGTCGGTTTCCTCATCCACCAGCTCGACCGTGGCACCGAACTGGATGCGGCTGCCGGAGAGGGTCGTGGGGTCAATCACCTCGGCCGTGGAGATCAGGCTCTCCAGCTCCAGCACCCGCCCCTCGATGAAGGACTGACGCTCCCGGGCGGCGTGGTATTCCGCATTCTCGGAGAGGTCCCCGTGGGAGCGGGCTTCTGCAATGGCCCGGATGACGGCGGGGCGTTCCTCTGATTTGAGCTGGCGCAGCTCATCCTCAAGGCGTTTCAGTCCTTGGGCGGTCATGGGGCTTTTCTGCATGGAGGGAATCCTCGCACTGGTACAAAGAGATGAATGGCACACCGCCCCGCCCCCTTCCACATGGAGCGGAAAAGGGCGGGGCGGCATACGCTGTGGCGGACAGGATAACCAGCACGCCATGCGTGCTGCAAGCCTTCTCTTAGAAGGCGCCGTGGAAATAGGATTGCAGCGGCGCCACATCCGGCTCCTTCTGCTTCAGGACAGAGATGGCATAGGTTGCTGCCCGGGCACCGGCGATGGTCGTGTAATGGGGCACGTTCATCGTCAGGGCGGAGCGGCGGATGTCAAAGCTGTCCCGGGCGGACTGGCCACCCTGGGCGGTGTTGATGACCATTTGCACCTCGTTGGAGTGGATGGCATCCACACAGTGTGGGCGACCTTCCAGCACCTTGTTGACACGGGTGACCGGAATACCGGCTTCCTTGAGCCGGTCCGCCGTGCCACGGGTGGCAAGAATGGTGAAGCCCATCTCCACCAGCTTGCGGGCCAGTGGCTGCACATGGGCCTTGTCGCTCTCCCGGACGGAGAGGAAGACGGTGCCTGTCCGGGGGAGTTTTACGCCTGCGGCCAGCTGGGATTTGGCAAAGGCCATCTCGAAGTTGGCATCCAGCCCCATCACCTCACCAGTGGAGCGCATTTCCGGCCCGAGGATCGTATCAACGCCGGAGAAGCGGTTGAAGGGGAAGACCGCTTCCTTGACGGCCACATGTGGGGCGACGGACCGGCCTTCCAGCGGGAACTCGGACAGTCTGGCTCCGGCCATGATCCGGGCCCCGATCTTGGCGACCGGCACACCCGTGGCCTTGGCCACGAAAGGCACCGTGCGGGAGGCACGGGGATTGACCTCCAGAACGAACACCTCGTCATCCTTGATGGCGAACTGCACGTTCATCAGTCCACGGATGCCCAGCTCACGGGCCATGGCTTCGGTCTGGGCCTTCAGCTCCGTCACCAGAGCCGGGGAGAGCGTGTAGGGCGGCAGGGAGCAGGCAGAGTCGCCAGAGTGGATTCCGGCTTCCTCGATATGCTCCATCACCCCGGCGACATAGACATCATGACCATCGGCAATGCAGTCCACGTCGGCCTCGATGGCCTCATTCAGGTAGTGATCCAGCAGGACCGGCCCGGTGGAGACATCCTCACCGGCGGCACGCAGGACGGTGTTGAGGTAATGGGAAAGACCGGCCCTGTCATAGACGATCTCCATTGCACGGCCACCCAGCACGTAGGAGGGACGGGCCACGACCGGATAGCCGACTTCCTCGGCGATCTTCAGGGCCTCGTCGGGGGTGCGGGCGATGCCGTTGCGGGGCTGGCGCAGGCCCAGCTTGCGCAGCATGGCCTGGAAGCGTTCCCGGTCCTCGGCACGGTCGATGGCATCGGCCGGGGTGCCCAGCAGGGTGATGCCCGCTTCCTCCAGCGCACGGGAGAGCTTCAGCGGGGTCTGCCCACCATACTGCACGATGCAGCCCAGAACGGTGCCGTTCGTCATCTCCTTCTTCACGAGGCTGATGACGTCCTCGGCCGTCAGCGGCTCGAAATAGAGGCGGTCGGACGTGTCATAGTCCGTGGAGACGGTTTCCGGGTTGCAGTTGACCATGATCGTCTCGAAACCGGCCTCACGCAGGGCGTAGGCGGCATGGACGCAGCAGTAGTCGAACTCGATGCCCTGACCGATCCGGTTGGGGCCACCGCCGAGGATGACGATTTTCTGTTTGTCCGTCGGGCGGCTCTCACAGTCCGGGATGCCGAAGCCCCCTTCATAGGTGGAATACAGATACGGCGTGTCAGAAGAGAACTCGGCTGCACAGGTGTCGATCCGGCGATAGACGGGCAGCACGTCCAGCTTCGTGCGCAGGGCGACGACGTCCTTCACGCTTTTGCCGCTCAGGCGGGCAAGCTGCTGGTCGGAGAAGCCCTGGGCCTTGATCTGGCGCAGGCTGATGGCGTCATCCGGCAGGCCGTTCGCTTCGATCTCACGTTCCGTCGCAATGATGCCTTCCAGCTGGCGGAGGAACCACGGCTCGAAATGGCAGGCTTCCTGAATGTCCTCCAGTGAGAGACCGGCCCGGAAGGCCTGGGCGGCCATGAGGATGCGCTCCGGCCGTGGCTCGGAGAGGGCGGCACGGTAGGCATCCGGGGAGCCATCGCCGGGGGCTTCCACAGGGTCCAGACCTGTCAGGCCCGTCTCCATGGAGCGCAGGCCCTTCTGGAGGGATTCGGCGAAGCTGCGGCCCACGGCCATCGCCTCACCGACGGACTTCATGGAGGTGGAGAGCAGGGCCGGCGTGCTGGGGAATTTCTCGAAGGTGAAGCGGGGAATTTTCGTGACGACATAGTCGATTGTCGGCTCGAAGCTGGCCGGAATGGTGCCGGTGATGTCGTTCGTCAGCTCATCCAGAGTGTAGCCCACGGCCAGCTTGGCGGCGATCTTGGCGATCGGGAAGCCGGTAGCCTTGGAGGCCAGGGCGGAGGAGCGGGACACGCGGGGGTTCATCTCGATGACGACCATGCGGCCATCCTTCGGATTCACGCCGAACTGCACGTTGGAACCACCCGTCTCCACGCCGATGGCCCGCAGGCAGGCGATGGAGACATCACGCATCCGCTGGTATTCCTTGTCCGTCAGCGTCATGGCCGGGGCCACGGTGATGGAATCCCCGGTATGGACGCCCATCGGGTCGATGTTCTCGATGGAGCAGACGATGATGCAGTTGTCCGCCACGTCACGGACCACTTCCATCTCGTACTCTTTCCAGCCGATGACGGATTCTTCGATCAGCACCTCGGTGGTGGGGGAGGCATCCAGCCCGCTGGCCACGATCTGGGAGAATTCCTCCCGGTTATAGGCGATACCACCGCCGGAGCCGCCCATGGTGAAGGACGGACGGATGATGGCAGGCAGGCCGATATGCTCCAGGGCCGTGCGGGCCTCGTCCAGCGTGTGGGCGATGGCACTGCGGGGGCTTTCCACGCCGATGGCATCCATGGCCTCACGGAACTTCAGGCGGTCCTCGGCACGGTCGATCACGTCAGCCCGTGCGCCGATCAGCTCCACGCCGTGCCTGGTGAGGAAGCCGGACTTGTCCAGTGCCATGGCGGCATTCAGGGCCGTCTGGCCACCCATGGTCGGCAGGACGGCGTCGGGCTTCTCCTTGAGGATGATGCGCTCGACAAATTCCGGCGTGATGGGCTCGATGTAGGTGGCATCAGCCAGACCGGGGTCGGTCATGATGGTGGCCGGGTTGGAGTTCAGGAGGATGACACGGTAGCCTTCCTCTTTCAGGGCCTTGCAGGCCTGTGCGCCGGAATAGTCGAACTCGCAGGCCTGCCCGATGACGATGGGGCCAGCACCGATGATGAGGATGGAGCGGATATCTGTGCGTTTGGGCATGGGTCAGGCTCCTGCCTTGCTGGTTGTGCGGGCTGCGGCGCGGCGGTCCATCACGGCGACAAACCGCTCGAAGAGGTAGAAACTGTCGGTCGGGCCGGGGCTGGCTTCCGGATGGTACTGGACGGAGAAGGCTTCCTTCACGGTGGAAGCCAGTCCTTCGTTCGAGCCGTCAAACAGGCTGACATGCGTCACCCTGACGGTATCGGGCAGGGACTTCTCATCCACGGCGAAGCCGTGATTCTGGCTGGTGATTTCCACCCGGCCCGTCGTGAGGTCCTTCACCGGCTGGTTGGCCCCACGGTGGCCACGGTCCAGCTTGTAGGTTGTGCCGCCCAGTGCCCGGGCCAGAAGCTGGTGGCCGAGGCAGATGCCGAAGACCGGAATGTCCGCCTCCATGACGGCCTGGATGGCCGGGACAGCATAGACGGCCGTGGCGGCGGGGTCGGCCGGACCGTTGGAGAGGAAGACGCCTTCCGGCTTCAGGGCGAGGATCTCCTCACCCGTGGCGGTGCCGGGGAGGACATGCACCTCACAGCCAGCGGCAACGAGGCTGCGGAGGATGTTGTCTTTTGCTCCGTAATCCAGAGCCACGACACGGCGTTTTACGGCCCGCTCGGGGCGGGTGTTGTGCCATGTGGTTTTCGTCCAGCTGCGGGCGGGCTGGGCAACCTCCTTCACGAGGTCCATCCCTTCCAGACCGGGCCATTCTGCAGCCTTCTGGCGCAGGGCGGCGAGGTCGAAGCGGCCATCTTTCGGGTAGAAAAGCAGGGCGTTCTGCGGCCCTTTGTCCCGCAGCAGGCGGGTGATGCCCCGTGTGTCCACACCGCTGATGCCGGCCCGCCCGTGGGCTTTCAGCCAGTCCTGCAGTGGCTGGATGGACCGCCAGCTGGCCGGGGCGGTGACATCTTCTTTCACCACGAGGCCGAGGGCCGCCATGGTGGGGGCCTCGTCATCATCCCCGTTGGTGCCGACATTGCCGATATGGGGGAAGGTGAAGGTGATGATCTGTCCGGCGAAGGAAGGGTCTGTCAGTGTTTCCTGATAGCCCGTCATGCCGGTGGAGAAGCAGAGCTCGCCTGCGGCACCGTCATTGAAAGCCCCGAAACCACGGCCCCAGAAATGGGAGCCATCCGCCAGCACGAGGACGGCCGTTGCGCCTTTGGGGGGCATGTCATCGGTAGGGTGGGTCATGGCGGATGTCTCCTCTGACGTCTCGTTCAGGTCGGCCAGGGTGATCCCCGGCACATGAAGCAGGGCAGGCCAGTGTTTTGTGGGTATCATACCAGCCTGCCGCCACTTGCGCACGGCCTCGGTGCTGACACCGGTAAGCTGGGCGATTTCAGCCGCACCGCCTGCTTTCTTGATGAGTGAATCGACGTTCATCTGTCTGCTGCTCTGCCTCGTGCCCTGTCTGTTCTGAACCCGGATGGGCCTGTCCCTTCATAGGGCAGCCAGAGCGTGATGGGAAGTTTTTTCCCATATGGAGGGAGGGTGCCGGAATACAAGCGATGGTGGGAAGTTTTTTCCCGCATCTGTGACTGCTCCCTGTGGACTCCTGCAATATCGACAGGATAGTGCAGGGCTGGTACCTCTTACGCTCCTTTATGGAACTTATAAACTCATCATTAAGAGAGAGAACCATCATGTCACTCCGTACCCGTATCATGGATGATCTCAAGGCAGCCATGAAGGCCGGTCAGTCTGACCGTGTGGCGCAGATCCGTGCCATTTCCGCAAAGATCAAGGACCTTGATGTCGCTGCCCGGGCCAAGAGTGGGGAGGTGAGTGAGGATGATATCCTTCTGGCCCTGCGTTCCATGATCAAGACACGCACGGAGTCTGCGGCCATGTACCATCAGGGCAACCGGCCCGAACTGGCCGCCAAGGAAGAGGCGGAAATCGAGACCATCCGCAACTATCTCCCGGCGGAACTGTCCGAAGATGCCCTGAAAGAAGCCATTGCCGAGGCCGTGAAGGAAACAGGTGCCGAGGGCATGAAGGACATGGGCAAGGTGATGGGTGTGCTGAAAGGTCGCTTCGGTGCGGCACTGGATGCCGGACGGGCCAGCGGTCTCGTCAAGGCCCATCTCGGCTGACGGTTTTTCCGCTTTGCGGACCGGAGTGTGAAAACCCCGCCTGATGAAACAGGCGGGGTTTTTCGTGTCAGTGGTAGGAGTGGGAGGCTTCGTTGTTCTTGTGGGCCCGGACACAGGCCAGAACGCCGCTGACGGAGAGCAGGAAGGCAGCAGCTTCCCATATGGTGGGCAGGCGCTGCTCCCAGAGGAAGCCGTAGATCAGCGAGAAGAGCGTTTCGAACAGGATCATCTGCCCGACCATCGTCAGGGGCAGAAGATGGGTCATGCGGTTCCAGAACGCATTGGCGATGGTGGAGGAGAACAGCCCCACACCGCAGGAAATGAGGATGAAGCGTGTCCAGCCGGTCGTGGGCAGGTGCGCCGGCCAGAAGAAGGCGGCTGGCAGAAGAATGACCAGCGACAGGATACCGGCCATGACGCCCGTCAGCAGGTTCCATTCATCGCTCGTGATGTGATCCAGCTTTTTCAGCCAGTCAGAGTTGATGACATTGAACAGTGTCCAGCCCAGCAGGGACCCGATGGCCATCAGCAGGCCGACGGCCTGTAGCAGCGGGCCGGTATGATGCAGGGCGGAGCCGACAAAGAAATTCTGCCAGGAGATGCAGAGGATGCCCGCCGTGCTGAGCAGGATGGATGGGATGAGCTGGCGGAATGTGACAACGGCATTATGGCGACAGATGCCAGCCAGTGTCACCGTGACGGGGATGAAGCCGATGATGAGGGATGGCATGGCTACGCCGCTCAGCTGGATGGCCACGCCCATCATGCTGTAATAGCCCACGCTGCCCAGTATGGCGAGAAGTACGAGCGCCCGGAATGCCTTGAAGGTAAGGTGTGGCAGCAGCGTTTTCAGGCGTGGGAGAAGGATGAGAAGGGAGACAATCCCGAAGGTCAGATAGCGCAGCGTTGCCAGCTGAAAAGGCGTGAACGGGGCGACAAGCTCCGGGGCGAGAAATGTTATCCCCCAGAATGCTCCCGCCATGGCACCATAAGCGGTGCCCATGAGGATGGAACGTGTCATGCAGGCTCATTCTTGAATTGTTAATTATGCGATATGGGCCTGTGTTGTAGGTAATGGTGCCTGCGTCAAGAGGGAAGAGTGTTCAGCCGTGCTTCGCCGGACCGTGGGCACGGACGCAGGAGATGACCCCACTGATGGCCAGAACGATGGCGCAGGCCTCCAGAGGCCGGGGAAAACGCTGCTCCCAGAGGAAGCCGTAGAACAGGGAGAAGAGCGTCTCGAACAGGATCATCTGCCCGACCATCGTCAGGGGCAGCAGGCGTGTCATGCTGTTCCAGAACGCATTGGCCACGACCGAGGCCAGCAGGCCCATCCCGCAGGCAACCATGAGGAAATGCGCCCAGCCCGTGGCGGGCAGATGCTGCGGCAGCAGGAAGGCCAGAGGCAGCATGAGCAGGGCGAGAGCCCCGGTGACGAGACCCGTCAGCAGGTTCCAGTCATTGTGGGTGATGTGGTCAAGCCGCCGCAGCCAGTTGGCGTTCTTGACGACAAAGCCTGTCCAGCTGAGCAGGGCACAGGCCGCCATGAGCAGCCCGGCCAGCTGGACCCAGAGGCCGCCCTGATGCTGGGGAGAGGCATTGTGAAAATTCTGCCAGGCGATGCAGACAATGCCGCCTGCACTGAGCAGCATGGAAGGGACAAGCTGGCGGACATGCAGGGTGGAATCATGCCGCAGTGCTCCCACGAGGGTCACCGTGACAGGGATGAAACCGACGATCAGCGAGGGCATGGCTACGCCACAGAGCTGCACGGCCGTGCTGAGCAGGCTGTAATAGATGATGTTGCCCATCAGGCTGAGCCCCAGCAGGCCCCACCATTCGGCAACACCCAGATGGGGAAGGAGTGTCTTCAGCTTCGGAGCGAGCAGCAGCAGGGCGATGACCCCATAGGTGACGAACCGGACAGACGCGAGCTGCAATGGTGCGAAGGGGCCGATCAGCTCCGGAGCGAGGAGGGACAGTCCCCACAATGCTCCTGCTGCGGCGCCGCAGGCAATGCCGGTGAAGGTGGAACGTGTCATGAAAAGAAAGGCCCGCTCTCTGCTCTGGAATGGAGGGTGTGACCTGTCGTGTGTTGAAGTTTGGGGTTCTTTCGTCAAGGGGGAATCGGGAGCATCTTCCTTTTTGGGGGGGAGAGTGTCACAGTGTGTGCATGGCCATAGACACTGCGTTTCTTGATGAACTGCGCCAGCGGACATCCCTTACATCCCTGTTCGGCCGGCGGAACAAGCTGGTCCGGTCCGGCCGGAACTGGAAAGTCTGCTGCCCCTTTCATGGGGAAAAGACGCCTTCGCTTTACATCTATGATGATCACTATCACTGCTTTGGCTGTGGCGCACATGGTGATGCGATCAGCTACATCATGCAGAGTGAGGGGGCCGGGTTCCGTGAGGCTGTCGAGCGGTTGGCGTCGGAAGCCGGGATGGAGGTTCCGGCTGATGACCCGCGGCAGGTCGAGAAGGCCCGTGTCCGGCAGACCCTGCATGATGTCATGGATGAGGTCCAGGCCATCTATCGCAGCAGGCTCTACCAGCCGGAAGGTCGTGCCGGGCTGGATTACCTGCAGAAGCGTGGCCTGAGTGAAGAGACGCTGGAGCGTTTCGGGCTCGGCTGGTCTGGTGACGGGCGCTCCCTGCTGAAGGCGCTGGAAGGGAAAAACATTACAGCGGCGACGCTGGTTCAGGTCGGGCTGATGCGGACCGATGAAAATGGGCACGCCAAGGGCGAGCTGTTCTTCAACCGGGTCATGTTTCCGATCCGGGACAGGAAGGGGCGGATCATCTCTTTCGGCGGGCGTGTTCTGGGGGATGGCCAGCCCAAATATCTGAATGGGCCAGAGACAGAAATCTTTTCCAAAAGACGGACACTCTTCAATATCGATCTGGCACGGCAGGCCATCCACAAGGGCGCAAAAGCCGTGGTGGTGGAAGGGTACATGGATGTCATTGCCATGGCTCAGGCAGGTTTTGCCGGGGCTGTGGCGCCATTGGGTACGGCTCTGGGCGATGAGCAGCTGGAGCTGCTCTGGCGGATGACGGACACGCCCATCATCTGTTTTGATGGTGATGGCGCCGGGCAGCGTGCGGCCCTGCGGTCCTGCGAGGTTGCCCTGCCATTGCTGAAGGTCGGGCGCAGCCTGCGGTTCTGTCGTCTGGATGGTGGAGATGACCCTGATTCCCTTCTCCGGCGGGAGGGCGTACAGGGCATGGAGCGCCGTCTTGCGGCTGCCCGCCCGATGGAAGAAGAGCTGTTCGGCCTGCTGACAGCGCAGGAGCGTGACCCGACGCCCGAGCGGCGGGCGGCCTTGCGGGAGAAACTCAATGCCCTGGCCCGGATGATTCCGGACAAGGTGCTGGCTGGTGAATATCGCAGCACGTTGAACGATATGTTCTTCGCCCGCTATCGCCGTCAGAAGCCGGGATGGGGGAGGCGTGGGCAGCAGGACAGCATGACCGCCTCTGTCATTCCGGTCTCAGCGGAGCGCACCGTAGAGGAGGGCAGTGGTGAACGGCTGAACATTCTCACGGCCATCCTGCTCCAGCATCCGGACATATTGCCGGGTATTGACCGGGAGTATAATGCGCTGGCCCTGTCGGGCTCTCTCGCCGACATCCGTACGGCCCTGTTGAGCTGGGCTGATGAATGTACCGGTGCCCTGACGGCGGAAAGCTGCCGGGAGTGGATGGCCGGGCAGGGGCTGGCAGATGCGGTGGCAGCACTGTGCAGCAGTTCCATGCCCCGGCAGGTGCGGGTGGAGGATGATGAGGACCGCATGCAGGCGGTCATGAAGCTCTGGTGGCATTTCTATGCGCTGGAAAATCTCAGGACACTTCAGGAAACAGTGGAAGAAGAGGTGCGCCGGACAGTGGAGCAGCTTCTGAATTCTTCATCCGAATCGGATGAGGCAACGAAGCGGACATTACTGGCGGCGATGCAGGCCAAGCAGAACGTGCTGTTTGCCCTCCGCCGGGGAGAAAGCCCGCAGCTGGAGCCGGAAGACGGCTGAAGTGGCGGATGGACGTTGAGCCCGATGCCCGGGATAAAGCACGCAATCGCAACTTTCTGGTGCCCCGGTCCTTGACTTGGAGGGCTGGATTAACCAATTCCAAGCTGCCCCATTACTGGCTTTCGAGTAAAGTTGACGGAGAGACGCATGGCCACAAAATCAGCCTCTGGATCAGACAGGAATGCACCAGAGCAGGACAGTTCTCCGCTTGATGTGCAGTCCTCGGCCGTCAAGAAGCTGATTGCCAAGGGGCGGTCTGCCGGTCACATCACGTTTGATGAACTGAATGCCATCCTCCCGCAGGACAAGATGTCTTCCGAGCAGATCGAGGATGTCATGGCTGCCCTCTCCGAAATGGGGATACAGGTGGTCGAAAGCGTGGACAAGGAGGAAGAAGAGGGCAGTAGCGAAGACCGTTCTGGCAATGACGACGCCTCGGATGACGAGGCGAATGGTGGTAATGTCGATGCTGTTGCGGCCAGCCGGACGGATGACCCTGTCCGCATGTATCTCCGTGAGATGGGAGCGGTGGAGCTCCTTTCCCGTGAGGGTGAGATTGCCATTGCCAAGCGTATTGAGGCCGGGCGTGGAGAGATGATCGGAGGGCTGTGCCGCAGCCCGCTGACCTTCCAGTCCATCCTGGGCTGGTATGAGCAGCTCAAGAACGAGACGCTGCTCCTGCGTGAGGTGATCGATCTTGAGGCCAGCCAGAGCGACCCTGAATCGCCAGAGGATATGGAAGACCTGACATCCGAGGAAGAGAACGAACCGGATGACGAGTCTGAGGACAGTGATGGAGATGGCAGTGGCAGCGAGGGGAGTGGCCTGTCACTCTCTGCGCTGGAGGAAAAACTCCGCCCGGACATCATGCTGCTGTTTGAAGCCTTCGAGCCACTTTATCAGAAGCTGATAAAGATGCAGAGCCAGCGTCTCAAGGTCCTGCTGGAAGGGCGGTCCCCGTCCGATACGGACGAGAAGAAATATAACAAGCTGCGGACGGAGCTTGTCGCTCTTGTGGAGCGGATGCGCCTGCACAACAATCGTATTGAGGAGCTGGTCCAATCCCTGAAGGCTCATGTGCAGAAGCTGAATGCCGTTGAGGGGCGGATGCTGCGTCTGGCAGAAACATGCAAGATTCCCCGTGAAGATTTCATGGACCGGTATCGTCATCAGGAGCTGGCGCCGGACTGGATCGAAGGCATCTGCCAGCTTCCCGGCAAAGGCTGGAAAACCCTGACAAGCAAGCACCTCCCCGCCCTTGAGAAAATGCGGGACGAAGTGGCTGCCCTGGCCAAGGAAACTGGCCTGCCGGTGGATGAGTTCCGTCTGGTCTATCAGACCATTTCCCGTGGGGAACGTGATTCCACCCGGGCAAAGAAGGAGATGATTGAGGCCAATCTGCGGCTGGTGATCTCCATTGCCAAGAAATACACCAATCGTGGCCTTCAGTTCCTTGACCTGATCCAGGAAGGGAACATCGGCCTGATGAAGGCGGTAGACAAGTTCGAATATCGCCGTGGCTACAAGTTCTCCACCTATGCGACATGGTGGATACGTCAGGCCATCACCCGCTCCATCGCCGATCAGGCCAAGACGATCCGTATCCCCGTGCATATGATCGAGACGATCAACAAGCTGGTGCGGACATCCCGGCAGATGCTGCATGAAATTGGCCGTGAGCCCGCCCCGGAAGAACTGGCCGAGAAGCTGGGTATGCCGCTGGAGAAAGTCCGCAAGGTCCTCAAGATCGCCAAGGAACCGATTTCCCTTGAGACACCGATCGGTGATGAGGAAGACAGCCACCTTGGTGACTTCATTGAGGACAAGACCGCCGTCATTCCGCTGGATGCCGCCATCCAGACGAACCTGCGTGAGGCAACGACCCGTGTTCTGGCCTCTCTGACGCCTCGTGAGGAGCGTGTGCTGCGTATGCGCTTTGGTATCGGCATGAACACCGATCACACGCTGGAGGAAGTGGGCCAGCAGTTCAATGTGACCCGTGAGCGTATCCGCCAGATTGAGGCCAAGGCGCTCCGCAAGCTCAAGCATCCGAGCCGCAGCCGCAAGCTGCGCTCCTTCCTTGATGATTGATCCGGTTTGCCGGTAAGGGCCTCGGGCCCTGCCGGTTTTCCTTGCCTTTGGGCCGTTTTTGTGCTTAAAGGCCGCTTTCCCTGCCGTGCGCTATGGCGGCGCAACGGCTATACCCGGCACTCCTTCATTGGGGGAGTGCGGTCAGGCCAGCACTGGGCTGGTCCGGGTTGACCTTATCCGAAGGGAGTTTTCATGCCACTTTATGAGACCGTGCTGATTGCACGTAACGATGTCTCTCAGGCTCAGGTTGAAACCCTGGTCGAGAACATCTCCGGTATTCTTGGCGAGCACGGCGGGACCATCCGCAAGCGTGAGTTCTGGGGGCTGCGTACCCTTGCTTACCGCATCAAGAAGAACCGCAAGGGCCATTATGTCCTGCTGGGGATTGAAGCCCCGGTCGAGGCCATGAACGAGATGAGCCGTCAGATGGGCCTGCATGACGATGTCCTGCGTCTGCTGACACTCCGTGTTGATGAGATCGATGAGACACCGTCCCCGATCCTGTCCCGCAAGGATGATCGTGGTGACCGTGGGTCCCGTGGTGGGGCTCGCAGCGGTGGGCGTTATGAGAGCGGTCGTGGCGGCCGTCGTCATAACGATTCCTCAGAGACGCGCGATCACAACGCGGCTGCAGCGGAGTAAGAAACCATGTCAGACACAAACACGACACCGGCAGTCAACCCTGCCTCCCGCCGTCTGGCTGTTGGGGCACGTCGTCCCTTCTACCGCCGTCGGAAATCCTGCCCGTTCTCCGGTGCGAACGCTCCGAAGATCGACTACAAGGACGTGCGTCTTCTGAGCCGTTTCCTGTCCGAGCGTGGCAAGATCGTTCCCAGCCGCATCACGGCAGTGTCGGCCAAAAAGCAGCGTGAACTGGCGCAGGCGATCAAGCGCGCCCGCTTCCTCGCCCTGCTCCCTTACGTTGTAAACTGAGGAGCACGACATGTCCCAGACATCACTGATTCTGCTTCAGCGTGTGGAAAATCTCGGCCAGATGGGCGACGTCGTCCGCGTGAAGCCGGGTTATGCCCGCAACTTCCTCCTGCCCAAGGGCAAGGCCCTGCGTGCCACGGCTGCAAACCGTGCCCGTTTTGATAACGAGCGCGCTCAGCTGGAAGCCCAGAACATCCGCAAGCGTGAAGAGGCTGAGCGTCTTTCCGAGCGTATGCATGGCCTGAGCGTGACGCTGATCCGTCAGGCTGGTGACAGCGGCAGCCTCTATGGCTCCGTGACACCGCGTGACATCGCTGCCGCTGCTACGGCTGCTGGCCTGACAGTGGCCCGCCAGCAGGTTGTGCTGGATGAGCCGATCAAGGTTCTTGGCCTTGTGGAAGCCCGCATCATCCTGCACCCGGAAGTTTCCATCCAGATCACGGTCAATGTGGCCCGTTCTGAGGAAGAGGCCGAGCGTCAGGCCCGTGGTGAGGCCGTCGGTCATGAAGAGGAAGAGGACAACATCCTCGGTGAGCTTCATGCCGAGCAGGCTGCTGAAGAGGCTGCGGCTGAGTCCGCTGCTCTGGCAGCTGAAGGCGAAGTTGCTGAAGGCGCTGGTCACGAGGGCTGATCTTCGATCATTCCTTTCGGACATCGTCCAGAAGAACCCGGCAGGCAAGGCGTCTGCCGGGTTTTTTCTTTTTGGGGGCGGGAAGAAAGTGACGCCTTTCAGCTGATGACGTTTTTCCAGTATGCTGGGGGGGCTTGCCATATTGCTGGACTATGCCAAAGTCTGAAAAAGCAGTTGAAGCAGGGGGTTGGTAGCAACAGACCTGTTTCGTTCCGAATCAGGATGGAATAACGCATGAAATCGGTTCTTGATGCTCTGCTGAAGCGCTTCATTTATTTTGGTAGCCTGTCCGTGACCTATAGCGACGGCACGGTGCGACAGTATCAGGGAGAAAGGCCGGGGCGCAGGGCTGCTGTCCGGATCCTTACAGCCGCAGCGGAGAGGGCACTGGCTCTCAAACCGGCGCTTGCCTTCGGTGAAGAATATATGAACGGCACGGTCGTGCCTGATGGCTGTTCGCTGGAGGACGTCCTGTGGGTCATCATACCCAATGTGGAGCGTGGAGGGCTGTTGAGTGAGGATATCAGCGGCAGGCTGCGTTATGTCAGCCGTGTGCTGCGCCCTCTGAACTCGCTCAAGCGTTCCCGCAGCAATGTCGCTCATCATTATGACCTCAATGGCAGCCTGTATGAGCTGTTTCTCGATAAGGACAGACAGTATTCCTGCGCCTATTTCGAGCATGATGGCATGTCGCTTGATGATGCTCAGCGTGCCAAGAAGCGGCACATTGCTGCCAAGCTGAACCTGAATCAGCCGGGGCTGGAGGTTCTGGATATTGGCTGTGGCTGGGGTGGCATGGCCCTGACGCTTGCCCGGGATTACGGTGCAAAGGTGACGGGTATTACCCTGTCCGTTGAACAGCTTCAGGTGGCCCGTAAGAGGGCACAGGATGAGAAGCTGGATCATCTTGTGTCATTTGAGCTGCTGGATTACCGGACGCTGAAAAAGCAGTTCGACCGTATCGTGTCTGTCGGCATGTTCGAGCATGTCGGGGTGCGGCAGTATGAGACCTTCTTCAACCACATCAAGCGGCTTCTGAAACCGGATGGCGTGGCGGTCATTCATTCCATCGGGCGGATGGATGGGCCGGGCATGACCAATCCGTGGATTTCGAAATATATTTTCCCCGGCGGTTATTCTCCGGCCCTGAGCGAGACACTGGCTGCACTGGAGCAGACAGGTCTGTGGTTGACGGATTGCGAGGTCTGGCGCCTGCATTACGCCAAGACACTGGCACACTGGCGGAAGCGTTTTGATGGGAACAGGGAAAAGATACGGGCCCTGTATGATGACCGTTTCGTGCGGATGTTCGAGCTTTATCTGCTGGCCAGTGAGCTGGCCTTCCGTATTCAGGGGCATATGAACTTCCAGCTTCAGATTACCCGGGGCATTGAAGCGGTACCGCTGACTCGTGATTACATGTTTGAGGCTGAAAATGCCCAGCGGGAAAAAGACAGAGCGAAGACGGGAGGTTGAGCCTGTCGATAGGTCCGTGAAGAAGAAAGCCCCCCAGATAAATGATGGGGGGCTTTCTGTTTATGTATCGTTCTGCTTTTGCTGGAGATGACAGCGGGCGAGGCTGTCAAATTCGGCAATGGAGAGCGTCTCTGCCCGTCTGGTCGGGTCGATGCCGGTTTCTTCCAGCAGTATGGCCCCCTTGATGGGTTTTAGCGCAGCCCGCAGCATCTTGCGGCGCTGCCCGAAGGCGGCTGCCGTGACCTGTTCCATGGCCTTGAACAAGGCCGGAGAAGGCTGCTCAGCATGAGGGATGATGAGCGCCACAGCTGAGTGGACCTTGGGTGGTGGTGAGAAGGCCCCCGGTGGCAGGGTCAAGGCGATGGAGCAGTCAGCGCACCATTGTGAAAGAACGGCCAGCCGCCCGTAAGCGGAGGTGCCGGGGGCGGCGCAGACCCGTTCAGCCACCTCTTTCTGGAACATCAGAGCCATGCGGGACCATTGGCCGGCCTGTCGTAGCCAGCCTACAAGAAGAGGGGTGGCGACATTATAGGGCAGATTGGCGATGATCTGTCGGGGGGCGGGGGCGAGCTGGGCCGCATCCAGTTTCAGCGCATCCTGGCGGACGATGTGCAGCTGGTCTGGATAATGGGTCTGAAGCTCTTCAAGGAGAGGCCAGGCCCGTCGGTCAATTTCAACAGCATGAACGCTTTTGGCATTGGATTGCAGCAGGGCCCGGGTCAGCCCCCCCGGCCCGGGACCGATCTCCACGACGTGACTGTCGGTCAGATTGCCGCCCAGAGCGGCAATGCGCATGCAGAGCGTGGGGTCCAGCAGGAAGTGCTGGCCGAGTGTCTTGAGGGCGTCCAGCCCATGCGCCCGGATGCTCTCCCGCAGGGAAGGAAGGGGGGGCAGGGCAGTCTCGGGTGTCATCCGTGGGACAATACGGTTTTGGCGGCCGGACGGAGCTTGATGATGGCGTGGCGGCGCAGGGAACGCTGGAGCTGCTGGGAGGCCTGCTCAACACGTTCATTCATCAGCTGGTCGGCAATCTGGCCGGGTGTCTGCTGTGCCAGATTGCGTTCTTCACGGGAGCAGATCATGATGAGCGCAATGCCATCCGGTGCCACAAGCGGGCGGGAGACATGCCCCGTGGGGATTTTTTCCACGACCTGCCGCATCTGTGGCGCAAGACGCTCCATGACCTGAAGGCCAGGATTGCTGGGGCGGGTATTGCCCAGGGAGGTGTTCAGGCTCTCCATCTCATTGCAGCTTTTGATGGTCTGGGACGCATGAAGAGCTTTCTGGAGGGAGAGCTTCTGCTGGTCTGTCGGTTCAGCTGGATTCAGGGCAGAGCTGAAGGGGAAGAAAGCCTGCCTCATGCTGAGGAGTGTCCCCATCTGCTTGCCGATGGTCCGGCGGGCATGAACAGTGACAATGGCATAACCGCCGGGAACCTTGATGGGGTTGGAGATGGCATTTTCCGGCATTTTTCTGATGACGGAAAGCACTTCCGGCTCGATGTTGTCTTCCTGCATCCATCCGCGGGAGCCCCCCTGAAGGGCGGACTGGTCCTGTGAGAACTGGGCTGCCACGATGGGAAAGGGAGCTCCGTTGCGCAGCTGTGTGATGATGGTCTTCACAAAGGAGAGTTCCGTCTCATCATGACGGGGATCAATGACAGGGATGAAGATTTCACTGATGAAATATTGCGGGCGGCCTGCTTCATTCTGAAGGGCCTGCTCACGCTGTGTGATCTGGAGGGGGGTCACACGGCTGCGAACGCCGAGGTCTTCCCGGAGAACCTGCATCCAGCCGATCTGGACACGCAGCTGGTCGATCAGGGTCGTCAGGGAGATGCCATCCGCTTTCAGGCGGTTCCGCAGGGCATTTTCCGGCATGCCATTGCGGGCCTCAATGGTGTGGATAGCCTCGGCAATCTGCTCAGGTTCGACATTGATGTGTCGGCCAAGGATTTCCTGCATTTTCAGCCGTTCATCAATCAGCTGGTTGATGAGCTGGCTGCGCATCCGTGCCATGATTTCGGGGGTGAGGGGCAGCCCGGTGGAAACGGCAAACAGCCGGGCCCGGTCTTCCACATCACGCTGTGTGAGGATCTGCCCGTTCACGATCGCAATGATCTGGTCTTCTGTCAGGGCAGAGGGAGAACCTGCCTGGTCTGATGGGGTCGCAGCTGCCTGCTTCTGGGCTGGGGCCTGCCCATGGCGGGCGGCCACGGCGCCACCGCCGACCATCAGGGCGGCGCAGGCTGTCAGGGGCAGAAGGGTGGAGCGGGAGAGACGGGAGCAGAAGGACGTGGTCAAGATCATTTTCCGAACGTACCGAGAGATCTGAGTGAAATGCTGAAGCCGACAGACAGTCTGGGGCGCCGTCCCCCAATGCGGGTGTTCTGACGGGAGACATAGAAATTTGTTGTGAGACAGTCGTTAGAGTAGCCGATTACCCCACCATTCGCCACAAATTCCTTACGGGAAATACTGCGCCGTGTGTAGTAGGCGAAATGGACATGTTTCCACCGGCCCGTGACGCCCCCGCTGATCTCGCTTGTCTTGCTGAGATAGGGATTGTTCAGGATTGTGGGGTTCAGATGTCTGAAATGCGGGGTGTAGTAATAGTAATATGATGTTATCGGCTCATAGACATACCCGGCCGACACACGCAGGAAAGGCAGCCCGGCAGAAACGAGCCCTTCCCCGTAATCGAAGCTCCGGCTGTAGGGATTGAAGCGCCCGCGGGCTGTCAGGTCGAAAAAGCGCGACGGTGTCATCTGGATCCGTCCGACAGGGTCGGAGAAGGTGTGCTGGACACCAGAATAGGCAAGATAGGCCGGACCACCACGGGTGGGGTGCTCGATGAAGCTCTCCCCGATCAGCATGTCGATGGAGCGGCCATTCCAGCTCCAGTTCTGATGCAGGCCGACATTGGCCCGCAGGCCACCATCAAGCCGGTCGGTGCCCATGTACCGGTTCAGCGCGAACAGCGTCGTATCGTTGAACTCGTAGGCGAAGCTGTCTTCATTGGGGAGCTGTCTGTGCAGGGCATTACCGGTATTGGGGGCGGCGATCAGCTGCACGATGGGCTCAAGAACCTGCGTGCCATGCCCTTTGGCAAAGGAGCGGAGAAAGGGCCAGCTGACCTTGACAGCCACCGTCGGCTGGGCCTGCCCCCGGACATGGGAGCCTGCATTTTCATAGAGCGGCTGCTCATGCATGCGGGTGGCGTGGTAGAGCATGGAGTCAACACGAGCGGTCAGCACCCATTGCTGTCCCCAACGGTTGGTCCATGGGCGGTCCCACTGGAGGGCAAGCTCGCCACGCTGGTCGTTGGCACCACGCTCGCGCAGGACCACGAAATCGGTCGTGTGGATGCTCAGCCGCCCGCCGAGCCGGTCCGGCTCTCCCTGGAACTCATAGGTGAAGCGGGGCAGGGAATAGGGCAGGTCCCTGTTGTTGATGAGCCCCTGGTTCAGCCCCTGATAGACCTGCGTATCCAGCCGGAGATAGGAGCCGACCCCGAAGCCTTCCAGATAGGCGTTGGAATTGAGCGTGTCGTTGCCATAGCCTGGCAGGCTGTAGTCGCGCATGTAGTTGGCTGAGGTGGCACGATTGGCATTGAAGCCAACCCGCCAGTGCGGAGAGAGATTGAACTCGCCACGGCTGGCGATATAGGCCTGTGCGCCGTGTTCTTTCCCGCCGTTGCTGAGCTCGCCAAAGGCGTTGTAGAAGGGCCGTCCCCGCAGGGTGTCATCAGCCACCCCGCCCTCAAAACGGATATAACCGTTGTTCAGGCGGTTGCGGTAGATGGTGGAAAGCTGCGGGCCGGATTTGGTGGAGACCAGCGGTGTGAAGGTGGCGTCCTGATGTCCGTCAATGACCCAGTAATAGGGCAGGCTGAAGACCGTACCCAGATAATGGTCATGGGGTTTGACATTGAAATTCAGCAGGCCACTGTGGCGTTGTGAGCTGGGATCCGTGACAGGCAGATAAGGAAAATAGAAGACCGGCACACCAAGGACATGCAGCCAGGCCCGGTCGAACTCTATGTTCTGGTTGTCCTTGTCCTGCGTCATGCCATGGGCCTTGATGTCCCAGACAGGTGAGCGCTCGGGGTGAGCCGCACAGACGGGACAGGCCGTATAGACGGGGTTGGCGAAATCCGTCACGCGGCTGTTGCTCCGGCGCATGCCGCTGCTGGAGAGTTTGGCCTCATCTGGCATGCGGACATACATGGAGGAGCTGACAGCATCTTTCATGCCGTGGGCCAGCTCGACATGGTCAGCGTAGGCGATGGTCCCGTCAGGCTGTGTCAGGGCTACATGATGGATGGCCCTGATGATGCCTGCTGCCCGGTCGTAGGTGACCGTATCAGCCCGGAGGGTCTGCTCGCCCTGCCAGAGGCGGACATTCCCCTCCAGAATGAGCAGCCCGGTTTTATCGTAGCTTTCATGGTCGGCCAGATACGTCACCGGGTCTGAGCTGGAAACACGCCCATCTGCTGAACTGTCCGTCGTCGGGCTGGAGGGCAGAGTGCGGGCATTCTTCGGGGCTTTTGCCCGGGGAGCTGTGCCCGCCATGGCTGCCGTGCTGTCGGGAGTGGTCTGCGGGGCGGGCTGGGCAGAGGCAGGAATGACCTGAAGCAGGGCCCCCAGGGCTGTTCCTGCAAGGGCCTGGCTAAGCAGTGACCGGGGCTTTCCAGCGCGGAATGGAAAGTCATCAGACAGTGGCATCAGCCATCCTCCAAGTGCAGCAGCAGGGCTGCGGCAAGACACAAACCGGCACCCGCCGGACCCCATGCAGCAGGGAACGGGGGTAGAGCTCCAGACTTTCCCAGCTGCTCGGCTATTTTGGAGACAGCAAAAAGGGCAAAGCCAGCGGTGACACCAACGCCCAGCATGCGCATGATCCCGCCCCGCCCGGCTGGGCGCATGGAAAAACCGGCGGAAACAAGCGTCATGGTGACGGCCAGCATAGGAAGGGCCAGTAGCCCTTGAAAGTGGAGACGATAAGGTATCGTGGAAAAACCGGAATGACGCAACAGTTTAATCACTCCGGGCAATGCCCAGAGGGACAGGGCATCAGCCGGAAGGGTGCGCTGTTTTAAGGTTTCCGCAGTGATTCCGGAGGGGAACAGGCTGTCATTTTTCCATTGTGGGGGATGGCCATCCGAAAGGACAAGAACGCCATGGAGTCTCCACAAGCCATCCGCAAGCAGACCTTCGGAGACTTCCATCCGCTGCTGGAGTGTCATGTCATGACCCAGCCGGAAGATGGTGATGGCCTGCCCGCGCAGGGTCCGGCCCTGCTGCTGGAGTGTGCCGATATGAAAAATGACATCACCATGGGCAGCCGGATTGCCGGGGTCCCGTATCCATAGATCGGAAAAACGGGTTCCGTCATGGTCGTGCTGGCCCCGCAGCCATGTCTTGTCCAGCTGGGCCGCCAGCCCGTAGCTGAAGGAGGAAAGGGGCGACAGCCCGGCACTGACGGCAAGTCCCATCAGCGCGGCACAGAGCGCAGGGCTGGTGAGAACCTGCCAGGCGGATATTCCCGCCGCCCGGGTTACGACAAGTTCGGAAGACCGGGCCAGACGGGAGAAACAGATCACACCCCCCAGCAATATGGCAAAGGGCAGGATATAGATCACATAATACGGCACATGCAGGGCGGTGATTTCCAGCACGCGCATGAGGCCAGCCTCTGGATGGGCGGCAGCCCGACGGAGGAGGTCGATGAAGTCAAACAGGGAGATCAGTCCGGTCAGGGCCAATAGGGTCAGGCACGTTGTCATGACGAACCGGCGGCCGACATAACGGGCAAGAGTGAAAGAGAAACCGGAATGGACCATGGGGGCGCAGCGCTCTCTGTCGTGTCGGGCTAGCGGGAGGCCGGGGAGGGAACAGGGGTGGCGGACAGCCTGTAACGGCGGGTGGCATCCCACAGCAGAAGCCCTCCCCCGAGGGTAATGGGCAGCAGAACCTCCGTCCATAGCAGGGGCACGAGTGATGGGTCTCTTTCCGCCAGATTCTTGAGCATCAGGGACAGGATCATCAGCCCCACGACGCTCAGGATGGCCACTGTTGGCCGGATGATGTTGCCATGGCGGCTGAAACGCCCCCGCAGCACGCAGAGCAGTCCGATCATGCCGTAGGACAGGCAGGCCAGCGGGCCGGTCAGGCGTGTCCAGCCTTCGATGAGCAGCTTGTTGCGTGCATGGGGGGACAGATCGCCCTGTGGGTGGAAAAGCTGGGACATGGTCAGTTCCGCCACGTCCGGGTTGAGGGCCTGGTCATGTGGGGAGCCGAAATCCAGCGTTTCAAGCTGGAAGAGCAGGGTACTCAGTTCCCCGGTCCGGCGGTTGAGTGTCTGGCGGGAGCCGTTATGCAGGATCAGGCGCAGCGTATTGCCGTGCGGCTCTGCCAGCCCATCCTCGGCAAGGATGGTCACGGGATTGGCCGGAACCCGGTTGTCCTCAATCATGATACCACCAAAACTGTCATCGCTGCGGCGTTCACGGACATAAACGGTCATGGCTTTCGAGATGGGGGTGAAGACCCCTTCTTCCAGCAGGAAGGCGGCCGCCCGGTTGCGGATTTCCAGCTCATACCGGTGGAAGTGATGATAGGCGAGAGGTGCCCCCCACAGGCTCAATCCATAAGCTGTCAGAGTGGCAAAACCGGCGCAGAGCAGGCCGGGGCAGGCTAGTCGTAGAGGGGACAGACCGGTAGCCTGGAGGATGGTCAGTTCCCGGTCACTGTCCAGCCGCTGATAGACCCAGAGAATGACGAGGAAGCAGGTCACCGGCAGAATGACGGTGATGAAGGAGGGGAGCATCAGCAGGGTCAGATGCAGGAAGGCTGGCAGGGAGAGACCGTGCTGGACGATCATGCCGATGAAATGCAGCGACTGGGTCAGCCATATCAGGGCAGTGGCTCCGCCCGTCAGGGCGGCCAGTCCCAGAAGCAGGTGCTGGAGGATGTAACGTTCCCGCAGGGGGAGGAGCCTTTCGGGTTTTATGAGGCGCCCGCCCCTGCCTGCATGGAGGAGCCGGGCCATGTCAGGTTGGGGGAGCGGCAGAATCCGTCGGGCGGGGAGCGGCCGCCCGTTTCAGCCTGTCTTTCAGGGCACGGCCCAGCCCGGCATCCGGCAGGGGAGCCACGGCTATGCCGGCCAGTCCCTGCCGACTGGCAGATTGGTCCAGCTGGCGCAGGCTGGCAAACAGGCGGCGGGCAGCTTCTTCCACATTGCCATCGGGGCTGAGATTGAGGGTGAGGCTGGAGGAAACTGTCTCAGCCTGTGTGTCCCCAAAGGTCAGGAAGGCCTCATCGGGTTGGGCGTGGGTAGCATCCAGCCTGACAGGCAGGGACGGTGCATAATGGGATGAGAGCTGCCCCGGGGCGTTGGGGTGGCTGGTGCCATCAGCTGCGCTAGCATGGTCGGCCACAATGATGGGACCGCAGATTTCCTGCAACTCTTCCAGCGTCACGCCTCCGGGGCGGCGGAGTATGGGGCGGGACCCGGAGAGGTCCAGCACGGTGCTTTCCAGCCCGACGGCACAGGGCCCCGTGTCCAGCACGGCATCAATCCGGCCTTCCAGCTCGTCCAGAACGTGACGTGCGGTGGAAGGGCTGACCCTGCCGGAACGATTGGCGGAAGGAGCCGCAATGGGAGTCCCGGCCAGGCGGAGCAGGTCTTCCACCGCACGGCCTTTGGGAACACGGACCGCCAGCGTTTCCAACCCTGCGGTGACCGCCTGTGCAATACGGCTCTTCGCATGGCGGGGCAGGATGAGTGTCAGCGGCCCGGGCCAGAAACGCTGGGCCAGACGTCGGGCCATGTCATGCAGGGGAATGGCCATGTCGGCCTCGGCAAAGGCGGCATCAGCTGAAGCGAAATGACTGATGAGGGGATTGAAGGATGGGCGTCCCTTTGCCTTGAAGATACGCTCCACTGTCCGCTGTGAGGTGGCCAGCCCTCCCAGCCCGTAGACCGTTTCCGTCCCGAAGGCGACCAGAGCCCCCTGCCGGAGCAGCCGGGCTGCACGCCGGATACCATCATGGTCCTGGTCGAGCCGTTCTGTGCGGTGATGGGAGGAGGCAGTATGGGGCATGGTGATGATACCGGGTGATGAAGCGGGGAGGGGGAGAGAGTTGGGAGGGGGAAAGGTCAGTCCTGCGAATAGCCGGTGCAGAAGAAGGGGGAGTTGAGCCAGCCCTTTTTGCCGTAGCGCAGTGTCTGGCCTGCATCGTCCAGCAGGTGCCCGCCTGCGGCTTCCAGGATGGCCTGCGGGGCAGCGGTGTCCCATTCCATGGTCGGACCGAAGCGGGGGTAGAAATCAGCCTTGCCCTCGGCAATGAGGATGATCTTGGCGGCAGACCCCATGTGCGTGACGGACTGGACATGCCGCCCGGCCAGCCATTTTTTCAGCAGGGCCTCGGATGTGTGGTGAGATGATGTCAGAACCCGCAGCCCATCCGGTCCCGGCTCTGTCGTCCTGATGGGGTGGCGCTGCGTGCCGATCAGCTGGAAGGCTCCCTGCCCGATACCCCCGCCATACACGCCCTGTCTGGCGGGCAGGGCCACGGCACCCAGCACGGGCCTGTTGTTGCGGATCAGCCCGATATTGATGGTGAAATCTTCCCCTCCGGCGGCGAACCCCCGTGTGCCATCAAGGGGATCAATCAGCCAGTAGCTGTTGCCCGCCGGGACATGGATGCCTGCGGCATGTTCCTCTTCCGCAATGGCGGGGATGGCCGGGCAGGCGTCCCGCAGGCGGGCGAGGATGTGGCGCTCCGATGCCTTGTCTGCTTCCGTGACAGGCGAGGAATCGGCCTTGATCTCGGTCTGGAACCCACGGTCACGGATCTCTCTTACGATCCCGGCGGCTTCGGTGGCAATTTCCAGAGCCAGCGTCAGCAGCTCATGGTCGTGTGGGAGGGTCTCGGGGGAAACAGTCATGGCAACAGGTTACCGTATTATGGATCATTCGTCACTTCTCCTCTTCTCTGCTATGATGGGCGGACTGAAAAGAGGAAGTCCCATCCCGTCACGCTCATGTGAGGCTGGTCCGCCAGTCCTGGCCGGGGCTGTGGCTTTCTTTGCAGATGAGGGCAGGGTCCATGCTGTTCCTGCAGAAGGTGGGGCCTGCCAGAAGAATGAAACAGGATGATCATGATCGATATTTCTTTTACAGCAGCAGCCCGCCCGGAAGATGGTAATGGCCTTTCCGCTGTTCTGCTCTGTCATGGAGCGGAGTTTGCACAGGGTGCCGTGTTCCGCCAGCATGATGAGGCCCTGGGCGGTGCCCTGTCCCGTGCTGTTTCCTTGCGGGACTTCTCTGGCAAGGCCGGACAGACTCTCAGCCTGACAGCTCCATCAGCGGCTGTGGCGCAGTTCCACCTTCTGGGCTGCGCCCCGGCGGATGATGAGCCGCAGAGTGCTGGGACGGCGGCCCGGAGTGCCGGGGGTGAGGCTGTGAAACTGCTGAAGGCCAGCGGTGTCGAGGCGCAGGACGCTGCCTTGCTGCTGGAAGCCGGGCAGGCGCCGCTGGCGGCGGAAATCGCCCTGGGTGCCCAGCTGGGCAGCTATCGGTTTGACCGCTACAGAACGGTAAGCAGCAGGACACCGGCCCTTCAGGCACTGCATGTGGTCCTGTCTGATGCTGGACAGCTGGCAGAGGCCCGGGCAGGCTGGAAGGAGCTGGAAGGGCTTGGCAGAAGTGTTTTCCTGACGCGAGACCTCGTCAACGAGCCCGCCAATGTCCTTTTCCCGGAGGAATTTGCACAGCGCATCAAAGAGCTGGAATCTCTGGGGCTGGAGGTCGAGGTGCTGGACCGTGCCCGGATGGAAGAGCTTGGCTTTGGGGCCCTGCTGGGCGTGGCGCAGGGCAGCGAGAAGCCGCCTTTCACCGTCATCATGCGGCATAGGGGGGCTGCCGGGACTGACAGTGCGCCGCTGGCCTTCATCGGCAAGGGTGTGACCTTTGATTCCGGTGGCATTTCCATCAAGCCCGCTGCTGGCATGGATGAAATGAAGATGGACATGGGCGGTGCTGCCGCTGTTGTGGGCGTGATGAGCGCTCTGGCTCGCCGGAAGGCACCGGTCAATGCCGTGGGTGTTGTCGGCCTTGTGGAAAACATGGTTTCCGGGGCGGCCCAACGTCCGGGTGACATCGTGAAAAGCCATAGCGGGCAGACCATCGAGGTGCTGAATACTGATGCGGAAGGGCGTCTCGTTCTGGCGGATCTCCTGTCCTACACACGGCAGACTTTTGAACCGGCCCTGATGGTCAATCTGGCCACGCTGACAGGGGCCATTGTCGTGGCTTTGGGCAGCGATCATGCTGGGCTGTTCAGCAATGATGACCAGCTTGCCAGTGCGTTGGCCCAGGCTGGTGAGGAAAGCGGTGAGACCCTGTGGCGCATGCCGATGGGGGCCTCTTACAATCGCCGGATTGATTCCGACATTGCCGACATGAAGAATATCGGGGGACGGCCGGGCAGTTCCATTCTGGCAGCCGAATTCCTGAAGCGTTTTGTCGGGGACACACCCTGGGCTCATCTGGATATCGCCGGCACAGCGTGGGCAGAGCAGGCTTCTGCCATTACCCCTAAAGGTGCCAGTGGGTTTGGTGTACGGCTGCTGGACCGGTTTGTCTGGTTGCATCAGGAGAGAACGTCCCGGCACTGAGGGATGGAGAGACGGGCAGTCCCCGCAGGGGGGCATGTCCGGGCTGGCCCTTGCTGGTTTCCCCCCTGTGGGAAAGGAAACCGGCAAGGGCTTTTCATGAAAGAGGCATGACATGCAGGAGCCGTCTGATGGGCTGGTCACGCGCAGGGTGTATCCGCCGCAGGACGTGCAGGTGGGGTTCTATCATCTGACACGGACGTCTTTTGAAGCCGCCCTGCCTGCCCTGCTGAACCGGACGCTTGAGGCTGGCGAGCGTGCCGTGATTCGCTGTCAGGATGCCGGGCAGGTCAAGATGCTGGACGAGGCCCTGTGGGCCACGCCTGCCGGTGTCTGGCTGCCACATGGCAGCCGTGCGATGGGTCATGCGGACCGCCAGCCTGTCTGGCTGACAGCGTGTGATGAATTACCCAATGGCGGCGCCTTCCTGTTCCGCATGAATGGGGCCTGGGATGGGGCGCTGACGGGGTTCAGGAGGATTTTCGACCTGTTCAACGGGCATGACGGGGACGCCGTCCAGCAGGCCCGTCTGCGCTGGAAAGAGATGAAACAGGCCGGATACCGCCTGACATACTGGCAGCAGGACGCCAGAGGTTGGAGAAGGGCAGGGTAAAGCCGGACATGTCGTTTCATGACCCTTTCATGGTCTGTCTGCTGGTTTTTATGGCCGTGCTGCTCTGTGGGGAGAGGCATGTCCGCATTTTTGTCAGCGGGCTCTGGCGTTCCGTGCCACTGGCTCTCTGGCGGCGGGGTGGCTGCCACATGGCAGGCATGGTCGTGGCCATGCTGGCGCTGGCAGTCTCGCACCATGTGGGGGCGGCGGCCTGTCTGGTGGCCGTGTCGCTCACCCTCATGGGAGGAGGGACCGTTTTTCAGCCCGTCTGGGGGATTCCGGCGCTGGTTGGGTATGGTCTGCTGCCTGATGGGGCAGGGGGCGTGGGGTTGATGGCCGTCTGTCTCTGGGCTGCGGGCCGGGCCGGCAGCGATGGGGCGGCCCGTCTGGTCGCCCTGTTCCTGCTGCTGGGGCTGGGACATGGGTTGGCTGCTCTGCATCCTCTGGGGTGGGTTCTGGCCGCTGTCGGTCTGGCGGGGGTATGTCTTCTGGCCGGGGCGTGGCCGGACCGGCTCTCCCTGTATCGGCACTGTCGGTTGGTGCGGCCCGTGCTTCTGTTGGGCATTGTGGAAATTTCACGCCAACAGGGCATGGACCTTGGGGTGGAGGGTGCCCTTTTTGCGCTTCTGCTGGACCTTGTCTGTCAGTCTCTGGCTGTGATCTGGCACCGGGCGGCCCTGCTGCTGTTGCCAGCTCCGCCGTTGCCGGGATTTGTCGTAGGGTGGGTTGGTCTTCATGCGGCTTTGGGGTTGAGCAGCAGTACGGAAGGATGGACCGTGGTGGGCTGTTTGCTGGGGGTGGCCATCATGGGGCTGGCCTGTGGGGATGGCATGGTGCTGCTGGGTGAAGGTGCGGCCGTCCTGCCAGAGGAGCGCCGCCGGTCCTGGATATGGGGTCTCTTTCTGGCCATGGGGCTGCCTTCGGCCTGTGGCATGGTGGCAGGCTGGATGACGGGCCATGGTGCGGGTTGGGCGGCCTGGTTGTATGGCCTGTCCGGTGGTGATGGCAGTCTGATGGCTCTGCCGCTGTTCTGGGCGGGCCTGCTGCCTCTCTGGTTCTGCCTGTCCCGTGGGCGCTGGCGTGATGGGCCGGATGCTGGCCTGCAACGGGATGGAGGGAGCAGCCCCATGCTGGGTAGTCTCCAGCCTTACATGCAGGCACAGCCTGTCCGTCCCCGGGGCCTGCGGCGGTGGTTGATGCGGGGGCAGCGGCAGGTTCGCAGTGTTCGTCTTTCCGCAAGGGAGATTCTGTCCCTTCTCCCTGTGCAGGAGCCGGAAGCAGTTTTCTGGCTTGTCTTTCTGGGGGGTGTGCTGGTTGTCATGGGGCTGGCGCAATGATGGGCATGGTTCTGCTTTCTGGCCTTCGTGTTCTGCTGGAGCTGAGCCTTCAGCTGGCCGTGATCCTGCTTCTCCTGCCGGTAATGTTCTGGCTGGGGGAGGATGTTCCGGCCCTGCTGGTTGGCAGGGCTGTGGCACCATTGCGGGAGAGATATGGCCGGATGGCTGCATTCTGGCGGCTGACCCTGCGGCATGGCCTGCCGCTGGAGGATGGGCTGATGCTGGCTCTGGGGCTGCTGGTGCTGCTCTGTCTGGCCGGTTTGTCCATCGTCATGCCGGATGTCGGTGCCGTGATGGGTGCATGGCTGGCGGACCCGTTGCTGATGGGGAGTGTTCTGCTGGCTGGCGCTTTCTGGGCTGTCCCGGGGCCGCTCTGGTGGATGCATGGACGCTGCTGCCTGGTCCTCTGTCTGACAGAATCCTTCATCGTGCTGGCGGCTCCGGGTGTGACCGGCCTGCGGGGTGTGCAGCAGCTTTTGCTGGCGGCACCGGGGTCCAGTCTGGCTGGGACAGCCCTCTGCTGTGCCGTGGCGCTGGCCCTGACGACCTCCCTGCCGGATCGCCAGACACTGGCTGATGACATGGTGGCGAGGGGCCAGCCGGTTGGCCGGTTGGCACGGGATCAGCGACAGGTGATCGTGGGCGTGTATCATGCTGGCTGGTCGCTGCTTCTGGGGGATCTTCTGCTGCCTGTCCTGTTTGGTCTGGAGGGGCCGGGGGGAGTTCTCGGGCTGTCTGTCAGGTTCGTGGGGGGGAGTGTTCTGGTAGCTCTGGGGCAGATGACAGGCATGAGACGGCATGGACGGTTTGTGGCCCTTCTGCTGGGGCTGGCCGGGTTGATGGCGCTTGCCGGGAGGTTTGCCGTATGATGGCCGGGTTTGCCTGCGCACTGGTATTCGTTCTGCTGAGGCTGGGGCGGGATGGTCGCTGGCTGCCGCTTTATGGCGGGTTCTGCGCCATCATTGCGGGGACATCCGGTACGGGAGGGCTGGCAGGTCTCTGTGCCCTGCTGCTGCCGGTTTTCAATCTGATTCTGTGGGGGCTCGTGCGGCATTTTGCTGTTGGCCAGCAAGGGCGTCTCCTTGCCAGTGGGCGGGGTTTGCTGCCTGTCGTGATGACATTGCTCCTTCAGGTTGTTCTGGCTTTCTTTGGGGCAGGTCTCGGACTGGTGCCGACGTTTGGCATCGGTTTGGTGCTGGCCGGTTTGTGTGCAGCAGCCTGTGGTGTGGCTCTGGCCCAGTTCTGCGGGCTGATCATGGCTGTGGATGGCCTCATGGTGATGGCGGCCATCCTGCCTTCATGGGGGCTGTTCGTGACGGCTGTGGCACTCTGGGCGGTCATGGTGTTCCTGGCACTTGTGCTTCTGCCCCGGCTGGCCTGGTTGCGGGTGGAGGAAGGGTGATGATGCTGGCTGCCGCGTCTTTCTCTTCCGGACTGTTTGCGTCTCCTGTGCTGTTCGGGCTGATGTGCTGGCCGTTTCTGGTGGTCTGGGTCCTGTGGGCTTCACGTCGGCCCGATCAGGCCAGCTTCATGGCACGGTTGGGGCTGGGTCTCAGTGGCCTGGCCCTGTTGGGCTGTTCGTCCGGCATGACGTGGGGACAGGAGGTCTGTCTGGCCATGGAGGCCTGTGTACCGGCGCTGCTCTTTGTTCTGCGGGGCAGAACTGAACCGATCACGGGGACGGCGTCCTTCAGGGAAGGGATGAGCGTCTATCTGCCCTTTCTGGTAACAGGTTGCGTGTTTATGGGGCTTCTGCTGCGCCCCCCTCTGGCAGCCCTGTTTTTTGATGGTGCCGGGACTGTCCTGCTGGCTTGGTGGGATGGCCGGGCAACCCGGCGGGCCATGCCTGCCTGGGAGGTGGCCCGTCTGCGGCTGAGTGGCCTGATACTGGCGGGGCTTGGCTTTGCAGTGATGCAGGGAGGGGGTGTGTTTTCCAGCAGCGAGAGTGCAGCCCAGGTTGGGCAGGTTCTGGCGCTGACAGGGTTGTGCATGATGGCGGGGCTGGGGAGTGCCGTGTCCAGCCGGGCAGAGCTGGTCCTGCTGGATGCGGGGCTGCGTTTTGTTCCGCTGTTTCTTATGGCGTTGCTGGCCGTGATCCCTTTCATGCGGCACCTCATGGTGGTGGCTGGACTGCTGGCTCTGGCAGGCACGTTTCTGGGGCGACAGGGCAGTTTTCCACTTCTTTCATGGATGACGGGTTTGGGCGTGCTGGCTGCGGGAACAGGGCAGATGCCATGCCTTCTCCTGCTTTATGGGGGCGCCCTGCTCGCCACGGCCCTGCGGCTGGGATGTGATGGCCTGCTTCTGGGAGGTGTGGCTGCCCTGCCGGTGCAGATGGTCCTGCCCGTCATCATGATCGTACTGGCTGTCATGGCGCCGCTGCTGGGCTGGCCGGCCCTGCTTGGGCTGCTGGCCTGTGTGATGCTGGGATTCCGGCATCTGGAGCTGGAAACCATGCCGCAGGGTGTTCTGGCCGTTTGGCAGCGTGGTGGCTGGGTGATGCGGGGGCTCCTTCTGCTGCTGGTTCTTCTGGTCCTGCTGGCCGTTGCGCTGCTGGTCTGGGGAGGCATGCTGGTTCCTCCCTTGCCTGACCTGAAAGGACATTGAACATGACGGAAGGATCAGTCGTCTTGCCCGAAGGGGAGCGTGTCGGACTGTTTCATTACCGTGTGACGGCGGAGGGCTGGCTGCATCTGTTGCAGCAGAATGTCCGGCTGATGTCCCTGCTGGGTTTCTGGGCGGATGAGGAATGGGCCACGGCCCTGTTCCTGTTACAGGGTGAGCAGCCTTTGCTGCTCAGTACAGCGGTGGTGCAGGGGCGTTATCAGGCAGCCTCGCAGTATTTCCCGGCGGCCCAGTGGGGGGAGCGTATGGCCAGGGACCTCTGGGGTGTGGAGGCCTGGTCTGCGTTGGATGACAGTCCGGCTTTGGATGATGGCAGCTGGTCCCTTGCGGCGCCATTGTCTGCCCGTCCCCTGCCTGTCAGCGAGGGGACGGGGCAGCCTTTGCCACGGTGCAGGATTGCGCCCTTCCGTACGGCCATACCGGGCCTGCTGGGTGTGGATTATGTGCTGGCCGACGGTGTGATGCAGCAGGTGGAGGTGCAGATTGCGGCTGGCCATCGTGGTGTCCTGTCCCGTCTGGTCGGGTTGACACCGCAGGAGGCCATGCCGCTGGTGGCCCGGATTTCGGCAGGTGGGTTTGTGGCCCATCCTCTGGCGTTCGTCCGGGCGCTGGAGCAGGCAGAAAATCGCCAGATAGACCCACGGGAGCGGGACAGACGGCTCATTTTGCTGGAGGTGGAGCGGCTGGGGCTGCATCTGTTTGATCTGGCGCAGACGGCCCATCAGGCTGGTGCTGGCCTGATGGCGAGCCTGTGCGACCATGCCCGGGAGCATCTTGCGGGCCTCTGTACGGCGCATGGTCTGTCCCGCCGTCTGACAGACAGCATCAGGCTGGAGGGGAGCAGTGGCGTTGATGCGATGATTCCGTTTGTTCAGGCCGTGGTGCAGGGGGTGGCCCCACGGCTGGAGCAGATCAGACAGCTGGCCCGTTTGTCGGATGGACGGTTGAAGACCATAGCCACCGTGCCGACAGAACTGGCGTGGGATTATGCGCTGGGTGGGGTGATTGGCCGGGCCAGTGGGCGGTATCTGGACATGCGCTACATGGATGAGGGTGTCCGCACGCGGGCGATGGGTGGGGCTGGGCGTCATGAAGGGGATGCCTGGGCACGCAGTCGGCAGCGTCTGGCAGAAAGTCAGGAAGCCCTGAAAATCATGGAGTGTATTGTCGCCGATTATGGTGCGGAGAGTGAGCGCCAGGCCATGCCCCGCACTGATGAAGGGCTGGGCGTGGCCGAGGGAGCCCGAGGAGATGTCTGGTACCATGTCGTGCTGAAGGAGGGACGGTTGGCCAGTGTTCAGATACGGGATCCGCTTGTGCCTCTTCTGGCCGTGCTGGGTTCCGTGCTGGAAGGGCATGAGCCGGAACAGCTGGGGCTTGCGCTGGTATCTCTGGGCCTGTCGCCCGCCGGAGTTGCCTTGTGAGATGGCCTGCCTGAAAAGCTCTGGTATCCGTCAGGGTGTTATATTATAACATATAAAATATGATTTAAGATTCATCATGCGTTGTGTGAGGGGCTGTGCGGTTTATCAGACAGGGCGTTGCCCTCATGCTGGGTGGAGGGCTGGTCTGCCCGGTCCTGACGGTGCTGCCCGCGCAGGCCCAACCGCCAGTGGCGGAGCCTGAGACGGCCGGGACGGTGAAAACTCCCTCAGCACCAGAACATTCTCGAAACAGGGGCAACGGACCAGCACATCAGGCAGCACAGGCCCGTTTCCAGTCAATCGAGCAGTTGACGGTCACAGGGTCTTACCTTCAGGGTGGGCGGAAGACATCCCCCAATCCCGTGCAGACCATCACGGGGAAGGAGATACAGCGCAGTGCCGTGACGTCTCTGGGGGACTATCTGCAAAGGATGCCTTCCATCGGCTCATCCGGTTCGCCGAACAGCCTGACCAACGGGGGCAAGGGGGCATCCTGCACGGACCTTCGGAATCTGGGGCAAGGGCGGGTGCTTGTGCTGATTGACGGGCACAGGGCGACCCTCAATGCCGGGTCCGAATGTGTAGACCTCAACACCATCCCGTTGCAGCAGATCGAGAAGGTGGAAATTCTCAAGGATGGCGGGTCCGGCCTGTATGGGGCGGATGCCGTGGCGGGGGTCATCAACATCCATCTGCGGCACGACCTCACGGGCAGCAACATCACCATGCGGGGGAGCATTGCGCAGGCCGGGGATGCCCGGGGTGGCGAGGTCTCCGCCTATCACGGCATGAATTTTGATGAGGGGCGGGGCAACGTCACGCTGGCGGGCAGCTACAGCACGACCGGCCCCATCTATAACCGGGACCGCAGCTGGTCAGCCCTGCCACAGAATGACAATCCGGCCACGGGCAGCCCCAGTTACGGGTCGTCCATCATTCCTTCCGGCGTGCTCATCAATCCGCAGACGGGGCAGAAGATGGTGCCGGACGGGCAGGGCGGCTTCCGCCGCTTCACCAGGGACGATCTGTACAATTTTGCCCGCTATTCCACGATCATGAACCGCCATGATGACGGCACGGCCTCTCTTGATGCCCATGAGCGGTTTTCCCGGTTCGTGACGCTCTATGGCACCATGCGATACAGCCATACGCTCGTGGAACGGACCCAGTCGCCAGCGCCGGTGCAGGGGAGTGTCCCGCCATCCACACTGCCGTCTTCATGGCTGCTGCCGGCGGCCAGTCCGTACAATCCGTGGGAGCGGGATGCGTCCATCATCAAGCGGATGGAAGATGTCGGGCCACGGCGCAATCACATCAACACTGATACATGGACCTTCCTGCCCGGCCTGAAAGGACAGCTGGGAGCCGGGTGGGATTATGACCTCTCCTATACCTACGGGCGCAGCCATCTGTCCTCTCACACGCAGGACATGATCAATTACCGCAACCTGCTGGAAACGACAGGGACGAGACAGCTGGATGTGATGGATTCCCGCAGTCCCGTGGTCTATGACCCGGGCATATGCCAGGCGGCGCAGGGCTGCGTGCTGCAGAATCCTTTTGCGCCCTACAGCCAGCAGGCGAAGGATCATGTCCGGTTCACCCAGAAGGACCGGGCCACCTATCAGCTGCGGGACACGATGCTGCGCCTGCGGAACCCGCATCTCTTTGCCCTGCCGTGGATGTATGGCGGGCCGGTCGGGGTGGCGGCAGGCATGGAACATAGGGGGGAGCAGCTGAGCTATCACCCTGATGCCCTCGTGGCGCAGGAGGCGTCCACAGGGGCGGCGGGGGCCTATACGGGCGGTGGGTTCACCGTTTCGGAGGGTTATGGAGAAATCCAGCTTCCCCTGCTGCGGCGTGCGCCACTGGCCCGGGACCTGACGGTTGACCTTCAGGGCCGTGTCTCTTCATACAGCCATTACGGAACACCGCTGAACTGGAAGACCGGCCTGCACTGGGCACCGGTTCAGGACGTGGCCTTCCGGGGGACGCTGGGCACCTCGTTCCGGCAGCCGGGGCTGTATGATGTCTATGGCGGCCAGACATTGAGCTATGCTTCTGCATCCGATCCCTGCGCCCATGTGGGAAGCTATGGCAGCCGTGCGGGAGCGGTGCAGGCACGGTGCCAGAAGGAAGGAATCAACCCGGCCAGCTTCACCTCTTCACTGGTCGGGCAGCTGCCGACCCTCTCCGGTGGCAATCCTCGGCTGGGGCCGGAATATGGACGTACGGCAACGGTCGGCATGGACATCACGCCCCGCTCTCTCAGGGCGTTGCGGCTCTCTGTCGATTACTGGCATTACAGCCTGCGGGACATGATCTCGACCCTCAGCACGCAGACGCTTCTGGATGGATGTTACACGGGCAGCGAGCCGGATTTCTGTGGTGCCATCCTGCCCCGTTCCAGCAGCGGGCAGATCACGGCCATCAAGGCCCTGCCGCAGAATGTCGGTGCCCTGAAGACGGATGGTCTGGATTTCAGCCTGCATTACAGCCTGCCCCTGGGCGACAGGGACCAGCTGAGCCTTCATGAAAACACCCAGTATCTTCTGAATTACAGGCAGAAGCTGACCCGTAACGGGAGCTGGCAGGACTATACGGGGCGTCTGCTCTATCTGAATGGCAGTGGCCGACCACGGGAGCAGCATTACATCAGCACGACATGGCGGCATGACCATGTCAGCCTCATCTGGATGACACGCCTCATCAGCGGGATGAGGATGAATGACGGGCACCGTGATCTTGACCCGGCCACATCCGGGCGAACCCACGTGGGAGGAACGATCCTGCATGACGTGACGGTGTCAGGGACGTGGCACCAGTTCCAGCTGATGGGAGGCATCAGCAACCTGTTCAACCGTCGGCCGCCCTTCGTGCCGGATGGGGCCTTCAATACCGCCTTTTCCCAATATTCAGGCTACATTGCCGGAAGAAGTTTCTTTCTCCAGATGGGGGCTGATTTCTAGCCGGGCAGATGACCGTCAGGGGAGCTGGTGCGCTGGTGATGTGGAGCGGCGTTGTTCCTCTGAAGTCCCCATCACTCTGGGCAGGAACGGGCTGGCTGCCGGGGCAGGTGACGGTCCGTCCCCGGATGAAGGAAAAGGCCGGGGTGGTGCAGTCGTTCCGGCAGAGGAAAGCCCATGCCTGCTTCAGCAGGCAGAGCGGGTGCAGCCGGTGCAGCATGAAGACGGAGAAGGCGGCCTCTTCATGGTGGTTGTGGCGGAACAGCCGGAACGGACCGCCATAAAGCCGCCCTTTGGAGATGATGGTGAGGCGGGACTGGTAGCATCGGCCATCCACGTCTGTCTCGAATGCGGGGAAGGGATAGGTGGACAGCAGGCGCAGGGCGGTGACGGCATAGGCGGCCCGGCCGATCCGTTTCTTGAGGGCCGTGGAGAGCTGCTGCACCACCCAGCCATCGGGGCCGACCCCGACCATCTGGAGGAACAGGGTTGGGCTGGCCTGTCCTTCTGTGGTGAGCCAGCCCGGCCAGAGCGTGCGGGTCTGCCCGCTGGCGATCAGGGTGGCGTTGCCGGCGTCATGGAAGGGGACGCCCAGCTCCAGTGCCAGCACATTGGCTGATCCGACGGGCCAGAGGGCCAGAGGGCAAGACTGGCCCAGCATGGCGTGGGCAATTTCGGCAATCGTTCCATCCCCTCCACCGGCAATGATGAGGTCCGTTTCTGGCAGGTGGGTTTTCACGATCTCCGCAGCATGGCCTCGGTAGCGGGTTTCCATGACACGCACGTCCAGCCCGGCCTGTTCCAGATGCTTCACGAAGGCGGCCTGCCGCCGGGGAGAGTGATGCCCCGCTGTCGGGTTGATGATGAGCAGTGCTCTGCGGGGATGGGGGTGCTGTGAGGAGGATGGTGGGTGCATGGCGGGGGAGGGTACTTCACTCTGGGCCGGGACACTATATAGTGCCCGGCATGAACCTTCTGTTACAGGTTCTGCTGTTTTGTTCCCATTGTGAGGATCACATCTGCCATGCAGTCAGCTCCCCTGACCATGATGCTTGCTTTTCTGGATGTACAGAAATGGCGCCCCCGCCCCGTGAGGCGGCAGGGGCGGCGCATCAGGCTGTTCACGCTTGAGGCGGGAAGCTGCGAAGGCTGTGCGATGGAACTGGTGTCTCTGGGAAGCAGCGCCTACCCGTTGGAAGGGAGCGGGTTTCAGAGGGTCCAGCATCCAGAGGATGCGGACTGGCTCCTTGTCACCGGCTCTGTAACACGCTCCTGCGCAGGCGATCTGGCCAGTGCGTGGGAGGCCATGCCCGCAGGACGCAGCCTCGTGGCTGTGGGAGACTGCGCCCATGATGGTGGATTGTGGAAGAACACATACGCCACGCTGGGTGGCCTCCATGCGCTCAGCCGGGTCTATGGGTCCATTCCTGGCTGCCCGCCGTCGCCCGCATCCATTCTTCAGGCGTTGGTGGAGCTGGCAGAGGGTGGTTCATCTCCCACGGGCTCCCACGCATCTTCTGCCTCACGCCGCAGCCGCCAGTAAGACCGGCGGGAGAGCGGGATCATGACGAGATAGAGGACACCAGCTGCGGCCAGAGCGCCCCATGGTTCTGTTACCAGAATGGCGGCATAGGCACCGACACCGACCAGCATGGGCAGAATATAGCGTGATGGCACCTTGAAGTTCTTGAAGGACCAGATCGGCAGGGTGGAGACCAGCAGCAGGGCGGTGACGATCAGGCAGCCAGCGGCCAGCCATGGGGAGTGGGCGAAATGCTCGATGCCTGTCAGGTTGTTGCGCTTGGCTTCCAGCCCCAGAAAGACCGGGAACAGTGCAAGCCCTGCCCCTGCCGGTGCGGGCACGCCGGAGAAGAAATTGGCGGCATATTCCGGTGCCGTATCGTCGTCCAGTGCGGAGTTGAAGCGGGCCAGTCGCAGGGCCATGCAGACCGTGAAAAGAATGAACGGGATGAAGGCCAGCCGCTGCGTGGCAGGCAGAGCCCAGAGCATGAGGATGAAGGGCGGCACGACGCCGAAGCAGACAAAGTCCGACAGGCTGTCAAATTCAGCTCCGAAACGGGATGTCCCCTTCAGCAGGCGGGCGATGCGTCCGTCCAGCCCATCCATGCAGGCAGCGATGAGCAGGGCCCCGGCTGCATGGGTAAAATGGCCTGTCATGGAAAATTTGATGGCGCTCAGCCCCGCACAGAGGCCCAGCATCGTCAGGATGTTGGGGACAAGCCGGTTGAAGGAAAGCCCACGGACCCGGCGCCGCTTGCGCCGGTATCTATGCACCATGGCCGTGTCGGAAGATGGCTTCTGCATATGTCTGGCCCTCAGAGCTTCGCTATGACCGTCTCGCCTCCGATCATCGTCTGTCCCTCCAGGACATCGGGAGTGATACCCGGTGGCAGGTAGATGTCCGTGCGGGAGCCAAAGCGGATGAGGCCAAACAGCTCCCCGGCCTGCACCTGTTCGCCTTCTTTCACATCACAGAGAATACGGCGGGCGACCAGCCCGGCGATCTGCACGACGGCCACCTGGCGGCCATCCCGGAGAGTTACGCGCAGTTCGTTGCGTTCATTATGTTCGGAGGCCTTGTCCAGGCTGGCATTGAGGAATTTGCCTGCATGATAGGCAATTTTCGTGACTGTCCCACTGACGGGCATACGGTTTACATGCACATCCAGTACGGAGAGGAAGGTCGAAACACGCCAGACCGGCTCACTGCCCATCTCCAGGGCAGCCGGCGGCGGGACCATGGAAACACCTGTCACACGTCCATCCGCACTGGCGAGGACGAGCCCTTCACCCTGTGGAGACGTCCGCCGTGGGTTGCGGAAGAAATAGAGGCAGAAGCCTGTGAACGCAAAGCCTGCTGTCCCCAGGGCCCGTGTCAGCCGCCATGGCGTGGCCCGCCCAAACACACCAGCCAGAAGGCCGATGCCCAGAAAGGGTGTTGCCGCACGGTGCGGCGGAGCAAGGACGAGTTTGAGAGATTTGATCAGTGACATGAGATTACTCATACGTCACCTGCTGGATGGGTCAAGTATTTCGTGACGGGGATGGGGAGGGCGTGGTCAGGGCTGGGTGTGTGCTTGCAGGGAAAGGTGGCAGGGGCCATCTTGGAGGCATGGCTTCCGTTATCCCGCTGTTTCCTGCGGGATAACCCTGTCTGGAGAGAGGTTTCATGAGTGTGGAGATAAGGCCGGTTCCCGCCTTTCAGGATAATTACATCTGGTTCGTCCGTAAGGAGGGGCACCCCTGGGTGGTGATCGATCCCGGTGAAGCCGGGCCAGCAGAGGCGGTGCTGGGGGAAGAGGCTCCGGCTGCCATCCTGCTGACCCATCATCATGGCGATCATGTCGGTGGGGCGGCAGAACTGGCACGGCGCCACGACGTGCCGGTTTATGGTCCAGCGGATGTGGCAGGTGTCGATCACCCGCTGAAGGACGGTGATGAGGTGAAGGTGGCCGGGCTGACATTCCGTGTCATGGCCACACCGGGTCACACGCTGGATCACCTCTGCTATGCGCTGGAGGGTGGAACCCCGGCCCTCTTCAGTGGGGATACGCTGTTCAGTGGTGGGAGTGGCCGCCTGTTCGAGGGGACTGCGGAACAGCTTTTTGCCAGCTTCCGCCAGTTTGATGATCTGCCGGACGGGACACTTCTCTGCCCCGGCCATGAATACACGCAGGGGAACCTGAAATTCATTGCCTCACTGGGCAGAAGCACCCCTGCGCTGGAGGCCCGCAGGGCAGAGGTGGCGCAGCTCCGGGCGGAAGGGCGGCCCTCGGTGCCTGTTCCGCTGGGCGTGGAGCGGCAGACCAACCCGTTCCTCATGGCCCGGACGCCGGAAGAACTGGCCCGCCTGCGGAAGCAGAAAGACCAGTTCTGAGTTGTCAGGCCGTGCGGATGTCCAGCCCGATATCCAGTGCTTTCACGCTGTGGGTCAGCCAGCCGAGGGAGAGGATGTCCACGCCACTTTCGGCAATGCTGCGGGCCGTGTCGGGCGTGATGCCGCCGGAGGCCTCGGCAATGGCCCGGCCTTCGATCATGTTCACGGCCTCACGCAGCATGGCGGGGGTCATGTTGTCCAGCAGGTAGGCATCCGGCCCGTCGGGGCAGTCCAGCGCCTCGGCAAGCTGGGCGAGGGAGTCCACTTCCAGCTCGATCTTCATGAGGTGTCCGGCCCGCTGGCGGGCAGCGGCCAGTGCGGCGGGGATGTTGCTGCCGAAAAGAGCCAGATGGTTGTCCTTGAGCATGATGGCATCATCCAGCCTGTGGCGGTGATTGCTGCCACCACCAGCCCGGACGGCATATTTCTGTAGGGCACGCAGGCCGGGGAGCGTCTTGCGGGTGCAGCAGATACTGACCCCCGTACCTTCCACGGCATCCACGATCTGGCCCGTGGTGGTGGCGATTCCGCTGAGATGGGACAGCAGGTTGAGGGCCACACGTTCCCCGCCCAGCACGGCGCTGGCCGGGCCTTCCACCTCGGCCAGAACGTCGCCACGGGTGATGCGGTCGCCCTCCTGCCTGAAGGGTGTGAAACGGGTCCGGCCATCCAGAAGCGTGAAGGCCAGACGGGCACCGGGAAGTCCGGCCAGCCGTCCATCCTGCCGGGCGACGAAGGAGGCCCGAAGTGTGGGCTGGCCCTGCATGAGAGCCTGCGTGGTGACGTCGCCACCTGTGCCGAAATCTTCCCGCAGGGCGTTGCTGATGACCGGTTCCCAGAGCAGGTCGGGCAGGAAAAGCGTCTCAAGGGCCATGATGATAGGTCTCCTGGTGCTGGATGGAAGGAGGTTACAGGGGCAGGTCGGTCAGCTGCATGTCGATGTGACGGGGCGGCTGAAGACCGGGCGTGTCTTCCCGCCAGTGTGCCCCTCTCTGTTCCGGGCGGTTCAGGGCGGCCCAGCCGATGAAGGAGGCGGTCAGGGCGCAGAGATTCTGGCGGGCCAGTGGCAGGGTACGTTCCAGAAAATTTTCCAGTCCTGTGTGGGTGCGGAGAATGCCGAGATGCTGCTGCATTTCAGCCCGGAAAGGCCAGTCCGTCGTGAAGGTGGGGCGTGCCGGTACCGTGGCGGGAGGGGGAGCTGTTCCGTCGTTCCGGCTGGTGTTGACGTCCCGCCCTGCCCATTGCCCGCAGACCAGAGCCTCCAGCAGGGAGTTGCTGGCCAGCCTGTTGGCACCATGAAGGCCGGTACAGGCGACCTCTCCGCAGGCCCACAATCCCTTCAGGGTCGTGCGGCCTGTCTGGTCCACCTTCAGGCCGCCCATGTGGTAGTGCATGGCGGGCTGGACGGGGAGAAGCTGGGTGTCCGGATCAAGACCGGCTTTTCGGCAGGCCTGTGTGATGCCGGGGAAACGTGCGCTGAAGGGGGCACCCGGCAGGGAGCGTCCATCCAGAAAGACGGTGCGTCCTTCCCGCAGCTGGGCAGCGATGGCCCGGCTGACGACATCACGGGGGGCGAGTTCTTCCGTAAAACGGTGGCCGTCATCCAGACGCAGCACGGCTCCGGCTCCCCGCACGGCCTCACTGATGAGGGAGAGGCGGCCTGTCTGGCCCGGTGAGACGAGGGCCGTAGGGTGAAACTGTGTGAATTCCATGTCCCGCAGAGTGGCTCCTGCTCGTGCGGCCAGAGCCAGTGTCGTACCCCTGTTGGGAAGCGGGCTGGTCGTGTGCTGATACAGCCCGCCGCAGCCGCCGCTGGCCAGAATGCAGTGCCGTGTGGGGATGAACCCGGCGGATGTCCATACACCCTGCACTGTCCCATCAGGGGCGTGGAACCCTTCCAGCGTGGCCTGTAGCCAGTGGATGGTGTCCTTTTCCCGGGCCTGCTGGAGAACATGCTGAAGGATGACCTGTCCGCTCCGGTCGCCACCGGCAAAGACAATCCGCTCATGGCTGTGGGCAGCTTCCAGATGGAGGGAAAGCTGCCCCTTTCCATCATGGGCCAGGGGCACGCCAAGCCGCAGGAGCGTTTCCACGGCACCCGGCCCTGCCTCGGTGATGCGCTGCACGATGGCCGGATCACACAGACCGGCACCGGCCCTGAGCGTATCCTCGGCGTGGCTGGCCGGACTGTCACCGGGACCGACCGCCGCTGCCATGCCGCCCTGGGCCAGGGTGCTGGATGTTCCTTCCCCTGTGAAGGAGGGAGCAAGCAGCACGCAGGGGCCGTCCATCTCCAGAGCCGCCATGAGGCCAGCCAGCCCGGCCCCGATGATGACTGGCCAGCCTGCGTGGCGGGAAAGGGCATGTCCCTGCATGGGACGGTCCTTCATTTGATGGCCAGCATCCGCTCGACGGAGCGGCGGGCCGGTTCCTGAAGGTCAGCCGGGATGGTGACTTCGGTGTTCATGGTTTCCAGAGCCTGACGGATGTTCTTCAGGGTGATGCGCTTCATGTGCGGGCAGAGATTGCAGGGACGGATGAAGTCGGTCTGCGGGTGCATGGCGGCGAGGTTGTCGCTCATGGAACATTCGGTGATGAGCATGACCTTTTCAGGTTTATGCTGGGCGATGTAGTCCATCATGCTGGCCGTGGACCCGGCATGGTCGGCTTCTGCCACGACATCGGGTGAACATTCCGGATGCGCAATGATATGGAGCGGGCCATGCATCCGCCGGTACTGGCGGATTTCCTGCGGGGTGAACCGTTCATGGACTTCGCAGCGGGCTGACCATGTGTGCATCTTGATGCCGGTTTCCCGCTCGATGTTCCGGGCAAGGAATTCATCGGGGATCATGATGACTTCCGGTACGCCAAGGCTTTCCACGACACGGCGTGCATTGCCGGACGTGCAGCAGACGTCTGTCTCGGCCTTTACGGCAGCGGAACTGTTCACATAGGTAACGACCGGCACGCCGGGGTGGCGTTCCCGCAGGGTGCGGACATTTTCCGCCGTGATGCCTTCGGCCAGGGAGCAGCCTGCCAGTTCGTCCGGGATGAGGACGGTCTTTGTGGGGTTCAGCAGCTTGACCGTTTCGGCCATGAAATGGACGCCCGCCATGATGATGACATCCTGTTCCAGATTCTGGGCCTCACGGGCTAGAGCCAGACTGTCCCCCCTGATGTCGGACACGCAGTGGAAGATTTCTGGCGTCTGATAATTATGGGCGAGGATGACGGCATTATGCTTGCGCTTCAGCTCGAGAATGGCCTCGATGTCATCTGCAAAAAGCCGGTCCCAGTCCTGCCGGGCCATGAGGGAGGCCACGGGGCTGTACAGCGCAGCGCGGGACGGAGAAGGGGCAATGCCCTGCATCATGGAGAGGTCCTTACCAAGGTTATACTCACTATGAGCATAATATAGGCCCTGCTGGAGACCATGCCAAGGGGTTTCTGCTCCGGGTGTGTTAGGAGGAAAGATCGTACCGTTCTTTCGGGAGCGTATTCTGGATGGGAGTGACTGGGCAGAGGCTCTCCACAATCAGGGGAAGGTGGCGTTTTCTGGTTGGGGGGTACGGTTACCGGAGATACCCGGAATGGAGCCAGATATGTGGGCGGAAAGGTCAGCCTTTCTCCGGGAACCGGATGGGTAATGGTGGCGGGGGCATCATCGCAGGCTCAGCCTTTGTCTCTTTCTGGCTTTGGAATACGGTAGTGGCTTCGGCTCATTCATGGCAGCCTGTCTGCTTTCGGGCAGATGCAACGGGCGAACATATCGGATTATCGTAGCACGGCCATGCAGGCGGCGGCTTGGTTACCGGATCGATGTCGCAGAAGCTCGTCGGCCTTGCCAAGGGGATGGCGGCGAACTCTGCGGGTCTTCTTGGTGGAGGGCGTTTGCATGATGAGAGTAGTGAAAGCCAGTCTGCTATCAGCGACATCATCACGGTCAATGCGGGGCGTGTCACGGGGTCATACAGTCACGACGTTGCCCATGCCAATGGTGCCCTGACGAACAGGTTTGATGCGCAGAAGCTACAGAACCAGATACAGGCCGGACAGCTTGGCACGCAGCTCGTCGGTGAGATTGTTGGAACGGCCTTCCAGAAGATACAGGATGAGGAAGATAGAAGTCGTGCGAAGCAGGGTTTGCCGCCAGCAGATTCTTCTGGCCTGTTTTCTGGTAGAGAAGTCGTGCGTGATCTTCTGGAAGCTGGCGGGGCGGCCGGTGTTGCAGCTCTGACGGGTAACAGTAAGGGAACGCTGCATGACAGCATTGCCAGCATGTTCAGCAGTGCTGCCGCTGCGGCTGGTGGAGCTGTTGGAGGACTGGTTGCGGGCAAGGGCAGTGCGTCAGTCAGTGCGCTTACTGGTGCAGCGGCGGCAGCGGCCATCGAGCAGTATAATGATAGTGCCCATCGTGGGAAGGAGGCAGAACAGAAGGAAGAGCAGCAGAAAGAAGAAACGAAGGCGGTCGTGGATGCAGTTCTTGATGGTGCATTAACCGCTGGTTCCATGATCCCAGGCCCACCTGGAACTGCCTTTGGTTATACATTGGCTGGCAGGTTGGAGCAGGAAGGACACCCATATCTTGCTGCTATCCAGGCGGGATCAGCAGGTTTGGATACCTTTGGTATTGATACATCTGTTGTTGTGTCTCCTGCGATTACCGGTTCGCTCTGGCTTGCGAAGAGTGCTGTGGTGGGGGCGATCCTCAAGTTTGGTGGAGATGCTTTCGAAAGGCTTGCTCAGGCCCAGTTTATGGCTGTGACTGGGGAGGAGTTTGGGGCTGCTTTGGCAGGACATGCAGCAGAGGGTGTCGCCAATAATGCTGTGAAAGAGGAAACGGCCGTCGGTCAGGTCATGAAGAGTGTCCGGCAGGATGAAAAGGCGGTCGCTGGAGGTGGAAAGAAAGGTACTGGAGATGGCGGGGCAAGTAGAGCTAAAGAGCCTTTTAAGATGGAGGATTTTTTTAGAGTCTCCTGGTTTTGGTCAGACATTGAAGAATAATTCTATTAGAACTAGTGAAATAATTAAGGGGGCTAGTTTTTATATTGATACGGCTCATGATGATCACTTAGAGGTATTCTCTAAGTTTAGGGCAGAAAGACCGGTTGTAAATCTGGATGGATCGATCAATGATAAGAAGACGGTGAGTGCAAAGGGTAGGAGGTTTTGACTGTGATAGAAGATTTTCTAGAAAGTCTTTATAATTTGTCCGGTAGGTATGGTGGGTTCCATCTTGATGTTTCAGATGAAATTGGAGAAGGGATTCATAGCAAAAAAGCTTTTTTAAGCTTATGGTATTCTATTAATGAACGTATTCATCATTTAGATCTAGGATTCAGTTTGAGAAAAGAATCTCTTAGGGAAAGAATATTCAAAATAGATGAGATTTTGGATGATGTGCGTAGTTTTTTCATCTCACTCAATCATTTAATATTTAATATTCTTGATTTTTTAGATGGTGTTGAAGAAAAAAGTGATTTCCATGATGATGCCTCTTCTGTAGGTGAGGGGTTTCTTGGTTTTTATAAAGGACATCTTCTCTCTGAGAATAGTGTTTCTGGGGAGAGTAATTTAATAATCAATTACATTGAAGAATGTAAAAAATATTTTCTTAGTCTTCCTGAAGTACCATTCACAAATAAAAAAATATTTCTTGGGGTTTATTATTCAGATTTTAGGAATAATTATTTAAACTTCATTGATGCTATTCTTGTTTATTTTCAGTCTTTTCTTGATAATAGTATTTTTTATATTTCTCGTTCAATGAGAATGGTTAATTTTTATATGATGGCACTAGTCGATTTCATAGATGATTTTTGTTCATTCTTGGGGAGCTTATGGTTTTGTGTATAAACTCCCAACGATTTCATGTTTATTTTAAGAGTGCAATCCCCTTATATGGGAAAGGCCATGACGCATATTTTTATTGGAAGTCATATAATAACTCAATATAATGTAAAAACTTATTTTTCTATATAGATTATGATGATATTTATTTTGACCAGAATATTGAAGTTCTTTCAAGGTGGATTGGTTTTAGGAGGAGATGTTGATTATTTTTTAAATCGATGATGGGGTGAATAGGTACGGCTGCGGTGTCAGGTAGAGGGAAGTTGTGTTTAGAAACACATGGATAGGTAGGAGATATTATTAATGATAAGAGCTTTTTTGGATAGTCTTCATGAGTTATGCGATAACTATCCTGAAGTTTATTTTGAAGTTCTTGAGGAGATGGAGGAGTTTTTTCGTAGTCAACGAAAGTTCACAAATTTTCTAGAAATGTTGGATAGAAATTATCATAGTGGAATTGAAATAAATAAATTGAAAAGAGAATATTTCGAGGAGCATTTGATTAAATTTGATGGATTTCTTAATGATATAAGTTATTTCTTTATGTCTGTTAATCAGTTGATTTTTAAGGTCCTTGATTTCCTAGATTATCCAGGAAATCAAGGTAAAATTTCTAGCATATATCTAAATATAAGTGAGAAGCTGTATAAATTGTATGGAAAGGGTTTTTTATTCAATAATCTTGATGAGGATGTTTCTCTAATAGAATGTATTGAAAATTCCAGAAATTATGTTGTCGTTCTTTTTGATGATAAATTTTTAGAGATGAAGATGTTGCCGAAAGAAATTTTTACAAAATTCAGAGATAGATATTTTGATTTTATTAAATATATTAATATTTATTTTGAATGCTTCCGTACCGGTAATGTTCAGTATATTTCTTGCTCATTAAGGAGCGTAAATTTTTATATGATGTCTATGGCTAGGTTAATAAATAGACTTTGCTTGGCGATGTGGTTGATGTGGCTTTATAGATGAGTTGTTAGAATTAATTTTTAATTTTCTTTTGTGGCTGGGGCAGCCGGTATTGCGGCCTTGGCGGGAGGAGAACCTGACTGCTGCTGGTCTGGGTACGCTTGCCGGGAAAGTGACGGCAGCGACGACCCGTCCATTGGCGGAGGCCGTGGCGACGGGGCTGACGGGCAGCAGCGACGGTACGCTGTATGACAGTATTGCCAACATGTTCAGCAGTGCTGCCGCAGTGGCTGGTGGGGCTGTTGGAGGACTGGTTGCAGGTAAGGGCAGTGCCTCAGTCAGTGCGCTGACTGGTGCAGCGGCAGCAGCGGCCATCGAGCAGTATAATGATAGTGCCTATCGTGGGAAGGAGGCAGAACAGAAGGAAGAGGACGAGGAAAAAAATTCGAATACAGATGCAGTCGAAGCTTTGGCTTTTGATATTGCTTTAACGGGGGGCTCCATGATCCCAGGCCCACCTGGAACTGCCTTTGGTTATACATTAGCTGGCAGGTTGGAGCAGGAAGGACATCCATATCTTGCTGCTATCCAGGCGGGATCAGCAGGTTTGGATACCTTTGGTATCGATACATAGGCTGTTGTGGCTCCTGTGATTACTGGCTCGCTCCAGCTTATGAAGAGTGCTGTGGTGGGGGTGATCCTCAAGTTTGGTGGGGATGCTTTCGAAAGGCTTGCTCAGGCCCAGTTTATGGCTGTGACTGGGGAGGAGTTTGGGGCTGCTTTGGCAGGACATGCAGCAGAAGGTGCTGCCAATCTTGGCAAAAAAGAAACTGCAGCTGGTCAGGTTGTAAAAAGTGTCAGGCAGGATGACCCTGCATTTAAAAATATAGGAAAAAATTCCTCTCTATCATTAGAGGCTATAGAGGCAAGTAAAGGTGGTAATTCAGATTTAGAGGAAATTGACAGACAGTTTTTAGAATTTAACGAGAAAGCAGCAGGAAAAGGTATTCATGATGGAAAGCAGGGGAAGCATATTGTAGGTCATAATGATTACATTCCAGGTAGATCTATAATGTCTTCGGATGTAGACCCAGTGGAACTGTTGGAAGGAGCATTGTCGAGGAAATATGATTTTTTAGGTATGGGTCCTAGGGACTCTATATATAAGTTTGATTTTAATAAAAAAATCGGGGAATATACACAGGGGGAAGGAAAATTCTCTGACACTACTATAGGTAGTATACATGTGTCTAAGAAAGGTGCACATATCGTTCCAGCAGCCCCAAAGGGATGGGAAAATAAATAAAAAGTATTATGAATTTTCTGTCTTGGTAAAGGCTAAGAAGAGAGGAATCTATGTCTATAGAAATGATACCGGATATTTATTTATGTATTATGACAGCATTTTTAGGAGAGATATATCCTGAAATTCGTTTAATATCTGCGGATTACGGTGAGGATTTAGTTATTAGAGTACATATGGTTTTAGATAGACCTGTGAATGATGAGGATATTGAGGAGATGGATTGCGTGATTACAGAAATTGATGCTGCATTTAATTTGGAAGATGCATCAGATATAGAAGATAGAATTTTTTTCTCGGAGGAACCGCTTTGTGAAATAGAGACTCTCCCATATATCATTTATATGAGGTATGAAGAATAGTATGTTTGTATTGGATTTATAAGTTTACACAGTGAGGGTAGAATGCAGATTTCACAACGTGAAAGGAATATGAGGCTTGTAGGGGTATCACAAGCTTTACTTGGGGAGGTGCATAGAAATTTACGATTTGTATCGGTTAATTTTATCGGGAATGATATACATGTAACATTCGCTTTTGATGAAAGTTCAAAGGGTAAGGTAAAAATGAATTTCTATAGGATTAAGAAAAAAATAGCCACAAGCTCTTTCTTAAAAGATGTTGGGGATATTATATTTTCAGATATTTTATCAAATGAAAAATTTAACTCTGTGGGTAAGTTTGGGAGAATTATTTATGCTAGAAAAGAGTGTTGGTAGATGATATTTATATTTTTCCGATTAAATATTAAAAATAGATATTAGGGATAGGTTATGAATGTATCTGATGCAGATTTTTTACATTTTATCAAAATTTTTTAGCAGGCATTGTTGCTGAAGGTGATGGTGACATGCCTTTTACAGCTGATTTGTTTGGAGCGGATGTAGTTGAGGAGATATGGTTTGAAAAAGCGATGGCAGCTTTGACTCGATTGGGGTTTTCAGGGCTGATTTATTATCGTAGGGATGGATTCGATATTAGAATTATTCTGAAAAAATGTTTCTAGATAAAAGTGAAGAGAATTGGCTTAATTGTTATTTTATTCCTACCGTTCTTGGTAAGGGTTTAGCTGTGAAGTATCTTATTTCTCTCGATGAAGAGAATGATCCGCAGGTTATCAATAATATTTGCGAAGAGTTTTGTAAGGATCTGGAGCGTATTTTTGATGAGCATGGTGTAGGATTTGATGTGGACCTGCCCTATGATAATTTGCTTTCACTTGATAGTAAATGAGGGGTTTTCGTATTTTATGGTATAGGCTGGGTTCTGTAATGAGAACCCGGTTTTTTTATTGTAAATCATGATACCGATTGCCCTTCCGTATAGGGCCTTGGACGTTCGTCGGTTATGGCAAGTCTCGTGATGCTGATGCGAGGGATGGCACGAACTGGACTTCCAGCACGGTGAATGCCGACAAGGGAGACCTGATCCTGAAGGTTGGAGGTACGGCCACGATTATCGGGTCCAGCCTGAGTGCGGGACATGACATAGGTATTGATGCGTCCTCGGTTGCGTTCAGGGCGGTGTCGCGGAGCCCGAAACAGACGCAGGACAGCATGTCCAGCTATTACGGTGTCAGCGGTGGTCTTACCGGGGATTCCGTGCTCGGGAGCGTGGTGCAGTCCGCGCTTGCGGCGAGCCACAGGGCAAGGGCAGCACCGTGCTGCGGACCTTCAATGCCATGCAGGGGGCCTATCAGCTGGGTACGGGGCTGAGTACGGCCGTGATACTGGTTTTCTCGAAACTGTTCAGTCTGTCCAGCAGCACGCAGGTCTCCAGTAGTGGGGGAAGTGACGGCAGCAGCAATGGCGGCAGCGGGTCTCTTGTCGGTGTGTCGGTCTCGTTTGACATGTCGAAGACCAGAAGCCACTCCGAACAGGAGCAGAGCACGGTTCTGGGCAGCATGGCCACAGCGGGCAACCGGCTTTCCATCGTGGCCCGTGGCGATCATCCGGGGTTGGCGGATGACGGGTTGATCAGTGCCATTGCGGCGCAGCTGGCTGCGAAGAACAATATTGATCTTGAAGCGGGCTGGAACCGTCAGAGTGCCCTGAACCACACCACGCAGAAGGGCCTTTCGGTTGGTGTTGAAGCGAGTGTGGGCACGAGCGGTGTTGGCTTCAGCCTATCTGCCTCCGGGTAGATGCAGCGGACGAACATGGAGAGCCATCAGGCGACAGCGGTTGATACGGTCCTGAATGCGACCAATAGCGTCAGCCTGACATCCGGTGGCAGGACCACGCTGAAGGGAGCGGAGGTCAATGCGCCCCGGATTGATGTAAAGGCGGCGGAATTGGAGATTACCAGCCCGCAGAACACGTCGGATTACCGCAGCACGGCCATGCAGGCGACGGCTGGGGTGAAGATACCGCTTTATGGTACTGGTGGCAGTGTCTCTGCGAGCTATCAGAACCAGAAGACGACGGATCATTTTGCGTCGACGGGGAAGGTGCTTTCCGGCCTGTATGCGGGCGATCAGGGGATCGGGATTGACGTTGCGGGCAAGACGAGCCTGACAGCAGGCGTGATCTCCAGCACGGCGTCCCGTGAGAAGAACCACTTCAATACGGGCAGTCTGGAAGCCCACAGCCTTGGGAACAGTTTTGCATGGAAGAGCCAGAGCGTGGGCTTCTAGGCGGGTGTCGGGAGCGACATGCTTTCCGGGTCAATGACGAAGATAATGATCAGCTTCGGCATGGGCATGGCTTAGACCTCCATGAGCATGCTGGTCGGGAACCGTTCGCATGATGAGAGCAGTGAAAGCCAGTCCGCGCCCCCTGAGTGAATATGCCTTGGGGAAGTGTCGGTGGGTGTACCAGCACTTCACGAACTTATGGAAGAAGCAGGACAGGGAAATTGGGACAGTTTTGTGATGTCTTTCCCTAAAGATGGGCCTGTTTCAATGAAGTTCCATCATACGTGATAAAAATCGCTTAAAGAGTCGGCACATCAAGCGGTAAAAATGCCGCTCCCAGATAGCAGGAAGCCATGGCAGCTGGCCGGAAGCGGTATAGCTGGGCGGGGCGTCCTACGGTTGGGCGGTCGTAGGTGCCGGTTTCTTCCACAAGCTGCTGATGCAGGACAAGGCGGCGGAAGTTGGGCTTGTGCATGAGGCGGCCAGATACCGTTTCCATCGCCTGTTGCAGCTGTAGAAGAGTGAAAGACGAAGGAAGCAGCTCAAAAACGGCTGGACTGTAGCGGGTGCGGGCACGTAGCCGGGACAGGGCCGTGGCCAGAAGGCGACGGTCATCCCGGTCCGTGTTTTTCTGTTTGGGCGGGCTGCGTGGCACCAGCCCGGATTCCCACAGCAGTTCGTAACGCTCCAGAACACGGGTATCGTCCCACGGCAGGCCATCCAGCCCAAAGGCTGGAGCGATGCGGCTCTGGCGTTCCTCATTGTTGTCGGCCCATTGCCTGATGGCCGTGATGAACTCGGCCAGCTGCTTGTTGCCACTTTCGTCCCGGCGGTCTTCCCAGGGGAAACGCTGGTAAAGCGAACCGTGACAGTCCCGTGGATGGCTGTGGCTCAGGGCCAGATAGGTGATGTGAATATGGGGCGTCTGTTCCCGTATGGGAAAGGAGCTGAATGTATAGAGCTGCTCCATGTAACCGATGGGGCAGTGTGTCAGGGTTTCCGCCCAATGGCAGAGGCGTTTCTGCAGGGAATGATGGCTTTCCTCCAGGGGGGGAGTGTCCCGGTCATGGCGTAGCAGGGCGACGTGGGGTGCATCATCGCCCAATGTCATGAGAACGGTAATCAGGTCTGTCGGGCAAAGGCTCTGGAAGGTCATTGAGGATGAGGAGCAAGCTGGCGGAAATGGCTGTACAGGGTCTGCAAATGGTCGAAATGGTCGGATGAAAGCCCCGGGGGAACACCGTGGTCAAGAGGGATGCTGACCGTCAGGGGATGGGAGGAGAGGGACAGCATCCGGGGGCTGGTCATCATGTCGTTCAGGAGCCCCTGCATGGCGATGGGTACGTTGCGCTGGATCCATGAACTCTGAAGCAGATCATGCAGGGGCTCCTGCCAGTTGGTCAGACTGACGGACAGAATGCCAGAAAAGGCCGGGACATAAAGTTTGCCACCAAGGGAGAGATGCGGCGGTGGCGTATTCTGTTTTCCCGGAGCCACCGGATGGATGGTGGCACTGAGCTCATGAAGCCTGAGCTGTAATGGGATGTCAGGCCAGGAGGATGTGGCATGATCGGTTTCTGGCGGCAATCTGAGGGGTGTCGTGCCGGTGCCGGGTAGCAGGGCAAAAGCAGCATGAACCTGTTCCACCCGAAAATTCTGTAGAAATGAGGAGGGATAGGTCAGCTCTCTGGCCGTGATGGCAGCGGAAAGCAGAGGCCTGTTCTGCAGGGCAGGATCAGGTTGCGACAGGGACTGCGGTGCAAAACGGATGGTCCCGGCAGGGTGATTCAGCATGAGGCTGTGTGACAGGCGGGAGGAGGCCAGTTCCAGTTCAGCAATGCGGAAATGTGCCCAGTACAGGGGCAGCGTGCCGTGGTCATGGCATCTGGCATCTGGTGGACAGGGAAGAGTTTCCTTGCTGATGCGCAGTTTTGCCTTGCGCAGGCGCAGGGTCAGGCTTTCGCCGTTGCGGACCATGCGGAGGATGGTGCTGTCCGGCAGCTGTAGTGGAAGTTCGGTCCGTGTGGTCAGGGAATGTGCCCAGTCCAGCCAGTTCCCACCCAGGCGGAGCATGGGGGTGGCCCCGACAATATCGGCCCCGTTGAGATGGGTGTGAAAGGACACGCCGTAAAGCCGACGCCAGGCCCCGAAAGGCCATCCTCTGGCAGAGGTTTTCTGTATGGTCAGGGTTGGGGTGGGACCGTCCGAAGGCAGGGACTGGACGGCCAGATGGGCCAGCTGGTTGGAAAGCAGGGCCTGCGTCCGAAGGTACAACCCCCAGCTGCCTGCCAGAAGAGCGAGGAACAGACAGGAGGTGATCAGGATGGAACGGCGGCGGAACAGGCTCAAGATTTGTCCTCCGCTGTGGAAGAAGGATAGAACGACGGGCCTGTTACTTTGTCCCCAGAAGGTTCTTCACCTTTTGTAGAGTAATCACACCAGAATGTTGATACGGGGCAAAAAGGGAGGCCTTCTGCAGGCCTCATGAAATGTGTTGTATTACAGATGGTTAGGCAGATACCCACAGGGCAGCACTTTCATGGTCTATACCTGCGTCCATTCCGTGCGGGACAGGAATTACTGGTTATCCTTCTTCACATCCACAGAGTTTTCCACAGCTTCATGGGGCAGGTCATGTTCCTTGCAGAGTGCCTCCCAGGCGCCGCTGATGGCCGGTATGAGGTCACGTCCCTTCAGGCTGGCGGCGAGAGGCTTCCCGATGGCAACCCGGAGCGTGCCGGGGTATTTCCGCCACGGGGAATGTGGCCAGAACAGGCCGGAATTCGTCACTACGGGAAGGATGGGGCAGGTGGCCTGTCGGGCCAGAGCGATGACGCCATTCTGTAGCGGAACAGCCTGACCGGGTTTCGTGCGTGTGCCCTGCGGGAAGATGATGATCTGTCGTCCGGCTCCCTGTGCCTTTGCCACGGCATCCATCATGCCCCGCAGGGCCTGAGATCCGCCGGAACGATCGACAGGAATCATGCCGCTGAGAATGAGCATGGGGCCGACCAGCGGAATGGATGTCAGTTCCTTCTTGATGACATAGGCCGGCAGCGGCACGGTATTCATCCAGACAAAACCATCAAAGAAAGACTGATGCTGTGAGGCAATGAGCGCAGGGCCATCAGGCAGGTTCTCCTGCCCGCTGATGACGATGCGGATGCCGCAGAGGCGTTCCAGCCCCCAGAGCACGGCCCTGGACCAGAGCTTGGCATAGCCCAAGGCGGCATCCCGCCGGTTGAGCAGGCGGATAGGAAAGGCGAAGACCCCCATGACGAGGGTCAGAATCAGGAGATACAGGTTGAACAGGCTGCCACGGACGAGACTCATCATAATGCTCCCTGCATGGCGCAGAATCTATCCGAAGAGCAAGGGAAAAAGATGGGCGAGCCAGAAATCAGGCGGGAGGTGTTCCTGAAGCTGGAGGAACAGGGCGGAATCCTTCCTGGGCATGGTCCGGCTGGTGGAGGACCATGAGACGGATGAAGGCCCCGATCAGCTTTCCGTACTGGCTGAACATCAGCAGCATGGTGTGTGGATGAAAGGGGGTGCTCATGGCGGGAGGCTGCACCCAGTAGGGGGTGAACTGAAGCTGCGGGGCAATATCGTGGAACTCCAGCAGGGAGCGGCGCATGTGATACCCCGCCGTGACCAGAACAAGATGATGCAGGTTTTTCTGCTTTGCCCATTGGGCGGTTTCCCATGCATTGCCGATGGTAGTGGCGGCCCGATATCCAAGGCTGATGCGCTGCGTCAGATCCGGCGGCAGCGGGCCGATTCCGGTGGCGGCCAGAATATGGTTCAGCCCCGTATGGGGGGAAACGCCGGAGATCAGGAGCAGTCGCTCCGGTTTCTGCTGGAGCAGGGCAATTCCGGCTTCTATGCGGTTTTTGCCGCCCGTCAGCGCAACGATGCCGTCGCAGTCAGCCGGGATGCTGTGCAGGTCCGGTGAGGGGCGCAGGGCATCGGCACAGAAATAAATGAAACTGGCCAGCATGAGCCATCCTGCGATGGTCACCCCACCAGAGAAGAGAGACCAGACAGTGGGGCCCGGCCGTTTCATGATGCCTGTTGCCCCTGTCTGGCACAGACCAGATGCACCATGGCCCAGCCCGCCAGTGCCATCAGGACCGGCATCAGGGAAAAGGCCAGCCAGAGCCGGGCTGGCAGCAGTGATGGAGAGATGAAGGACGACATGCTTCCCTCTGCGGGTGGCAGGCGCAGCAGAGGGTGCAGAGCAGCGGTGATGAAGCCCAGTGAAGGCAGGAGCAGGACGATGCCAGCAAGGCTGCCCAGAAAGGCCATCAGGGCGACCCGCCGGGCAAAAATACGGTGAAGGACGGACAGCTTTCCGCCCAGTCTCCACAGCACGGCCTGCTGCTGCCGGTTGGCCAGAGCGACGGTTCTGGCTGCCAAATAGAGCAGGGCGGGAACGATCAGGGCTGCTGCCAGCCCAGCCATCAGGGCGACATGGCGTGCAGTCTGCTGGAGGACTGTCATGAGTGGGGTAAGCTTTGTCAGCTGGGGGGGCGGCGGAACGATGATGGCCTCTGGGGCGGTGCTGTGAACAAAGGCGGCCAGTCTGGTCATGTCCCCATGATACGAGAGGGTGAGAATCCTGGGGAGAGGCCCCTCCCACGGGGCGGACCATGCGGCCAGAAGTCGGGAAACCTCCTGCTCTGGCAGGAGGGTGGCGTGGGTTTCGGGGAATGTGGCGGTCAGGGCTTTGGGCAGGCTGTCCGCCAGGGCGGGAGCCTCCTTGCCGATCACAGGCAGGGCGATGACGATCTGGCTGTTCACCTGTCCTTCCCAGCGTTGGACAGCTCCATCCACACCATGGGGCAGGGCCAGAGCCAGCCCGGCCAGCCATGTGACGAGACAGAGGCCAAGCAGCAGGGGCCATAGGGCAGGCCGGTCTGTAGCACGGGACAGGCATGTCATGGGAGCAGCCTTTCATCTCTGGGGGACAGGATCAGCGGGGCTGCCAGATCATTCCCGGAGGCAGAAGAAATGGAGACTTCCGGTGATGGGGGGAGCCGGGGCAGGGTCAGGAGCTGGTCATCAGGGTCTGTCCCTTCTGGCTGGTGCTGCATGGCCAGAAGGGTTGTGGTGCCATTTCTGGCCAGGCCCCGCAGGGTGGAAAGAAGATGATCCCGCAGGACAGGGCAGAGGGTCAGGGCTGGTTCATCTACCAAGACGATGGAAGGCTGGGTGATCAGGGCCCGGGCACAGGCGGCCCGCATTCTCATGGTCTGACTGAGTGAGTGAGGAAGAAGCTGTGCATGGCTCTCCAGCCCGAACCAGCGGATGATGGAGTCGGTTTCCCGTTTCACATCTGCTCTGCGCAGGTGGTTCAGCTCCAGCGGCAGGGCAATATTGTCCGCCAGCGTCAGGCGGTCCATGAAAAGGGGGGCTGCCTCGATGTACCCGATGCGCTGCTGGAGCTGCCTGCGACCCCGTGCGGAAAGGCCGGGCCCTGCGGCATGGTTGAGGAGGGTCATCATCCCGCCCGTGGCAGGGCGGCGCAGGGCGATGGTATCCAGCAGGGCTGTCTTGCCCGCTTCGGCAGGGCCCGTCACCCAGAGGGTGCCACCCCGTTCCAGCCGCAGGGACAGGTGCTGCACGCCACCCGGCACGAGAGACGTGCCGACAGGCAGCGGAAGCGTCTCCAGGGCGATCATGCAGGGCTCCGCATGGCTGTGCCTCAGAGCCTCCGGGCCAGCCAGGCCGCCGCCGTGGAGGAGGCTGCTGCCAGAGCCATGAGGAGCAGACCATCCTTTATCAGCCCGTGCGGTGTAAGGGTGTGACCGGCTACCATGAGCTGTTCGGGGATGGTATGGGCGATGTGATTGACGATCTCATGCGTCTGCTGGTCTTCCGTGAGGGACCCGAGATTGGCCGTGGCAACGGTGACAAGGTGCGGCAGCAGGGACCAGCCGACGCCAAGGATGAGCAGGATGGGAGCAAACAGTTCTGTCAGCTGAATGAGAAAGCTGAAAACGAAATGCGCCACGGCCCATATGAGGTTGAGCAGGACCCGCCCCATGATGGCTCCGCCCTGCTGCTGGCGTGATGGCGTGGCCGAGAGCAGGCGTTCGCCCCGTGCCGGGGAGGAATGGGAGGAAGAGGGCGATGTATCCATGAATGTTTCAGACCTTCCTGCAAGACAGCCGGGCTGGCAATGGCATAGTAATGGCGAGGGAGACGGAAAGCAGGGCGGAGGGGCCTCTGTTCTGTCCTCCTGCTTCTGCACCTAGCTTCAAGAGAGGCGTAATGCAAATCTTACCCACGCTGGATGAAAAAGATGTCCATGTTCTTCTTCTGGATCCAGCCGGTCCTGCTCACAGTCGGGTCCATGAGCTTCTGCGCAGGGAGGGGATGGATGTTGTCTGCCGGCAGAGTGCTGAAATGATGCTGGAAGTGCTGGAGGCCCGCTGTCGTATCAATCAGGTGGACATGGTCATCTGCTGCACTCTCCAGAAAGGCATGAGCGCCGGGCAGTTCGTTCGCCGTGCCAAGGCGACTCCTGCCATGCAGGGCGTACCGGTGCTGATGCTGACGGAGGATGTATCCTCACGGGTTGAGCTGGACTGCTTTGAAAGCGGGGCCGATGCCTACCTTTCCAGCTCTGCCCATTCTGACCTGCTGCTGCTGCGGATACGCACGCTCCTGCATCTGGCGGAAGAAAAGCGCCAGCTTCATCCCCAATGGCACATGCGGCGGGCCAGGGTTGTCATCGTCCGTGCCCCTGATGATGAGACCCTGCTGGATTTCTGGAATGACCCCAGCATCATGGATCATGAAAACAGCCGGGACGGCACGGAGGAGGCTGGGCTGGGGGAGCTTCTCTGGCGGGATGGACACACGGTGACCTCTGTCACCCGCTCCAGTGATCTGCTGAATGGCGGCTGGCTGACAGGCCCGGACGGGCCGGACTGCATCGTGCTGGAGGACATACAGGATAACGAGACAGACCTCGCTTTCTGCCGTCTGCTGGACCAGCGCCGCCAGGCCCTGCGGGAGCAGGGGGGTACACCGTTCCGCATTCTCTGCATCATACAGGCAGCCCGCTTCCGGGGTGAATCCTGCGTGGCTTTTCTGGAAGCTGGCCTGGAGGACCTTGTTCCGAGTGACATGACGCCCATGGTGCTGGCTCTGCGCATCCGGGCCATGGTCCGGCGGCGGCGGGAGAATGAGGCGTTTCATCAGCGGGAGATGGAACGCCAGCAGTCGGCTCTGGCGCTGGAGGCTGCACAGGCGCAGGCCTCGCTGGCGGAGGCTCTGGCCAGAGCCAACAAGGAGCTGGCCAAGGCGAATGAGGAGCTGGTGCAGACACAGGCCCGACTGGTCCAGACGGCCAAGATGGCTTCATTGGGAGAGCTGGTGGCCGGCATTGCCCATGAGATCAATAATCCTCTGGCGTTCACTCTGGGTCATGCCGATACGGTCGAGCGATGCCTGCACTGGATGGATACTGTCGTGCAGGATGAGGATGGTCAGACCCGCATTCGGCGGGCCAGGGACCGTCTGGCTGCGATGAAGACAGGGCTGGGGCGTATCCGGGACCTGGTCGTGCGTCTGCGCCGTTTCTCCCGTCTGGAAGAAGGAGAGTGGCGCATGGTGGATGTGGGCGAGGCGATAGAGACAGGGCTGGCCCTGGTCCGCCATAGGCTTGGCAGGTCCATTGCCGTGGACTGCCAGCTTGAGGCACCCCGGCAGCTGGTCTGCCAGGAAACACTGTTCCATCAGGCTGTCATGAATCTCATTGCCAATGCTGCCGATGCGCTGAATGATATGCGGCGGGAAGGGCAGAAGCATCATGATGGGCTGATACGGATTGCGACCCGTCTTTACGATGATGTTTATGAAATTACGGTAAGTGACAATGGTCCAGGCATAAAAGAGTCGATCCGCCCCTGGATTTTTGACCCGTTCTTCACCACGAAGGCGCAGGGGGAAGGGACAGGGTTGGGCCTTTCCATCGTTCATGGCATCGTGCAGGCCCATGGTGGAACCATCGATGTGACAGACGCCTGTGAGGCTGGAGATGGCTGCCAGAAAGATGGGCAGACCAATGGCGGGCGTGGTGCATATTTCGTGATTCGCCTTCCTGTCCACGAGACGGCAGAAGGCTGGGCTGTGCGGGAGCCTGAACGGTACAGGGCACAGGAGGAAGTAAAAACGGCATGAACGAGCCTTACAGTATCGAGGCCCAACCTTGTGTTCTTCTGGTGGATGATGAGGAAGAGATTCTCGTGGCACTCGGGGATCTGCTGGAGGAAAGCTGCACGGTTCTGACAGCGGCCGAGCCTGGCAGGGCCCTTGCCCTGCTGGCCGCCCATCCGGAGATTTCGGTCATCATTTCAGACCAGAGGATGCCGGGCATGACAGGGGACCAGTTTCTCAGCCGTGCCAGTGCCTGCTCCGACGCCCGGGCTATTCTGCTGACAGGATATGCGGATCTGGATGCCGTTGTGGCAGCCCTGAATCACGGCAGGATCGTTGCCTATGTGCACAAGCCGTGGGAGGCGGACCATGTGCTGTCCCTCGTCCATGAGGCACACAGGACATGGCAGGCCCAGAGGGCCCTGAAGGTGGAGCAGGCCCTGTTGCATGGCCTCATGGAGAGCCTGCCGTTCGGTCTGGTTTTTTCCGATGCGCAAGGCCGTTGTATCCGCAGCAACCGGCATCATCAGGGGACGTGCGAGAGTGACCATTACACGGCCATTCTTCAGCCTGTGATTGCCCGTCTGCGGGAAAAGGTCTGGGAGGACGGGCAGGCAGAGGAGCTTCTGGAGGTCGTGGCGGAAGATGGGCAGAGACGCTGGCACGAGATTGTCCGCCTGGCGCTGAAATGGCCGGAGGATGTCCCGCTGAAAGAGGCCTGGCAGGTCAGCATGGATCGGGACGTGACCCAGCGTGTGATGGTGGAAGACCGGCTGAACCGGGGTGAGCGGCTGGAAGCCCTGGGTCGTCTGGCCGGTGGTGTCGCGCATGATTTCAACAACCTGCTCACCATTCTGGGTAATTGTCTGGAGGCTCTTTCCGGGCAGTTGCAGGGAGATGAAGCGGCCCGTGCCACCCAGAAGAAATGGCTGGCCCGGGCGTTGGAGACCGTGGAACGGGGGGAAGGGCTGACCCGCCGTCTGCTTCAGTTTGGCCGGGCGGGGCGGAATGGTGGGACGGTGCGCCCGTTTGACATCGCGGCTTTTCTGGAGGAGCGGGCCAGCCTGTTCCGGCATGGTTTTTATGGAGCCGTCCCGGCCATCCGTTTTGTGCTGGACCTCCCGGAAGGGACTGTTCCCCCTGTATTGACCTGCCCGGAACAGCTGGAAATGGCCCTGCTCAATCTGTGTGTGAATGCCCGGGATGCGATGCCTGATGGCGGGACCGTGACTCTTTCTGCCAGCCGGATACGCCATGTCCTGCCTGCTGCCCCATCCAGTTGCGAGCAGGATCATGCGCTGGCCCTTGATGTCCGGGACGAAGGGGAAGGCATGAGTGAAGAGGTCCAGCGCCATATTTTTGAGCCTTTTTTCACCACCAAGCAGGCGGGGAAAGGCACAGGGCTGGGGCTGGCTGGCATTTACAGTTTCGTTCTGGCCCATCATGGGGATGTTGTTGTGCAGAGCCAGCCCGGAGAGGGAACGGTGATGCGTCTTCTGTTACCCTTGCTGAAACAGTGAGCCGAAGACATTTCGGAGGGGAGCGGTTCCCATTTTGGTGCCTCCAGTTATGATGGATCGCACGAACATAAATTGATGAAGGAAGGGGGATGGCATGGCCGATAGGGAAGCCTGTTTTGTTCAGCCGCAGGAAGATGATGCAGCACAGGCCATCACGGCCATCGGGGATGAACTGGCGCTGTTCGATGACTGGATGGAGCGTTATCAGTACATCATCGAGATGGGGAGGAAACTGCCGGACTTTCCGCAGGATTGGCAGGATGACGCGCACCGGGTGCCGGGTTGCCAGAGCCAGGTCTGGCTTGAAGCTGAGGAAAAAAACGGATGTCTGTTTTTTGCTGGTGCGTCTGACGCCGCTATCGTTCAGGGGCTGGTGGCGTTGCTGCTGCGTGTCTATTCCGGTCGTACACGGGATGAGATTCTGGCGACTGACCCGGTTTTTCTGCATGAGCTGGGATTGGTGAAGGCGCTTTCAGCCAATCGGGGCAATGGCGTGGAGGCCATGGCAAAAGCCATCCGGCAAAGAGCCGCCGCAGTCTGAGCCCGTTGGCCGGAACAGGAAAGGCCCTCTGGCGGTAAAGCCAGAGGGCCTTTTCATGCAGGGGCTGTCCCTGTGTCTCAATGCGTGGCCGGAGCCGCAGCATCGGTGGCAGGCATGTCGGACTTCATCGGGTTGGAGCTGTCCTTCACGCTGTCAGCTGTAGCTTCGGCCTTTTCGGCCGGCTTGGCGCTGGCGGCATCCTGAGTGTTGCACTTGCTGAATTTGCCGTTCTTGTCGCGGCAGGGCTTGGCCTTCGGCTTTTCACACTTTGTGAACTGACCTTTCTCATTGCGGCAGTGGTGAGCCTTGCCATGAGAGGCGGCAAAGGCAACCTGGCTGGTCAGGGCACTGGCAATGAGGGCGAATGTGGCCATGCGACGGAACATCATGGGGGTTTTCCTTCTGTCAGAACAGGGAACGAATAGGCTGGCATTATCCTATACAGGAAATTCAGGCTGGTGATAGTGAAGTCTATGTTATTTTTAAAGAATAACGGCCAGTCATTACCAAATATTATCAATTGAGGTTGGGTGGGGGACAGGGCTCTGGAATTGTCTCCATCGTCCCGGGTTACTGATAGTGCTGCACGGGAAGGATATTGGCTGCTGGCCTGTATGGTCCGGGATCAGCCGCATGATGAAAAAAAGGGGAGGCCCGGCTGGACCTCCCCTTTTCTGTTTTGTGACAACCTGTTTGTCAGGGTCTCACTTCTTCTCGGCCTGTTCCGGCAGAGCATAGGCGATCAGATAATCACCCATCCGGCTCAGGAAGGAGCCATGCCCACCAGCGTAGGTCACGATGTACTGGCGACCGTTGATGCTGTAGGTCATCGGTGCAGACTGTGCCCCGGCAGGGAGACGGTCTTTCCAGATGACATGGCCGGTCGTCAGGTCATAGGCCCGGATGTAGTAGTCCTGCGATGATGTCAGGAAGGCTACATTGCCAGCCGTTGCCAGCGGGCCACCAAGGCTCGGGACACCGATCTTGATGGGTGGCAGCTGGATCGGGAGGGACGAGCCATGCAGGGAGTCACGCAGCGTACCATTGCGGTGCTGCCAGACAACCTTGTTGGTGCGCAGGTCGATCCCGGCGACAGCCCCCCACGGTGGCGTGCGGCACGGCACGAAAAGGCCGAACTTGGCAAACAGCGGGTCCAGGAAGGGATGCAGGTTGACGGCGTACGGGATGCCGTAATTCGGCTGGAGACCCGTCTCACCGCCGCTGCCACCCTTGTCACCATTCGGGTCGGGCCAGCGTGGGTTGCCCGGGCCACGGGGAACCAGAGTGGAGACGAACGGAATGGAGATGGGGTTGGAGAAGGCTACCTGGCGGCGAGGATCAACCGCAAGGCCGCCCCACTCGAACATGCCCAGATCGCCGGGGAAAACCAGCGTCCCCTGCGTGGAAGGCGGCGTATAGGGCCCCTCGTAACGCAGGCTGTGGAAGTAGATGCTGCACACCATCTGGTCAAGGATCGTGGCCCCCCAGATGTCACGGTCGGACAGCGGATCTTTCGGGCGCAGGCTCAGCTCGGAATGGGGCTGGGTCGGGCTTGTATGGTCACCCGTGGCAGCGCCACCCGGGGCAGGAACCTCCGGTGCCGGAACGATCGGCTTGCCGGTGCGGCGGTCCAGAACAAAAATGTCACCACTCTTGGTCGGGATGTAGATGGCCGGAACCAGGCTGCCATCCTTCTGGGTGATGTCCACAAGGTTGGGCTGTGCGGAGGCATCCATGTCCCAGAGGTCATGATGGACGGTCTGGTAGAACCAGACGAGCTTGCCCGTGTCCGCATTCAGCGCAATGACACCCGGCGGATAGCGTTCGGCATCCTTGTCACGGTAGCCACCCCACTGGTCAGGCGTGCCAACCCCCATGGGGATGTACACCATGTTCAGGTTCTTGTCGTAAGACGAGACGGACCAGGAGTTGGGGGAGTTCGGATGGAAATGCGGATGCTCTTCGCTCGGCATTTCATTCGGGTCAGGATTGGCGGCGTCGAATACCCAGACAAGCTTGCCCGTGTAGACGTCATAGGCCCGTGTTGCCCCGGAAGGCTGGTGGACGGAGCCGTTGTCCTTCACTGCACTGTTGACGATGATCAGCTTGTCGGTAACGACGGGCGGTGATGTCGGGGCATACTCCCCAGCCGTCGTGTAAGGCTGGTGGGAGAAGCGCAGATCGACCTGGCCGTTGTCCCCAAAGCCCTGGCAGACCTTGCCTGTCTGTGCGTCGATCTCGACCATGCGGCCGTCATTGACCATGGCAATGATGCGCTTGGTGCAGTCTGTCGTGGTGACAGGCTGGCCGCTGCTGTCGACGGCATTTTCAGGCTTCGTGTGGGCACTGACGCCACGGCATGTCAGATGCTGGAAGCCAGGATTGACGTTCAGCTTGGGGTCAAACACCCATTTCGTCTTCCCGGTCACGGCATCGACGGCAAAGACCTTCTGATGCAGGGAGCAGAAATAGAGTGTGTTGTCGAACTCCAGCGGCGTGGCCTCGTTGGTGGCCTCACCCGGGTCGCGGGACTTGTCCGGCAGGTCACCGGTCCGCATGACCCAGGCAACCTTCAGCTGGTTGACGTTCTGGCTGTTGACCTGTGTCAGAGGGGACCAGTGATTGCCATCCTGCGTGCGTGCGTAGGAGGTCCAGTCACCATCCGGCACGTTGTCCGGGTTTGCCGGGCTGGCATTGACCTGCTCTGTAGGCAGCGAACCACCGATGTCATACGGGTCCATGAAGGCGGAAACCACCAGTGCCAGGGCACTGAGGACCACGCCGATGCCCAGAGGAATGGTGGCCAGCCGGTTGGCGGCCAGCGGACGGCGGATGAAAGGAAGCAGCAGGACGATGCCGATGACGATGACCACATCCAGCCGGGGCACGAGGCTCCAGAGGTTGAGGCCTACGAGGCAGAGAGCCCAGATGAGCGTGCCAAGCAGGACGACCGCATAGACAGCAAGGCCGATCGGCTTCCGTTTATGGACGAAGAACGCGCTGAGCAGCGTGCCCAGCCCGCTGATGAGATAATAGAAGGGACCGCCTTCGCTGATGGCATAGATACCACCGGCAACCAGCAGCAGGCCGACGATCGCCATGAGGATGGCAACCAGCGAGACCCAGATTCCCCCCGTACGGGAAGTGGAGGACATGGATAAGCCTCAGTGTTGTTAAACTCGATCACTCAACCTGGATAAGCGTTGCCCTGACAGGAATGTCCCGTCATGGATGATGATCTCCTGCCTTTAAGCACAGGGAAGGGGCCATGGGTCAAGCATCAGGGGGTAATAATTCGGACTGGATGAGTGCCTCTATCATCATATTCACAACCATGTGATATTTACTTCACAATAGTTAATGCTCACTGCTCAAAAAACATGCCGTTCTGATGCGGTTTTTGCTTGAGGCCGTCCCCCGTTGTCCCTATAAGCGCCAACAGGTCGTGCACGCGCCCGGGCCATATGATGTGGCATGCCCGGCCGTGCGGTTTCCGTTGTCCGCCAGGGGAATGGGAACTTCAGAACTGTAAGGAGATGAAAATGCCCAAATTGAAGACGAAGTCTTCGGTCAAGAAGCGGTTCAAGATCACCGCGACTGGCAAGGTGACCTGTGGTCCCGGCAACAAACGCCATGGCCTGATTAACCGTCCGCAGAAGATGAAGCGCAGCAACCGTGGTCCGCAGACAATGACGGACATGGATGCCCGTACCGTCAAACAGTGGGCACCCTACGGGCTGTCATAAGGAGTTAAGAAACCATGGCACGTGTTAAACGGGGTACGACCACCCACGCCCGTCACAAGAAGGTCCTTGATCTGGCCAAAGGCTATCGCGGGCGTTCTTCCACAAACTATCGCATCGCTCTGGAGCGCGTCGAGAAGGCACTGCGTTATGCCTATCGCGACCGCCGCAACAAGAAGCGTGATTTCCGCTCCCTGTGGATCCAGCGCATCAGCGCTGCCGTGCGTGAGCATGGCCTGACCTACAGCCGTTTCATCAACGGTCTGAACAAGGCCGGGATCGAGATCGACCGTAAGGTTCTGGCTGCCATCGCCTATGACGATGCAGCGGCCTTTGCCGAGATCGTACGCAAGGCTCAGGCAGCCCTGTAAGGGGATTCCTCATGCTTCATGGTCTGTTCCTGATGGACCGTGAGGAATGGGACTGATGATTGGCGGGCTGTTCTGGCAACGGAGCAGCCCGTTTTTCTTTGAGGCTGCTTCAGAAACGTTTCAACATCCGGACCTTCAGGGGCCGGGGCAGGAAGCGTTCCTGAAACAGGCTCATGAGATGATGGAAGACAGGCTATGGCCAATGACCTCGACACTCTGAAGGATGAGACACTGGCGGCCCTGAAACAGGCCAGCACCCATGGGGAATGGGATGCTGTCCGTGTGGGGACGCTGGGACGCTCAGGCAAACTGACCGGCCTGCTCCGGCAGCTCGGTTCGTTCTCGCACGAGGAGCGGAAAGAGCGGGGGCAGGCCCTCAACCGCCTGCGTGACGAGCTGACGGCCCTGATCGAGCAGCGTGGCAGGGAGATCGAGGAGCTGGCCCTCCAGCAGCGTCTGGCGGAGGAGACGGTGGACATCACCCAGCCTCCCGCCCCGGCACCGGCCGGTCTCATCCATCCCGTCAGCCGGACGATCGAGGAAATCACGACCATCTTCGGGGCGATGGATTTCCATGTGGCGGAAGGGCCGGACATTGAAAGCCAGTGGCACAATTTTTCCGCCCTGAACACGCCGGAACATCATCCGGCCCGGACAGAGCAGGACACGTTCTACCTTCCGGCAGCCGGAGAAGGCGAGGACCTGCGGGTGCTGCGGACGCAGACATCCGGCGTGCAGGTCCGCACCATGCTGGGTGAGAAGCCCCCCATCCGCATCATCGCACCGGGCCGGACCTACCGGGCCGATCATGACGCCACCCATTCCCCCATGTTCCACCAGTGCGAGGGGCTGGTCATCGAGAAAGGCATCACGCTGGGCCATCTGAAGGGCTGCCTGACCGAATTCCTGCGGGCCTTCTTTGGTCAGCCGGACCTGCCTGTCCGGTTCCGTGCCTCCTACTTCCCCTTTACCGAACCATCCATGGAAATTGACATCGGCTGGTCCCGGGAGACAGGCGTGATCGGTGCCGGGGCGGACTGGCTGGAAGTGCTGGGTGCCGGCATGGTCCATGCCCGGGTGCTGAGCAACTGCGGGCTGGACCCGGCAGAGTGGCAGGGCTTTGCCTTCGGCATGGGGATCGAACGTCTGGCCATGCTGAAGAATGGCATCACGGACCTGCGGTCCTTCTATGAAAGTGACCTGCGCTGGCTGCGTCATTACGGTTTTTCATCACTGTCCCCGGCAACGCTGACGGAGGGTTTCTGACATGAAATTTTCACTCTCATGGTTGCGGGATCACCTCGATTTTACCGCCTCTCTGGACGAGATATGCACGACGCTGAACCGCATCGGCCTTGAGGTCGAAAGCGTGGATGACCCGACGGAACGTCTGGCCGGGTTCCGTACGGCAAAGATTCTGGAGGCTTCCCCCCATCCGGATGCAGACCGCCTTCAGCTCTGCCGTGTCTCAGCCGGTCAGGGCTTCGAGGACGTTCAGGTCGTCTGTGGTGCGCCGAATGCCCGCACGGGGCTGCATGTCATTTTCGCTCCGCCGGGGACCTACATTCCCGGCAGTGACATGACGATCAAGCCCGGCAAGATTCGGGGACAGGCCAGCAACGGGATGCTCTGCTCCCTGCGGGAGCTCGGGATCGGTGAGGAGTCCAATGGCATTGCTGAACTGCCTGATGGTTCTCCGCTGGGTGAGGATTATGTCCGCCATGCCCGGCTGGATGACCCCGTCATCGAGATTGCCATCACGCCCAACCGTGGCGATGCGCTGAGCGTCCGGGGCATTGCCCGTGACCTCGCCGCTGCGGGGCTGGGCACCCTGAAGCCGTGGCTGACGGAGATGGTGGAAGGGCAGGGTGAAAGCCCGATCCAGTGGGAGATCAGCCACCCGGCCTGCCGTTATGTTACGGGGCGGCTGATCCGTGGCGTGAAGAATGGCCCCAGCCCGGTCTGGCTGAAGCGTCGTCTGGAGAGCGTGGGGCTGCGGCCGCAGTCCGCCCTGGTGGATGTGACCAATTATCTGATGATGCATGTCGGGCGGCCGCTGCATGTTTTTGATGCCGCCCGCCTGACCGGTGACAGGCTTTCCCTGACATCCGGCACGGGGGAGCATTTCCGTGCGCTGGATGGGCAGGAGCTGGTTCTGGGTACGGATGATCTTGTCATTGCGGATGAGGCCGGGGTGCAGTCGCTGGCGGGCATCATTGGCGGTGAGGCCAGTGCGGTGACCGATGAGACGGTCGATGTCTTCGTGGAATCCGCCCTGTTTGACCCGGTGCGCATCGCCCTGACAGGCCGCCGCCTTGGGGTGCAGACGGATGCCCGTTACCGTTTCGAGCGTGGTGTGGATCAGGCTCTCGTACGTTCCGGTCTGGAAGCCGCCACGGCCCTGATCGTGGAGCTGTGTGGCGGCACGCCAAGTGAGGTGACCGAGGCGGGGGCGGAACCGGCATGGCAGAGAACCGCCAGCCTGCGTTTCGAGCGTCTGGCCTCGCTGGGCGGTCTGGAGATCGAGGCGGACAGGGCCGTGGACATCCTCGAGGCCCTGGGGTTTGAGGTGCAGGAGCGCACGGTAGAGAAGGCCGTGTTCTCCGTGCCGTCATGGCGGAATGACGTGGCGGCAGGGCATGGCCTGGCACAGGCTGTCACGCTCGATGCCGCTGTGGCCGAACGGGCTGCCGCCAGTGTGGAGGTCATGGAAGCCGAGGCCGATCTGGTCGAGGAGGTTCTGCGCATCCGTGGTCTGGATGAAGTTCCGGCCCTGTCCCTGCCCCGTGCCCATATGGTGCCTGCTCCGGCGGTGACACCACAGCAGGCCCGGGTAGCCCTTCTGCGCCGCCTGTGTGCGGGGCGTGGCCTGATGGAGACCGTTGGTTTTTCCTTCGTGTCCGATCAGGATGCGGCCCTGTTTGAAGAAGGACGGGAGCAGGACCGGTTGCTGAATCCGATTGCAACGGACCTGAACCAGCTGCGGCCGACACCAATCATCAACCTGCTGCGTGCCCTTGGGCGGAATCTGGCTCACGGGCAGGGCTTCAGCGGGGATGCCTCCTTCTTCGAGCTTGGCCCCTGCTTCGGGCAGCAGGGCACCCGTATGGTGCTGGCTGGTGTGCGGGGTGGCGTGAGTGGCCGAGCTCCGGGCCAGTTTGCCGAGGAACCATCATGGATGGATGCCAAGGCCGATCTCATGGCGGCTCTTGCAGCTCTCGGTGTGGCCGAGGCTTCCCTGAGCAGCACGGCGGATGCGCCGGGCTATTACCATCCGGGGCGTTCCGGTGTCGTGCGGCAGGGGCCCAAGCTGGTGCTGGGCAGCTTCGGTGAGCTGCACCCCCGTGTGGCCCGTCACTTCGGCTTGAGCGGCACAGTGGCGCTCTTTGAGATGACGCTGGACAGGGTTCCGCTGCCCAAGGTGAAGCGGAAGGCTGCCCCGACGCTGTCGGTCCTTCAACCTGTCCGTCGTGACTTTGCCTTCCTGGCTGATGAAAAGGTGCAGATACAGGATGTGCTGAAGGCTGTCCGTATGGCAGACCGCAAGTTGATCACGGATGTGCGTCTTTTCGACATCTTTGAAGGTGGCTCCGTTCCGGCAGGGCATCGCTCTCTGGGAGTGGAGGTGACCCTCCAGCCGCAGAAAGACAGCCTGACGGATACTCAGCTTGATGCGCTGATGACGGCTGTAGAAAGTGCCGTCCAGAAGGCGACGGGGGCAACGCTGCGGCGTTGAGCCCTGCAACGGCGGGAAAGAAGGAGAGGCTGCCATGGTGGATGAGAGTGCCCCTGTAGAGGGTGAGGTTCCCCTTCATCACCATGGCCGGGTGATCTGGATTCTGGCCGGTGAGCCCAGTGGGGACAGTATCGGGGCCCGTCTGATGCAGGCCCTGCACCGCATTGACCCGATGCTGGTCTTTGCTGGTGTTGGCGGAGGGCGGATGGAGGCCCGGGGCCTGCGGAGCCTCTTCCCGATGGAAGACCTGACGGTCATGGGGTTCATGGAAGTCCTGCCCCGGTTGCGCCTTCTGTCACAGAGGCTGCTGGAAGCTGAGCAGGATATTGAGCTGCGCCGTCCTGATATTGTCATCACCATTGATAGCCCGGGTTTTTCGTTCCGGCTTCTGCGGCGCATCCGCAAGCTGAATGTCCGGCGCCTGCATTATGTAGCGCCGCAGACATGGGCCTGGCGGGAGAGTCGGGTCAAAGGGTATCGGGGGTTGTGGGACAGGCTGCTCTGCCTTTTCCCGTTTGAGGAAGCATGGTTTGCTGAACGGGGCCTGCCCGAGGCCCGGTTTGTCGGCCATCCCATCCTGCAATCGGGCGTGGCGCATGGTCAGGCACAGCGTTTCCATAAACGGCATGACATTCGGTCGGACAGCCCTATTCTGATCCTCATGCCGGGCAGCCGGTCCTCCGAGGTCCCAAAGCTGCTGCCTGTTTTTGAGAAGACTCTCGGAATTCTTCATGAACGTTTCCCTGATCTTCAGCCCGTCATTCCGGCCACGTCGGGCATGGCCCCACTCGTGAAGAAGATGGTGCGGCACTGGGCGGTTCACCCCTCCATCCTGACGGATACGGAGGACAAGCACGATGCTATCCGGGCTGCTGACTGTGCCCTGACCAAATCGGGTACATCCATTCTGGAGCTGGCCATAGGGCAGGTACCCATGGTGGTCACCTACAGGGTCAATCCGCTTTCAGCCCTGCTGGGGCGGCTTTTCCTGCGGCTTCCCTTCATTTCCATGATCAATATTCTGGCAGGGCGTGAAGTCGTGCCAGAACTGGTCCAGCATGACTGTACTCCCCAGAAACTGGCGGATGAAATTACTTCTCTCCTGACAGATGGGGCAAAGCGGCAGGCCCAGCAGGAGGCTTTTGCCGATATTCTGGCCATGCTGGAAGCTCCGGGCGGGGAGCTGCCTGCCATGTCAGCGGCCAGAGAGGTATTGGCACTGATGGAAACGCCATTGTCTGAATTGCGGCGCTCATGAAAAAAGCCTGTCCTTGTCAGGGGACAGGCTTTTTTCATGCCGAAGGATGGCAACCTGGGAGTGCTTTCAGCGCAGGAAGCCAACCAGCTTTTCTGCCTCGCTCACAATCGGTTCCGAGACGGCACGGGCCCGTTCGGCTCCCTGGCGCAGGACCTGCATGAGGTGAGTTTTGTCATCCATCAGGCGGCGGGTTTCATCGGCCACGGGGGCCAGTGTTTCGACCAGCAGGTCAGCCAGAGCCTGCTTGAAGGTGCCGAAGCCTTGGCCGGCAAACTGGCCCAGCACGTCAGCCAACGTCCTGTTGGACATGGCAGCGTAGATGGTTAGCAGATTGCGGGCCTCCGGGCGGCCTTCCAACCCGGCTTCCTCGGAGGGCAGAGGTTCGGCATCCGTGCGGGCCTTGCGGATCTTCTGGGCGATATCGTCTGCCGTATCATTCAGGATGATGCGACTCTGGGCAGACGGGTCGGACTTGGACATCTTCTTGCTGCCGTCCCGCAGGCTCATCACACGGGCAGCATGAGGCGGAATGAGCGGTTCAATCAGCGGGAAGAACTCGACACCCATATCGTGGTTGAACTTCTGTGCGATGTCATTGGCCAGCTCAAGATGCTGCCGCTGGTCGTCACCCACGGGCACCCGTGTGGCGTGGAAGGCCAGAATGTCCGCCGCCATGAGGTTGGGATAGACATACAGGCCAGCGGAATGGTTTTCCCGGTTCTTGCCTGCCTTGTCCTTGAACTGTGTCATGCGGTTCAGCCAGCCCAGACGGGACACGCAGTTGAAAATCCAGCCGAGGCGGGCATGGGCACTGACGGCGGACTGGTTGTACAGGCGGGTCGGGTCGATGCCGGAGGCCAGAAGGCAGGCAGTGGAGGCCAGTGTCTGTTCACGCAGGGCCTCCGGGGACCACGGCATGGTCAGGGAGTGCATGTCCACAAGGCAGAACAGGCAGTCATGGTCCTTCTGCAAGGTGACCCAGTTGCGGATGGCTCCGAGATAATTGCCCAGATGGGGAATGCCTGTTGGCTGGATTCCTGAAAAAACACGCTGCATGAACATGGTCCTGACAGAAGGAAAAGACAAAAGCCGCCCCGCTCAGAGGTGAGGGGACGGCGGAAAACCCTGCTGGCTGGGCAGATGGCAGAAGGCTATGCCCTTATTGAAGGGAATTGTCATCCTCGACACCCAGAAGCTGGATCTTGAAGATCAGCGGGCTGTTGGGCGGGATGATCCCCATGGACCGTTTGCCATACCCCAGCTGGGGCGGGACATAGAGCTCCCACGTATCGCCAACACGCATCAGGGGCAGCCCTTCCATCCAGCCGTCGATGACCCCATCAAGAGGCATCTCCATGTAGGCGGCGCCGGTGTGCATTTCCGAGGCATCAAAAATGCCCCCGTCTGGCAGGCGGCCCTCATAGATGACCATCATGGTGGCTCCCTTCTGTGGGTGGGGCGCATCCTTGGGGCCAGATTTCAGGACCTTGTAGGCCAGACCATCAGGCAGTTTCTGCACTCCGGGCTGTTTGTAGACCTGATCCATGAACTGCTGGGGTGTCAGGTCCGGTTTCTGGTCGCCAGAGCAGCCTGTCAGGCCGAGCAGACCAGCCAGAGCGCAGACCGGCAGATAACGGAAGAAAGAACGCAGACAACGGGACATGGAAATGCCTCTTTGCAAGCTGGGAGGAAAAGGCGGGCACCACCGGGCCGTCAGACCCGGTGGAGACGGCAGGCTCAGGGTGTGCCGCCGCGGCGTCCCTTGTTGGCACCCAGCCGCAGCCGCAGGGCGTTCAGACGGATGAAGCCCTGTGCATCCACCTGATTGTAGGCACCTTCGTCATCCTCGAAGGTCACGACACGGGCATCATACAGGCTGTCGGGGCTTTCACGGCCCACGCAGATGACATTGCCCTTGTAGAGCTTCAGGCGCACACGGCCATTGACGGATTTCTGGCTGCTGTCGATCAGGGCCTGAAGCATGTGACGCTCCGGGGAGAACCACAGGCCGTTATAGATCAGCTCGGCATAGCGGGGCATGATGCTGTCCTTGAGGTGGGCAGCTTCACGGTCCAGCGTGATGGACTCCATGGAGCGGTGCGCCTGGAGCAGGATGGTACCGCCGGGCGTCTCGTAAATGCCACGGGACTTCATGCCGACGAAGCGGTTCTCCACGATGTCGAGACGGCCGATGCCGTTGGCTTTGCCCAGCTCGTTGAGGCGGGCCAGCAGATTGGCCGGGGAGAGGGCTTCACCATTGATGGCCACCGGGTCACCATGCTTGAAGTCGATGGTGATCTCGGTTGCCTTGTCCGGGGCAGCTTCCGGGGAAATGGTGCGCTGGAAGACGATCTCATCCGGCGGCAGGGAGGGATCCTCCAGAATCTTCCCTTCGGAGGAAGAGTGCAGCAGGTTGGCATCGACGGAGAACGGAGCCTCGCCCCGCTTGTCCTTGGTGACAGGAATCTGGTTCTTCTCGGCAAAGTCCAGCAGCTTGGTGCGGGAGGTCAGGTCCCATTCACGCCATGGGGCGATAACCTTCACGTCCGGTTTCAGGGCGTAATAGGCCAGCTCGAAGCGGACCTGATCGTTCCCCTTGCCTGTCGCACCATGCGCCACGGCGTCCGCACCGACGGCCTCGGCAATCTCGATCTGGCGTTTGGAGATCAGCGGGCGGGCGATGGAGGTGCCCAGCAGGTACTGGCCTTCATAAACCGTGTTGGCACGGAACATCGGGAAGACGTAGTCCTTGACGAAGGTTTCCCGCAGGTCTTCGACAAAGATTTCCTTCACGCCAAGGGATTCAGCCTTGCGGCGTGCGGGTTCCAGCTCTTCCCCCTGACCGAGATCAGCCGTGAAGGTGACAACCTCGCAGCCATAATGCTCCTGAAGCCAGCGGAGAATGACGGACGTATCCAGCCCACCGGAATAGGCCAGAACGACTTTCTTGATGCCTGAGGCTTTGCTCATGATCGTTATATACCTCTGCTGAAAGACAGAACCAGATATCGTTAAGTTATTATGGTCTTGTAACAGCTGTCAGGCCATTGGGCCAGAGGCCCATATCCGCAAGGGAAGGCTCAGGCCTCGTTTTTGCGGGATTCGGCCTGCCGTTTCCGCTCGCTCTGTGTCTTGAGCTGCCCGCAGGCGGCGAGGATATCCTTGCCACGGGGCATGCGGATGGGGGCGGCATAACCGGCATCCATGACGATCTGGGCAAAACTGGCCAGCCGCTCCCGTGTGGAGGGGCGGAAGTCCGATCCCGGCCATGGATTGAAGGGGATGAGATTGACCTTGGCGGGCAGGCCACGGATCAGCCGCACCAGCTCCCGGGCTTCGGCATCACTGTCATTCACGTCCCGGATCATGATGTATTCAAAGGTGATGCGGCGGGAGTTGGAGGCGGCCGGATAGCGGTGGCAGGCGGCCATCAGCTCCTCGATCGGGTATTTCCGGTTCAGCGGTACGAGCTGGTCCCGCAGGTCGTTGCGGACGGCATGGAGGGAAATGGCCAGATTGATGCCCAGCTCGTCACCGCAGCGGTCCATCATGGGCACGACGCCGGAGGTGGAGAGCGTGATCCGGCGGCGGGAGAGGGCGATGCCTTCGCCATCCATGATGATCTTCATGGCCTTGGCGACGTTCTCATAATTGTAGAGCGGCTCTCCCATGCCCATCAGCACGATGGTGGAGAGCAGGCGGGGCGTGTCCCCCTTGGGGCTGGGCCATTCGCCATAGCTGTCCCGTGCTGCCATGAACTGCCCGACAATTTCGGCTGCTCCCAGATTGCGGACGAGCTTCTGCGTTCCTGTATGGCAGAAGGTGCAGGACAGGGTGCAGCCCACCTGGGAGGAGATGCAGACGGCTCCACGGTCTTCCCGCCTGTCTGGAATATAGACAGTCTCTGCCTCCTGCCCGTCCCGGAAGCGGAAGAGGAACTTGCGCGTGTCGTCCTTGGATGTCTGCTGCGTCGTCAGGCTGGGGCGGCCGACGATGAAGTGCTTTTCCAGCTTGGCCTGCAAGGGCTTGGCGATGGTGGACATGCGGGAGAAGTCCGTCACGCCCTGATGATAGATCCAGTGCCAGAGCTGCTTGGCCCGGAAGGGCTTTTCGCCAATCTCGGTCAGGACCCCGGCCAGCTCTTCCCGGGAGAGGCCGACCAGCTCACGGCGTCCATCCTCCGTGATCGGTGTTGGCGGTGCGAACAGGGCTGACTTGGCCTCGATGCGTTTGCGCTCGCTCTCGTTGAGGGCATTCACGGCATCGGAGGAAATGGGAGCTGAAGAAGGCATCGGATGTGTCATGTGGTGGCTATAGCATGGGAACCCGTTTCCGGGTCAGAAAAGTGAGGGGCGAGGGTGGGCCTACCCGATGGCGTCCTTGCGGGCGGCGATGAGGAACTCCCTGTTGCCTTCGGGCCCGGTGATCGGGCTGGGAACCAGGCCAAGGATGGTCCAGCCGGGGAGGCTGGCAAACCAGTCCCGGATTTCCTCGCAGACACGTTCATGCACGGCGGGGTCCCGTACGACCCCCTTGGGGCCGATGTCGGCCCGGCCTGCCTCGAACTGCGGCTTGATGAGGGCCACGGCCCAAGCCCCATTTTTTGCCATGCCAAGGGCCGGAGCCAGAACGGTTTTCAGGCTGATGAAGCTGGCATCGCAGACGACGATGTCCGGGGCCTCGGGTATGTGTTCGGCATTCAGGTGGCGGGCGTTGGTTTTCTCCAGCACCACCACACGGTCATCGGAGCGTATCTTCCAGGCCAGCTGGCCGTGTCCGACATCCACGGCATAGACTTTTGCCGCTCCATTCTGGAGCAGCACGTCGGTAAAGCCGCCCGTTGAGGCTCCGACATCCACGGCGATCTTTCCCTCCGCAGAGAGGGGGAAATGTTCCAGTGCATGGGCCAGTTTCAGCCCACCACGGGAGACCCAGGGATGGTCCTGCCCTTTCAGGGTCAGGGGCATGTCTTCAGCGAGCTGATCCCCTGCTTTTTTGACGGGCCTGTCACCATGCGGGCCGGCATAGACCAGCCCGGCCATGATGAGGGCCTGTGCCCGGCTGCGTGTCTCCACCAGCCCCCTGTCCACAAGGAGCTGGTCCGCACGGCGTTTGGCCATCAGGCCCCAGCCTTGCCATCAAAGGCCTTGCGGGCCAGATCGGCAATGTGACGGGCTGTCAGGCCCGCTTCTTCGTACTGGGCCGCAGGGGTGTTGTGGTCGATCCACGTATCCGGCAGGGCCATGGGGCGGAAACGGACCTGATCGAGCAGGCCGGTTTCGGCCAGATGCTGCACTACCTGCGTGCTGAACCCACCCGGTGCGCCATCCTCAATGGTGATGAAGACCTTGTGCTGGCGGGCGAGGGATTCGATCAGCGCACCGTCAACTGGCTTGGCGAAGCGGGCATCGGCCACGGTGACGGCAATACCGTCCCTGGCCAGCGTTTCGGCGGCCTTCAGGGCCTCGTGCAGGCGGGGGCCGAGAGCAAGGATGGCTACGCCTTCTCCTTCGGAGGAGCGGATGATGCGGCCTTTGCCGATTTCCAGAATTTCCCCTTCATCGGGGAGTTTCTGGCCCAGACCAGCCCCACGGGGATAGCGCAGGGCGATTGGTCCGCTGTCATGCGCCCATGCCGTGGCCGTCATGTGAAGCAGCTCCACCTCATCAGAGGGAGCCATGACCGTCATGTTGGGCAGACAGCAGAGATAGTTCAGGTCAAAGGAACCTGCATGGGTTGCGCCGTCCGCACCGACAAGCCCGGCCCGGTCCACGGCAAAGCGGACAGGCAGGTTCTGGAGGGCCACGTCATGCATGACCTGATCATAGGCCCGCTGGAGGAACGTGGAGTAGATGGCGCAGAAGGGGCGCATCCCTTCGCTGGCGATCCCGGCGGCAAAGGTCACGGCATGCTGCTCGGCAATGCCGACATCAAAATAGCGGTCAGGATGCTGCTGGGCCATTTTGTCCAGCCCGGTGCCGGACGGCATGGCTGCCGTGATGGCAACCACCCTGTCATCCTGGTTGGCCCGGTGGAGCAGCTCACGGGAGAAGACATCCGTGTAGGTGGGGGGACCAGCAGGCCCTTTTTTCTGCTTGCCGGTTTCCACGTCGAAGCGGGCGACGGCATGATATTTGTCCCCGGCGGCCTCGGCCGGCTTGTAGCCACGGCCCTTTTCCGTGATGACGTGCAGCAGGACGGGTCCCTTGTCCTCGGCATCCCGCAGGTTGCGGAGGATGGGGACGAGCTGGTGCATGTCGTGTCCATCTACCGGGCCGATGTAATAGAAGCCCAGCTCCTCGAACAGCGTGCCGCCGGTGATCATGCCACGGGCATATTCCTCGGCCCGTTTGGCTGTGCGCTCAATGCGGGAGGGCAGCCGTTTGGCCAGCTTGCCCGCCATGTCCCGCAGGGTGAGGAAGCGGCGGGAGGACATCAGGCGGCTGAGATAGTTGGACATGGCCCCGACAGGCGGCGCAATGGACATCTCATTGTCATTCAGGATGACGATGAGCCGTTCCGCCCCCTTGCCACCCATGGCCCCGGCATTGTTCATGGCTTCATAGGCCATGCCGGCGGAGATGGACCCGTCCCCGATGACGGAGATGACATTCCGTTCCCGGTAGGAAGGATGGTCCTCCGCATAGAGGTGATGGGCAACAGCCATGCCTAGTCCAGCAGAGATGGACGTGGAGGAATGGGCCGCACCGAAGGGGTCGTAGGGGCTTTCCGACCGGCGGGTGAAGCCGGAGAGACCGCCCGGCTGGCGCAGCGTGCGGATCTGCTCACGGCGGCCGGTCAGGATCTTGTGCGGATAGGCCTGGTGGCCGACATCCCAGATCACCCGGTCATCCGGTGTGTTGAACACTGCATGGAGGGCGACCGTCAGCTCGACCACGCCGAGGGAGGCACCCAGATGCCCACCCGTGGTGGAAACCGCATTGATGGTCTCCGAGCGGAGTTCTTCGGCCAGGGTGGTGAGCTGCTCGATGGACAGGTTTTTCATGTCCGCCGGTACGCTTACCCGATCCAGAAGAGGATAACGGCCCAGAGTAGGGATGGAGGAAGACGTGCTCATGAACAATCAGTTCCTGCGTTCAACGAAATAATCAGCGAGGGCACGGAGCGTATCCGCACGGGGACCGAAATAGGAAAGGGACTGGCGGGCCTGCTCGCTCAGGCGCAGGGCCTCCTTGCGGGCCCCTTCGATGCCAAGCAGCGAGACGTAGTTGGACTTGCAGGCATCTTCATCTTTCCCTGCCGTTTTACCCAGTTCTTCGGTGCTGGCGGTAGTGTCCAGAATGTCATCAGCCACCTGGAAGGCCGTGCCGAGGTCGGTTCCGTAGCGGACGATGGCTTGGCGGCGTGGGTCATCGGCCTTGAGCCCTGCCAGAATGGCCCCGGCTTCTGCTGCATAGCGGATGAGGGCACCTGTCTTCATGGCATGAAGGCGTTTGACCTTCTCGAGAGGAAGAGCCTTGCCTTCCCCGCGGATGTCGATGACCTGACCGCCCACCATGCCTGCACTGCCGGAGGCACGGGCCAGTGCCAGCGCCAGCTCGGCCCGGATGGCGGGGTCTGCACTTGTGGCGTCTTCCAGCAGGACTTCGAAGGCACTGGTCTGGAGGGCATCACCAGCGAGGATGGCGAAGGCTTCATTGAATTTCTTGTGGGTGGAAGGCTGGCCCCGGCGGAGGTCATCATCATCCATGGCAGGCAGGTCATCATGGACGAGAGAATAGGCGTGCAGGAACTCGACGGAGGCAGCCACACGCAGGGCGGCTTCACGGGATGCCCCGAAAAGGGCTGCGATCTCCAGCACGAGGAATCCTCGCAGCCGTTTGCCGCCATTCAGGGCGGCATAGCGCATGGCGTCGATCAGCAGGGATTCATCACCCGGCACTGGCGGCAGGAGAGCATCAATGCTGGCCTCGATCTCACGACAGGCCTGGCGGAGGGCATCCTTGAGGGGAAGGGCGTGGCTGTCGGTCATCGGGAAGTCTCCTTGCGGAAGGTGGCTGTCGTAAGTGTGTGCAGGCAATGATTCATCAGAATGGAATCTCATCATCCAGATGAGGCGGCGGGGAAGACCAGCCTTCCCTTGGGGCGGGTGATGGCCTCCTGGGGCTGGCGTTGGCCCTTCTGCGTGGGGCAGGCTGTTCTGCCTTCTCCAGAGGTTCTTCCGACAGGGAGCCATCAGCCTTCTGGACGATGGCCTTCACACGCATTTCTGCCTCTCCCAGCTTTTCCTCACAATGGCGGCGCAGGGCAGCACCGCGTTCATAAGCGGAGATTGCGTCTTCCAGCTTCATCTGGCCGCTTTCCAGCCCGCGGACGATCTGCTCAAGTTCGGCCAAGGCGTTTTCAAAAGAAAGCTGGTGCAGCGGTGTTGTCTGTGTCGTCGTAGGGTCGGGCATGAACTATCCAGCCGGGGTTCAGATCATGAAACTTACAGGGCATTACAGGGATGGAGAGATTTTTTCCAGCCCTCATCCTGCCCGTCGGGGAACATCACGGAGCGCCGTGATGTTTTTCCGGGAGAGTGGCAACCCTGTTTTAACGTTTTTTATCGAGGAACATCAGGGCTTTTGTCTTACAGTTTCATTAAAACCGCCCCTGCAGAATCATGTAACAGAGAAAAGTTATATCAAGACAAATTATGACAGGTGTAACTTTGTGAAATGCCCGTTTGATGAGTAGCATGGCCGTGTAGAGCAGCATTCCGCAGGCAAGGGCCAGCATGAAACTGCCCGTAACGACCGTCAGCAGAACCATGCAGAGGGGTGGGAAGGACTCTTCCAGATTGTCGGGCAGTTCGGTCAGGTTGCTGAGCATGATGATTCCGACAAAGACCAGTACAGGGGCCGTTGCCAGAGCGGGGATGGCTGTTATCAGGGGCCAGAAGAAACAGGAGAGGGCAAACAGCAGGGCGACCACAAGGGCGCTGAGGCCTGTACGGCCACCGGCTTCGGCGCCTGTCAGGCTTTCCAGATAGGCGGAAACGGTACAGGTTCCAAGCAGGGCCCCGATGATGCTGGCTGCTCCGTCCGCTGCAAAGGCGCGGGGAGGCAGGTCGGGTTGTTCTCTGGTGCCGCAGAGCCCAGCCTGTCGTGTCACTGTCAGCATCGTTCCTGTGGCATCGAAGAAATCGCTGAGCAGGATATAGAGCGTGATGGGCAGCAGCAGCCCGAGATGCTGAAAGAATTCATGGAAGTCGAAGGGCGCAAGCATGTTGACCGGATAATGGGGCCAGTCAATCAGGTGGCCGGGAAGCTGGGTCAGGGGCTGCCCATCAGGGCCGGGGACGACAAGGCCGGCAAGGGTCAGGACCATGATGGTGACAAGCAGCCCTGCGGGAATACGGAGAAGCTGGAGCAGCAGGCAGAACATCACCCCAGCCAGGGCAAGGATCACGGCCGGGTGCGAGAGGGAGGCAAAACCAAGCCCGCCTGCGGATGGGACGGCGATTCCGGCGGAGATGAGACCGATCCGGGCGATGAAAGCGCCAATGGCTGTCTGGATGCCCAGTATGATGCAGGGTGGAAAGCTCTGTATGATTTTCAGGCGAAGCCGTGTGAGCGAGAGGAGCGTGAAACACATCCCGCTGAAGAGGACGACCGTGAAGGCCGTGGAGGGTGAGACATGGGCCTGCTGAACGACCACCTGGGCAAACAGGACATTGCTGCTCATGGCGGGGGCCAGGGCTATGGGCAGCCGTGCCCATAGGGCCATGAGCAGTGTTCCGGCTACGGCACCGGCGATGGTGGTCATGATCATGTCATGGCGGGCCAGTCCGGCACCTGCCAGAACAGCCGGATTGACGGCCATGATATAGGCCATGGAGCCAAAAATGGTCAGTCCGGCACTGATTTCACGGGGGATTGTTGAGTGACGCCGGGTGATCTGGAAGAAATGGTCAAGGGAAGAGCGGATCACGGCGTCATGTTTCATGAAAGAGGGGATGTCTAGCGGGGCCAGTCGTGGAAGAGCCGGTAGAGCAGGGGGGTAAAGAGTGTACGGGCCTCCTGCTCTGGCAGCTGGGCATAGAGAGCCCCGATGACGGATGGTGAGAGCCACCGGCCCTGCCGTATGGCTTCATGGAGTCCAGCGGCTGAAAAACCATGGAGTGTAAAGTGCTGGAGAGCGTTTTCCACGGGGTCCAGCCTGGAGAATGAGGAGATCTCTGCGGGGACGAGGGTTACGGGGGCGTCATCGGGAAAAGCCAGCGCCGTCGGGCGGAGCGAGAGCCTGACAGCTCCGTCATCCTGTTGGAGATGGAGGGGCAGGCAGTCCAGCAGGGTCGGGAAACAGGTGGAGGCAGGGGCTGCTGCGGGCAGGTATGGGAGGCCAGACGGACGTTCTGCATACAGCCATGCCCGATTTTCCATTCCCGGTACGGGGTTTTCCGGCTTGATGAGGCAGAGCGGTATCAGCGTGGGACTGTCCCGGAGTTCCTCAAGGGGGTGGAAGCCTGTCATGCGGCTGTCCCTGTTCAGGGCAAGCCGCTGTCCGTCGCGGTGCAGATGGAACCGGTTGAAGCGGCAGGCGGTCTCGGGGGGAGGTGCCCCGGTGGAGGAGGTAGGGGCCTGTCCATTCTGTATGGCGTAACAGGCACCGAGGATCAGGCCCTGAAGGAGATGGGCGCTGATATCCAGCGTCTGGGGCAGGAGAGCCTGCCCTTTGTCGTAGAACTGTTCGCTGCGGTCGAAGTGGCGGCGCATCTGCGGTGTGTGGCTGCTGGTGGCAGCATCATGCAGGATGCGGGCAGCGGACCAGTCCGGCGCTGCATGGATATGGGCAAACGGGTCTGGCAGGCCCTGTCTGCTGGAAGGACGGAAAAAAGACCGTGTGACCCGGCTGTCCGGGAAATTGCTGTCGGCGTGGGTCTGAAAGAGGGCCCGTGGATGGGGCATCTGCCCATCAAGGGTTTTGTGGGCCCATTGGCCAAGGCCGGTCAGGCACCAGTTGACAGGGAGATGACTGGTTTTCTGGAAGGTCTCTGCCCCCAGTTCTGCCTCCATCCCGGTCAGGAACGCCTTCACGGAGCCGCCATCAGGCGTGAAATATTCATCCACGGCCAGCTGGATGATCCAGTCGAAATGGTCGCCCTCCTGCTGGAGCATGGTCAGCAGGGCATCCTGATGGCGGTGCAGGCTGTCTGTTTCCTGGCGGTCCGTTGTCAGCAGGCGGATGTCGTAGTTGCGGGCTGCCTGGATCAGGATGTCCTGCGTACCATCGGTGGAATGGTCGTCACAGATGAGCAGGGCCGAAAAACCCGCCGCCATATGGTGGGCGATCCACCAGCCAAGCCTGTTGGCTTCATTGTGGACGCAGAGAAGGGCGGCGGTCCGGGGCATGGGTCAGTCCATCTTCAAGGCGGCGAGGAAGGCGCTCTGCGGGATTTCGACCTTGCCGAACTGCCGCATGCGTTTCTTGCCCTCTTTCTGCTTTTCCAGCAGCTTGCGTTTACGGGAGATGTCACCACCATAACATTTGGCCGTGACATCCTTGGAGAGAGCCCCCAGCGTCTCACGGGCGATCACCTTGGAGCCGATGGAGGCCTGGATGGCGATCTTGAAGAGCTGGCGGGGGATGAGGTCTTTCAGCTTGGCGCAGATGGCCCGGCCCCGTGTCTCGGCCACGGTACGGTGGGCGATGAAAGCCAGGGCATCCACTGGCTCGTGATTGACGAGGATGGAGATGCGGACCAGATCGCTCTCCTCGTAACCATCCATCTGATACTCGAAGGAGGCATAACCCCGCGTGAGGGATTTCAGACGGTCATAGAAGTCGAACACCACCTCGTTGAGGGGCAGGCGGTACACGACCATGGCCCGGTCTCCAACATAGGTCAGGTCGATCTGGACGCCACGACGTTCCGTGCAGAGGGTGAGGACGGACCCCAGATACTCGTCCCGCACGAGGATGGAGGCCTTGATCCACGGCTCTTCGATATAGTCGATCTTGCTGATCTCCGGCATGTCGGCCGGGTTGTGCAGCTCTTCGACCTCGCCGTTGTTCATGTGCATCTTGTACACGACGGAGGGAGCGGTGGCGATGAGGTCCAGATTGAACTCACGGGAGAGACGTTCCTGGATGATCTCCAGATGCAGCAGCCCGAGGAACCCGCAGCGGAACCCGAAGCCGAGGGCAGCCGATGTTTCCGCTTCGAAGTGGAAGGAGGCGTCATTGAGCCGCAGCTTGCCGAGGCTGGTGCGCAGCTTGTCGAAATCGTCGGCATCGACAGGGAAGAGACCACACCAGACGACCGGTATGGAGGGCTTGAAGCCGGGCAGGGCCTTTTCCGCCGGGCGGTTGTCCAGCGTGATGGTGTCACCGACATTGCAGTCCGCCACGGTCTTGATGGCGGCATTGATGTAGCCCATTTCCCCCGGGCCAAGGGAATCGACTGGCTGCATCTTGGGCAGGAACACGCCGACCTGATCGACATGATAGGTTGCCCCGGTCTGCATCATGCGGATCTTGTCGCCGCGCTTCAGGCGGCCTTCCTTGATGCGGACAAGGATGATGACGCCGAGATAGCTGTCGTACCAGCTGTCCACCAGCAGCCCCTGGAGGGGAGCCTCGGCATCACCCTTGGGGGCAGGCAGGCGCTGGACGAGGGCTTCCAGCACGCCTTCGATGTTCAGGCCCGTCTTGGCACTGATCTCCACGGCATCATCTGCCGGGATGCCGACCACTTCCTCGATCTGGGCACGGACACGTTCCGGCTCAGCAGCCGGGAGGTCAATCTTGTTGAGAACGGGGACGATCTCATGGTTGGCGTCAATTGCCTGATAGACGTTGGCCAGAGTTTGCGCCTCGACGCCCTGTGAGGCATCCACGACCAGAAGGGACCCTTCGCAGGCGGCGAGGGAACGGCTGACCTCGTAGGCGAAGTCCACATGGCCGGGCGTGTCCATGAGGTTGAGCGTATAGACGTTGCCATCCTTGGCGGGATAGGTCAGCCGGACAGTCTGGGCCTTGATGGTGATGCCCCGCTCCTGCTCCAGCTCCATGGAATCGAGAACCTGCCCCTTCATTTCACGGGCAGTCAGGGCGCCGCAGGCTTCGATCAGCCGGTCGGCCAGGGTGGATTTGCCATGGTCGATATGGGCGATGATGGAAAAATTGCGGATGAGGTGAAGCGGTGTGTCGGTCATGACGCCCTAATTAGGTGATTCTGAAAGTTCTGTCAGCATGTGTGGTGGCGGGGAGACCCCCGCCACGGGTGAAGGGGGCTAGCGGTCTGTCAGGCGGAACTCGATCCGTCGGTTGCGGGCCAGAGCTTCCGGGCTTGAGCCATTGTCCAGTGGCTGATAGCCGGAGAATGCCGTGGCAGCAATGTGATGCGGGTCCACCCCATTGGTGATCAGTGTTTTGACGACCGTAATGGCACGGGCGGATGACAGCTCCCAGTTGCTTGGGAAAGTGGAGCGGATCGGCTTGCGGTCCGCATGGCCATCAACACGGAGAATCCATGGGACATCAGACGGAATGGTGGCCGCCACCTCACGGAACGTACGGGCCAGGGTGAGGAGCTGTTTCTGGCCTGTCGGGGTGAGAGTTGCGCTGCCACTGGGGAAGAGAATCTCGGACTGGAAGACAAAGCGGTCGCCCACAATGGAGATTCCCGGCTGATTTTTGAGAATGTCCCTCAGTCTGCCAAAGAACTCGGAACGGTAACGCTGAAGCTGGTTGACCTTGTCAGCGAGGGCGATGTTGAGCTTCTGCCCCAGCTCGGCGATGCGGGCATCCTTGTCCACCTCGTTCTTCTTTTCAATCTCCAGGGCACTGGAGACGGCCTGGAGCTGGCGGGTCAGCTCGGTGATCTGCGATGAGAGATCGGCAATGCTGCCAAGCTGGGCGCTTTCGACCTCTTTTGAGTGGGTCTGCATGTCGTCCAGCTGATGCTGTCGCTCATCAAGCTGGCTCTTCAGCGTGGCGACCATGGCACGCTGTTCCTGCTCGGCACTGCTCAGCGTTTTGACCTTTGCCTCACTGAGGGAGAGCATGTCACTGAGATGGGTGAGCTCCTGCTTCAGGTTTTCCAGAGCGTGTTCTCTCTGGGTGATGGTCGCAGAGAGGAATTCCTGCCCGAGGACGAAGACGAGCAGGACGAACGTGACCACCATCAGCAGGGAGGAGAGGGCGTCCACATAGCCCGGCCAGGCATTGATGGAGCCGGAGCGGTGACGGCGGCGGGCCATGGTCAGCCCTCCCCACGCCGGGAGATGAAGGGGCTTTTCTCACTTCTGGCAAGGGAAACGATATCGGTACGCAGGCCGAGCAGCTGCCTTTCCATGTCCTGAAGCAGCTGGGTGACGGCCGGATCCTCGAAGTGACGCTGGCTGACGCTGCTGCTCAGGGCCTTCATGGTCCGCAGTGTGGCCTGGTTCCCTTCTTCGATCTGCTGAAGGATCTGCTGGAGCTGCGAGAGGTCCTGCGCAGGGGCGGCAGGGGGTGCCTGATGGCTGCGGAGGGTCTCGTTGATTTCTGTCAGCTTCTCAATGATGTGCGTCTGTCCAGCCCGGATGGCCTCATCATGCTGATGGGATGTGGTTTCACGTTCATGAGGCAGGGCTTCACGGATCTCCGCCAGCTTCTCGATGATGGCGGCCTGCCCTTCACGGAGGACTTTATCATGAGGCTGAGCGGCTGCTTCACGATGATGCAGGAGATTCTCGCTGATGCGCGTCAGTCTCTCAATGAGAGACCCCTGATTTTCACGGGATGGGGAGGATGTGTCATGTTGCGTCGCTGGAGCTCCCTTGCGGAGGGTCTCATTCATGCTGGTCAGCTGGCCGAGAATGGCGGACTGGTCCTTGTGGAAGGCACCATCGGCATAGAGCTTGTGCATGGTTTCGTTCAGGGCGCGCAGGCCAAGAATGATCTTGGCGTTGTCCTCTCCGTCCGCCTCCAGGATGCGGCGCAGGATGGTGATGTTCTGCTGGAGCAGGGCCACATTTTCCGTCGTGAGCCGCATGAAGTCCTGCACACGTGGCAGCCAGGCTTCCATGGTGGCCAGTCTGTCTTCTGCGGGGCTATCAGGTCCTGTTTCCGGGTTTTCGAGAAAGGTCTGGTCAGCCAGCCATTCCTCGATCTCATTGGCAAAACGGTTCTGCGCCTGTCCTGATGTCAGGTCGAGGAAGCCGAGAATGAGCGACCCCGCCAGACCGAACATGGAGGCAGAGAAGGCCGTGGACATGCCACCGAGCGGTTTGACCAGTCCTGTTTTGACGTGCTCGAACATGGTGGATATGTCCGCCCCGCCGGAAGGCATGGCGCTGATGACATCTGCCACGGAACGTACGGTGAGAATCAGCCCATAGAACGTGCCCAGCAGCCCGAGAAAGACCAGAAGCTGCGTGATGTAGCGGGAAATCTCCCGGCCTTCATCCATGCGGGCTTCCAGGCTTTCCAGCATGGCCCGTGTGGTCTGGGTGGAGAGGGAGAGACCGGGATTCTCATCCCGCCGTGCCCGCAGGACACGGGCCATGGGGGAGAGAAGCCGGGGCGGCTCCGGCACTTTCAGCCCGGCTCGTGGCTGGCGTAGGATGTTGACCCAGCGGACTTCAGGAAAGAGCCGGATGGTCAGATGGAGGTTCCAGAGAATGCCCAGCAGCAGGATGGCGATGATGACACCGTCCAGTCCCGGATTGACCATGAAGGCATGGACCAGCACATCCCGCAGGGCAAAGGCCAGCCCCATGATGATTAGCAGAAAAACAACGATACGGACGAGATAACGGGTCGGGCGCGTCATGGTGCCGTGTTTCCTTTTTCAGGACTGTCTGAAGGAGAGGGGTTGGCTTCGGGGAGGATGTCCAGCCTGTCCGCAGGGGCGGTGTCGGTACTGTCTGGCCGCCCTTGGGCGATGGGATAGATGCGTGTCGTGGCAATGCCGCTCCGTACCAGCAGGCCACGCACGGCCAGGGCACGGGAGAGGGCCAGCCGGCGGGGTGCAGAAATGTCGCTGCCGGGCACCGTGGCATAACTGCGGAGTACGAAGCGTGTGTCTGCTTTCGGGGCCATGGTCTCCGCATAATGGCGGATGGACTCGATGGTTGTGGCGTTCAGGCCGGTGCTGCCGGTGTCGAACAGGATGCGCAGGGCGTCCACCTCCTGCGGCTCGGTATGGCTGTGGCTGCTTCCGTCGGGCTGGACGTCCGCTGCGGGAACGGCAGGGTGCAGGATGACAGGGAATTCTGGTGGGGTGATGACTGTCGGTTTGGGAGCCTCAGCAGCAATGCTGGGAACCCGGGTATATCCCGGCGGTACGGGCGGGGCCTGCGGTACGGGGGCAGGATGGGTCACCGTGCGATTTTCATGCCGGGCGGATTGCCGGGGTGTCTGGGTTGCTGGTGCAGCCTCGGGGAGGGCATCCAGATTCGTGGAAACCTGGGCCCGCACCGCCGGGGCGCACAGAAGCCCCGCCATGAGAGGCGTGCAAAGCAGAGGGAAGAGGGAAGCCAGCCGGTTTTTCATGCCTGCATCCTATGCGGAGGAGCCGCATCCTGCAATCTTTATGGCGGTACCATAGCAGAGAACACGGCTCCATCCCCGGTCATGGTGGAATGATGTTTCAGTCCTGCGTGAGGGCGTTGTGCACCAGTTCACGCAGGGGGGCATGGAAGTGCTGGTTGCCAGCGACGACATGGACATCATCATCAAGGGTACCGAGGTCGTTGCCCTCAACATCCGTGGCATGGCCACCGGCCTCCCGGACAATCAGCAGCCCTGCGGCACAGTCCCACGGCTTCAGGCCCAGCTCCCAGTAACCTTCATAGCGGCCGGCAGCCAGCCAGGCGAGGTCCAGGGCGGCAGCGCCGCAGCGGCGGATGCCAGCGACCTTGGGCATCAGGCTGCTCAGCACGCGGCCAAAAGGCATGCGGTACTGGGCCGGTACCTTGGCGAAAGGAATCCCCGTGGCAAACATGGCTTCCGAAAGCTTGCGCCGGGCAGAGACACGGATGCGCCGGTCATTGAGGAAGGCACCAATGCCTTTCTCGGCCCAGAACATCTCATGAGAGGCCGGGTTGTAAACGACGGCGGCCACCAGCTCGACCTCCCCATTCGGATGACGACGCTGGAGGGCGATGGAAATGGCCCAGTGCGGAATGCCGTGGAGGAAGTTGGAGGTGCCGTCCAGCGGGTCGACAATCCAGCGCCATGTCCAGTTGTCACCGCCAGAGGCCCCGCTCTCTTCCATAAGGAAGGCATAGCCGGGACGGGCACGGGCCAGTTCTTCACGGATGGTCTTCTCGGCCCGCATGTCGGCCTGGGAGACGAAGTCTCCCGGACCCTTGATGCTGACCTGGAGCTGCTCGACCTCGGCAAAGTCACGCAGGAGAGACCGCGCCGCTTTCTGCGCGGTGTTCTGCATGACAGCCATATGGGGAGAAAGACGCATGATCAGTCCTTGGCACGCTCGACGTAGGTGGCGTCTTCCGTGCGGACGACAATGCGCTCACCGGCCTCGATGAAAGGAGGCACCATCACCTTCACGCCGTTGGAGAGCACGGCAGGCTTGTAGGAGGAGCTGGCCGTCTGGCCCTTGACGACCGGGTCGGCCTCGGCAATCTCCAGCGTGACCTGCGGCGGCAGGGTGACGGCCACCGGGTCGCCCTCGACCAGCTTGACGCTGATGGTCATGTTGTCCTGAAGGAAGGGGAGCTGATCGCCAAGGATGTCCTTCGGCAGCATGGTCTGCTCGAACGTCTCGGGGTCCATGAGGACGATGTTGTCGCCATCCATGTAGGAATAGATGTAGTCGTTGTCCTCTGTGACGAGACGCTCGACGGTATCGGCCGTACGCCACCGCTCGTTGCTCTTGTTGCCGCTGGCGAGGTCGCGCATCTCCACCTGGATGAAGGCACCGCCCTTGCCGGGGGTCAGAATCTGCTGCTTGAGGACGGTCCAGCGGCGGCCGTTATGTTCGATGACCTGCCCGGCCCGGATGAGGTTGGCTTGCTGTTTCATGTCAGCTCCTGATGTACATGCAAAAGATCGGGTATTGCTCAAGGCTTCTGGCCATGCAGGCAGGGCAGAAGCGGAAACTCTCTGATGAACTTCAGGGAGACTTCTAGCCGCGTCGGTGGGGCGGGCGCAAGCTCCCTCTGTACACTCTAGGTAAAAGGGTAAGGCTTTCCATCCGGTCCCCGTGCCTGCGAGGAGCCGGAGCTTTCATCGGCCGGGGTGGAGACGAGATAATCCGGCCCGAGTGGAACCTTGCCTTTCCCGCCCGGTATGTCCACGACATAGGTCGGCCAGACCAGCCCGGAGACCCGGCCCCGCAGGCTTTCCAGCAGGGCACGGCCTTCCTCCACCGGCACATGGAAATGCGCCGTGCCGGGGGCGGAATCGAGGTGATGCAGGTAGTAGGGCTTGATGCGGGCGGCGATCAGGGCACGGAGGAGGGCCTCCAGCGATTCCGTCGTGTCATTCACGCCCCGCAGCAGGACGGACTGGGACAGGACGGGGATACCCCGGCCCAGCATCTGCCGGACAGCCACACGGGCCTCGTCCGTCAGCTCCCGGGCATGGTTGATGTGGGCAACCATCCAGAGGGCACGGTCAGTCTCCATGGCGTCGAGAAGCGCCGTGGTCAGGCGTTCCGGGGCGGCGACAGGTACACGGCTGTGGATGCGGATGATGTCGATGTGACTGATGGAGGACAGGCGCTGGATGATGTGTTGCATCCGGCGGGGGGAGAGCATCAGCGGGTCGCCCCCGGTCAGGATGATTTCCCGTATCTGCGGATGTGCCTCTATCCAGTGGAAGGCGGTTTCCAGAGCCTCTTCCCCCAGCAGGCCGCCATCGGGCCCTACATGCTCCCGCCGGAAGCAGAAGCGGCAGTAGAGCGGGCAGACCAGCAGGGGCTTGAGCAGGGCCCTGTCTTCATAGCGATGCACGATGCCGGGAACGGGGGAGAGGGCCTCATCACCGATCGGGTCTTCGCTTTCATGGGGCATGGTCCGCAGCTCCCGGGCATCGGGAATGACCTGCCGGGCGATCGGGTCATCCGGGCTGGTGATGAGCCGCTGGAAGGCGGGGGGAATGGCCGTGGCATAATGCCTGGCCACCTCCTCCAGTGCCGGGGCCTGTTCCGGCGTGATGAGCTTCGCCTCGAGAAGCGATTGTGTGCTGCGGAGGGTTCTGCCTGACGGGGAGGATGAGGCGGTATCGTGCATGAAGTTGCTCTAGCGAAAGGCCGCGTCGTCCTGCAAGAAAACTCTGCCTATGGTGCCGTGCGGGGCCTCTGGCCTATAGGGAGGGGACGGCATCGCCGGATGAGGGTGGAAGGAAACGGTCATGGAGAGTTCCAGCGCAACACAGACGACAGCCCGGATACAGGAGCGCCTGCCCCTGCTGCGCCGGCGTGCCCGGATGGTGCAGGCCGTGCGGGCCTTCTTTGAGGGCAGGGGATATCTGGAGGTCGAGACACCCTATGCCGTTCCTGCCCCGGGGGAAGAGGTGCATCTGCGCTGTTTCCGCACGGTTCTGGAACGTCCTGATGGCACGGACGAGGTCCGTTACCTCCATACCAGTCCTGAATTTGCCATGAAGCGTCTGGTGGCGGCCACGGGGCAGCCCCTGTTCCAGCTGGCCCGTGTCTGGCGCAACGGGGAGCGGAGTGCGACCCACATGCCGGAATTCACCATGCTGGAATGGTATCGTCCCGGTGCCGGGCTGTCGTCTCTCATGGATGAGACGGAGGACCTGCTGCGTCGTGTCCTGCCGCCCCGTCTCTCTCATGGGGATGTCATGCTGGAGCTGGACCGGCCTTTTGAACGCCTGACGATGCAGGAGGCTTTTGCCCGCCATGTCGGGGTGGACCTGCTGGCTAGTGCCGGGGATGCCGACCGTCTGGCCCGTGAGGCCGGGGTGGTGCTGCGGGAGGGAGAAAGCTGGGAGGACCTGTTCTTCCGCCTGCTTCTGGAAAGGATCGAGCCGCATATAGGGCGGGAGCGACCGACTTTTCTGACTCACTGGCCTGCCGAACAGGCGGCTCTGGCAAAGCGTGATCCGGCTGATCCTCGGGTGGCCCTGCGTTTCGAGCTATATGCTGCCGGGCTGGAGCTGGCCAATGCCTTCGAGGAGTTGACGGACCCGCAGGAGCAGCGCCAGCGTTTTGAAACGGACCGGGCACGGCGGATGCAGATCACACCAGAGCAGGACTGGCCGCTGGATGAAGCTTTTCTTGAGGCATTGGCCGACATGCCGCCGACTTCTGGCATTGCACTGGGCTTCGACAGGCTCGTGATGCTGGCAACGGGTGCCCCTCGTCTTGAGGAGATTCTTTGGTTAAGCTGAGGCGGAGCGGAATTTTCTGTTTTCAGGGTGCAGGCGTGCGGAACAGGGGGAGGGATATGGAACGAGATGTGAATGGTGCGGGAAAGCGCCGGGTATGGCTGGTCCTTGGGGCTGTCATGCTGCTGGGCGGGTGTACGGTCCCGGCCCTTCAGCGGCCAAAGGTTCTGGATTCCATGGTTGGTCAGTCAACCGTTGAACTGCTGCGGCGGTTTGGGGTTCCGGCCCGTACCTACGATGTACAGGGGCACAATTTCCTCTCTTATATCGAGACACAGACGCAGGTTTCGCCGGGCTATTCCAGCTGGGATTGGGGCTGGGGCGGTGGATACGGGTACGGCTATGGTGGCGGCTGGGGGGGCATCAACATTCCCCCGAGCTATTACAGCGCTACCTGTCAGACGACATTTGAGGTTGTGGGAGACAAGGTTGTGGGATGGAAGCTGTATGGGGGAGGATGTTGAGCCTGATGCGTAGCTCTTTTGGAGGACAGGCTCTGTCCGTGAGGCTGGGTCTGTCCTGTATGGTTCTTGCCGTTCTGGCGGGTTGTTCTGGCCATCGGGTGGTCCGGCAGGATCCTGTTGACGTACATGGCTCAACCCATGCGGAGGCCTTGCCCGAGGCGAAAAGCATTCAGGCGACATACCGGCCTGCCGCACCGGATGCGCCTCCCAATCCGCAGGTCCGGTACCACATGCCGCCTGCTTTCTCTTTTGAGGACAGGCCGTTGAGCGACAATCTGGCCAGTGCCATTGAGCTGGCCGATTTTGAAGCTGCCGTCATAAGGGCGGGATACTGGTCCGTTCTTGAGGGAGAGAAGGATCATACCGTGCTGGCTGTTCCCAATGGGCCGTTTGAAGCCTTCAAGCATGAGGTCAGGCCGGACCTCATGAGGGCAACGGGGCATGGTTATCTGACGGGCTTCATTGGCCAGATGATTCTTGTGGGGCACTGGGACATGCCGACAATCCGGCGCAAGGCGGCGAAGAGGGGCGGGAGCATACAGGTGCGGACATTGGCCGGCCCCGGCTATGACGTGATCCTGAAGCCCACGGCCTTCGGGAATGTGGAGGTCATCGGCAAAGATGGCACCGTGACATTGGCCGGTGATGGCTATCCGCAGTCCAACGGGGTTCTGTATATGGTGGATTCAATTCTTCCCTACCAGTAACAGGGTTTCGTCAGGGGATGGCTGCACTTATGGCCGTGAAACGGTCCAGGCCATTCTCTGCCGGGTCCAGCGTGATGGCCAGAAAGTCCGCTCCGGCCTGGGTGGCCGCCAAGGCTTCTTCCGTGGTGCAGACATGCTCGGCCACGACAGGCAGTTCCGCAAACAGGCTCCACTGCTTCAGGGCTGTCAGCCCGATGGCGGGCAGGCTGACATAATCGGCTCCCTGTTCCCCGGCCAGCATGGCGTCATCCAGTGTCAGGCAATGGCAGCCGATCTGGAACGCTTCCGGTCTGTCTCTGCGTCCGGCAAAGGTTTTGACATCTTTCGGGCTGGAAAGATGGACGCCATCGCTCTCCTTGAGGGAGAGACCATGGAGCAGATCAAGGTTGGCGGGAGCCAGAATCAGGGCGACATCTCTTTCCCAGGCCATCTGACGAACGGCATCCAGCTGTTTCCGCTCTGGTGGCCTGTCGAAGCAGAGCCGCAGAGCCGTGACGGCCTCTTGCGCCAGCAGGGGAGGAAGCTGCGCCTGAAGCTGTGTCAGGGCGGGAAGTGAGGGGATGACAGGGTAGAGGTCACAGTGATTCATGAGGGTCAGATGTGACAGATTGTTGGCTGGTTGACCAGCATTTCGTCTCCTGGAAGAGAGGCAGGTCCAGCATGACGTCATCTTCTGGGCGGCTGGAGAAAAGGCGATGTTTCATGTCGTCGGGGAGTCCAGCACGGAAATCGCGGCAAACGACTCCGTCAATCCCTTCATGCAGGGCGCTGATGGCCAGTGAGGCGCTGGCACCGCAATCAAGAATGGAAGGGGCTTCAGCTCCTCTGGTGAGGTGGAGCCACCAGTCTACGCCCAGGCTTGCCCCGGCATGGAGGGGCGAGAGGATGGTGAAGGGCCGTGTGGCGAAATGTTGATGAGCCTTCAGGAGGGCAGGGCGGGTGGAAATGGTGATGAAGGGGCGTGGAAAGGGTGGAAAGGTGCTTGACGCACTGTAAAGATCGGTCATTCTGGCTTCATCTGGGAAATCAGCTGGATGGTCATGTTGGGAGTGCAGGGGAATCCTGCCATGGCAGACGTGCATCATAGGCCATGAAGGTGGGGGTGTCAGTGCAGGAGAACAGGCAGTTGAGTGTCATGCAGAAAAATCCGGATCTTGAACGGTTGGAAATTGCCCTTGTCCAGCTTGGTTTTGCTCTGGAGCAGCAGGAAATCCAGGCCGAAGCCGAGCGTACGGAACAGAAGGAAATGAGGCAGGCCCTGCTGGACAGGATCGATGCTCTTGAGGCCCGCCTGCGGACAATTCTCGAGATGGATGCCGGGGCGCTCGGGGCTGCTGCGTCTCCTGAAACAGAAGAAGAGGAAAGATAAGGGTCATGGCGCAGGTAACGCTTTCGGTCGGTGGCCTCAGCTACACGGTTGGCTGTCAGGATGGTGAGGAAGACCATCTGAAGGCGCTTGCCGCCTCCATTTCGCAGCGTCTTGAGGAAGTACGCAGAACATTGGGGCCGCGTGGTGATGGCGAGGCCATGTTTCTGGTATCGCTTCTCATGGCGGATGATCTTTACGAGGCTCGAAAGAAGCAGATGACGGATGAGGAGCGCAGTCTGGTAGAGCGTAGCCGCCAGATCGAAGCCTCCTACAAGCAGACGGCAGGGCGTCTGGCTGATGCTGCCGATATTGCGGCCAGTCTGCTCAGCAGGGTGGAAGAAGGTCTTCGGCCTTCTGGTAGTGCAGCGGCTGCGGGTGAGGCGGCGGCCGGTGAATGAGATTCTGTAGAGGCTATCGGTTCTGTCTGTGGCTGTAATCCGCAGAAAGCATGGCTCCAGTGCTTGTCTATCGCCGGGCAGGGGTGCAATATGAGAGGCGGAGCTGCCTGGTGCGTCAGGCAAGATCAACCTCTGGGCCGATAAGCACTTCCAAGGGAACTGGCTCTGTCGTGGCTGTGGTCACGTTATTACCGGTGCCCACCTGCCCTAGCAGGTCCGGGAGGGCTGATGAGACCAACGGCCAAGGCGGCTTCACCAGGTGATGGATTCCATGGCATTGCTTTCCCTTCCTTCCGATCAGACCAAGGCGATGATCCGTCAGGAAGTCCTGGCCCGTCGCCGTTCTGTCCTGCCCCGGCAGAACCGCCAGCTTGTTTCCAATCTTCTGGCCTATCTCCGTCGGATGCAACCAGCTGTCATTGCTGCTACCTGGCCCCTTCCTGGAGAGGCGGACCTGCGTCCGTTGTGTCGGCAGCTTGGTTGGGCGGGATATCGTGTGGTTCTGCCGGAAACTCCCCCCAGGGGTCAGCCACTCGTCTTTCGGGAGTGGCGGCATGACCGGCCGATGCGGAAAGGTCGTTTCGGGACGCAGCACCCTACAGGTAGGCGGTGGGCGCCGGATGTCATTCTGGTCCCCCTTCTGGCGTTCGACAGACAGGGAGGGCGGCTTGGTTATGGGGGGGGCTATTATGACAGGACATTGCCGCTCCACTCACAGGCTGCTCTTGTGGGGTATGGTCTGTCTTCGCAGGAAAGGGAGGCCCTGCCCATGGATGAACATGACCATCGATTGCCAGTCATCGTGACGGAGCGTGAGGTCATTCATATCAGTAAAGAATGAAGGATAGACATTGAGACTGCTATTTCTGGGAGACATTGTTGGCCGGTCAGGGCGTGAGGCTGTTCTTGGTGGGCTGAAAGGCTGGCGGGAAGAGCTGTCGCTGGATGTGGTTGTGGCGAATGCAGAGAATGCCTCTCATGGATTCGGCCTGTCTCCCCAGATCGCGCGGGATCTGCTTGATGGTGGCGTGGATGCGATCACGCTGGGCAATCATGCCTGGGATCGCAAAGACCTCATCGGTCAGCTTGACCAGCTTCCAGCTGTTGTCCGCCCGGCCAATTATCCTGAAGGAACCCCGGGGCATGGGAGCTGTGTCGTCACCTTGCCCTGTGGACGGAAGGTTCTGGTCATCAATGTGATGGGACGTGTTTTCATGGATGCGCTGGATGATCCATTCCGGGCGGTGGAGGCGATTCTCTCCCGGCATCGTCTCGGGGGAACCGTCCATGCGGCCATTCTGGATGTCCATGCAGAAACAACCAGTGAAAAGATGGGATTCGGCCATCTTTATGATGGAAGGGTCTCTCTCGTGGTCGGGACGCATACGCACGTACCAACGGCCGATCACCGTATTCTGAGAGGCGGGACTGCCTATCAGACGGATGCAGGCATGTGTGGCGACTATGATAGTGTGATTGGCATGGAAAAAGAGAACGCCATTCGCAAGATGCTCAAGAAGGTGCCGACGGAACGGTTCCAGCCTGCGAGTGGAAAGGCCACTGTCTCTGGCCTGATGGTGGAGACAGATGATGCGACGGGCCTTGCCATCAGGGTCTGTCCGTTCCGGCAGGGGGGAGATTTGTTACCTTCCATGCCAAATTTCTGAGGTTGGATGATCCTATTGTTTGGGTCGTCAGAGGGAGTGGATCGCAGGGTCCATTCCCTCTGCTGTTTTTGGGGGTGTAGCTTTTTTTGAAGTTTTTTTGATTTTTTTGGTGTGATGGGGTTGTGCGGTTGGGGGGATCTGCGTATAAGCCCATTCACCGGCGGCGCTGGAGCGGAAGTTCTGGGGGCGGCTGGGGTGGTCATTGACAAGAGAATATGGGTTATAAAGTAGAGACTGGAAGGGATATGTTGGCGGCGTTTTCGTTAGTGAAGGCTGATGGAAGACGGAAGCTGATGTATCTGACTTTAAGTTTGATGCGTTGAATTGAGCTGGATGTTTTATTCTGTTGGTCTGGATTGAACCTGAGAGTTTGATCCTGGCTCAGAGCGAACGCT